>JBGSJS010000051.1:0-80257 GCA_041741735.1 Desulfomonilaceae bacterium | reverse complement strand
GGGTCCGATGAGATCCGACCCACATCCGCAACGTAGATACCTCTTGGACGCTCAACTCGAACTTGACCGATTTCTTGGCCATGCCTCACCTCCATGGCCTCCTTCTATACCACCTTTACTTACGGAACGCAACACTAGTCGCGGACGGACCGGCGCCGCCGAAGTCTCTCCGCAGACCGCCGAAACGATAGCAGCCGCTAAAGCACTGAGAGATAACGTCTCCTCACAGCCTTTCATGCCCCCCTACCCTCCTGCATCAAAGGACGAGGGATCGTCCAGAACAGCATGTTCATACCATTTCGCAATTAACAATGTGACTTCACGACACGGACGGCACGTCTCTGAAACGAAGTCAGGTCGTGCCGTTCGCAGCGGAAGAGACATGCCGTCCGAATTACCTGTTGAATAGCGAAATGGCATCACGAGGTACCGCCCGGCTTCACGGCGGAAGCCACTTCTGCAACGACTTTGGAGAGCTTCGGGAAGAGCATGCGCTCGTACCCTCTGGTGACGACGTACCCCTTGAGACCGAAGAGCGTAGCGGCCACTCCGGCGACCACCAAACCGCCGTCGAGAAAGGTCCATAGCCCCAACCCGAAATAGCGAATCAGACCGAGACCCAGTGTGGTGAAAGCCAGACCTGTACGTATGAAGGCAAGCTCCGTTCTGCCTTTGGCGAGGATAGACCGATAGGTGGACAGAAAAGTCCTATCTTCCGCGAGGTCGTTGCGTTCTTTGGCCAGATGCGTCCTGCGATCCGACAGACCGGTTCTCTTGTCGGCCAAGTCCGTCCTTTGACCGGCCAGAGATGTTCGCTCCTCAGACAGTTCCGTTCTCTTTTCGGCAAGGTTGGTGCGGACCTCGGACAATTTCGTTCGGGTACCGGCCAAGGTGGTACGATGTTCCGCAAGCTCGGTGCTCTTTCCGGTGAACATCGTTTGCTCCCGTGCCAGTCTCGTCCGTTCGTCGGCAAGGTCGGTACGGGATTCAGCGCTGGCGGTCCTCTTTTCCGCAAGCTCGTTGGTCTTGCCCATCAATCCGATCACCGTCTCGGTCAATCTGTTCTCTTCTTCCGCGAGTTGGATAAGCACCTTCATTACGTGCTTTTCATCGATCGATTCGGCCATCGGAAACCTCCTCAGTATTTGCCGACTTACGGCGCACCCGGTCCCTGGCGGTCCTTCCCCGGACCCCCTGGCGCTCTTCGCTTCCCGCAATTTTCAGAGCGCTCCACTATACCACTGCCATGTTGGCGGGCGCTTTTCAAGGTCTACCAACGGTTGGCCGATTGTGGAGATTCAGTTGGGCGGGTGTTCGGGGGATCTCGCTGTTGCCCGATCAAAACATGACTATCGTTCCCGCTCGACACCCCTTGGGCGGGGAGAAGACTCGAGCATCATGACTGTCACGATGTGCGGACACCCCTATACTACACAGGGAGAGTTTTCTCTCACCCGATCGTTGACTTGGTGGGAGGAAGTCCTATTGTTGTCATAACACCGTTGTCAGGACAACGGGATTCGACGGAGTTGGTCCTAAACGGAGGAAAGGTCATGCCCGAGATCGGCGTATTTCCAAGAAATGAGTCACCCGGATTTCTCATCTACCGAACGGCCGTACTCCTTAAGGCCGGGCTCCGCAGGGCCTTTCAAGCCAAAGGGTTGGACGTAACACCCGAACAGTGGTCGGTTCTTGGATCCTTGTGGGAAAGAGAAGGAGTGCATCAAAGCCGACTTGCAGAAAAGACGGAAAAGGACCGACACAATATAACCAGGATTCTGGACCTCATGGAAAAGCGCCGATTGATTCAGCGGAAAGCGGACCGCAATGACAAGAGATGCCAACGGATTTACCTCACCGAAGCAGGCAAGGAGCTCGAGCTTGAGTTGATACCCATTGCCGCGGACTTTCTCGATCAAGCCTTTGACCGGTTGACCGATAAGGACGTCTCGGCCTTGAAGCGGATTCTGGGGCAAATCATGTGCAACCTTGGTCATTCGTCGGCCGATGACGGGACGCGATCGGGGCGCCGTGGGACAACTGATGAAGAAACGGAGTTGGATTAGGCGATTTCAGGGACCGATAGCACCTTCATGAGATTACTTGCAGGAGAGCCATAATAACGCACCATGAAGGTATTGGATGTGCGCTTGAGAGGAGAGTGAGAGAATTCATGGCAGTGGATTTGAAAAAATATAAATTCATAGCGGTTGTTGCGGCGACCCTCTTTGTCGTGAGCGGTGCCGGCGGGTACTACCTGCAGACCAGGAATCAAGTCTCCACTGACGACGCTGCAGTGGACGGCCATATTTACACGATCACGCCTCGTGTGTCCGGTTATGTGAACCAGGTGTTCGTCGACGACAATCAGTTCGTGAAGCGAGGGGATCCTCTGCTGGAGCTTGATCCCGTCCCCTACGAGGTAGCTCTGGCACAGGCGAAGGCGACGTTGGCTCAAAACAGATTCACCTTGACCTCGCTGCAATTGGGAGTGCCTCTCCAGCTCTCGCAGACGGTAGAACAAGTGCGAGGAGCCGAGGGTCGGCTGGAAAGCTTGCGAAAGACCCTGGATCAATTGCTTCAAGAGGAGCACGCAGCCGATCAGAACGTCAAGCAACTGCAGGCCCAGTATCATTTGGCCGCTTTGGAGCTGGAGCGTCAGAAGTCGCTTCGGAAGAGTGGAGCGGTGTCACAACAGGCTCTCGATAATGCCGTGTCGGCTTATGATGCGATGCAGGCTCAATTAAGGGCTGCGCAAGCGAGACTGGGTGCCGTCAAAGAACAACGAGCTTCGCAAGAATCGGAAATTCGGTCCCGGCAAGCGGACGTTGCCCTGGCCGCGACAGGAAAAGAACAAGCCGAGATCAAGGCCAGAGAGACCGACGCCCAGCAGGCGAAGGTTGCATTAGCCCAGGCGCAAGTGAAAGAGGCGGAGCTGAACCTGAGTTACACCACGATCCGTTCGCCAACGAACGGCTACGTGACGAGAAAGAGAATTGAGGCAGGGCAGTTCGTATCTTCAGGCCAACAGCTTTTCGCCATGGTTCCCCTGGATCGCCGAGATGTCTGGATCACGGCAAATTTCAAGGAAACGGAATTGACGGACGTGCGGCCGGGTCAACGAGTGGACATTTCGGTGGACACTTTCCCCGGTATTACCCTCAAAGGGAAAGTTGATTCTGTAATGGCCGGAACGGGCGCGGCGTTCTCTCTCTTTCCGCCGGAAAATGCTACGGGAAACTTTGTCAAAGTGGTTCAGCGTGTTCCCGTGAAAATAACCCTTAACGCGACCGACGAAAAAGCATTGCCGGCTTTGCGTATCGGCATGAGCGTGGTTCCCACGATATACGTCAGGTGATTCACGTGGACAACAGGAATGTCAATCGATGGCTCATAACACTCTCGGTCATGTTGCCGACGCTCATTGAGATCCTGGACACGAGCGTGGCCAACGTGTCGTTGCCCCATATTCAGGGCAGCCTTTCGGCAGGACAGGATGAGGTCACCTGGGTGCTGACCTCATATCTGGTCTCCAACGCTATCGTCATTCCCATGAGCGGCTGGCTGTCCCGAGCCTTCGGACGCAAGAGGTTCCTCCTGTTGTCCATCGCCCTTTTCACGGCAAGCTCGGTGCTCTGCGGCCTGGCAGTCAACTTGACGGAGATCATTGTCTTCAGGGTCATCCAAGGAATCGGAGGCGGCGGTCTTCAGCCCATGTCCCAGGCCATTCTTATGGAGACTTTCCCCCCGGAGGAGCGTGGGCTGGCAATGGGAATCTTCGGGATGGGCGTGGTCTTGGGACCCATCCTGGGGCCGCTGGTCGGCGGCTATTTGACGGATAATTATTCGTGGCGATGGATTTTCTATATCAATCTTCCCGTCGGCATTGTTGCGGCGATTCTGATCTCGCTGTTCGTGTATGACCCGTCATATCAGGAGCGACGAATCCAAGGGGAAAAAATAGACTACGTCGGTCTCGGGCTCCTGGCCGTTGGTCTGGGAAGCCTGCAAATCGTTCTGGACAAGGGGCAGCGTGATGACTGGTTCTCCTCCACATTCATTTTGTCTCTCACGGTGACTGCGATCGTCTGTCTCGTCGCCCTGGTCTTCCATGAGCTTTATCAAGATCGCCCCATTTTGGACTTGAGAGTCTTCAAGGATCGGAGCTTTGCCACGGGCAGCTCGATCATGTTCCTGACATTCTTCTCATTCTTGGGTTCACTGGTCCTTCTGCCGCTTTACCTGCAAACCGTGATGGGTTATACGGCATTTCTTGCCGGGCTTGTCCTGGGGCCGGGAGGAGCCATAACATTGGTCACCCTGCCGTTCGCGGGGAGACTTTCCGAGCGATTTGACGGGCGCTTACTCTTGGCATTCGGTCTGATCGTCACCGCCTATTCCATCTACTATATGGCGGGGTTCAATGGAACCATCGACTTTCGCACAGCGGTGATAGGTCGAGCACTGCAGGGGATCGGTATGCCCTTCATTTTTGTGGCCGTGACCTATCTCACCATGGCCTACGTCCCTCTCGGGGAGATGAACAACGCTTCAAGCATTTTCAACCTCTTGAGAAATCTGGGGGGATCGTTCGGCGTGGCCTTCATCGGCACCATACTCGAAAGGAGAAGCCAGTTTCATCAATATCGCCTGGTCGATCATCTCACGCCGTTCAGCCCCAACTTTTCATTTTCTCTAGAGCAAATGCAATCCTATCTCAGCCTCAAGATGGGGGCTCTCACCACCCACAGCCAAACGGCGGCAGCAGCGATTTATCAGGAGCTCCAGCGACAGGCGACCATTCTGGCCTTCAGCGATGCCTTTTACATCCAAGCAGTGATCCTCGTGGCTCTCGCCGGTACCGTATGGATCATACGCAAACCTCCCCGGAACCACAAATCCGCACCGGCTCTGCATTAGATTCTGAATTCGCGACGCCATTGCGAGATAGAACCGATATCGTAAACGGCATCTCTCTTCCGTTAAGAACGGTAAGACTTGGCTTTGCTTACCAGAGCGGCCATCTTTGCGGAGTAACCCGGGGGGCATCCTGATCAAGCATAGCCAAAATCCATTTACCTTTGCCCTCATCATAAATCGGAGTCGCTCTCGGTCGGGGCGCGTACCTCACTCTTTCCAATTGCGGGCTCGTATACGGAGTGGGCTGCTTGACCCCTCCGGCAGAGCGCTCTCAAGCTCTCGCTTTCCTATTTTCGTCCTCTGATCCGACGCGGTCGCCAGAACCATAAGGGCTTTCAAAGCCAAACGCTGCTCGCTCTTGTTGCCTCGAATTTGTGAAACGGGGGGTCAGAGGGCTTTCTTCGGTCACGCTCGCGTGAGTGTGTATCTTTGCCATGTTTTATTGCCATAACACCAGAGTATATTATGCAATTAGGCACGACTCATGGGATCGAGCCGACGGCCGGCAGGGGTAATAAGCATACCCTTTGAATACCTAATTTTTCCCTCTTGACGGACGTGTCGGCCGGGCTGATAATCGGGCCACAGCTATTTTTCAAGCTACGAGCATCACCCGAGGGGGGAAGAGCGGAGCTATGATATGGCACCGGCCGCAAAACCGCGTAAACAGTTTCAAGACCCGGCAAGGAAACAGTTCAAGGGGAAGAGGGTCACGAATATGCCGACATGACTATCGTGTCACACCGAGGTTGTCGGCAGCCCCCCGATGCACCCCGAGTTTCGCCCCACGACATATCGCATCTTGTGGGACATTTTCTGTGTCGAGAGAATGACCGGCATGTTCATCCTGCAAGGTAGAGTTCATCGGTATCCGTAGCAGCTCACCTTAGCTAAACCTGCGCCGTCTCGTCCGGGCACGAGCTCGTGCCTGAGAATGAGGACCGAGACTACCGGGAGACCACCTACGGAACATACCTGTTCCAGAACGCCGATAAGTCTCCCGGGCCTATTTTACCAGAGCTCGAAACACATGTTCAACCCGGTTCCGAGAGAACCGGGAAGCGGCCTTTGAGCAGGTCCTGATCGAAGAGCTTAATAATGGTTGTTACCAGTTGAACCCATTAGGATCTCATTTTGCAACAACAATACAATCTTGAAATTGACGGACATGCCTTCAACCAATCGACCGGGGTAGCCGAGGAGTGCCGATGAGCGATTCCATCGACGGCTGTCCTTACCGAACCTGTGAAGTGCCGGCAGGTCCGGCCGAAACCGGGTTGAAATGTGAGAACGGGCCGGCCGGCAATAATCCGGAAGATCCTGTTGCCGAGTACTACGTCTGCAGGCACTCGGGACGAATAGTCCGATTATGCCCTACCTGTGCCGCGCGCAACCAGCTCCTGGCCCGGTACTGCCGATCGTGCGGCGGACTCTTGAGTGCGGAAGCGACTGAAGGACTAGGTCTCGGCGGATGGCGCAAATGGATACGGCCCCCGGTGTCTCCCGATGATTTGTCCGTGCCGGGTATACTCGCAGCGGGCGACATTCTGATGTCCTACGAAGGAAACGCGTTCATTGTGCGACGCATGTCGGACGGGGAGCCTATAGATAAGATCGAACTGACCGAGCGACTTGGTTTCTTTTCCTCTCCCGTGATGATTCGCGAAAAGGCCTATATCCTGGGACAAGAGTGTATCTGGGCCTATTCTCTTGTCACCGGCGACAGACAGCGACACCGGCTCGAAGGGCTCGCATTCCTGGAGGATGCCGCAGCCGCAGAGGTGATTGCGGAACGAGGGAGATGTCTCGTCGCAGCAGGGCAGCGAAGCATGGTGTCCCTGTTGCCGACCGCACACTCGGTCCACGTAGCGACCCGAGAGGTGGATTTGTCTGAAGAGGATGGCTTGCGCTCACCTGTGGCACTGACCGACGGACGGGCGCTGTTTACTTCTCGAAACGGCCGTCTTTGGGTCGCCGCACTGGAATGTGAAACCGGTAGTGGTCTCGGGCTTCGGATAGTGGCCCAAGAGCGCTTGGATGATTATTTCCTCTCTGCTCCAGCCTACTGTGGAGCAGGCAATATCGCCTATTTCGAGTGCGTTGGAAAAAGCGATCTGAAAAGGCATGTGGGAGTGCTCCGATTTTCCGAGGACTTGCGGGTAGACATTCTGGCCTTGGGTCCGGATGAGGAAATCTACGAACGAGAGTCTCGAGACTTGGACCTCCTCCGGTTTGCACCTGTGCTGTGCGGGGCGTTTGCCGTCACGTGGTCGCTACTCATGCCTCATGCTTGCCATGTCATCGGTCCCGGCGGTCCGAAACGCTTTGAGGTAGAGGGGCTGGACCTGGATCGTGTGGGTATGGCCTGTCGCCGTGGCCGTATCGTGACCGTCAAGGGCGGCCGGCTCCAGAGTTTTCCCCTCTCGGATGGCGGAGGGAGAGTCGATCCGAGACCGTTGCGACAACTACCGGACGAATTGGGCGACGTCTTGGGGCGTCCGGTAGTACACGCGGGCATGCTCATCGTTCAACAGCAAAGATTGATCACCTGTTTGGAGGTGTAACATGGTGTATCCGTACCCTCGTTCCCCCGGCCCGCCGGCATTGCGGGTCTTTTCTCTGTTCTTTGCTCTTTCTGTTCTACTTACCTTCGGATGTCCGAAAACCGGCTTTGGTCAAACTCCATCACCAACACAGGGAACCTTGCCCAGAAACATTATTGCCTTCTATGATGCCTCCGGCAGCATGTCGGAAGGAGCCAATAGGGCAGCCCTGGCCAGAGCGAAAGCCTATGTGCTGAACATGATCTATGACGGCCGCCCGGTCGTGACCGATAGCGCCGACACGGTGGTAAGCGACCGATGGATCGAGAGTGGATTGCTCCCCGGAGCCGGCTTGTATCGGGACCAGGATGTACTCACATACGCAACCTTCGGCAAAGACATAAATTACAAAATCCAGAGAGAGCGTAACGTAAGCCGTCAGACCCTCGCGAATAGCCCTCCGCCGCCCTTTCCCGAACAGATCTCCCGGATTACCTATGTCATGTACAAGGCGTACGGACTCGCCCGTTTCGGGAAAGAAACTACCTATCTCATTCGGATCTCCGATGACAAAGAAGACCGAAGAGACGCGGGGGAAGACACCGAGCGAGAGGACAGCTTCTTGATCGACAAACTTCGTGAGATCGAGACACAGCATCCCCTCGAATCCGTATATCACTTGCTGGTAAATAAGTACGTGCATATCAGGGTATTCAGATTGGGGGACGCGGAACCGTTGCCACCGCCTTCACCGCCCGAGCCTGATCCCACGCGTCCCGAACACCCATTCCAGGTCGTGGAGCAGCTCGATCCACGGAAGCAGGTTCAGACCCTCCTGTTCGGGAAAGAGTCTGATACGAGGAATTACGGTCTCAAGGCCGAGTACGCTATTGCTTTGGCGCGGGATGTGAAACCGGGCTGGCGGATCTCGAAACTAACCGCTGTGGTGACCTCAGGGACACACGGTAGACTACTGGCAGTGCCGCAGTCTGTGCCGGTGACCGACGGGGCCGAGTTGCCCGTGAAAATACCCAAGTTCCTGGTACCGGAAAATTTGATCAGTCCGGACAACAAGATCAGGCTCCGGATTAAATACGGGTATTACCCCAAGACGTCCGGGTACCTGTACACCACACCTCCCTTGAACATGCTGCCGGACATCGATCCGTTCCAGATAAGGAAAGAGGGAGGGTACGCGCTTTCCGACTGCCTGGATCTCAACGTTACCGACCAGGGGGTAAGGGGCTCGCCCTTAATCATCTACTTGAAGAGGCAGTTCGATCCCAAGAAGGTGAAAATAACATCGATTCGATGGATTGAGGCAGCAGGTCCGGCTCAAATAGATTTCGTGCTCCCGAAAGGTAACAAGTTTCCCCTGTCATGGGAACCCATCGTGGAGCGGGACATTGTTTCAAGCTGCTGTTACGAAGCGGTTAAAGGCCGGATCGAGATTGATTACACCATCGAAGGGGTGCCGAAGGGCCTTCCCATGCGCATCCCTCTCGCAGTCAAAGTGTTTTCCACCGGCTTGAGCGCAATGGATTTCAAGATTAAACAGGAGGTCATGCCTGAGTTGGGACGCTCTTCCGAGACTCAGGACATTGCCGGTAAACCTGAAATAACTTTGGCCTGGGACCCGGCTACCCTCACCCTCGGTGTCGGCGCCTGCAAGCTCAACTGGACGGACAGAACCAAGAGACCCGACATCGCATTGCAACAGGCGACCCTCACCATGGCGGGAGAAAAGCTATGGGAGGGATCTCTTGACACAGAAAAGCTCGGCCAAGACATCACCTTCAAGCTCTCTCCTGAAATATCTGAAAAAATCTGGAAAAGCAAAGAAAGCACGGGGCTGCTCCAAATAACGTACAAGCAGGGTGAATCGGTTCAATCTACCCCGGTTCAAATACCGGTGGCAATACGGATACCCGACTCGCCATTCTCGGAGCCATTCATACTGGCCGACAAAGCCGACTCCAAGAGCGCGATCGCTGAAGTGCGCTTCAAGTGGGCGGGAAATTCCCTTGAACTGCCGTCCGTGTATCTTGTTGCCAACCCCGCGGTTCCCGAAATGTTTATCGGCCACGTTGCGGGAATGGCTCTGAATCTGGATGGCAGCTCCTTCGACCTCTCGGGATCCGGAGAGACGCCTGGAGAGATATACGCTCGTATCCCGGGCAAGGCGTTCGCCGAAAAACGAAAAGTGCCGGCGAGCTTCATCATTCGGTACCGTACTCATCGTTCGGAGAGAGATCTCACTCAAAACATACCGTTGCCTGCCGTTATTCCTCCTCCGCCCCCTCTCGATCCATTTCTGGTCGTGAAGAATCCTGAAGATCGGAAAGAGTTGAAGGACGTACTCAGCGCCAAGCGCGATTACTCTGACGGTTCTCTGGACTTCGATCCCGTGTACCTCGTCTTCAAGTCGGACGCCGACAAGGAGCTTTTCCTCGGGCTGGAACGCGCTGCCTTTGAGGTCGCCGAACTGAAGAAGGACATTCCCGTAACGGACGCAACAGCCGGCTCTCCCCTATCCTATTCCATCAAGATCCCGCAGTCCGAGATCGGCAAGCTCCCAGCCGTCGATCCTTTGGAAGCTAGAATCGTGGTCTGGTACACCCAGAAGGGGGTGAGGGAAACCCGCCGTCAAGACATCCCTATATCGCTGCGGGTGATGGAAGTGGTGGCCCCACCGACGACATTGCCCATCCTCCTCGTGGTGTGCCTCATTTTGGGCTTGGCAGTACTGTATTACCTGTTGCGAGGTAACCGGCGCTCAAAGGTCGACACTTTCGGCCTTATTTCGTCGGGAGGAGCGATGGGAGCCGGCGAATATGAATCGATCACGCTCAGGAAAGATCAGAAGCTGGCGCTCTGCCAACGCGATGACGGCGACGTACATTCCTCCCTTCTCAACTGTCCCGGGAGCTACATAGTGAACATGGGAAAGGGAAGGCTGAAGCTCTTCGCCAAAGGCAAACTCGATCCCGTGCTCATGAGCGATGCGGAAGAATATAAGATCGAAACCCAAGATGGGAGCACCATAAGCATCAGAATATCTTGGGTTAGCAAGCCTGAAACCGAAGCGCTCGGCGAAACCGATTCAGTGTTGGATTCGGGACATGAAACGGCTGGCACTGATTCGGACGCCTCAAAGAAGGACAATGTGTTCATGTGAACGTGGTGAATGCACACCGGTCCGGAGCCCGGCGCTTTCCGTGTGCACCTTCGGACCGTCGACGCAAAAGGAGAGATCCATGAGTCTGGTTGAATACGTCGTTTGGTATTTCGGCTTACCGGCGGTCAGGCACCTCTTGTGGGCTACGGCGCTGGGTTATGTGGGAGCGTGGATACTGGCCTCGATCCTCGCGAGGACGTCGCTGTTCGCTCCCAAGGACCCGCGCGTCGTCATGACCGACGAATATGGGACCTTCGGGGCATGGGCTGCGGCATTTTCCATCCATGCAGTAGTCGTGGTTGTGGTGGGGGTGCTCTGGTTCGTGCCCGGGGCAACTGCCATCATATTCTCGACAATCTGGTACTTAATGGCTGCCTATTTTCTGGTGATTATCATCGATGTCGCTCTTGTTATCCTACATCTACAGTACAGAAAGAGGTCCGTTTAGAGGGCCGCACAGGAGGCGATCCCATGCGTATCCGTCCCACGTTGTTCGTCGGCCTCGGAACCAGCGGAGTCGAAATCATCGCGCACTTTCGCCGGATGATGTACGAACAGTTTACCCGGGCAGGCTTGCCCTGTTTTCAATACATCGGCATAGAAACCAACGCGGATGCAAAGCCGCCTGACGAAGATTACCGATTCGACGAATACGGTCGTATCGATTTCTTGCGTACCACCGTGGACAATATGCCGGCCGTTCGTGTCTACCTCGACGACACGCGGCCCGAATTCCTGCCGGATCTGAAGCGTTGGCTGGACCCCTCCCTGCTCATCAACGAAAACGCGGTGGAAAAGGGAGCCAATCATGTCCGAATGTTGGGCCGGCTGGCCCTATGGAAAAACTGGGACAGGGTGCAAACGGCCCTAAGCAACGCCTTCGCCAATCTCGGGGATGACAAACGCCGTACGCACTCCGAGCACATTCTCAAAGACCGACTCCCGGACCAGGACCCTCCGCCGAGGGTGAGTCCGGGCTGTAATGTGTTTATGCTCGGGACTCTCTGTGGCGGAACGTGCGGCGGCATGCTCATCGACATTGCCTATCAGGTAAGGGCCATTCTTAGCGCAGGCAGTGTCCAGTTGCCTCCTGGTACCAATCCCAACATTTATGCCATCGTAACCGTCCTGGACGATGTGCTGTCCAAGCAGCAGGACCGGGCACGCCAGGCAGCCAATTGCTGGGCTTCACTGCTCGAGCTCGACCACTATATGGACAACAGGACTCATTACGACTACTCCATGCCCGGTGCGGCACAGTTCGCCAGAACTCACGAGCCGCCGGTGACCTTTGTTCAACTCGTTTCGCGCTCCAATATTTTGGGGGAGTTATTTCCCGGTTCGGTGGAAAACTTCAAGGGAGACGAGCTCAATCGTATGATCGCCCTGAAGATCTTCAACAACATCTTCACCGAGGTGGATATCTCAATCGAGACGGAGATGGTCAATCTCATCGCCCAGGGCAGTCAGCAGCGCAACCTGAAACAACGCACGCGGACCATGATCTCTTTCGGCGTTTCAGCCATGTGGAACCCGAAGTACAAGTTCGCGGAAGCCTTTGCTTGCGACAAAGCCATCCGGTTTTGCGAGGACCTTATCGGCTCGTTGAGCGCCGGCAGAGACGGCCTGATGCAAAGAATCGCCCGCGATCGGTGGCGCGGTGTCGTGAGGGATGCAGGCGAATCTCTGTATCATCCCAGAGGCAGGGACAGCATACCGGAACGAATCAACGCATTGATCCAAGATGTTGACAAGAAGACGAGCAAGATACCCCTCAATGAAATGGTCGAATTTCTCAACGCATACCCCAGAGACAATCCGCTCAGGGCTCGTTTCAAACTCAGAGGAGAGCTCGTCAAAGACATGAAAGACATGGTTGACGTCTTCTCCTCGGAGCTCAGGAACCGTGTGAAAGCTTTTGTGGAAGACCTTATCAGGGACATGGACCCACTCAATCAAGACCACCACGCTGAGACCGTCCTGAACGTCTCCGAAATGGCCCTGTTCGTCCAGAAGCTTCGAGAGATCGTCACCGAGGATGCGGAGGCGGCGGCGGAGAATCTACCGACGTTTGAGTTTCGGGGCAGTCCCCTGCCCCGCGGTATCGACTTGATCGGGAACCCTTGGCAGGCTCTCATATTCAAGAGCAGCTCATCCGAGACCAAGATCCGTTCTCGCATCATCAAAGAGTTCAGAGAATATGCGGACCTGTTCCGAAGGCAATGTGCCATGCATTTCGCTCGCAAACCCATACTGAGGATGAGGGAATCCTTAATCGAGGAAATAGCGCGTAAGATCAACGACATCAAGTTGTTGCTTGAAGACACGGTCGTCGAGCTGAAAAAACAGAGGGATGCCGCAGACACTCGTCAAGGAGTCCATTATTCCAACACATGGGAGCTCCCTCAGCCGGGATACTCGGCCTTCCTTACGGAGCGTTACGATCATCTCGAATTGGGCCGAAAACGGGACCTGGTAACGCAGATCCTCAGAAACTTGGCAGACGATGAACAAGACGTGCGGCAGCAGACCTGGAATGGGCTCGTGACCCGCTCCCCGGAGGACTTGACGGGCATTTTCAAGTACCCGTTCTTCAGATGGGCTTTGGAGCAGCGAACTGAATGGAGTATCGCCGAGGAGGCCACGAAGAGGTTTCAGTCACCTGAAGACATTCGCCCGGTGGTGCGGCGGAGCTTTCCCTTCTGCAGGATGAAGGGGGACTATCAGTCTTCAAGAAAGACCATTCACAGCACCTTGGAGAGATTGTGCGGAAAAAGCATTCCGGGCAAACTTAAAGATCTGGCCAACCGTTCCGAGAGCGAGCAGAAACCCTTCGAGATTTCTGATTCTTCGCTGGACAATCTGGTGGTCTTTTATCGTCAGGAAGCACCCTTCCATATCGACGACCTGGCAGCGGCACCCCATATGCTCCAGCGCTACACGGACATCATGGAGAGCAACGCCAAACCGATCCACGCGGAAATCGATCCCACAACCTTCGACAAAGGTCACTTGGACCGCCTTGCCGACATTCAGGACATGGTAGACACGATCCAACTCCTGTACCCCGATGAGGCTTTCGCCAGGTACGGGCCCAATCTGGTGTTCCAGTACACAAGACCGAACGGCCGCAGCGAGGCCATAGCGGTAACCACCGAGCAGGACAAGCAACGCTTCTGTACCCGTTTGGCCCGACAGGAGACGGAGAGCACTCAGGCCCGCGAGGCTTTCGAGGAACGAGTGAAGGAAATCCTCCGAAGCCGCGGTCGGGAAGCCGTCATGCAAAGGGCGAACGAAATCTACGGCAAATGGCTTGCCGAGCTCGGCGAGGACGATCGAAAGAATCGAGATGCCAAGCTGAGCAAGTTTTTTGACACTTTTCTTCCCCATGATCCGGCGGCCTCGATCGATACCGCTCCTCCGGCAAACACCTGACGCCCGTTTCCGAGGAGGACCGGAATGGCGGGAGGATGTCCCCGGAGCGCACGACTACAGCGCCCCGAGGGCCTTCCTGCGGGTATGCCGCCGGGGCTGGAATCAACCCGAACGGAGCGGGGAGACTCATATGATTGGTACTATGGAAACCGTCACCTGTTTGGATTGCGGGAGCCGGTGGCCACGCACTTTGGGAGACAAGAACTGCTGCATGTGCGGAAAAAGACTTCCCCACGTGCTGGTCGAGGTATTCGGAGCGGACGAGCTCTTCGCCGATTATCCGAAAGACGCGAAAGTCACCTTTAACCTCACCAACGTTTATAACGAGGCAGTGTTAATAAAAGAAATATCCCAATTGAATCCCCTGAACGAGAGCTGTCTTTTTCCCGATGGAGTATTTGAGGAACGAATACTCGACGCGGACGAGTCCTGCGAAGTGACATTCCGCTACCGACCTTCGCCGACTCTCGCAGCAATCGGGACCGAGTTGCGGATCACCCTCTCCGTGGTCTCCGAGGCGGGGACGGGCAATAATACTGACCGGGCGGAGATGTTCGTGTTGCCGGTGCCCACGGTGGAGCCCAACTGCGTCGAAGTCGAGCCATCTCGTGCAGGCGAGGGAATACGACACTATAAATCCCGGCACAGACTCAATTCAGTAGCTCGCGATCTGTTCCTCGGTGCGGAGCCGGTGGACCCGCCGCCATGGTGCAAAAACCGATGCTGGAACCTCATGAATGATGAGCTTGTGCTGCATATGGAGGTAGATGAGGCCGAGATCGCACGCCTGACCGCTCGTCCGACGGTGGAATGGCGCATCGATTTCAGGTCTGTACGACCGCCCCTCACCGTGAATGTCGGACTTCTGCCCAGTCCCGTAATTTTCGTGGATGCCGGGGCTGAATTCACAGCCCACACCGGCCAGTTGCTCTGGAAGTGCCTTGCCGTGAAGAATATCTCGCGAGAGAAGCATGCCCACGGAGATGCCTCTATTCGTGTCGAGCAGGACGGCAGGGAAGCCGATGTGGAGGGGAAGGCGATCCGAGTCTTCATCAGGACCGGCGGTTCCATCGAGCCGGGACAGGTGCGCAGTCGGGAGGGCGATGTCCGGCTCCGCATCGACGGTACCGAGTTGTCACCGGGGACGTACACCCTCTCCGTCTCGTGTGGACTTCAGGGCAGAAAAAACCGCTATGAAGCACGCTTCACGCTCCAGGTGGAGGAGCTCAAGATAGACGACGGAATCATCGCCATCGACTTCGGGACTTCCAACACTTGCTGCGTCCATGATGACGGCAGGTCTGAAGAAGGGCTGGTCATTCCCCTTGACGAGCCCATGACGGCACCCATGGACCGTCACGGCGACGGGCAGGAGCGACCTGAGTTCATCCCTTCCTCGCTGGGCTTACGAGAGCCCGACGAATGGCTCATCGGCAAGGATGCCGAAGAACAAATCGTGAGCCCTGAAAAACTTCTGAAGACGCGACTCGGCAGCGACGAAGACGTCATGGGCACGTATTCCGCCAAGGAGCTCGTCTTCTTCTATATTCGAGAGGTCCTTTGGCGGGCGGAGCGGTACCTTCGCCGTCGCTGCAGCGTTCTGGTGCTCACCTATCCCAGCCGTTTTTCCAACCGCCAACTCGATGACTATCGCTGGATCGTCTCCCGACTGCAGGAGTTGTACCCACGTCCACCCGCGTTGCTGGTTGAAACCATCGACGAGGCATCCGCGGGCGCCTTGGAGTTCGTTATCGACAAAAGCGATGAAAGACCGCAATTCACCCTCTTCGTATTCGACTTTGGGGGCGGGACCGTCGACATGAGTCTTTGCAACGTCGTCTCCGGGCCTGAAGGGAAGACTGAGGTTCGTTTGCTCAACATGGGCGGACATCGAAAATTGGGCGGAAAGGACCTTGACGGTATCGCCATGGCACTGATTGCGGACGCAGCTAAGGACTCCATCGTGGACATCGAGCCCGGCGAAGTGGTGGAGATACCGTACCCCCGCGACCTCGGGGACCATGAGACGCCCGTTGCCCAAGAGGAGCCATCCGGAGCCTGGAAAGCGAACAGATGGCTTTTTCGGGACAAGGTTGAGGCCATCAAGGTACGCCTGTGCAGTGACAATGGAAATGTCGATTGGGAGGAGCCCCTCATCGCAGAGATAAGGAAAGGGTTGAAACTTGATCGTGTTGTTCCGACGACCGAGAAAGTCGTGATCAGCCGGTCCCAATTCGAAGAAAAGGTTCTTGAGAAGCTGCAAGAGGCACTGGCGGGCATGAGGCTTGTTCTCAAGCCTGTCCTCCCTGATTCCTCCTCGGATCACGCCCCGGATTACGTATACCTGACCGGTCAAGCCTCTCAAATGAGTCATCCGGATCTCAAGGCGCTCATCGAAAAAGAGCTGGGAGGTGGGACTCAGGTGGTATTCCCCTCATACTCGTCTCAGTTCAAGACATGCGTTGCACACGGGGCCCGTCGATACGGACGGCAGTTGGTGTATGGGGAGAGCGAGAGCGACTTCAAAACCATTGACCTTTTTCGTGGCAAGGCCAGAAGCTCCATTGGCTACAAGGGACTGCGGAAAACCAAGTACGTCTTTATTCCGGTGATCTCCAAGGGCGAAGCGCTGGGAAGCCCTGTAGCTGTCGACAGTCCGGGTTTCGGCAGACGAACGTTCGAGGTCATGGAAAATTTCGGGTCGCTCATTCGGATCGACGGCAATCCGGATGTCGAGACAATCGACAAATACGAGATCGATCGCTCCCGCTTCGACAACATAACCGAAGAAGAATGGAAGCGCTCTCGTTTGGTGCTTACCGTCAATAAGGATGAAAGCACCATGGTGGAGATCGTGGTGCCGTCGGAAGAGGATGGATCGTCCGATCGAGTCTTCCGGCTCCCTTCCAGCCGAAAGCAGCGCGAGACGAGAGTCTGAGGACACGAGAAATGATTCGACGCAAGCTTGTTCTGTCGGTCGCCATAGTCTCCTTTACGGCTGTGGCCTTCATGCCCTGCTATTCCGATTCACTGCCGGGGACGGGCCGAGGTAAGCCCAAACCCGGTGCCCCTGTTGTCGAAAACCCCTCTTCCCACTCTCTGGAGAAAGCTTTCATAAACCTGTCCGACCTTCTTGAGATAATTGAAAACAAAGAGCTAAGGACGAAATGCATCGACGCCTTGGGTAAACTCGAAGAAGCTGTTCTATCCCAACGCCCATTACATGACAATAAACTCACTCCGGAGATCAAGCAGCTCGTCGATGCGGTGAATAAATTCAATAGTGCTGCGAATGCGCTACGCCAAGAATTCCGTCTCCCTCCGGAAACGCCTCCGGAGCCTGAGTGGGCATTGGGCCTCCCAACCCAAGTGGCTAATGAAGTGACGGATGCTTTGAAGAAATTTATGTCAAAGCTCCCCGAACGGCCACATGGTGAAGCAGGAAAGATGACCGTCAAACCTGACGTGCCGCCAAAAAATGACCGCCCGAACGGGGAGAAGTCGGGCGAGACCGGACAACAAATCGCGCAGAAAGAGGTTTCGTCTAATCGTGAGCGGTCACATCTGCCGGCCGTCCTGATCGTGGTGGTGGTCGTGCTCGGGTTCACGGGATTAGCCGTCGCAGGCGTATTCTGGAAAAACGCCTTGGCGGAAAAGATTGACGGGATTGCCAAGCCCGATTCCGGAAAGGCTCCTCAGCGCGAATTCCTACCTCAAGTCCGCCGGCCGGAACCTTGGAAGCGAGTGGCGATGCCGGAATCCTCAGGAGTCCAGGATCTCGAAAAACGCCTCGAATCACATCGACAACAACTGACCGGGGAAGTCAGGAGCCTGTTCTCCCTCCACGTAGGCGAAGGGAAACTGGACAGGATAATCGAGCTCTGCGAGCAGCTCGTAAGGCTTATGAGCGTATCCCAAGCGGTTCTTCAACCGGACAAACAGAATCCGGCACGCTTTCAGGCGATAAACGGCGCAATGGGACAAGAGAACCGTGAGCAGACAAGGCAACTCGATCAAGCGTACCGCGAGCTCGGCTCAATTCAAGGACTGTGTGAGCGCATCCTCAAACAATTGCCGTATGCCCGAGAGGCTCTGGAACGACAGCACATCATGCTCAAAGACCTTAGGACGACGGGCGATGCCATAATCCGGCAGGGACAGGAGGCAAAGGAGCTGACCGATCAAGCGCATGCAAGTATTGTTAGTATTCTCCGACTCAGTGAGGAGATATATCGCAGGTTACCCGATGCCCGGTCGGCTCAGGAGATGCACAAAGAGCTGCTTGAATACCTCCAACCGATTCTGACGAGAACGCGAAAGCAGGACCTGGAGCTGCGAAACAAGGGGGTTCGATCGTACTACGTCAAGTTGGCTGAAGAAGTGGACAGACGCATCATGGTACGCGGGTCGGTACGTGACGACGAGAACACTGTCCGCAAGGTGAGCGAAATCAGTGAGCTCTTGGCACGACTGTCGGAAATATCTCCGGAGGACCTGAAGAATGTGGTGGGTCGTGCGAAAGAGGGAGCCGATCGATGTCTGCAACCTTCCGGCCCGACCGTTGATCTGAAGACAAGGATTCAGTCCTTCTCTACGATCACGGACGCCGACGCGATGACGGAGCGAATGTTGAAAGAGGACACCGAGACGCTGGTGAATTCGGAGAGTTACAAGACATTTACAATAGAAGGGGGGTGGGTGTCCGACATGGAAAATGCCATCGTCACCGGAAATGAGAGCAAATTCCGTGAGGACATTCTTGAGTTCTTGAAGACGCACCATTCTACTCCAGGATCTTCGGCAGCGAGCTGGCTGGACCGGTTTCAGGACGAGGGATTCTTTCGTCTCCTGGATCACGTGGAAGCACGAATGAAGATCCATGGCATTCACAATGAAGAAGTCATGCAGATCATACGGAGTATTCTGGACGAGCTCGATTTGAAAGAAATGGAGATCCGACCCATGCAGGACACCTTCGACTCTCGGCTCCACGAGCGAGGCAAAACCTACCCTACCGAAAGATTCGGGCATAATACCGTCTTGGGAGTCATGAGGATCGGCATCCTGACAAAAGACGGACAGATCGTAAAGCGCAAGGCGCGTGTAGGTGTCGCCATGGAACAAAAGATTTAATCACGGGGACGTAAATACGGTGCTGTTCCTGAGCTCAAATTCTTACACCGACTCTGTAGGGAAGTCAGGTCGCGCCGTTCGCAGGGAAAGAGACATGCCGTGCGAATTACCTGTTGAACAGCGAAATGCTATTAGTCTTGCGCGGCAAAATCCGTGTGCGAGTATTGCAGCACTCGGTCATTGCCGGAGAACATCCGGAAGACCTTTGGATGCCGGAGAGACCGTCCGGCAAGAGATATTTGCCCCGAGCACGCCGTAATAGTCGGGATATGCGCACAATCCGAGGATCTGCCGCGAATAAGCAAGATTCCGGATTTCGAGGTTGTCTTGTCGGCTCCGATAATGTATTCTGAGACTACTGGGAATATGCCGTCGACTGTTGTTTTCCCCTTTGCTGTTTTTTTCCATTCCCTTTTTTTGGGCCATTCGGGCCTCCTGTCGCAGTGCTTGTCGGACTCGAGGCGGCCCCTCACCCCGGTTTGTTGTTGCCTTCTTTCGGTGTTGCACTTCTCTGGCTCGTTCGACGGTAGCCTGAACACATAATCTCAGCCGAGAGGACGTGTGCCTCATTTTCAAGGTCCCTTGAGGCCTGGAGGAAACTCCCTGCCATACGGTCGGCCGTCACTGTACTCCTGTCTGAAGTGGCAGCGGACCGTGGGATCCCCGTCAAGTGAAGCAAGAGCCGGAAGGAGACGGACATGTTAAGATGGCTAAAGTCGATTTTTCTCGGTCCGCAGCCTGTGGGCCCTCCGGAAACGCTCCGTGCGTTCAAACCTACGGAGCCGACCATTTCGAAGGACTTGGTGAAAGTAGAGGATCAGGCTTTGGTACTTGAGGCGAACGAGAAGACAACTGTTAGCCTCTTCGAAGTCAACCAACCCCATGTCGACCAGTGCATACTCACATACAGAGCTAAAGCCAAAGCCGATCGGCTTGAAGGGAGAGCTTATCTGGAAATGCTGTGCCGGCTGCCCCGCATCGGAGATCACAAAGTCAAAGGGGTTGATAGTGCACTGGAAGGCCTCGGCGACTGGTCCTTGCTCGAAACCCGGGTTTATCTACCCGAGGGGCAGAAGCCCGAGCTCCTCAAATTGAATCTGGTTATGGAAGGACCGGGCAGAGTTCGCATGAAAGACGTGGAGCTGATCAAGACACCGGTTTCATAGAACCCGGAGCGGCTTGATTCCGGGGAGCAGGCCGCTCCGAGCACGCTCAATCATCGACACAACAATCTTGCAGAGATCTTTGACGGGGATCCCTTTCATTCAGCCAAAAGAGCCGACCGGTTGCTCGTATTTTGAATATCAGGTCTTTTTGCCGCGTGGCATCCTACCCGGCGACAATATGGTCCTCAGCCTCGCGGCCATGGATTTGACACGCTCGTATCCGGACGGACCGAACAGGATCTGTGCGGGCGCGGGCAGGGCGAATTTGCTCAACAGTGTGCCCGGATGTGAAAGTACGGCCCCGAGCAAATACCGGGTCGCTCTTTGCCTTTGTTTGAGCGCGGCGGCATCGCGTGCCAAACGGAAGTAGGCGAGGGATCGGCACCTGCCGTCCCGCAGGGATCGCGACAGGTAATGCTCCAGCATCCGACGCACGGCGAGCTTTGTTGCCTCCGAACGGGTTTGACTCAATGCTCCTTCGTGAACCCGGTACAAATACAGGTCCTCGGCAAGGTGATGAAACCGAAAGGTCGTGAGCGCTCTCAACCAGTATTCGTGATCTTCGGCGAGAAACAGGCTCTCGTCATAAGTCCCCATCGTTTCCGCCACCAGCCTGCGGTAGAGGAAACAGGCACCCACGCTGTTCCAATAGGGGAGCTCTTCCGGCGGAGGAGCGGTCAAACGCCCGATCTCCCGACCGGCATCGTCGATGAGGGTGGCATCGGCATATACGATGCCTACATCCGGATTGGCTTCCAGGCTTGCAACCATTGATGCAAGCGCCGGGGCTCGATAGCAATTGTCGTCGGATGTCCACGTCAGCAAGTCCCCTTCGGCAAGAGCAAATCCGGAGTTCAGGGACGCGGGAAGCTTGCGGTTCACCGTATGTCGGACCGATTTGATGCGGCTATCCCGGTTCACATAGCGGGAGATGATGTCAGGAGTGTTGTCCGTGGATGCATCGTCCACCACGATGAGCTCCCAGTGCGAATATGACTGGCTCAGGCAGCTCTCGATCGCGTGGTGCAGAAAGCGGGAGCCGTTATGCGTCGGCAGGATGATGGACACCAGCGGATCGGGCATTACGCTCCTCCGGACGGGCACCAGCGGGACTGTCGGCCAACGTTCGCGCCAAGAGAGATGGTCCGCTTCAACTCGGCTCGCATCATGCGATACTCCTGCCGTGTTTCAATTGTCCGGGGCGAGGTCCGACGGCTGAGCCGTGCTCCCGTCAATGAGGATGCCTCTTCACGGTGCCGCACAAAGCCCGAGGAAAGCCGGTCCGCACAACGTTACCGTAAAAGCGCTTTTCGTCCCTCCGTCACTATACGTCCCCCAGCGCTTCCCGGTCAACGATGATATTGGCCCGAGATCCCCTGCGTTTCCTGCCGGGCTCGTCACCGTCGATCGCGTGATCTTCGGAGACCTGCGGGGCGAACTTCAAGAGAATCAAAGTGGAATCCACGCCACGTTCATTTTGTGAGAGGCATTCAGTGTGCCCATTCGCAGCTCAGGTCGCAAAAAAAGGCTTGTAATCCGGGAATGATGCCCGTAGGATCTCCAGTGGTTGACGATTGTCGATAGTCCACCGTCTTGCGGAGGAGGCTTGGCCCTTCCATGGCATCTCTGGATCTGAAACCGAACCACAAAGCCGTCAAAGATTACTACAAGAGCCTGGAGGCCTTTCACAAACTGGGCGTGACCCATGAAATGGCTGTCAGATCGTCATTCCAAAGGCTCCTGGAGCACTGCTGCAAGAAGCCGGGATGGACCCTGGTCGGTGAGTACCAATATGTGAGGCAAGGCAAAGCCAATGTCCAGATCGACGGCGCAGTGGTAGATGGTTTCAAGATCCCGCAGGCCTATTGGGAGGCCAAAGACACGCAGGACGACCTCCGGAAGGAAGTGCAGAAGAAGTTCGAGAAAGGCTATCCGAGGAACAATATTATTTTCCAGAGTCCCGACAGAGCCATCCTCTGGCAGGACAATCGAGAACTCCTTGACGAGGACATCACCAAACCCGATACGCTGGTCTATGTGGTCAAGGAGCTGTTCGGGTACCAGAGCGAGACCCAACGAGACTGGGAAGTCGCGGTAGAAGAATTCAAACCGCACATTCCTGAGATCGCAGCTAAAGTCGTGGAGCTCATCGAGGTCGAGCGCAAAGAAAACAAGAGCTTTGTCCGGGCATTCGACACCTTCGCCGAGGTATGCCGGTCGTCCATCAACCCCAATCTGGCGGATGCCGCGGTGGAAGAAATGCTCGTACAGCACCTGCTGACGGAGCGGATCTTCCGAAAGGTCTTCCATAACTCGGAATTCACCGACCGCAACATCATAGCCCATGAGATCGAGCGAGTCATCCACTCACTCACGTCGAGGAAGTTTTCCAGAGAAGAGTTTCTTAAGCCCTTGGATCGCTTCTATGGCGCCCTGGAAAAGAGAGCCGAGACCCTCGACGATTACAGCCAGCAGCAGACGTTTCTCAACACGGTGTATGAGAAGTTTTTCCAGGGCTTCGCTGTCAAGCAAGCGGATACCCACGGGATCGTGTACACGCCGCAACCCATCGTGGACTTCATGGTTCGGTCCGTGGAGGAGATCCTCAAGAAGGAATTCGGCAAGAGCTTGAGCGACGAAGGCGTCCACATCATTGATCCGTTCGTCGGTACGGGGAATTTCATCACACGGATCATGCAGGAGATCAAGAAGACCTCCCTGGAGCACAAGTATGCCCATGAACTGCATTGCAACGAGGTCATGCTGCTCCCTTATTACATCGCGTCCATGAACATCGAGCATGCCTATTACGAAAAGACCGGCGAGTACAAGCCGTTTGAGGGCATCTGCCTCGTGGATACGTTCGAGTTGGCCGAAGACAAGCAATACGAGCTTCCGCTGTTCACGGAAGAAAACACTGAGCGGGTTGAACGCCTGCGCAAGACGAAGCTGTTTGTCATTGTCGGGAATCCGCCTTACAACACGGCTCAAGTAAACGAAAACGACAACAATAAGAACAGAAAATACAAAACAATGGATGCTAGAGTATCGCATACCTATGCTCGTGACAGTGTGGCTTCCAACAAGAACAAACTTGCCGATCCTTACGTTAAAGCAATTCGGTGGGCCACAGACAAGGTTTTGGAAAATGGTGAAGGAGTTGTCGCATTTGTTTCCAATAACAGTTTTGTGGATGAGGTGACCTTTGATGGGATGCGAAAACATCTGACAACAGACTTTGACACGATTTACCTTGTTGACCTCAAAGGAAATATCCGGAAAGATTCGATGAGGGATGGAATATCCCTCGGCGAGAAACACACTGTATTTGGGTTGTCGGCCATGGTTGGAGTCTGCATATCTTTCCTAATAAAGAAAAAGATCCGCAGCCCGCATCAAGTCAACTATTGGGAAACAGACTTCCGTGCTACTCGGGTTGAGAAGTTTGGTTTTCTCGATAATGCGAGCTACGTTTATAAACTTAGACAGAAGTTGCTTGAACCTGACCAGAAGAACAATTGGATCACTACCGGGTTCAAAAACGAGTTTGAAGAATTCCTACCCATCGGAATGAGGGGGTCGCCCCGTACAGCGACTCAGTGCATTTTTCGGATCTTCAGCCTTGGCCTAAATACTAATCGAGACACGTGGGTGTATCATTACAATTGCGGCGAACTAACCAATAACATTAATAAATTCATTGACTTCTACAACCGACAGGTTTTCGAATGGACCAAAACAAATAGGTCAAGTGATGTCGATGAGTTCGTCGACAATGATTATTCGATGATCAGTTGGAGCAGTAGCCTGAAGAACTTTCTTAAGAGAGGCATCGTCGTTACCTATGACAATAGTTGTCTGAGGCGGTCAATGTACCGTCCATACTGTCAGTATTACCTTTATTTTGACAAACATTTGGTTCATCGCACGGGACTGTGGCAATCCATCTTCCCCACTCCAGAGAGCCAAATCGAAAACCGAGTGATGTGCATTACGGGGGTTGGAAGCCGTAAACCCTTTCATGCCCTTGTTACAGCTGAAATTGCTGATCTGCATTTGCTGAGCGATACACAGTGTTTTCCCTTTTACGTGTACGATGAAGGCGGCGGCAATCGTCGGGAAAACATCGCCGAATGGGCTGTTGAGCAGTTTTCATCTGCTCTCGGCACGAAAGTGGACAAATGGCAGATCTTCCACTACATCTACGGCCTTCTCCATTCTCCGGAATACCGTGACAAATACCAGTCCAATCTGAGGAGGGAGCTTCCCCGGATACCGCTACCCAAGACCTCTGAACAGTTCCAAGCGTTCGTGTCGGCAGGTGAACTATTGGCGGATCTCCACGTGAACTATGAGTCCCAGCCCGAATACCCCTTAGAATGGATCGAGAATCCGGACAGGCCCCTCAATTGGCGGGTTGAGAAAATGAAACTGACAAAGGACAAGACAGCCATTGTGTACAATGACTTCCTGACCCTCGCGGGCATCCCGCCTGAAACCTTTGAATACCACTTGAGGAACCGTCCGGTATTAGCCTGGATAATCGACCAATACCGGGTGCGCACGGACAAGCGCAGCCACATTGTGAACGACCCGAATCGGAAGGACGACCCCCAGTACATCGTGAAACTGATCGGCAAGGTCATCACGGTGAGCTTGGAAACCGTGAAGATCGTTAAGGCGCTGCCGCCGCTATGAGTGGTAACTCTCTCCAATAACTCTTGAGTTTCCCCGAGGTATTGCCATAGGCTCCGAGCGTGAGGAAATGCGGGCTTACGGTAATCTGTGCTTCCGCGAAATTCGGATGAACGTTTACCTTGTCCGTTATGTCTCCGTGGCGGGTTCCTCTACCTGTTTCAGCGTCCTTCCATTCTCATCCTTCCAAGCCGTCAGTCCATTTGCACTACCGCCGTGAATAACGGAAGCAGCCTGGCTTGGACTATTGAACTCGGTATCTTTCGTGAATTCCAGGAAGTCGGCCTTTTCCAGCAGAATGCCGTCGTTGATGAGATTTCTGCGGAGATCAACCACATACTTACTCTTTGTCTCTGCTGAAAGCCGTTCCTTCAAAACCGCCGTCGAATGTGCAAAAACCACAAACCCGGTCTCCGTACGCCTTCCCTTTGCCGAGGCACCTTTTATTTCACAGTAGAGGTCTTCCCCCTTGTTCTCCGGTACAAGTGATCCAGTGATGGGCGTGAGTATGTCCGATCCAAGGATTGGCAGTACTTGCCGAATTCTTCCCAGAAAGACCTCCATGTCCTCTTTGTCTGATTCAGGCAGTCTCGCTCCGGTCATGTTGGAATTCTCAAGGCCGTAACGGCCTACCGACTTGGCCTCCTCCATTAATCTGGCCTCAAGATACCGTATGTGAGCCTTCGTGAGATTCTCATCCTTGCTGCCAAACACAACAACGGAAATCCAGAACTCCTTTGAGCGATGTTGCTTCAGACGCTCTCGCACGACTTCTGCCTCTCCCACGTAAGCAATCGGGGCCCCCGTCCTCGGGTCATTCCCCAGCAGAAGATAGACGCCGGAGCGATCGAGTTCTTCCCGTCGTAACAGATCTTCAAGCTCTGTTCTAGGAGCAGCGAGGGCCTTTCCCGTCCAGTTTGAGACCTCGGCGGTTCGTAACCTCTTGGGATCTCCATGAGGCAAAAAGAGCTTTATTGTAGCGGAGTTTCTCATGGCCTGGCGGCCCATTCCCCGATGTGTTTTTCCAACGTGGAGGTTTACGGTCATACTCTTTGACCATTTGACAATAGCCCACAAAAGTTCAACCGGTCAACCAGAAAGCGTATCGGGCATGACTAATACCGAAGAAGGGTGAGGATTTTGTGGTGGTAAAGCCGACTTTACTGCTGTACGATTCGGAGGGAGGGACGACAAAGGTGCTTTCAAGGGCATGCGAAAATCTCCAATCCGTGGGTTGAAACCCACGGCTATTCAAGGTGCGCCCCTCCAGGGCGCTATGAGTGCTGCCCTGAAAGGGCAGACTGTGAATAGCCGTAGGTTTCAACCTACGGAGACCGGGATCAATAAACGATCCTGGACCCTGAAGGGGTCCACCAACAGACCTACGGGGTGTTTAACGGTGTCAACGTTCACGCAGATCTATTACCACATTGTCTCTCCAACCAAGGACAGGGTCCCGGTGTCGGTCTCGCAATCGATCGTCGCGACCGTCACGGGAATCCTGAGAATCAAACCACAAAGACACCAAGGCGCGAAGAAACGAGAGGACAACTTCCGAAAAGGCTTCGTGTCTTTGTGACTTCACGGTTCATTCGCTTTCTCTTTCCAATTCTCCCAACAACCGTTACACTACCGGCTCGGTTGACGGCCCAAATCCTGATGCCGCTCCCTGATGAAAGAAATCTCCAACGCCCGTCCGGTCCCGAGGAGCTGTTCCATGAACGACCCCGAGAGGAAGATTCGCGTTCTCTTCTTACCGTTGATAACACGAGGTCCCGCGCTGGGGACCATTTCCCGGTGCCTCGCGGTGGCCGACCACCTGCGACGGTTCGGGCACGAGGTCTTCTTCCTCACCAACGGAGAGGGAGCCAAGTACGTTGCGGAAGCGGGAATGGAATTCATGGAGGGCGTCGTGCCGGAGCATCCGGGAGCCTTCCACCCGTTGTGCGACCTTTCGGACGTCGCGGTCTATCTCAATCTCACCCGGGAGCAGTTCGTCCGGGCTTCTCTGGAAGCCGAGCAGCGGGCAATCGACCTGTTCAGGCCGGACGTCCTGTTTGCCGAGTTCAAGCTCACCGCATCCATTTCGGCAAAGACAAACAGGCTGCCTCTGGTCTCCACCGCGTGCAGCCCGGCAGATCCGCGGTTTGTTTCTTCGCTCTTCTCGGGGGAGCGAGCCCTCGATCACGAAGAGGCCGTGGCCGGATTCAATCGGGTGCTGGAAGAACGGGGCCAATCACCCATATCGGATGTGGCGGAGCTCTTTTTCACACGCAGCGATGTGAAGATCGCCCCCACCATAGCCCCGATCGAGCCGCTCCTCGCGGACGTGCCTGCTCTGCACTACGTGGGGCATCTCCTTTACGACCGCCTGGAGCTCGCGCCGCTCCCGCACGGTCTCCTCGAAAGGGCTCACGGGAAGAATGTGGTCTTCTGCTATTTCGGTTCGGGCGAGATCGGGCCGAAGCAGTATGTGAAGGTTATTCCGGAGGCATTTGACGGCTCGGAGTTTCATGCGGTCGTTGCCGTGGGAGACCATCCGGAAGTCCCCCACCTGCCCGACCCCACACCCAACACCTCATGGGTCAGATTCGTCCCGGGACGGTCTCTGCTCCAATGCAGCCGGGTCCTCATCTTTCACGGGGGCCAGAACACCGCAATGGCCTCGCTCATTCACAGGGTCCCGAGTATGGTCTTTCCGGGCGAGGATTTCGAGCGCGACTTCAACGCACGGGGATTGTCCCGCCTTGGAAGCAGCATTCTTTGCAACATCGAGGACTTCACCCCGTCAAGGGTGCTCGAGCTCTCTCGCGAGCTCCTCGCTCCGGCCTATTCCCTGGCGGCCGAGAAATACGGTTGGAACATCTTGAGAAGCGGCGGGCCCCGCTTCGCGGCCGACCTCGTTCTGCAGGCGAGCCAGGGACCTTCTTCTGAGTGCTTGAATTCATAAAATTGAGCTGCGTCATCTGCTGTAACGTTTACCGTCACGGACTCGCGTCCCGTGGGCTACTCACGATCCGCCTTTCCCGCCAGGAGCTACTCGGGAGCCGATAGCGCCTGCAGGAAACAGCTTGACAGTTGAACGGCGTTGAAGGATGATGTGCGTGTATTTACACGAAACTCATCGAATTCGTTCGTGAGACTCCATGATTAGAACGACGTCCGGAGGCGACGCCCCCCGGCAACAGACAAGTCCCGGCAAGTGTGTTTGCGCCCAGGTCCGCAGGGCCTCCAGAGTGCTCACAAGGCTGTACGATCGCATTATGGGGCCCAGCGGGCTTACCGTGACCCAGTATTCTTTGCTCAGAAACATCATGGTCTCGGAGCCCATGAGTGTAAGTGAACTGGCCCGAGTCATGAATCTGGATCGCACCACGCTGGTGAGGAACCTCAAGGCGGTTGAGGCCGCGGGATTCGTCCGGAGCGATAGGGGCAAGGACGCGCGAATGAGGGCTATCAACATCACCGGCACCGGGGAAGACGCCGTGGCCCGTGCAATGCCTTATTGGAACGAGGCTCAAGTAATAGTCGGGTCTCATCTGGGGGAGGATGACGTTAGGAAGCTGGTCGCTTTGGTTGAAGCTATAGAGGCCCTCGATGACTGATTGTCGCTTGTCTTCACCTGTATAAACACAGGCGGGGGACGGACGAAGGTTCCGGATTCCGGTCCGGAGAGGTTGTTTGGCTTAATAAGTGTAGCTACACGGAGTTGGAGCAAGACGGTCTCTGAAATATCCGATTTTGCGAGAACCGTTTAGGTCCGCTGCGGGCAAAATCCCGCGATCTCACTATCGACGGAGGTAGTAATGTCTCTGACGCAGGATGTGAAAGACTATGCCCTCGACCTTGGATACAGCAGGGTGGGGTTCACTAGCGCCGATCCGTTTTCCGATTACGTTGCCGAGTTGGAGTCCAGAGGAGACACGTATTCGTTCTATACCCAGGATCCCCGGCAGCCCCTTGCCGGAGCCGATCCAAGAGGTTTGATGCCTGCTGCAAAATCCATTATCTCGCTGGTGCACGACTACGCGAGAGAATCGTTTCCCGACAAATTGCTCGGGATGATAGGACGGGCTTATCTGGCCCGAGCGTACGGTCCTCCTCCCGACCGGATAAACGGAGCGCGTTACCGCCTCATGGTTGAGTTTTTGCGAAAGCGAGGCTGCCGAGTCGGCCAAGGGATTTGGGTTCCTGAACGGCGGGTGTCTGCCCGGGCCGGCACTACAACTTTCGGCAAGAACAACTTCGCATATGCCTCTGGAATTGGCTCGTTTATCATCCTGAGCTCTTTGGTCGTCGATGTGGAGCTGGAGCTCGACCAACCGACCATGAAGGTCAAATGCCCTGAAGGCTGCACGGCTTGCATTGACGCGTGCCCTACCGGGGCCATCGCCGAGCCGCTGAGACTTATTCCGCACAGGTGCATCTCCTTCAACAACTGGTGGACCCAAGACGGACGGCCGGGAGTGACGAGCCATATTCCCGAAGAGATTAGGATCAAGATCGGTACACGCATCCACGGCTGCGACTTTTGTCAGGAAGCCTGCCCCCGCAATCAGAGGCGACTGAAGATGGCGCTGCCGGCAAACGATTACCTGAGCCATGTGGCTGAGGACTTCAGCCTTGACAAGATGTTGAACATGACCGACGAGTTCTTCGATAAGCGTGTACGGCCGCTCATGTACAATTACATCAAGGACAAAAGGTACTTTCGCAGAAACGCGGCCATTGCAATCGGTAATGTCGGCGATTCGGCTTACATCCCCGATCTGGCCGTTGCGATGAGTGACTCCGATGAGTTTATTCGCTCCTACGCATCGTGGGCGCTGGGGAGAATCGGCGGCAATGAAGCGATAAAGATCCTGGAAGCCGGTCTGAAGAGGGAGACTTCGGCGCCGGTCAGACAAGAAATCACTGGCGCACTTGCCGGACGGAGGTGATTTTTGGACGAGGGTCTCCGATGTTGGGAGCTATGGATGCCCCGAACAGGCATACTCTGAGTGGCGGTAGGTCTCCACCTACGCGAATCGAGCATCAATGTAGGGATTTGGCCCTGACGGAGTCCACCAACCGTAATTCGAGGAAACGCTTGGTGGACGACCCCTTGTATCTTTGTGTCTTCGTGGTTCGACCCGTTTGCTTTGCGGTGAAATGTTTTGAGATGATGACAAAAACCTAAAGTAAGGATCTGTGGCTTTACCCTATTAAATACAAATCGTTACGGCCACATCGTGCGGGCTGTATGCCTACCTCCCACTCCGACAGAGGCCGTCGAGGGGTTGACTCCGGAGTCATGAAATGATAGGTACAGAGTCATGACAAATCGGTTGCAAGCCTTTCGGGGCCGATAACCATCACCAAGCCGCCCTCTGCTCTGCTGCAGAATCAACCTTGTTCACCGAAACCGGCGTTTATCGGCCAGGGGCCAACCGACACCTCAACCATGCGTATTATTCCGGAACGTGACCGAAGGGTCTCTTTCCGTGCACCGAGCTCCTTATGGAGCCTGCAAAGAAAAAGGTTCAGAAGGTTTTGTCTTTCTCGCTTCACATGAAAATTTCGGGTAAGAGCTCTCCACCCGGTGAGCCAACGTATGGGGGAGGTTTGGAGGGGGAGAAGAGTGTCCCCCTCCATGATGAAGAAAGTGCAACTTATCTTATAAGGGCCCCTGATTCACCCGAGGCGCAGCCACGGGCGGCATTCTCCAAGATTTCTTTCTTTCGTTGTAGCTTCTCAGCCATGAAAGTTGGTATAAAAAGCCGACTGGTGCGAGTCTTCTTGCGAGACCTCCCCATGGCAACTGTCCTGGCCGTCCTCACCCTCTCGGGAGTTTGGGCGGCGGCGCCTGCCTTGACGGAAGAACCGGCACCGAATTGGGCGCTGGTGGCCAAGCGAAAGCCCGACTTCAAAGTCCTCGTGCTCATTGAAGGAGAGAAGCCGTTCGATCTGCCGGACCTGGCTCTGCTTGCCGGCCGAGGCCTCAAGCCCGCGGACCGGGACCCCGGCCTTGTTGTGGGAACGAATAGCGCGGTCTTCACTTCTCCCATTCAAAAGTGGCTTTCCGGACATCCCCTCCCCGACCGCATGACCGCCAGGCTGTTGAACAAGTTTGTGATGACGGGAATCTACCGAGTCAACTTCAAAGTTGAGGAGCCAGGCTACGTCGGCCCGCTTACCCTCGAAGTGACCGCACCCCGGGACGGCTTCGGCAGGGAGCTGGTGTACGCCGATCAACTGGCACGGCCGAAGACGCACACTTCCCTCAGAAAGGACTCCGCGGGCAATCGCTGGTTTTCCGCCAAGTACGACGAAGTCCGCCAAGGGCAGACCATCAGATTCCATTTTGCCTTCAAGTACCTCGTGAACGTGTCCGACCTCCTCGACCACGCCCTGTTCATGTGCCCGGCCCCGATCGTGGCCGGGGATCTTCCCTCAGGAGTCAAACCGTTTCTGGAACCGGGGTACAAAATAGATCCCGCATTGCCCGAGGCCGTACGATGGGCCGCGGCCGGCAACACAGGACCGCCCGATGCTCGGCTGGAATTCAAGCGGCTGAGCGACTTGCTCGTACGCTCGGTGACCTACGACAAGCACAAACGGAGCGAGTATTTCGGCGGACGGGCAATCTACTCGGATCTGGACGCAATGTATCAGCAGGCATCCGTGACTCTCGCGAGACGCCTGGGTTGCTGCCCGGACACCATTCTTCTGGAATGTGCCTTCATGAGAGCCCGCGGGATACCTTGTCGGACCGCAGGGCGATTCGGTCATTTTTTCACCATCGTCTACGTGCCCGGAAGAGGCTGGATGTCCACGTCGGTAACTCCGACAGGGATTCCGGTCATCCTCTCGCCGGGAGCCGATCATGTACCTTACCAGAATTGGACTCCTCGCATCCGTCTTCGGACCTCCCTCTGGGAAGCCAGGGTCAGGATCGAGCCTCAGGAGGAATAAGTATGTCGATTAGTAGACTCGTCTTCGCGCCGTACGATCCCCGAAGAGACGACGAAGTTCGAGAGCTGTTCAGGGAATATTCTCACAAGGATTACCAGCTCCGTGCCATGGGAGTCAGCAAAGAACGGATGGCCGGGTATTTGGCCAAGACGCTCACGCGGCCGGGGGTGCAAAGTACTTGTCTTCGGGACAACGGATGTCTCGTGGGATTGATTTCTCTCCAATCGTTGCCCTGGATGAGCGACCATTTCGGCCTCAAGATGTACGCGGTCACGCACCTGCTGGCCAGATCCGACGGCCCTCTGGTACCCGCTCGCCTCCTGCGATTCGTGGTGGAGGAGCTGCAAGACGTCGATTTTCTGGATTGCCGCATAGCCGTGGACGACATCTATGCCGCACAGGCCCTTGAGGTTTGCGGATTCGGCTACGTGGGAACAGAGCTCTACCTCGGGAGGAAGCTCAAGCCCAAGGAGACCCCGGATGCTCCGGACCCGCCCGAAGGAATCGAATTCCGGGTTTGGCAACCGGAAGATCGGGAGCAGGTCTTGGATATCGTGGAGGAAACCCACGTTCACAACCGCTTCGTGTACGATCCCATCATCGACGAACGGGCCGCCCGCCTCCTCTACAAAAGATTGGTGGCCAACGTCTTCGACCAGCCCCATTTCAACGTGTTGGTCGCACGGTCCCACGGCGAAGTCCAGGGGTTCATCATCTCGAAGATCAACAGGGTCTTTGCGGAAGTGGTGGGGACAAGGTCCGGGAGCCTTGACTTCATCGGAGTTCGGCCCCATGTTCGCAACAGGGGACTCGGTGCGGAGCTCAACAGGATCGCATTGAACGGCATGGCGGCTGAAGGCACGGAGTTCGTTGCGGTCAGAACGCTTGCCAGCAATTATCCTGCGTTGAGGATTACCTTCAAGACCGGATTCAGCGTCACATCAACGAGTCTCCACTTCCATAAATGGGTTCACCGGCCCAAACAGGCTCAGCAGCCTCACGAGCCTGCGATGGAGGAGTCGCAGAACGTGCTGAAGTTCTCCTATCAAACGGCGTGAAATGGGGGACATGGGCGACGGGAGCCGGCCCGGCCCGCTATTCCCCTTTACCTTCTCTATTCATACCATTTCGCGGTTCAACAGGTAATTCGGGCGGCATGCCTCTTCCGCTGCGAACGGCACGACCTGACTTCGCTTCAGAGACATGCCGCCCGGGTGGCGAAGTCACATTATCAATTTGCGAAAAGGTATCAGATCTCCTCCAACGCTTGTAACACCGTGCCTTATCGTTTCGCGATTCGCCTTTTTTGAAGAGGCAGAGCGGGTCATCGACCGAAAAGTCGATCGTCTCCCGGACCCGATCGAGGAGGCGGGTTTGTGATACCGATGTGCAGTCGAGCGAACGGTACGCGACGTCGCAACGGTCGGCGTTTCGAGCACGGCCTGGAAGCTCGTTTCACTTCAACTGCTTCCTGGCGGTCTTTCGGTCGTAGGCGGCCTCGATCTTTTCCACCAGGTCGTCGATTGCGCACGGTTTGAGCATGAAGTCGTACGCCCCGAGCTTCATGATCTCTTTGGCGGTGTCCACTGAGGCGTACCCGGTCATGATAATGACCTCCACGTGGGGGTCGAGCTTTTTTAGCTCGGCCAGCACGGCCACACCACCCATTTCGGGCATTCTCACGTCGAGAATAACCACGTCGAAAGCATTCTCCTTCATCTGCTCCAGGGCTTCCGGTCCGCTGCCGGCTGTAGCTGTGGAGAAGCCTCTCGCTGCAAGCAGCTTGCTCGTGGTCGTCCTGAATCGTTGCTCGTCGTCGACGAGGAGTAACTTGGCCGGCGAAGACATCTTATTTCCCTCTATGTATGAGAGCCTGAGGAAAGCCGCTAGTGGGAGCTCGGGAGCTCTTGTGGCCGATTGTCCACAGGCAAATGTATGGTGAAGACCGTGGATGCTCCCTCCATGCTTGACACGGATATGTGTCCTCCCATGCGTTCAATGATTCCTCGGCAAATTGCCAGCCCGAGGCCGCTCCCCTTGCCCTCGGGTTTGGTGGAAAAGAACGGCGTGAAGATCTTCGGCAGGATATCCTGAGGAATTCCGCACCCGCTGTCACTCACTGATATCCTCGCGTAACCGTCCTCCGACAGAGTTGCGACGCATATTGCTCCGTCCCGATCGACGGCCTGACACGCGTTCATGAGGAGGTTGAGAATCACTTGTCGGAGAAGCGGCGGGTCCGTGTAGACCAGGGGCAAATCAGGCTGCAGGGTTTTGGTGATCTCGATGTTTCTGGGAACCGCCTCTCGTTCCACAAGTCCCGTTATATTGTCTATGAGCCCGTTAACATCGATGCATTGATAGACCGGCTCCATTTGTCGAGCGAGGCTCAGCAGTTTGTGCACGATCTCCTTGCAGCGATTCACCTGCAGAGAGATCTCCGCCGCGGAATCCTCGCATTCCGCCGCTTCCTTGACATCACGGAGGCCGGTGTTGGTCAGGAGATGGTGTATCCATTGGGCCTCCTGTGCCATGATTGCCAGGGGATTGTTGATCTCGTGGGCGATTCCCGCTGAAAGCTCGTCCACCGTGGAGAGTTTGTTGGCCCGTACGATCTGCTCCTCGAGGAGGTGTCTCTGTTGATCCAGCGAGTGGATTCTTTGCATGAGACGATGAATCGACACGATAGAAATTGCCGCCATGACCGCCACTGCTGCAGCCGCACCCCATCCTGCCGTCAATCCCAGCGGTACCGCTGAGGCCGTCAGCACAGCCGAAGGTGCATAGGGGCAGATGTCTCTCCAGGGACTCATGTTGGACCCTACAACGTGGCCGGCCTTTGTGCCGCCGTGATCGCCCGACGTTCGTTCAACGTCAGGCCTTTCCATCCGGTTTCAAGCTCCGTTCCTCCTCGATCAGCTTGCGCTCGTACGCCTGGGTCATCTCTTTGAGCAGATCCTTGAACGGGATAGGCTTCATGACGTAATTGTACGCACCCAACTGAAGACCCTGTATCCCCGATTCCACCGACCCGTGCCCCGTGAGCATGATTACTTCCATGGAGGGCTTCTTCTTCTTCATTTCCCGGAGCGTCTCGATGCCGTCCATGCCTGGCATCCTCACGTCGAGGATACAGACGTCAAAATCCCTCGTGTCGAGCAGCTCGATGGCGTCTTTACCCCGGTGGACTCCCTCGGCTTCAAGGCCCTTGTCTCTGAGTCTTTTGACAATGGTCTCGACGAAATCCACTTCGTCATCAACGATCAGGACTCTAAACTTGTCCATCAGTGCGCCTCCTGGATGCTTGTCCCCTCGCGCCGGTATACGGAGCGCCGGGATAACCGAGGGCGGCTCGAATCCCAAGAAAGGACCGTCCCGCAGTTCTCCCGCCTTGCAGGCGCATCGGTATCAACCGGCCGGTAGTCGGATCGTAAATGTGGTTCCCTTTCCTTCTTCGCTGGTCACCTGGATAGTGCCGCCGAGCTTCTCTATGATGGTGAAGCTGATGGAAAGACCCAGGCCGGTCCCTTCGTTGGCCGCCTTGGTGGTAAAGAAAGGATCGAAGATCTTTGCCAGCAGGTCCTTGGGTATGCCGGGTCCACTGTCCGCAATCTCTATCACCACCTCACGCGGGGCACTGGAATTATTGTACTCCGTCTTGATGTCGATCTGACCCGATTTCCCTACGGCATCGATGGCATTGTCGATGATGTTCAGGACGACCTGCTGAATTTGGGCCGGATCGGTGGTGATACGAGGAAGATTGTCCTCGTAAGAAGCATTGATGTCGATTTCTCTGTACCGGGCCTCGTTCTCGAGAAATGTAATGGTCTCGGCCACGATCGCGTTGAGATCCACAAGCTCCTGGGTCGGCTCCATGCGGCGACCGAATCGCAACAGACGGTGGGTGATGGATCTGCAACGCTCCAGGTGCCGCTGGATCTTGGCAATGCAATTTGCGAATTCCTGGAAGTTGGGGCTCTTGGTAATATCTTCCTCCTCGAGGAGGTCTTTCATCCATCCTGCCTGGTCACCGATGATCTGGAGCGGATTGTTTATCTCGTGTGCCACCCCGGCCGCCATCTTACCCAGAGCCGCCATCTTGGCCGACTGGACCACCAGATCGTCGGCATTAGCTTTTTGACGTTCCATTCGGATAAGCTCGTTGGTCATGGATTGGGAGATAAACACGGTTCCGAGCACAACGAGGAGAACACCTCCCAAAAGAACTAGCCCGCCGATCCAGCGTGCCTCAAAGAGGGGGGCCATTTCTTCGCGTGGATCCTCCTTCAGGACCAGTATCCATCGCGGATAGTTCAACTGGGTGGTAGCATAGAGACTCTCTTCGCCCTTGAAGTCGATCCGTGCCACAGCCGTCCCGACCGCAGAAGAAAAATCAGGAGTGTCAGGCGTGCCGAGCAGCTTCCCGCTGAAACGTGATGCCGTCTGGAGCACATTGTGCCTGTTTATGAGAAAAGCATCCCCGGTTCGTCCCATTTGGCCGGCTCTCACTATATTGTCAATTATTTCCGAATTGAGAGTGGCTCTCAGAATCCAGGTCTTATTCCCGTCCCGTCCGGTCACCGCGATAATGAAATGGGGGATTTTTCGGAACCCCAGGAATACGTCGCTCACGTAGGTTCCCGAGGAAAAGACCGCGTGGAACCAGTCCTCATGGCCGTAATTGACCGATATAAGCTTGTCGTGGTGCGGCCCCACGTACGCGAGGTGGTTCCCGTCCCCGTCGATGACCCCGAGATCGATGAAGGTCCGGGACCGGGACTGCATGGCGTTGAATACCTTGTTGAGATACTTCTCGTCTATCAGTTGTTTCATGGAATGGGTATTCGCCACGGTCACCAGTTGGGCGATGCGCTCGTCAATGAAGAGCTCGAGGGCGCTGCGACGGTTTTGGGCCATCGTTCTGAGGGCTTCGGTTACTTTGGTGGTGTAGGCCTGCCTGAATTGGTAGTATATGGTCACCCCGAGGACAAAGAGGGGTACAAGGGAGAAGGAGAGCGTCAAGATGACGATCTTCAATCGCAGTGTCGCGTAGTGCTTCGATTCCATACGCTCCTCCCGGGAGTGCCTCAGGTGAGGCCCGCCCCGTTGAATCAGACGATTCCCCACTTTGTCCGTGCAATGGCTGTGCCATCGGGCCTCTCCTTTTCGGCGCCGGCTAATCTGCCCCCCGCCTTCAATGCAATGATTTTCCTGAGCCTTGGTGCACCCGTCACGGACAACTACGTACAGCATTTCGCAAATACGGTCCGTTCCTGAGCTCAAAGCCTTATACCGCGGTGGCGACCGGCCTCAGCCCCGGTCGGCCCAATGACCGGCAGGGATGCCGGTCGCTACCAAGAAGGGGGCTCCCGCTGGTGATGGACACCACATAAGTCATCGATCGTATTTATGGAAACCACTACTGAGAAGGGTGGCGGCCAGACGATTTCTCGGAGGATGCGGTCACTGAGAAATGCGGAAATGCGTTGAAAAATCCCCCGCGCGGTGTCAGCATTTCTTACATACTGTAAAGGGGGCTCAGTACCGATTTTCGCGGACATTAGGGCCTCTTCGTGGTGTTTCCAGCAACTTGCGTGGACGTGAGCACAGGCCCCCGACACGTCGGGCCGCACGATCGGGCGGTTCCCCTACTTCCTCCTGCGATTTTCAAAGCGCCCGGTTGAGGCACCGTTGTCGGACGGGGCCACAGGGGACCCTCCACCGACGAAAGGGCCTATCATGGCACGGAAAGTGCTTGTCCTCCATAGAGGGCCCTCCCACCTGCTCCGTGGAGGCTGCAATGGGCAAGAAAATCGTAACCGCAGAAAGCCTGGGCAACTGGATGGAGTCCGCTGCCCGGATGTTCATGGAGCTTGACACATCCTTTCGAGTCACTTTTGCCAATAGTCTCTTCACGTTGCGTTTCGGAGATCCGACGGGACAAGAGTGTTTCGCCCACCTGAACGAAGGTCAAGCAGTGTGCGCCGGATGTCCGGTGGTGGAGCTTTTTAGCGGCTCGCCATCGAGTCGGAAGCCTGCGTGCGCCGACACCGGAGAGACCGCAAGGACTCGGCATTGCCGGGCAGCCGTTCCCATCTACGATGAGCACGGAGATACGATCGGCGCGGCGGTCCTTCCCGACACCACGTCACGACCCCATAGAGCTGAAGAAAGAGAGCGAGGGTTCACCCACACAGAGCCGCTTGTGCCGACTCAGGGACCGGAGGTCACCTTCACTCTTGATGACTCGGGCGCCTTTGTCTTTGCGCACTCACGGGCTTCGGAGCTGTTCGGCGCACCCGTGGACGGAATGCTGGGCAGATTTCTCTGGGATTTGGTCTCTCCGGAGCACGCGGAACTGGCTCGAACCGTCCTGGAAACGCCTCCGGATTCGGTTTGGGAGCATGACGCGACCATCGTCGACGCTAACGGCGTCAGAAAATCGGTCCGCCTGCGTTGCCGCGCCTCGTGCGATTCGCAGACAAAGGCCAAGGTGTTCGACGGCATTATCCGTGAGCACGATACTCGCGCCAGACTCGAAGAACACTTGCGAACCTACCATGAATACCTCGAAGAATCGGAACGTCGCTACAGAACACTCGTCGAGCAGCTCCCGGACGTGGTCTTTTCCATGGACAGAGACGGTCGCTTCATTTTCCTGAACTCTCAGGTCCTCCAGCTACTGGGCTATCCCATCCGTAAGATGATCGAGACGTACCTGTGGGATTACACCTATCTCGACTCCACCGAACGGGCACGGTCGCTGCTGACGGTCGAAGAGGGAAGCATCTGGGACGAAGAACTGTGGCTCATCGACTCACAGGGACGGAGGAAATGGGCTCGCATCAGATGCAAGCCGTTGCTGGATCTCTCCGGTAACATAAAGGGATTCGAGGGGGTGATGCGGGACAGAACAGCTCGAAAAATGCTCGAGGAAGAGCTGCGGACTTCCAAAGAAGAGCTTATCGAAAAGATGAGGGTTATAGACGATCTGTACGAGCGCATGGCCGAGTCCAAGCGGGCCAAATCCATAGCCCAGCACACGGCTCAAGTGGCTCATGAGCTCAAACAGCCGCTCTCCATCATCGGAGGGTTTGCCAGGAGGTTGGCAAGGCAGGTGGAGCCGGACAGGAGAATGGATCCCGGGACCCAGAAAGAATGTTTCCGCATCATGATCAAAGAAGTTCAGAGGTTGGAAACGATGCTCGGAGACCTCGTGAACTTTGCACGAAACGAGACCATTCATCTTCGGAAGACCGATCCCAATGCGCTTGTAGAGGAAGTCCTCCGCATCCACGAGGAGAGGCTCAAGGAGCATGGCATCGCAATCGCCATGCATTTGGACAAGCATCGACACGATGTTTTTCTCGACCCCGACCGATTTCAGCACGTGGTTCGCAATCTGGTCGCCAATGCCATCGAGGCGTCCGAGCCCGGGGGCATCATCGACATCGAAACCGGCATCTTCACCGCGGCGGGAGAGGCCGAGCAACTGGGGGATCTCAGGTGCTCGGAATACTTTGTTCTCAAGATCACCAATCAAGGGAAGGTGATACCTCCCCCGGACATGCGCAGGATCTTCGATCCTTTCTATACAACCAAGGACGGGGGCACGGGAGTGGGGCTCACTCTGGTCAAGAAGATCGTCGAAGAGCACAAGGGGGCCGTCACGGTGAAATCCGACGCATCCGGAACGGTCTTCACCGTCTGGGTACCACGGAGGGCCACGTCTTCGATTCCGGACGAGGATACCGATATCAGACATTGATGGTGGATGAACGCCGATCGGCTCTCAACGCTGCGACGGGCGAAGTGGCGAGGAAATGCGAGGAGGCACACTAGCACGAAGATTCCCTCCATTTCCTCGATTCCGTGCTTGTCCTGCAAGAAAGGCCCTTTGTCGGCAGTTAGGTTCCTTTCCGGAACTGGTGCAACTCTTTACGAAGCATTCCGTAAAGCTCACCGACCCAACTCGGTTCCTCGATCAGGTTCACTGCAGCCTCAATCCTAAAATCCATAGGGCAGATGACGACCTTGACACGCTCTGTCTTAACGAGAGCGGATAGCACGAATAGGTCTTCCGCTGCTTCGTCTCCCATAGCCAGACACCCGATTGATACGGACCTACCGTGAATCATGATGTCACTCCCAAGCCTTGTCCTTCCGTCCACTTTGGCCATGCGGCGATCAAAGTCGTTGGGATAATTGAGACGCAGAGAGAGGTGGAAGCGGCTGTTGGGATTCAGCGACTCCAGACGATATACACCTTCAGGAACTTGATGGTCACCTTCTTTAAGCTTAGGCCCGAGTTTACCACTTGCCGCTAAGACGGCATAGGACTTTATGAACTTCCATGGCTGTCCCTGGTCCCTCGCGTACATCTCCAGTATTCTCGAATCCTTGAATGCAACGAGAGCGAGGTCGGCTGGTGGATACTTCACCCCTCCGGCAGCAAAGGACGGTTCAAGTCGCTCCTTGACGTAGTGACCGAACTGCTCAAGCCTTGTGGAAACTGAGTACTCGCGGCTTGCCTTCCTCCATAGATACTTCAGGGTGCTGCGCATTGGCACAAAGGAAGCAACCGCGGCAAGTACGACCACGGCAATGATGCCTACGAGGAGAACGCGACGATTACGTTTCATGCGACAAGAAACCTAACAATCCTGGGATTGATTCGCATATGATACGGCGTCTTGGTTATGTGTCCACATAATACCCCCGCTGCTCTTGGTCAAGCAAAAAGGGGACACAGGCAATGAGATCGGTTTTGCCGTAAAGGTTGGAAGGTAACGCTGCGCCTGCGCACTGACTTCGGGAACTGCGGAGACTTCGACGGATTGCCCATCAACCTACAGGTCCTGTACTGGATCGAGGACAGCGGCGGGCGGCTGTTCAGAAACTTCGATGAAATCATTCCGGACCAAACCATCAACATCAGGTTATCCAAGGAGGCATGAGTTTTGGGGACTGTAAACGCTAGTACCGCAGTGGCCCTCGTTGGCCTCAGGATTATCCTGCTGCCGACATAAAGTCCTTGTGCATTAAGGACTACGACCATACCGATCACGGTCACAGATTTTTGACAGTCTCGAACGATGAGGGATTTAAGTTGAGACGGGGTAGGATAAACTGCAGAACCTCAATCGCGAGCGTGCCTCAGTTTGAGCCAGTTCTGGAAAACGCTGTCTTCCATTGCGGCGGCAAGGTCATTGGGGGAGGTATTTCGCTCCTGCTAGGATCTCCCGCACTTCGTCGTCGGACAGGTCCGGGAAATATCTATAGTACGATGCCACGGCGAACGGCGTTCGTTCCTGGACGTACAGGAAGTACATCTCGTCAAAGTGCGGTTGCACCCCTCCTATGGAATTCCACGGCGAGCATGGCACGGCAAGGATCAGGGCTTGGGGATTGAGGTTCCGCACCATCCGGGCTGCGGCAATCATAGTGTATCCGCTTGCGAGGCCGTCATCCACGAGGTAAGCCGTCCGGTGTCGAACCGGGGGCGGATGCTCGTCACTCCCGTACTCACGAGCTCTCCGTCGCACTTCGTCCAGCACCTCTTCGGTAATGGCATCTATTTGGCTTTGGGTCAATCCGAAATGGTAGACAAGCTCGTCGTTGAGCACCCGGCTTCCGTCCAGGGCAACGGCACCAAAGCCTGCCTCGGGATTGGTTGGTATCGGCAGCTTACGGACCGGAACGAGGTGGAGCGGCGCGTCCAAAGCCTCGGCAAGAGGCTCCCCCACCGGAACGCCTCCCCGCGGTACCGCCAGAACCACCGAATCTTCCTGCCGCTCCGGCCGGATAAGCTCAACAAGCCTCTTCCCAGCGTCTCCACGGTCACGAAACGCTGGAAATGACCCTTCAAGACGCTGGTACACATGAATGCCGGACATGACAACCTCCCAGGCCGAGGCTGCGAGGGGTAGGGGTATGGCTCGCTTTCCGTAGGTTGAAGAAACTGTCCCAAAACTCTGCCATGCGGGAATTCTTGTGTAGGGGCGCTTCGAGAAGCGCCGTGATTTCGGTCGGTTCACGAACCGCCCCTACAGACGATAGGGTCGAATCACGGGTTTTGAGACAGTTTCTGAAACCTACGGCTATTCACCGTCTGCCCTTGCAGGGCAGGAATTTCCCGCGCCCCGGAGGGGCGCCCCTTGAATAGTCATGGGTTCTAACCCATGGATGCGAGGACGAAAAGATCACCAGTCTACTTCCTTACGGATTTCTAGGCATGAAAGTCGGCCAAGGAACGGTGATACTCCCGCGCAAACGCAAGGAAGTCCTCGTAGGCCCGGTCCAGATCGTACCCCAGACGGTCCGAATGGGTGGCCATTCCCTGGTGGAACCAGCGATACCAGCGATCGATCTCGGACGGGTCTTCGGGCATGAGCTTCTTGAAGATGTCCGTGCCCGGGTAGGGGGTCACCATGTTGATCTCAACATGATCGGGCCGGGCCTCCATAATGAGCTGCTTGGAGAGCTCAATGTCCTCCGGCGTTTCCTCCGGCAGCCCGATCATGAAGAACGCGTGTGACTTGATGCCGACCTTTCTGAGCAGAATTACCGCGCGCTTCACGTCTTCGTTGGTCTCGCCTTTCCGAATCATCTTGAGAATACGTGGACTTCCGCTCTCCACGCCGAGGGTAACGCGGTGAAAATTGGCCTCACGCATCTTTTCCACCAGGGTTTCATCAAGGGTGTCTGCCCGCACGCCTCCTGTGAACTCGAAGCAGTTGAGCCCATGGGCCGTAATTTCTTCCAGGAGTGCCAACGTTCGCTTGCGACTCACGGTGAAGGTGTCGTCCACCACTTTCACCACCCACCGGCCGGGCCGCGAATCCTTCGAAGTCCCGTCGGCGTTCATCGGTGCGTCGGAGTCGGCAGGGGTCCCCTCAGATTGCGCCCGATCCCGAAGCATGGAGAGCTCCTCGATGATGGAGCCCACCGACCGCAATCGGACCCGCTTGCCCCAGATGTTGCGGGAAGCGCAGTACGCACAGTCGAACGGACATCCGCGGCCGGTCATGATCACTTCGCCGAAATAATTTGACCGGTCGATGAAGGAACGATCGGGGATGGGAAGATCGTCAATTGCGGCAATCAGGGCGCCCCTGGGATTGACCTCGATCCTGCCGTCGGCCGGCCGGGCCAGTGAAGGTATGTGGGCGAGAGAATCCCCACCCGACGCAAGGGCGTCCAGGACACTGACTAAGGTTTGCTCGCCCTCCCCCATGGCAACCATGTCCGCGCCGGTATAAGCGATGCTCTGCTCGGGGAGAACCGTGGGGTGACTTCCCCCGAGAATAACCGTCAAGCCGTGCTGTTTCATGCGGTCCACGAGGATGCGGGCCGTATCCATATTTCCGGAATTACAGGTTATACCGACCAAATCCGGTTTTTCATCGAGAATCAGACGTTCCATCTCGTCCCACAGCGGGTGCCCGGGATTCTCCAGGATCTTCACCATGCCGGGAATTCCCCTGTTCATGATGATCTCCGGGTCCTGTGCAGCACCGTCCGGTAGCTCCAGACCAGGGACCGAGACGTTCTCGCCATCGACCAGGGCCACGTCGTGGCCGCCCTTTTCCCTCGCGTACGTCGCCAGATAGAGCAGATTGAGCGGATAGGTCTTCATTTTGGGTGTCGTCACGCCAAAGAGTGCATAAAAGGGCGGACGAACGAGCACTGCCTTCATACTTACTCCGAAATCGTTATTGAGCCGAGCGCCGCGGCTCCGGGGCGTTCCGTCTCTAGGAGGATTCCACAATACGCCTGAACAATTCCACGTAGGTATCGACTCGCCGATCCCACGAATGTTCCGATGCCATGTAACGCATCACCGACTCTCGTTTCTCCACCGGGGGATTCTCCAGGAGCTTGCGGGCGCCTGCAATCATGTCCGGCACCTCCCCGAAGGCAAAGGTCTCTCCGTATCCTGTCCGACGAATAAGCTCGTTGTTCACGATAGGTTCTTCGGAGAGTACCGGCAAGCCCCCCCTTAAATAATTGAGAATCTTCGAGACATCGTTGTCAAAGGGATGGAGCCCCGTCGCAAAGGCCAACCCGATCGAGGCATACCGAATGTAGCGCCAGACCTGCTCTTCGGGAAGCTCGCCGTGGTCTATGACGAGAGGATCGAGGACGCATGCCTCATCACCGCCGTACATGCAGGCCTTGTTTGACCCTATGAGATGCACGTCCGCGAGACTCTTGAGCTCCATGGCTGCTGCATTGAGCATCTCCACCATCCGGGGCGCGGCCAGGCTTCCCAAGAAAAGAACCGACGACCTGCCGGCGGGATAGGGATTGCTCCCGCTCATAGGTATCTCAGCCGGACAACCGGTGGGGACGAGAACCGTCGGGGGGTCGGCGCCGTACATCAGATGCCATCGAGCCCGGTTTTCCGCGTTGTTCAGGGCAACCGTCGACGCACGCTCCTTTATGAGCTGCTGGCAGCGGAGCAGTTGCTCTCGGAACGGTTCATCCCGTTCCGGGAGTTTTTCATCCACTACCCGGACGATTCGGGAAACCACCGGCCCCCGGTAAGGACCGATCAAGGTTATGGAGTAGTGGTAACAGGTCTTGATCAGGTCGTACCGGCCGTTTTCCCGCAGAGCGGACAAATTTCTCACCGGAATGAATCCCTCGATGAGCCCTTCTCTCGGAATGGGCGACAAGACTTCCGCATCGATCCCCTTCCGGATGAGACCGCCGGCAATGGCTCGGAGCCGAACCAGATCGATGCCCACAGGCGGGACGAAAGGATCTTTATGAAATACTATTCCAATCCGCATGATATTCAGGTTTTCCGTAGAATGCTCAGCTTGACCGGCGCCCCATTGACGGCCATCTCTTTCCCTGGTTCGCAGGGAATGGTAAAAAGACGAGCGACAGCATAACCGACGGTCATGGCGCAATGAAGAAAAAACAGCCGCGTTCCAAAAAACGAGCAGGAAAAAAGATCTGCATAGTCACGCCGGAGTATCCGCCACGACAGTGGGGAGGTCTTGCCCGCACCGTGGGCAAAGTCGCCGGCCATGCCCGGGCTCTTGGGCTGGACGTCCATGTGGCATGCCTGACCGTGGATGCTCAACCGACCGTTCTCTTGGACGAAAACCGAAGGACTCAGAGCGTTGACGGCATAACGGTGCATGACATCACCGTGGGCAAAGAGCGGCTTTCGGATTCCGATCGTGAGATGTGGGACTGCCCCCATAACCTGACCTTCCAGATGATGTACCAGTCTTTGGAAATGCTCCACGCAGCCGAGCGGTTCGATCTTATGCATTCCTTTTTTCTCTATCCGGTGGGATTTGTTGCCGGGTTGCTGACAAAGAGGTTGAAGATCCCCTCGGTGGTTACCATTGTGGGCAATGACGTGAAAAGGTACATCTTCAGCCCGGAAAAGACCGCGGTCTGTCGAAGCGGCCTGGAGAATGCGGATCGCGTGGTCGCTCTGAGCGGGGATCTGATGGAAATGGCCGACGCGCTGACTCCCGTGGCCGGCAAAACCAGAATTATCTACAACTCGGTGGACATCCCTCAGGAGTCGAGAATTCCCGTTTCCCCCCGAACCGGACCGTACCGGATCGGATGCGCGGGAATTTTCAAGTACGCCAAAGGACTGCCGTACCTGTTCAAGGCTGTAGCCCGACTCGCAGAGACACGGAATCTCCTACTGGAGCTAGTGGGCGTGGTGAGGGACTCGGAAAAAGAGACCTTTGAACGGGTGGTGGCCGGCACGGGCGTTAGAAAGGTGCTCCGCCTGCTCCCTCCCCTTCCCCACGATCGTGTTCCCGAGTGGCTCAAAAGCCTCGATCTCTTCGTTCTCCCTTCACTGACCGAAGGATGCCCCAACATCCTCATGGAGGCCATGGCCGCGGGCGTGCCCGTGGTGGCCACTAAGACAGGGGCCGCAGAAGAGTTGGTAAAGCACAAGGTGTCGGGCTTGCTGGCTCCCCGGGGCGATTCCACATCCCTCGCTGCTGCCATGGGTAAAATCATGGATGACGACGGGCTTGCCGAGTCGCTCGCCGCGGCAGGGAGGAAGCGGATGCAGCGGTTTGACGCCGAGAGGGAGCGAAAGGCATGGGAGGCGCTTTACAGAGAGCTCTTGGATTTCTAATTCAACGGGTTTTGGGGCGATTCGCTGTTTGGTGTGGGCAGGAACAACAGTCAGAGGTTGTTCTCAAAGAGCTCCTTATCGGAAATTCGGTTCCGGATAGCGATCCATTTCCGGATACTCCCGAACGGTCTCAAGTCGTCAACCCGGGCGAAAGCCGCTATCCAGTGCGTTCGGAACAGTCTGGATTCCTGTCTCCGCAGGAATGACGGAGAAGCGGTTCGATCGAGCCGCCAGGGGTAAAATACGCGACCGGACTTATGAAACTGAATATTAAGGAACCGGCGGACGGACGGCCCTCCCAATCGACCGAAATTGTTTCCATATTGTAAAGCCTTCTGTTAGAGATTACACTAAGAAGACAGGTGCAGGGCGCCTTCCACAACGAATTGCTCGCCGACCCGGTCATCGCATGGGTGGATCATGGAGACGCAACGGAAACAGTATCCCGAAGACCACTGGCTGAGATCTCACGATCCGGAAACGGCGTTTCAGGCCTACATGGAGCAGCAGGGCAAGGCGTACAGTCGGATCAAGAATGCCTTTATCGAAGAGCTTCTCGGCGATCTCACCGACAAGAACGTCCTTGACTACGGTTGCGGCGGGGGTATGTTCACCGTGCTTGCTGCGAAGAAGGGTGCCGCCCGGGTTGTAGGAGTGGACGCGGAGGAGTCTGTTCTCGATACTGCGCGCTACTTCGCACGGAAGGAGGCGGTGGAGCACGTCTGCACCTTTATCCGCCGTGCAAACTTTCCCTTGTTTCCTCAATCCGCCAAGTTCGACGTGATCCTGATGAAGGACGTGATCGAGCATGTGGAGGATGACGAACGCCTCCTCGACGACGCTGCCGATGCCGTCGTTCCCGGTGGTACCATTGTGGTCAGTACGCAGAACTCCTTCTCGCTCAATTACTTTATCGAGGGCATCTATCGTCGCCACATACGAGGGGACAAGGACTGGTATGGATGGGATGAGACCCACGTCAGGTTCTACACTCCCATGAGCCTGCAGAGTAAGCTGCGCAGGTCGGGCTTCCGGGTCGAGGGGTGGAGGTCGGCCTATCTCATTCCGTACAAACTCCCCGGTCTGTCGCTGTCCCGGAAGAAATTCTTGCGGGTGGATTCTCTGGGTTGGATCGACAAGACCCTGGGCGGGGTATTCCCCTACAATCGACTGGGCTGGAACATCATGGTAAGGGCCCGTTCCTCGTCGTTCGTCACCGAGCGAACCGGCCTTCGGGAAGAAGTGGGGGAGCGATTGCCGGGCACACCCATGCTGGTCACGAAGCAGTCACTCCGCTTCCCATAGAAGTCCGGCAGTCGGCAGGCCGTCGATGGATCTGGAGCGAACGGTTCGGTCTCTTTCCAGCAAGTAAACGGTATCATGGGGGAACCGGATGCGAATGGCCCGTTCGACGTCCAATCCGAGGATGATCTTGAGGTAAACTCTGCTTACGCTCGCATGGCTTACCAGGAGCACGGTATCGGGAATGCCCGCGGTTGCGACCTCTTGAACCAGCCTGCGGGCGCGGATTTCCGCGTCTTGGTAGCTTTCGCCTCCGGGGGGGCGCTCGGTCCACGAGCTCCTCAGGAGTCGTCCCTCCCCTCGGACGGCTAAGCGCGACCGACCTTCCCAGGTGCCGCAGGAAAGCTCGGCCAAGTCGTCCCTGAAGTGAACGGGAACCCCGAGAACCTCCGAATGGATCGCCGCAGTGAACGCGGCCCTGCCCAGGATACTGGAAAAAATGGCGCGCACCCTCTCAGCCTTGAGTAGTTGAGAGACGCCTCGCACCATGAGCACTCCTTCGGGAGTGAGGGGAGAGTCGGACCGGCCCATGATGAAGCCGTTACGGTTGGAGTGCGTCTCTCCGTGGCGTGCGAGAATCAATCGTCCGGTGGAATCGTTCACAGCGAGCTCCTCTGACCGTCCGATTAAGCATCTTTTTGTGCATTTTGCAAAGGCTCTGGGAAAACGGGGGCCCGAGGAGCTTGGTCCGAAGTCCTTCGTTACGAAACGGAATGTCTTGCGAAGTAGAGAACAGTGCCGCGAATTTCAGAGAACGGCACCATGATCGGGAAGGAGTTGAATGCCATGAAGATCTTAAGTGCTTTTATCTGTCTCATGATGCTGTTCCTCGGGTCGTCACCATCGTTCGGGGAACCGGTGGTCAAAAGCTCTGCGGACGACCAGTCCGGCGTGGAAGTCACCGTGTACAATAACAATCTCGGACTGGTTAAGGAGACGAGGAGAATCCAACTGCCCAAAGGTCAGGGCGAGCTGCGGTTCATGGACGTGGCTTCGGCAATCATGCCGGTGACCGTCCATGCCGAGTCGCTGAAAACGCAGCAACATTTCAGCATTCTGGAACAGAATTACGAGTACGACCTCATCAATTCCAAGAAGCTCATGGACAAATACGTGGGCAAGAAGATCAAGATCGTGGACTGGAACAAGTTCCAGGATCGGAAGGAGGTCGTGGAGGCGACCCTGCTCAGCAACAATCAGGGACCGATCTATAAGATCAACGACGAGATCTATCTCGGGCATCCCGGAACCCCCGTCCTGCCCAAGTTACCGGAAAACCTCATCGCTAAACCCACCCTCACCTGGCTCTACGAGAGCGGAACCTCCGGACCGCAGGACATTCAAGTCTCCTACCTCACCCGCAATCTGAACTGGAAAGCCGACTACGTGGTGGTTGTCAACAAAGACGATACCGCCGCGGACGTTTCGGGATGGGTGACTCTGGACAACAAGAGCGGGGCGATCTACCGCCAAGCCCGACTGAAGCTCGTCGCGGGTGAAGTGCATCAGGTCGCCCAGGACGCAAACAAGATGGTCCCGGGTAGACCGGCGGTCATGGAATTTTCACGTGCCAAGGCACAGCAATTCCAGGAGAAGGCTTTCTTCGAGTATCACATATACGATCTGCAGAGAAAGACCACCCTCAAGGACAAGCAGACCAAGCAGATCAGTCTCCTGGAAGCCAACGGCGTCAAGGTCAAGAAAGAGCTCCTGGTGTACGGCCTCAAGAGCTGGTTTACGCGGCAATACCGCGAAGAGAACCCCAAACAGCCCGTGGCGGTATACATAAAGTTCAAGAATTCCAAAGAGAACGCTCTGGGGATGCCGCTCCCGGCAGGGATCATGCGCCTGTACAAACAGGATGATGATGGGAGCAGTCAATTCATCGGCGAGGACAAGGTCGATCATACCCCCAAAGACGAAGAGGTGCGACTCAAGATCGGTGAGGCCTTCGACGTGGTGGCGGAACGGGTGCAGACGGATTTCAAACGCATTACCACGAGGCTCTACGAAACGGAATGGGAGCTGAAGATCCGTAACCACAAGGAGCATGAGGTAGCCGTCGGCATCATCGAGCCCGTGTTCGGCAATTGGGAGGTCATATCCAACAACCGGCCCTATACCAAAATCGGCGCGTTCACCATCCGCTTCGATGTGAAAGTCCCCAAAGACGGAGAAGTCAAAGTGAAGTATCGTATTCGGGTAGGCTTGCAATAAGGCGTCGTATCAGAGGAATAGGAGTGCGGGAATGTCTCGACCGAACGGGTCCCCCGCACCCCTACGAACCTATTTCCGTTCGAACAGGAACCAGTTCAATCCCCGGCCGCTCGTTCCTTTGAGGTTGACGAGATTGAATGCGGGAAACTCCCCCTTCACGAATTTGAAAACTTCTTCCACGGTCGCGAATTCATAGGGATATCCTCCGATCCAGTCGGTTGCGTCGTGCTTCCAGCTCATACCCCGATGTGACTTGTAGGTTTTAATGTGCGTGATGGGATTTTCCAGCCGTGCCAGTACCATCCCCACGTACGCGGCCATGGCCAGGGGTTGAAGAACGTAATTCCCCAGAGAAGGGGAGGCATTGTATGTCCGTTTCACCTTGAGCCAGAAATCGTGCACCCACGAAGGAGAGCCGTTCCGTGCCTGAATCTTGTTGTAAAGTGCTATGTAGTACACACCTCCCGGTCCCACCAAGCCGGCCGACCTTCTGATCGCGTCCCACATTCGTCCGGTGTGGTGCAGCACACCCCACGAATAGACCACGTCGAAATTTCCCAGTCCCGAGAGGAACTCCTCGTCGAGCACCGATCCGGGGACAACTTTCCACGTGGTGGGGCTCCCTGCCTGTTTGTGCAGGTGCTTGCAGCACTCGACGGAAAAAGGATCGACATCAAAGCTGACGATACGATCGGCCTTGAGCTCATATGCGGCAAGAGAGAAGAGCCCGCTCCCGCAGCCGATATCGAGGAAGCTCTTCCCTCGCAAGTCATCAACCGTCAAAAACTCGGTAAGGGAGGACTTGGCGTTGCGGATTCGTTCGTCGTCGATGCTTCCGAGGAAGTCCTGCCAATTGCGGCCGAAAGAAAACATCTGATCCTGAGTCATAAAGGGGGAGATCGCTCCTTTCAGCTTGTGGACGCAGTGCCGCCCGGTCGGGAAGAACATGCCAGAGCCGGCACCGATTGACAAGCTTCTTGGCGCGGGACGGATCCCCGGTTGTCTACGAGGCGGCATCCCCGGAGAGGCCGGACAGGAAGAGCCTCCCCCTTTTGCGGGACTGAGGAATGCAGCGGCGAATCACCTATATCGGATTGTCGCCGCGCTATTCCACTGCCACACCGGACGACGCCGCGGCCGGGGCTGTACCGGCCAAATCGCTTGACAACCAAATCTTGGCAGCTTATGGTCGGAGTACTTAACCTGTGTTTCTCCGGTAGACCTCGCGTCAAGGACTACGGGTGTCATGCAAGGATTAAGGTCCTGGGACATCGGCCCCGTGGCGAGGACTTCGTAACGCAGTAATGACTTCCGATTTATCCCCGTTCACAAATAGCCCTTGTTCTCATTCGTCAACGCACTCAGGCGGAACGCGTGGCGTGCTTTTCTTAAAGGAGCCGGAAATGAGTATTAACATCTACGTCGGAAACCTGTCCTTTGACACCAATGAAGCGGAGCTTAAGGACTTGTTCGCGGCGTACGGGGAAGTGCAGTCGGCAAAGGTCATTATGGACCAATTCACCAGCCGGTCTCGCGGATTCGGATTCATCGAAATGACGAACCGAGAAGAAGGTCTCAAGGCCATCCAGGAGCTCGATTCCAAGGAATGTAACGGCCGCAGTCTGAAAGTGAACGAGGCTAAGCCCAAGTCGGACAGGGGGGGTAATCGAGGCTCCCGGGACTCTCGCTGGTAACAGCCGTCCGGAACCGTAAGAATTCACAAGGTGAGGCTTTGACGATGAGGTCTCACCTTTTCCTTTTTTTCGTCCGCGTCGCGCCGGAGAAACGATCGACGCCGAGAATCTCCGGGCGTCGACATGTGACTCTCGCCCAATGAGCGGCACGATAAGACTACCGTTTCTCACCCGATGAAAGCCCGGTGCATGCCGGGAAACGTCGTCGGATGAGACGAATCCTTTGCGAGCGCCCTCAGTAGGCTTGGGAAGATGCTGCTGAGTGGGAGATTCTCGGAGAGGCCAAGAAGGGCCGCGGCTACGATCGGCCACGTGTAAGAAAGAAAGAGTAATTGCTGTCGACCTGCAAGAGACCGCTCTGAAAGCTAAGGAAAATGGCCTTGAGAAAAAGGTGATCGCCTCGATCCTTGCCGGTCCTCTTGACGGATAACCACAAAAAAATCAACATTGACACTAGAAACCTACGCTCCACTGAGGTATATACCAGCGGAGACGGATCAATGAAACGGCTCGTGCAGCACGTTTGATCCCAATAAAGGACGGCTCTAGGGGAACCGGGCCCATCGGATCGCGTCGAAAGCCTCCTAATCTTCGCCGGCAATTCGTGAAAGAAGGATGCTCCATTTCACCATTGCGGCAGGAACGGTGCAACGTAAGAAAATGAAAATTGCTTTAATAATTCCACGAGACGGTTCCAGCTCCCAAAGGAGCTTCTACGACTATAAGTTCGGCAGCACATTTCTTCTTTCCAGGAAGCATATTTCCTATTTACTCGCCATACCGACTCTTACGTCGCTCACCCCCCCCGGTCATGAGGTAAGGGTGTTTGACGAAAACATCGAGGATATTGACTATACGTGGAAGGCTGACCTTGCGGCAATCACGGTGAGGACCATGTATGCCCCGAGGGCCTATGAGATATCGGAGACCTATCGTGCGAGAGGAGTGAAAACCGTCATGGGAGGCATACATCCATCAATGTGCCCCGAAGACGCTCTTCCGCATTGCGATAGCGTTGTAGTCGGAGAGGCTGAAGAGATTTGGCACATTGTCCTGCAGGACGCTGAAGACGGCCGATTGAGACGGCTTTACAAAACAGAAAAGCATGCAGATCTGGAGGCTGCCCCTATCCCCGACAGGTCTTCACTTTCTGCCGGCCGATACATCATGGATCTCGTTCAGACAAGCAAGGGCTGCCCCTTCCATTGCGAGTTCTGCGCCGTGCACGCCTTCGACGGGCAAACGATTAGATCCAGGCGGATGGAAAAGGTCATCCGGGAGATTCAGCTCATCAATTCCCATGACGCGACATACAAGAAGAAGAACGCCATTTTCTTTGCCGATGACAACATTTTGGCCAACAGACCTTTCGCCAAGGAATTGTTTCTGGCTCTCAAGCCGTACAACATCAACTGGATGTGTCAGGCCTCCATCAATATTTCGCGGGATACCGAGCTGCTGGAATTGATGAAGGAGTGCGGATGCGGGGCAGTATTTATAGGCTTTGAGTCCATCTCCAAAGAGAACCTGGCAGCGATGCACAAGGGGATCAATCAACGCTATGACTATCTGGAAGCCATCAGAAAGATACAGTCGTATGGAATCTTGGTCCACAGCTCGTTCATCGTCGGTTACGACTTTGATTCCCAGAGCTCTTTTGACGAGCTCATAGACTTTATTCGGGAATCAAACCTCTTAATGCCGTTGATCAATATTCTGACGCCCTTCCCCGGAACGAAGTTATTCAAGCGCCTGGACGAAGAAGGACGAATTCTGCACAAAGACTGGGGCAAATATGACACGCAGCATGTAGTTTTTACCCCGGCCGGGATGTCTGCCGAAGAGTTGTTGCAGGGATACAAGAAAGTCATGAAATCGGTCTATTCCTTTGACTCCATATTGAGAAAGCTTGACTACTACTGGTCGGGGGACTTCTGGCAACGCTCCAATGACCTTGATCCGGTCAAATCGGCGTACCGTCTTCTCTTTGCAGCCCGACTGGCCACCCTGCTGATTTCAAGTAACGCGGAACGATCCAAGTTCATCATCAAGATATTGCCTCGGGTCTTTGAGAAACGGGTCAGAATATCCACCATCCTGGCTCTTATGAATTACAATGATTTTGCCCATGCCCTATGACGTGCTCAGCGTACTTCAATAAAGAACGAGCGGGGCCGGTCAGTTGACCTCTTGTTGCGGTTCCGCACAGTCCGGCGCCTTGAGAGCTTTGACAAGCGCTTCACGGAGAAAGAGCTCACAGTACGAGCACAAGTAGTTCAGCTTGTCGTCGAGCTCCAAGAGATTGTTGGACGCGTGCATGACACATCGGTCCCGGTGGCAGTGGGACAAGCCGAATGTGTGGCCTATCTCGTGAATAGCGACCTTTACCGCACGCTCGAGCAAGGCTTCCCTCGACATGGGCTCACCCCTGGCGCCCACTCGTAGTCGGGCGTACGACATCACAGCAGCCGTTCCCCCCATGTACGCTTCCCCGAACACATAGGTGAGGATTGGATTGCAGATGTCATGCCTTGTGATCCCCAGAATCTTCAAACTCTTTCCGCTGTTGCACTCTTTGAGGGATTTTATGATTGCCATGGCGTTGTACTGATCCCGCGAAGCCATGAAGGCCTCTTCGGGTAACGCCAGAACGTCCCGGACGTCCACGGGCAGCCGAAAAATCCCTTGGATGCCGTCGGCAACCACGGTGATAACATCGCGTTCCACCCTGCCGAATGGGATGACGGAGATGAGGCCTTCGCCCGCGTCCGAGAAATGATCGATAACGTCTTTCATGTCCATGCTGTCGTGCGGCTCTTGGTTTCCGATAAGAAATTTCCTTGTCCCATACCTGCGTTTGGCAAACCTGTCGCTTTGCAGGATGTCCGATCGAGCGGCACCGCCGGCTCAATTGCCGGAGGCCGGTCGCTTCAGCCCACACGTTCCAGGTTGTACCTGCGCATCTTCTTGTAGAGCGTGGATCGATCCAGTTGAAGTACCTTGGCTGCCTTGGAGATATTCCAGTCTTCCTCTTCGAGGATTCGCCCGATGTGTGCCTTTTCCATATCCTAGAGTGACCGCGGGCATGAGTCCCCGTCTACCGAGCCTGTTTCCGAGAGGAGGTAAGCGAACACGTCCGGAGAGAGCACACGCTTGCGAGCGGTAACCACTGCGCGCTCCACCACGTTTTCAAGTTCCCGGATATTCCCGGGCCACTCATATTTGGTCAAGATCTTCATCGCTTCATCGTTGACCGAATCGACGTCCCGATTGGTTTCCCTGGCAAAACGCTTGAGGAAGTGCCTCACCAGCAGGGGGACGTCTTCGCGGCGCTCCCTGAGCGGCGGCACGGTAAGGGTAATCACGTTGACGCGATAAAAGAAGTCCTGCCGAAAGACTCCTCGTTCAATCTCGTGCTTGAGATCCCGGTGCGTAGCGCTGATGAGCCTGAAATCAGCCTTGATGGGCTCGACTCCGCCCACACGGAAAAAGGTCTTGTCCTGGAGGACCCGCAGGAGGTCGATTTGCATCTTCGGGGTTATTTCCCCTATTTCATCGAGGAAAAGGGTTCCTCCTTCGGCCACATCGATGAGTCCTTTCTTGGGCCGTGCCGCTCCGGTGAACGAGCCTTTCTCGTAACCGAAAATCTCGCTTTCCATAAGTGATTCGGGCAATGCTCCACAATTGATGGGTACAAAAGGCCCGCCCATACGGTCGCTCAAGGCATGAATGGCCCGAGCGATAAGCTCCTTTCCCGTTCCCGTCTCACCGAGAATCAACACGGACGTATCGCTGCCCGAGATCTCCCTGATCGTGTGGAACATCTCCACCATGCGGGGAGATTGGCCGACGATCTCGTCAGGGCCTCCCCAGCAGCGAGTTACTTCATTTTCAAGGTATTGTTTCTCTTCAAGAAGCCGCTTGTGCTCGATGAGCTTGGCCACCAGCAGCCCCAGCCCTTCCGGGTCGAAGGGTTTCACGAGGAAATCGTTGGCGCCGAGCTTCATTGCCTGAACCGCGTACTCGACGGTTCCGTAGGCGGTAATAATAACGACCAGCGTTGTGGGAAACGACTCCTTTACCTTTTCCAGGAGAGCGAAGCCGTCCATCCCCGGCATCTTAATGTCCACAAAGAGGATGTCGTACAGGTTCTGGAGCATCATCTCCAGGGCCTGTTCTCCGGATTCGGCCCTCGTCACCACCGCTCCCTCCTGCTCGAGCCAAGCGGCGAGGGATTCCCTCACAATCAGCTCATCGTCCACCACCATAAACCTGAAATTGCGGCTCATGACAACGCTATCTCCTTGGGAGGCCCCTGCGAAGAAGGGGAATCGATAAGCCCGGCATTCCGGTGCCGTTCCGGAAGAGGTCTGTTGCCCGCCGGGCTCTGTTTTCGGTGCCGACACCTCTCTTCCGGTAATTCTCAGCCCCATTGCCACCGGGGAAGACGCGTCTTCCCCCCGGCGCTCCCTCGGGACCGTCCCTCATACCATTTCGCGGTTCAACAGCTCATCCGGACGGCATGTCTCTTCCGCTGCGAACGGCACGACCTGACTTCACTTCAGAGACATGCCGTCCGTGCGTGAAGTCACATTGTTAATTGCGCAATGGCATCATACGTTGAGAATCAGCTCCTTCTCTACGCGGGGTATGTCTACAAAAACCTCGACTCAAACCGGGATGCCAAGTCGATTTCCGGAACGGGAATCGGCTTCCGAGGCCTCCGAGCTTATGGGAAAGGTTAACGTGAATCGCGTTCCCTGCCCTTCCTCGCTTTCCACTTCCACCGAGCCGCCGTGTTGAGCCACGATGCCGTAGACGACGCTCAGTCCGAGACCGACTCCTTTGCCCTCCCCTTTGGTAGTGTAAAACGGTTCGAATATGTTGCTCTGCACATGTTTGGGAATCCCGACGCCGGTGTCCTCGATCTTGATGGCGACGTGCCGCCCGTCGTCATGTGTTTCGGCCGACAGACTCAGGAATCCTCCGTCGGGCATGGCTTCAACCGCATTGAGCATAACGTTGAGGAGTCCCTGCTTGATCTGATCGCGATCTCCGTAAATGAGCGGGATGTTGTTCGCCTTTTCCCGGCAATAGCCGATCCCTTGCAGCTTCATGCGGTGTCCCATGAGGAGAAAAATTTCATCGAATAGCCCGCCCACATCGACCCGGGTCTTCCTAAGATCCCCTTTGCGAGCAAACGACAGGAGATTCTGCAGAATCTTGCCGCAGCGGGAGGATTCGGTTGCAATGAGATCCAGGTAGGAGCAGTACCGCTCCAGTTCCTTTACCGAGTAAGTTTCCTTGTGGAGGGACTGTCGGATCAGTTTGGCAAAGGTCAGAATCCCCTGAATGGGATTGTTGATTTCGTGGACCGCTGCAGAAGCCAATTTTCCCAGGGCCACCATCTTGTCCTGTCTGAGAGTCTGGGAGAAACTCCGGCGAATGTCCTGGGCCTGGCGATCCAGAACAGGAGTCATCGCCTGGGTGACGTCCTTCCAGACCACCAGAACGTTTCGCTTTCCATACTCGTCTCTTCGCATCGGATATCCACTGACGGTGAAGAAGACCTCCATCCCGTCTTTGCGGCGCTCCTCACGCACCGTGTGCACCGAGCGACCGGTCTGAAGGACATCCCGCACCACACATGCCCCCGTCGAGCTGGGACAGGACTCCAGACGCTTTCTCAATACCCAGTGGCACGGTCTGTTGAGACAGTCCTCCTCGGACATCTTGGTTCTGGCGAGAATAGCGTTGCTGATCTCAAGAATCTGCAGATCCTCGTCCACGACCATGATGCTCACCTCGGGGCCCGACATGAGGACCTCTTTGATAAGCTCCACGCTCTCCAGTTTCTTGCGGGTCGCGGCAAGCTGGCCGGAAACGTCGGTCAATTCATGGATGATTTTGAGAGCGAAGCTATCGAGGATCTGGGTTTGTGGTGGGAGACACTCGGCGAGCGCTTTGCGGAGGGGGTGGCTGTCGGAGGCCATGATGAGAAGGTCGGGGCGGTTTGCGGAGACAATCTCCGTGACCCTCTCCACGAGAGTTTCCCGGTCTGAGTCATTTTGAAAGATGTGCCGGTCTATCACGCCGAGGAGCGTGATGTCATATCCCAGGATACGAAGGGAATCGAGGATATCGTCGGCCTGCCCGAGTGCGTGGGATTCCCCGATGACGAGGATCTTCAGCGACTTGGGTGGAGATTTCGCGCCGGGGTCAATGCCGGGAATACGGCAATTCCTCTCTTCGCTCACGGGCGTCTCCTTTCGCGAGCATCCTGTGTTCACACTATAGCAAAACCCGGCAGAGAAATGGGGAGAATCAGCAGATCGGAGGCACGCAAAATCAAAAGGGCCACGCGGGCGGGTCCGGCAGGCGGTCCTCTACGCCACGAGAGTCGCACGGCGGCGCTTCGGATGAATTTCTTCCCGCCGATGGCGACACGTGCAATGACCGGCCCGGTACGGACTCGGGCCGCGCATCAGACCGGGCGTCAGCCTTGCAAGCCGTCCCACTTCGCCTCGGGTTCGTTATCGGGGCAATACGCGTCGAGCATTGCCCTCTTGGCGTGAATGTCGTGGGTGACCCCCAGGTCGGCCACCTTCTCCATTACCCATCCGGAAGCGTCAGGCTCAGGAGCCTGTGTCTCTTTCAGGGGGAGATTTCGACGCGATCCTGTGCGGGTTGACATGTGCGACCCCCTTTCGCGTGGTTCACACCTTCTCCACTTTACGGAGCACACCGACGCCAAGGGCTCGGGGAGGCCCGGAACTTTAATGTGCTCGCCATGAGGGTTTGTCCCCAACCAGCAGCACTCAGCGCTCACGGGAGCATGCCTTGATCGGACGGTGCTCGGCCCGTTCCCTGCACATGGCTTAATGACGCCGTATCTTCAGCCGAATCCCGGACAATCAAGAACACGCCCTCCCTTAACAAATTAAGACCCGCCTGCGCGCACATAGTTCCGCGGCACGTCGCCGGCTCAATCCATGTACCTCGCTGCAAACGTCGGCCATTGATCCCCGCGGGAATTCTTTGTCCCCCTTGAAGAGCCCTCTTGGAGCGGCAACTGTCCGGTTGACGTACCATAATCCTTGTAATTAAACGCCATTACTGGTAGTCTTTAGCGTGACCCGACTACTTCGCGTACCGAAGCATGAGCTTCCCCGAGAAATAGGACGGGTCCCCGGCATATGATTGCCGATTTGGTTACCATTGGCTGTCCTCGAAAGGATGCTTGATGGAGGAACAGTCTGCGAAACGGTGGAGCTCGACGCGCCGCCTGAGCATGGGAATTTTCATGGGACTCTTGGTGGCATTGGTGGCCGTGGTTTCGCCGGGCTGCTTTTCCCATTTTGGTTTCCCCTGGAAGGCGAAGGCGGAGACCTCGGAGAAAACCGAATCGGACAAGACGAAAGCTGAACCTGCCCGGGAAGATGCCAAAGGCACCTCACCCGAACCGGCTGCCGCCATTTCCGGAACGGCCGGAGAAACACCCGCCAAAGAGGCCGTTCCCCCTGGAGAATCGCCTCAACAGACCCCGCCGCGGCCATCGCCTCCGAATCCGGTCCCCCCCGACCAGGGTGAGCTTGCTTCCGTCGACCCCGATGTGAGAAAGGCTGCTCTCGAAAAAGCGGCGGGCTTGAGCGCCGTTGAGTATATGAAGATATGCCATAGTGCGGACAAAGACGAATGGTCGGTGATCCTTTACGACAATATCGGGCTGTTCATCGATGTCAAACAGTACGATTGGAATAAGGAAAAAAGAAAGCTCGAGCGCGTTCTTGCCCTGAAGCAGATAATGCATTCTAAACTTGAGGCCAACCTTCGGAAAAAAGAAGGCGGCAAGACATGCGAGGTATTTTATCGTCCCAGAGGAGGGTCCAGCCTGTTCGCGTGGCAGCCTGTAGATCCCTCCAATGCCCGGATGATGGCGAAGCCGGTACCTCGCACGGAGATGGCTGCCGTGCCGGCTCCGGTACCACCGGTATCGAAACCCGGCGCCCGGCGTGACGTAAGCGAAACCGCCGAACGCTCAACCAGGGGACGGCTCAAAGAAAAGAAGGAAGAAATCAGCCGCCGTGGCACGACCAGAGCAACGCGGACGCCATCACACGAATCGGCTCCGGCAGCAATAGCCGGCGCTCCCAAGACTCGTTCGGCCAAGCTAACGCCGCGGTCGAGCTCAGAGAGTAGCCGGCCTCAGAAGCCTGGAGAGAGGCAATCTACAAAGACAGCGCTGCATTTTCTGCAGAACTGGAAGGCGGCCTGGGAAGACAAGGATTTTCCGCGATTCAAAAGTCTGTATCATCCGGAGTTCAGGGCTGATAGCCTCGATTTCTCCCAGTTTCTCAAGAAGAAGAATGATTTCTTCCATAGATACCAATACATTCGAGTTGAAATTGACCGTATCAAGGTGAAAAAAGAGGGAAACCATCTCGAAGTATCCTTTGTCCAGAATTTCAGAGGCGACAATTACGGTGACAAGGGCGTCAAAAACATGGTCTTGGATGTGAGTAAACCCAAGAAGGTAAGAATTCTCTCGGAAACATGGTCTCCCCTGTAAGAACCTCCACCTGCCCTGTCCGACACTCAGGCCTGCCGCAAATCCCGGCTACGATCTCCTTTGCCGTTTTCCGGGGGTGCTCAGATTAAGGTCTTCATCGATCCTGCACCCGGCAGCTTGAGACGCTGGGCCATCTTCGTGATGGGCAGCCTCAACTTTGTCCTCTCCATGTTCTATCGGGTCTCGTCGGCGGTAATCAGTCCGACTCTGATTTCGGAATTGGGGTTTACCAGTGTCCAGCTAAGCGATCTCGCTGCAGTGTTCTTTTACGCTTTTGCATTGAGTCAGGTGCCCATCGGACTGGCCATGGATCGCGTGGGACCCCGAGCCACCATGGGGTTCTTGGCCCTGCCGGCAATAGCAGGGGTCCTCCTCTTTGCCTCAGGGAGAACACCGACCGAGCTCACCTTGGCCCGAGCACTCCTGGGAATCGGGATGAGCGGCAATCTCATGGTAGTGCTTGCTCTCCTGGCCGTCTGGTTTCCCGTCGATCGATTCGCGTTCCTCAGCGGAATCGTGGTTGCCGTGGGGGTTGTAGGGAACCTTCTTGCCGCTACACCGCTGGCCCTCATGACCATGCACCTGGGATGGAGAACAAGCTTTCTCGTCTTCGCGGCGGCGAATGCAGTGATTGTGGCGATTTTTCTTCTCGTGGCTCGGGATCACCCTCCCGGGCACAAGCCATTCTCCGGAAAGCCGCCTTCTCTCTTCACGGGTTTGGGGCGGTTGCTGGGCATGTACAGCTATTGGGCCATCAGTCTGGCCAGTTTTTCCCGTTACGGGTACTTCGCAGCGCTCCAGAGTCTCTGGCTCGGCCCTTTCTTCATTTACGGCATGGGTTTGGGGGAGATTGCGGCGAGCAATGCCTTGCTTGCCATGGGCGTGGGGTACATGATCGGACTACCGGTGTCGGGATTTACCAGCGATCGGCTGCTCAAGTCGAGGAAACAGGTTGTACTTGCAGCCCTGGGGCTGTTCTGCCTCTTCACGATACTCTTTTCGGTGTGGACCCCGTCTCCGGAGCCCTGGTGCATCTATCCTCTCTTCTTGTGTATGGGGTTTGTCGCTGCTCCGGGGCAGATTCTCTACGCTCACATCAAAGAGCTCCTCCCGCCGCCTATGATCGCCCAGGCCATGACCGCAGTGAATCTCTTCACCGTTCTCGGGGCAGGTGTGATGACCCAACTGTTGGGCCTTGTCCTGTCCGGCGAGCCCTCTTGTCTGGTCGGGCCCGACGGATTTCGCCCGTTGTGGATTGTGGGAGCCCTGGTCCTGGGAGGGTCCTTCATCGCTTACGCTTTTGTTCCGGACAGTCGGGCGCTTCGCGAAGGAGACTCGTGATTCACACTCTCTCGTTGTTCGCGGCCCGCGAATGGCCGACTGGAGAGCAGGCGCGGCATTCAGGGAGCCGCCGCGGCGAAATCATGGATTGCCCCGAAGAGGTACCCGGCCTCTGAGTCTACGTCCTTTTGGTCGGACTTTTTCCCCCGGTGTTCGGCTCCGGTGCTTCCCCGCGAGGGCCGGAAGGATTCTCACCTCGAACTTTCCGTTCGAGGTGCTCCAGAAAAGCTTCATACTCCATCCCCAGCCGTTCGGCAGCTCTGCGGCAGCGGCGCTTCTGAATTTGGTGGGTGACGATATACCCCAGTGGTCCGAATGTTACTGAAAGCAATACGGCAGAGATCAGCCATCGCTCCAGGATCTCCCCGCCCAGCGCGGCAAAGGCGCCGAAGGCCTCCCAGAAGTAGGTCTTGCCCATCACTCCGTGCATAAGATTCCGGAACACGGAGAAGTCGATTGAGGCCGGCTTTCCGAGAATGTAAGATCCCAAGAGATAGTACCCATAGTACAGGGGAATCATGTCAAAAGGATTGCTCACGAAAGAAAATCCCACTGCTACAATGTAGTTGAACCGGATCGCCATCCGGAGCAGAGTCAACACCAGGAGTTGACCGCCCACCGGTACGATAAAACCTATGAACAGCCCCAGAGAAACTCCGAGAGCATCACGTTTCGGGGTATTTTTGGACGCGACAAGAGGTTCGACGAAACAGCCGTACAGAAACCTGAGCAAACGCCGCCAAAGCCCTCTCCTCCTCCTCTCCATACCTTGGATCGAGTCCGAAGGAGATTGGCTGTGGTTAAGAGGTGCCGTTCGGGGACCCTTGCCTTCGGGGTCGCCCGTAAGGCGCATGGGGCTCGATTCGCTCCCTTGCTTGGACACTACCGTCATTTTCGATTGCTCCCTGTCAGGAACGGCCTTCCCGGATAATTGATATTGAAGTACATGCCGGGGAATTGTCGGGGAAGCTGCATAATGTTGAAAACCATGACCCCGATGGCGAGTCTGTCGACCCATGAAGAGAGCGGCCACCCGAAATGCACGGTAATCTCCCGGTCGGTCAGTTCGTGCTCGACGACTTTGAGAAGTGCTACCATGTGCTGGTAGATGCTCCGGGTCTTCGCTGTGAAACGAAAGTGGTTGGAAGCAAGCCGCACGGGAGCGCCTCCTCTGGGATTGAAAAAGTGACGTACGCCTCATTCTGTTTGACCACTCTCAACGCCTCTTCTCTGGGCCTGCGGAAGAAGACGTGGACATCCCTCTCTGTTGATTCCGCAAGATGAAGGATGAGGTCCATCTGACTGTCGGATTGCTCTATCTCTTTTATTTCAGGGCCCCGCTTGCGGGCAACAAACAAACCTGCAACTAAGACGATGCCGGTAACCGTTGCCCACAACTCGGTGCCGTGGGGCTTCATCCATGCCAGAAACCCCAAACAGCTCACGAAGATGAGGAACATAACCAGCGTGATCAATCGGCTTGTGTGGAACTGGATGACTTCCTTGGTCCCCATACTGTAGCGATAGATGATCGGCGCCCCCATGTTGATACAAAAGCCGGCGATCAGCCCCAGAGCGTACATGTCCGCGAGGACCATCCGGCTGCCTTGGGCGAGCAGAACGATGAAGGAGAAGAAAGAAGCATTGAGGAGATGAATTCGGTAGAGCGATTGGTTCCTGTTGGTGGCGATCAGCCGGCCGAAACCATATCGTTCGGCGACGCGCTCCATAAGCTCGCTCGACGCAACGAAAGCGGTATTGATCGCCATGATGAGGGTCAAACTTGCCGGCCCCGCCATCACAACCCCAAACGGGACACCGTTCAATAAGGTGGCGTAGTGGGTGATCAAGTCGCCTTCATGTTTCGGGAAGTCTATGGGTGCCGTCAACGCGAGTGTGGCGACAATCGGAGTCACAAGCCCCACGGTAAATGCGAGGAACAAGTACGACTTACCTATTTCGCGCCACGTACGGACCAATCCCGCGGTCTGAAGGACCGATTCCACACCCGAGTACGCAAGGACGCAACCGGCCACCGAGGCTATGAAAATGCCGTAGCTGTGCACCCACGAGCCGGTCTTAAGGTCCTGCGATGCATCGACGAACGATTCTTTGAGACGGAGCATCGAATGATCGTCAAAAGCTATGATCCCGGATACAATGAGATTGAGGAAAACAAGAGCGGCCAGAATGAAGATAGTGAACGTGAAGCGTGCGTTCTCCTTGATGCCCAGGATGTTGAGGCCGGCGACCGACCACACGACCACGATGGCAGTGACCATCTTCCAATGATGGGGCAAGCTGAAGAATGAAGTGGAGTTTTCTGTCGCGCTGACGGCCGATATGCACGCGGTGAGAATATAATCCACCATGATTGACGAGACCGCCACAAACAACACCACTGACCCGAGAACCAAATAAGAAAACGAGTAGACTCCTCCGCCGAAAATGCCGTGATGCTCGAGAATCTCGGCGATCTCCACCAGGCGGGTGGTCATGTAGTGGATGAACAGGGCCGTAAACGCGATGAAGATGATCGCGCTGGGACCGAGGAAGCGGTGAGCTTCGGCCGGTGCGTAGAAGACCGAGGTGAGCTCGTCCATCAGGGTTATTACCGCTACTGCCAGCCAGGTGAGCCAAAATTTCCCCTTGCTGAAGTAGCTGAGCAAACCCTGCCTGCGCAGCAGAAAGATAAAAAAGGCCCCAAGGCCCACGTTCAAAATGAGTAAGACGGCCATCTTCATTCAGTGCCCTTTCGTGCACTTGGACCAATCTGAGTGGGCACGTTAGCACGGGGCGATTCTTTCCAAAAGTGAAAAGACCGTTAGCCGGTGCCCGCTCCGTGGGACGGCTCACAGCACGCTGCCTCTCCACGCAACGCTCTATGCGAAGGAAAAAGAACCCACAGCGTCGGAGGTTCGGCGCACGCACCTGCCCCCGATCCGACCATCCCCACGAGACTCGGCCTTGGCTTGCCGTGCGAAGGTGAAGGCACTCGCAGCCGGCAGCGCTCCCGTGTTGGTGCCTCGCTAGCCGGGGCCTACACTCCCGGCTTCCTCCTCCGGCACGGTCGCATTGCGCTCGGCCTCCATTTTCCTTTTGATCACGTTTCTGATACTGGAAAAACTCAGAATTACCGCCGGCATGAACAACAGGTCCCCCAGCATGGCCGTCACGATGGCTCCGGCTCCCAAGAACCCGAAGTATATGGCAGGTTTTGTCGGAGTAAGGGCGAGCATGAGGAATCCCGCAAAGAGGGTGATTGAAGTGGATATCATTGCCCGTGCGGTGCCCTGGTACGTTCGAGCAACGCACTCTTCCACACTGAAATCGGTGGAATCCGCGTAGAGCATCTCACGCTTGAGCTGCGTGAGATAGTGAATGGTGTCGTCCACGGCGAGTCCGATGGCAATGGCGGCCGCAAAGACCGTGACGTTGTCCAGCGGTATGCCCAGCCATCCCATCATCCCGAAGATAACCGCCACAGGAGGAATGTTGGGAATGAGACTTACCAATCCCAGAACCACCGACCGGAGTTGGATCATCAGCAGCAACGTTATGGCCACGAAGGCAAGCACGAGGGATTGGACTTGCGAATCCACCACCTCCGACGCCTGGGCCGCGAAGACTGCCTGCTCGCCCGTGACGGACGCCTTACCCCACCCCTTTGTCGCTTCATCCCCTGCCGCCTGGATCTTGTCGATGATTTCGCCCATGGGCGTCTCCGCGGAATGCTTGATTCGGACCGAAAGGTGGAGACTGCCTAAAGTGGGGTCGAAGTAGTGGCGAATCAGTTGCTTCCCTTCCTGATTCATGGCAATCACCTGCACCATTTGCGCGATGATGCCCGACTCCGTGAAGAGCTTATTTGGGTCGGCCCCTTTCTGAGACATTACGGCATGGACGTACTGGAACAACGGCAAGGGGGAATCCACGCTGTCCACCTCGGGGATCTCAGCGAGCCGTTTGTCCAACTGATCTATTTTACGCCATGTTTCCGGCTCCTTGAACGTGCCGTCCTTCGCATTGACCACGAGCTCAAGGGAGCGGATGGGGGCAAGGTTTTTTCCGACAAACTCAATGTCGGCAAGCACCGGACTGGAATCGACAAATAGGCGGAGTATCTGGGTATCGGTATGGATCAGGGGCGCACCCGCGAACATGAGCAGTATGAACGCAATGCTTCCTATTGCGCAGAGCCGATAACGCCGGAAGACGAAGCGCTCCAAACTGAGGAAGATCCACGAAACCCAATCCTCTGAAATCTTCGCCTGAGTCCTCTGGTCTACGGGTTTGAGTGCTATGAGAAATGCCGGGGTAAGGATCATCGCCAGCACAAATGAGATGAGCACTCCCATTGCCATGACGAAACCGAGCTGCTGCACCATGGGAATGGTGCTCACCATGATGGTGGAGAACGCGACGGAGGTTGTCAGTGCGCACATCAGGCAGGGACGTCCGACAACGGCCATAGCGTGTCTGACCGCTTCCAGTCGGTCCTCGATCACCCGGCTGCTCTCGTAATAGTGGGTCACGATGTGGATGACCGTGGCCACGCTGATGACCAGAACCAGTCCGAATATCAAGCTCGTGGTGGAATTCAGGGGAATCCCCACCGCGGCCATCAATGCCAGGACCCACTCAATGGATACCCCGATCACCCCCAGGGTGATGACCGCCACGCTGAGGCTCTTGAAGATGTACAGCGTGACCAGAACCACTACCAGGGTGCAGAGGACACCGTATATGACCGCGGTCTTGACCGTGATGTTCTGAACCTGATCGCGTATGTGCGCAGCGCCGGTCATACGGAATTCAACGCCGGGCGGCAGATTTTCCCCTATGGTTTTACGGATGCGCTCTTCCAGTTTTCCCAGGTCCGGGTGGAACTTCCATCGATCGTGCAGCCGGATCATGATCCCTATCGTTCGGCGGTCGGGAGAAAGGAGAAAGCGCGTCACCGGCAGCGCCTTGGTGATCCTGTCCAACTCCGAAGGAGCGAGCAGTCGAGGCTCACCATCCCTCTCCTCCACGACCGGGTAATTACCGAACATCCCTTTGCGTTCACGGAAGAGCTTCAGGTCTGCCAAGCTCAATACCTGGGCGACTTCCGGGAAGGTTCCCAGTTTGGAAGTGACGGTCTTCAGGGCCTTGAGGAGGAGCGGGTCGTCGGCACCTTGTTTGCTCTTGATCGCAACGAGGAGAAATTCGTCGTCGCCGAAAACCTTGAGGTAATCCTTGTAGAGAGAATAAGCCGGTGAGGAGGTCACATAGGCCGACTTGAGGGTGCGATCCAGGGTGATCCGCAGCACCAGCGGAATCAGAGCCGCGCTGATGAGGGCGATCGCCAACACCAGTATGCGGCGCTGATCCACCAGTTTGGGCGTGATCTTCTTCCGTCTTTTCGAGACCGTCGTTTGCCGCGGTTTCAGCATCCCGGCATCACCAACTGATCTTGGAGTCCGGAGGAAACTTGATCTCCTCCCATGCCTCTCCCCAAAGTTCCCGGAACCGTGAGCCCAACCTGCCGCCGAGCTTGGACCAGTGGGTCTTTCCCTGACCGACCAGCTCAAGAATCTCTGCAGTCAGCTCGGAAAGCCTGTGCAGCTCTTCCTTGGGGAGAAAGGAGACCGCTCCTCGGTTTACCGCTTCCTGGAGACTCTCCGGCGTCATAGCATGAGCAGTGAGCATCACCGCAGGCATCTTCTTCGCTGTAGCAATGTCAAGAAGATCGAATCCTCTCACTCCCATGATATCGAGTATCACGAGGTCGAACCGTTCTTCTTCCAACAATTTGCTTGCCGTAGCAAAATCTTTCGCCGTCGTTACTTGAGAAAGGTCGAGCTCGTCGCTGACCACCTCCAGAACGTCGGGCTCGTCGTCCACGGCAAGAATATGTTTTTCTTTCAGGATATCGTGAGCAGGCATGAAGGCTTCTCCGCAGGCGCGCCGCTATTTCACCAGCGACGGCAGGAACAGAACAATCCGTGGACAAAGAGCCATCACAACGACTGTTATGACATAGGCCGGGACAAACCACAATACCCCTCTGAAGACGGTCGCCATGGAGATGTCTTTGTTCATCCCCGCCACCACGTACACGCTGATGCCCACCGGCGGTGTGACGGCCCCCAGGGTGGTCACCACCGTGAGGATACATCCGAACCAAATGGGATCGTACCCCATTTTTGTCACTAATGGAAAGAATATGGGAATGGAGACGAGCAGAAACCCCAGAGCGTCCATTACGCAGCCCGCGGCCGCATAGACCGGCAAAATGATTGCCATGATCACCCAGGGCGGTACGGGAAGCCGTGCCGCCGGCTCCGTGATCTGGAAGGGGAGCCTGCTGATGGTGAGGAAGCGACCAAAAGTCAGTGACCTCCGGCAAAGCCGGAGGCTTGAATGTTGTGAGCCGCTCGAAGCGGTTGAAATCTGGGGGCCACCTGAAGGTGGCGACTACTCAAACACGTTCGGTTGATCGAGCCTACGGTCTTCGAGTTTCTGCTTCTTGATGTATTCCCGAATGAGGTTCTCGTCTCGGCCAACCGTTGACACGAAATATCCCCTGGCCCAGAAGTGCCGGCCCGTGAAATTCTGCTTCCTCCCTCCGAAGGTTCCTGCAATCTGGATGCCGCTCTTGCCTTTGATGAAGCCAACCACCTGTGACACTGAATACTTCGGGGGGATGGAGATGAGCATGTGAAGATGGTCCCTCATGAGGTGCCCTTCCAATATGCTGCTCTCCCTCTGCGTTGCCAATTCCCTGAAAATACCTCCCAGGTGTTTTCTCAAGTCCCCATAAAGGACCTTTCTACGGTACTTCGGAATCCACACGAGGTGATACGTGCACTCCCACACCGTGTGATTTAGACTCTGAAACTCGTCCATCGCATGCCTCCCTTTTCTTGAACTTTGAGCGGTTCAGAATAGGGAGGCTCTTCTATACTCCCGGAAATGTCAAACTTTGGGAGTCGCCCGGCAGAGCCGGGGGTTTACTCATTGTTATTATAGCGTAAATAGTGCAGCACACCAACATTTCTTCATCACCGCAACCCGCGACACTCGCCGGCAGTGACGGAGAACCATTCACGAAAGGACGACCGGGGCAACGACTCGTCGTCGCGAGTTGTACGGTTTACCGCCGGCACCAGGTTGTTGTGGTATAATGGAGCTGCTTCACCGCGGTGATGTCATTGCAACCCGGAGTCCCGGGGCGGCGTCCTCAACGACCGCCGCCGGACGGGGCCGACACACATTCGCAGGGAAGGGCATGTGGAACGTTTCCGGGTACTGCGGCATCTCCGTGGAAGGACGTCCGGCTGCGCGGAGAGAAACATCCCATGACTGAGACGTGCAACGAGGGCCAACTCAGAGACGACCTCAAAAATCTCTTTCAATCTCAGCGCTTTGCCGTACTCGCTACCGTGGAGCGCAGCCACCCCTATCTCAACATGGTGGCTTTTGCGGAGACCGAAGATCTGGCTGCCGTGCTGTTTGCGACGACCAAGGCGACGAGAAAGTACGCGAATATCCTGTCTGCATCGGGAGTTGCCTTGCTCGTGGACAACCGCTCCAATCAGGAAGCGGACATCCGCCAGGCGATCGCCGTGACGATTATCGGGACCGCCGGCGAGGTCATGGAAAGCCATAGGGCTCCCCTGGAACGCCTTTACCTCGGCAAACATCCGCACATGAAGGGTTTTCTGGACGCGGCCGACACTGCCCTGATAAAGATCGACGTGGAAACCTACTACATGGTCAGCCGATTTCAGAACGTGACGATGCTCCGTCTCAAGTGACCGGCCGAGTGAAGTGAAGCAATCTCAGCGGTGGAGAATGTGTAGCCATATTGGACCTATGAAGTACTGGGCACCGCATTTCGTAAATACGGTGCCGTTTCTGAGCTCAAGGCCTTGTGCCGACCCGGTACATGAACACGCGACCGCATTGTGAGAACGCCGTACTTAGACAGAGCTCCGGACCGCGAACGGGAGGAGAGAAATGCCGCGAACGAGGACGAGAACCGGAGGAAACAAACTGGACCGAATCCTCGCCGATGCTCGACGAGACAGAGAGCTGCGTTCGGTTGCTTATCGGGATCAGGCTCTCAAGCTGTTCCCGTGGATATGCGGTCGCTGCGGCCGCGAATTTTCCGGAAAGAAACTTCGTGAGCTGACCGTCCATCATAAGGATCACGACCATGACAACAATCCGCCGGACGGAAGCAATTGGGAGCTTCTCTGCATCTATTGTCACGACATGGAGCATGCTCGGTTCCTGGATGAGGACGAGGGTGAAGCCGCGGGCTCGGGTCGAGATCCCGAATCCTCTTCCTCCTTCAGACCGTTCGCCGTCCTCGAGGACCTCCTGAAAAACAAGAAGTGACGGAGCCCGCTGGCGGCATGTTCCGGAGTCAACGTATGTGTGAACGTGCCCATCGTTGACGACGTACAACGAGATCGCGGTTTGGGTCATTCGCCGGTGACGGGACCGGAGTACCAATCCCCGTACTACCGAGCCGGTCTGAAGCTTCTCTTAAGAAAGGTGCTCGGTTCCGCATAGACAGGATGCAGGCCATGCGGCTCCATCGGAGCAACGTCCGTGCGATCGGATTCTCCTTACACCGACGGACGCCTCTTTCGCTTTAGCCCTTGACATGATTGCGCTCTGCGAGCATAGTTTGCTGTTAGTATGTCTATCTGCGCGTCAGGACCGTGAAAAACGCGATCCGGACCTTCCGAGGGGAGCCCGACGGCACCGGAAACGGCGCTCTCCGAGGAGAGGTTCGCACATCGAAAGGGAATTGGATTACACGGAGCCATGGCCATGAAGAACATCGGTGAGATGGTAAGAAGCATCCTGGAGAGCGTCCCCGGCCTCATGGCGGTTGTCGTTATCGACAGCGACGGAATCCCCATCGCGTTGGAGGGGAAGATCGAGATGGCGCCGGAGGACCTGGGAGCAATGCTGGCATCGGCGTTCCAGTGCTATCAGTCCTTGGGGGACGGTCTGGGGCAGTTCTATTGTGAGCTCGTTACCGCGGAGTTTGACGGACTCAACGTAGCCCAGCAGATGATGCCCCGGGGATCGCTCATCTTAATTGCTGAAAAGTCGGCTCCCATGGGAGTGATTCGAGTGGCGGCCAAGACGGGCAGACAGGCGCTCAACGAAGCCATGGAGACGTCCGCAGATGCGAGAAAGCGTTTCATGGAAGAGCACAAGATGCGTCTGCCACGTGCTGCTGCTCCCGGAGGCAAGTCTCAGCCTTTGAGCCTGTTGTCATTCCTGGAAAAGAAAAAGAAAGGGTGATCACGTTGAAGATTGTCGGCGACAAGATATATCTCAAGCTTATTTTCTTCGGTACGGCCCTTGCCGGTAAGACAACGGCGCTGGAATGGATTTTCTATCACGTCATCCCCGATGAGATGAAGATGGTCAAAGAGCTCCGTCAGGTTAAGACATCTTTCGGGCAGACCCTTCTCTTCGATTTCGCTCCCGTCGAGATCTCCCAGAACGTCGTGACCAGGATGTTCTCCGCGACGGGACAGGATTACTACAAGGGCACCAGGACAAAGCTGCTTGCAGACTCCGACGGCATCTTCATCGTGGTGGATTCCCAGAAGAATCAGTTGGAGCACAACAGGGAGATCCTGGTAGAGCTCGACAAATGCCGCAAGGAGATGGAGAATCTTGCCGACGCGGAGATCGTCGTCCTCTACAACAAGAACGACCTTGAAGAGATTCATTCCGTGGATTACATGCAGGAGTTCCTCGGCCTCGGCCCATGTGACGGGTTCTCAACCTGCGCATTGACGGGAGACAACCTTGAGGACGCGTTGATCTGCATGCTGCGGAAGCTTACGGCACGACTCCAGGCACAAGGTTTTGACATTGAATGATAATCTTTGACGGCAAAGTGCTTGAGGCCCTGACCAAGGGCTTGGCCAAGCAGGTGGTGCTCGCCGACGCGGACGGTTTTGTCCTGGACAATAGCGGCTACGTCTACGACCCCGACGAGCTCGTAGCGGTCTTCATGTCCACCCAGCGGCAGCTTCAGGACGGCATTCTCCGATTCGATTTCGGGCAGGTTTCCGAATTCAGTTTCGGCTTGGTGGGAACCGACATGACGGTGGCGTGCAGACGAGTCTTCTGGCCGGACGGAGGCTGCATGGTAATCGTCGTGGTTCCTGTGGGCTCCGCGCATAACGTGATCATCGGGGACATCATCCGCGCGTACGGAAAGTACATGGAAGAACGCCGGGCGGCCTTGAGAGATCTGTAGGGTCGGTACTATCCCGGCACCTCGCAGGCCTCACGATTCTTTCGGAAAAAATATCGAGCTACAAAAGAATAAAGCGGACGATCGTGCGGACGCATGAAAGTGGGGGGTAGTTTGAGGACGGCTTCTCGCCGTCGCCTGCCGGGAGCACGATCCGGTGCCCGAAGGAAGCCTCAACGACGGCGTTCTTCTCCTAACACATCCCACACGAGCGGTGAGAAGCCCGTGTTCATTTTCCACCCGTCATTCCAATCACTTTTTACCGTCAAACATCTGTTTACAGACGTTCTGCACGGTCAGCATGCAGATCTTCTTGAACGTCTCCTTCACGCCGTACCCGTGAAGGGCCGCAGCCTGGAATGCAGGCCATTCACCGTCATGGTTAAGATCGCTCTCCATCTCCGCAACGGGCATCACTGACGTCCCGGAGCTCTTCAGGTCCCGCTTGTTGTATTGGAGCACAAGGGGCATCGCGGAAATTTCCGCACCGACAAGCTTGAGGTTCTCCGCCAGGTTGAGCAGGCTCTCCGAGTTCTGAGCTTTGCGCATGGGGAGAGAATCGGCCACGAATACGACGCCGTCAGCCCCCTTAAGGACCAGTTTTCGTGTCTCGTTGTACTGAACCTGCCCCGGTACCGTGTACACGGAAATCTTTATCCCGTAGTTCCTGACCGTGCCCAGGTCCATGGGGAGGAAGTCAAAGAATATAGTCCGGTCTCCGGCGGTGTTGATCGAAATGAGCTCTCCCCGGGCCCTTTTCCCGACAGCCTTGTGGACCATGATCAAATTGGTGGTTTTCCCGCATCGTCCCGGACCGTAGTAGACGATCTTGCACTGAATTTCGTTGCTCTTGGGACGTATTATTGCCATTCCACAGGTCCGTCACATCGCCGAATCGGCACTGGGCCATCCGGCCACGACCCCTCGGTTTTGACTCGATTTCTGTTCCGGAGCCGGTCGCGGTCCATTCCCGCGATCGCCGAATTCGACGAATCCATCGTTTCACCCTTGTGGTCCGGGGGTGGTTGTTTCACCCTCCCTCGTCTTCGTCCCCGTAGCCCCACGCCTCGTCGCGTTTCCGCATGGCTTCCATGAGGAGGAAGTCTCCGGGCTTTCCGACTGATATTCGCTCTGGTTCGGTCCACGGGAGGTGGGAGAAGGTCCCGTCTTTGAAGCACAGGCATCTGTACAGGGCCTGCTCTCCCTGAAGAACCCCGCATTCCGCGTGCATCACCGTACCGTTGGTCAGGTAGAGCCTGCCTGCGGTGCCGATGCTTGAGGTTATCTCCAGTATGGTCTTCCTTCCTCCCAGTATCACGAATTGGAGATACTCTATGATGTCTACTCCTTCCACCGTGCCGGTGAAAGAGCTTCTCGCAGGGGAAGGCTCGAGAAACTTGATCAAGCGGTCAAAATCCACCGGTTTCTTCAGGAAAAGGTTCGCACCCTTTTCCAGGGTTTCTCTTTCCGCTTCCTCCACCCTCGGGTCGGCCATCGCCACAATTCGGGGCCTCGGGCATATGGTCCCGGCCCAACCTATCAGCGTCAGGCTTTCCTTTCCTGTTGATGCCACATCCACAATGAGCGCGTCGAAGGCACGGAATTCAAGGATTGACAGCGCGTGGATTCCGTCGCGAGCGGTGAGCACCGAGTGGCCGCACTCTTTGAGGCTCAGGGCCAGGGCACGTGCCCCTTCCTGATCGGTATCCACCACCAGAATCGAGCTGTTCTTCTTGATCATCCACCGTCAACCTTTCTCGAAATGACCGAATTACCCCTTGGCCCCGACGTTCGGAGAAACTCACGAAAGCCTCGGCTATCGTGGGTATAGTCTCGCGCTCGACGCAACCCCTCGTCATTTTCCTCCGTCAAAGGAGGATGAGAAGGCTCTTGCTCACTTCGGGGCAGGCGAAAGATCCACCCACCTCTTGCTATGTTAAGCGGCACGAGGACGAGCTTGAGGCGCACTTCCGCGTTGATTCGGGCCGGGGTTGATTATCCGGCGCATCCAAGGGAATTAGTTTGCCCTTTTTCTGTCGGTGACGTCAAGTATGATACCTTGAAAGTGGGTGACCGCACCCTTGGCATTGCGCCTTATGAAGCTTCGGTCGTCCACCCAACGGGTATCGCCGTATCCGGTGAGTATTCGGTATTCCTGACTATATTCCTCTACGTCCTTGTCCTGCGCGTATGCGACCACTTCCGCGACCACCCGTTCGCGGTCCTCGGGATGGATGATGTCCATGTAACTGATTTGCCCGGCCAGCAGGTCTTCCGCCTCGTAATCGAACTGGAGCACGTTGTCGGAAACGAATTCCACGGGCCATTGTTCTGCTGCACGCCGAACAAAGGCGACCGCGGGACTGATCTCGATGATGGATTCCATTTCCCGCAGCCGCTTCATGGCAAGCCGGAGCTCTTCCTCCACTCGCTTGCGCTCGATAATTTCGCGCTGAAGCTCGCGATTGATCTGGATCGCATTTTCATAGGTGGAGGCCAGGAGGCTCAGGGAACGTTCGGGGTCGACGTTGACGAGGTGCGATTTGCCCCAGAGTTTCACTTCCAGCGTCAAGAGACCCTCAGACCTCTTGGGTTCTCCGGACGGATGGGAGACGACCGACTCCACCTTTGACAGAAGGAACTCCTCGTTGTACGGCTTGGTCAAGTAGAAATCGACCTGGGCCTCAAGCCCTCGAATCACGTCCTCCGGATCCGACAAAGCGGTGAGCAGTATGACGGGGATTCCTGCAAGCTTCTCATCTGCCTTGATCGCTCGGGTGAGCTCGAATCCGTCCATTTCCGGCATGACGATGTCGCTGATGATGAGGTCGGGGAAAAGACTTTCGAGCACCTCCAGCGCCTCGGTGCCGGAGACCGCGGTGGTGACCTCATACCCTTTGTTCTCCAGGAGATGCTTGATTAACATCGCCTGGGTAAGGCTGTCTTCCACGATCAATATACGAGCCCCCGGGGTGACGCCCCCTTTCCGGGACTTCATGATAAGGCTCCTTCCGGTTGCGATCGCCTCGTACCTTCCCTGCCGCCGGGAAGCTCCGAGGCAGAGTTTATCGGACGAGCTTGACGAGCATGTCCGCTATTTGATCCGGCGAAAGCGAGTATTCCGCGGCCTCCAATTTCACGGCCTCTCCGGGCATTCCGTAGACGATGGAGCTCTCTTTGTCCTGGGCAATGGTAACCGCGCCCCGATCCCGCAGGAGTTTCAATTCAGCCGCTCCATCCCGCCCCATGCCGGTGAGGAGCACCCCAACGGCCTTGTCGCCGAATGCGCCGGCCGCGGATCGAAACAGATAAGAGACCGCCGGCCTCAAGCCGTTTTCCGGATCGTCCTTCACCGCTGCTATCCCGCCGACCTTGTCTATCTTCATCTGCAGGCCGTCCGGCGCCACGTACACCGTGCCCGGCACTGCCCGCTCGCCATGATTCGCTATGCACACTCTTAGAGCGCAGGAGCGGTCCAGCCAATCCACGAATCCGGCGCTAAAGCCCGGGGTGATATGCTGGACCAGCAGAATCGGCACCGGATAGTCCGCCGGCAGCCTGGAGAGAATGTGATGCAACGTCTGAGGCCCTCCCGTTGAAGCCCCCATGACCACCACCTTGACCTGTCGCGCGCGCCGCGGTGCAATCTTTGCCGGAGCAGGCCCTGCAGGTTGTGTGACGGTTGTCCTCTTCCACCGTCGCACCACCTTGACCTGTGACATCAGCTTGACTGTCTGGACGAGCTTTGCCGCGTCGCCCGATTTGTTGACGAGATCCGAATACGCGGGCTTCTCCAATACGGCGACGGCACCCGCTTCCACGGCTCTCCACGTCTTCTCCACCTCTTCTTTGACGAGGCTCGCACTGACGATTACGATGGGCAACGGATCGGTTTCCATGATGCGCCTGGTGGCCTCGAAACCGTCCATCCTGGGCATGATGATGTCCATGGTGATGACATCGGGCTTGTATCGGGAGACAAACTCAACGGCCTCCGCTCCATCGGCCGCCGTGCCGACCACCGTAATCTCGGGATCGGAGGAGAGGATGTGCGTGATAAGCTCGCGCGCTACTGCTGAATCTTCAACCACGAGGACCTTGATCATCTGTTTTCCCGATTGATTGATGCCCTATGGCGCACATGAGGCGATACGGTCTCGGCCTTGGTGCTTCGTTTCCTAAGTACGGTCACGCATTCATCGCTGGTTCCGGTCTTTGGATACGACGGTTCACCATCACCCCAAGGCCCCCGCCGATCCCTCCGTCCACGGGGGGAAGCTCTCCCTTCCCGTAAACGGGGTGGGCGGGGTGGGGTCTGTGGATTCGAAACCGTATTGCGCCATCGTGCACTTGATAGCCGGAGTCCAGCGTTCCTCAAACCAGCCGCTCTACGGTTTCCAGCAAGTTATTCTGATCAAAGTTTCCTTTGACGATGTAGGCGTTGGCTCCCACTTCTATGCCGCGCTCCCGATCCTCGCGGGAACCCAGGGAGGTCACCAGAACCACCGGAATCTCAGAGAGCCTCTCGTCCCCGCGAATCTGCGCGGTCAGCTCAAACCCGTTCATCCGGGGCATTTCCACATCCGAGACCACCAGATCGAAAGGGTCCCTTTTAAGTGCGTTCCAGGCCTCCAAGCCGTCCACCGAGGTGGTGACCTGATAACCCGACGATTCGAGGATGTTCTTCAAAAGCATTCTCGATGTAATCGAATCTTCCACCACGAGCACCGATTTAGTCGTGCTCGCCGGCTCTTCAACCCTGATTGCCGGGCCGATCCCGCCACGAGCGCCTCTGGAGGCCGACTTGATGAGATCCGGTACGTTCAATATCGGCACCAGTCTACCAGACCCGAGAACCGTTGCCCCCGCCACGTTCCTCACACGGGAAAGCTGCTTGCCCAGAGTCTTGACGAGAACCTCCTGTTCCTGGAGGATCGTCTCCACGCTGAACGAGACGCGAGTCTCCGCGGCACGAAGAATCAAGACCGGAATGTACTCGGTGTCCTCCACCTTCTTCACGGAACGCGGCAGGCCCAGGACTTCGCCCAGCCGTACGAGGGGGACGGCCTGACCGTTCACCTCGATGGTGTCCCGGTTGCCCACCGTTTTTATGATATCTTTCCTGATCCTTGCCACTCGCTCCACATTGGAGGTCGGGATGATGAAGAGCCGGTCGTACGCGTTGACGAGAGTTCCCCGAAACGTCGAGAGCGTAACGGGTAGAACAATCCTGAAAGACGCCCCAACCCCGGGAGCGGTGGCTACGGAAACGCTGCCGCCGAGATTCTCCACCTTCTCCCTTACGATGGCCAGCCCGAGCCCTCTCCCGGAGATATTGGTCACCTCGGGACTGGTGGAGACTTCGGACCGGAAGACCAGAGAGAGGGCATCCTGTCCCTCCATCCTATCCTTCTCCTGCTCGGACAACATGCCGCGTCTTCGGGCAGCCTCTCTCACCCTTGCAGCGTCGATGCCGGCTCCGTCGTCGGATACCACCAGCTCGATCTGATTCCCGCTCACCTGGGAGATTGCAATGGTGAGAACCCCCTCCCGAGGCTTGCCCACCGATTCCCTTTCGACGGCCGTTTCTATGCCGTGGTCGATGGAGTTTCGGACGAGATGAATGAGGGGGTCTTTCATTTCATCGAGAATCCGCCGATCTATCTCAAGATCGCCTCCCCGGACGTCAAGGTTCACTTCCTTGCCTGCGTCGCGGGACAGGTCTCTAACGAGCTTGGGGAAGACCTCCAGAAGCGTCGAGCACGGCAGCATCAGGACATTCATCATGTCCTCGAGGAGGTCGTCCACCATTCCTCCGTGCAACCTTGCGTCGGCCTCTGCCCCCTTGGCCAGCTCTTTGAGCTTGAGCTCCATGTCTTTGATCCAGGACTCGTTCCATTCGAGGAAATCCGCCAATTTGGCGAGCTCGACATTGGTCTCGGCAGACGCGTTGAAGCGATTCCTCATGTTCAGCAATCCGCTTCCACCTTTTTCGTGCGCGGACACGCCGGCCCATTTCTGTTTCCATCGGTCTACGGCTGCGATGGCGCTCTTGAGATCGGCCACCCGCTGACTTGAAGTGAGCTTGACAGAGACCATTTCCCCGACTTGACGGAGGAGCGGGTCCAACTTGTCCACCGATATCCGCACCGTCTCCGTTGGGAGGAGCCGCTCCGTTTTCGCCGATCCCGCGGCAGCGGTTTCGGCCGGCTGTACGGGGCTCCTGCCCTTCTCCAACGCATCGGGGAGGGGCGTTTCCGCTGATTGCTCGGCTCGTGACTTTCCCGATTCGGCAGGATCGGCGGCCTGAGCCACTGCTTTAGCCGTGCTCACGGGAGGTGTTCGATCCGCTGTGTGCCGGTCTCGCACCTTACCCTGCCGGGTGACTTTTTTCCTTGCGGCCGTCTTACGTGGAGACGATGCCGCGGCCCCCGATTCCAAACGCTCCAATTCTGCAACGATCGGCTGAACCGCCACCCCTTCGGATTCGCCCAGCAGCTCGACCATGATGTCAGCGGCGCGGTGAAGAGCATCGAACAGGCCTGTTGATCCCTGTATCCGCCTTGCCTTGAGCCCGGAAAAGACGCTTTCAACGGCCTGACAAACTGCCTCGATCAGCGTCATGTTCACCGACCTGGAGGCACCCTTGAGACTATGTGCCTCACGGTACATGTTCTCGATCAGCAAGGCCTTGCGGTCTTCGTCCTGAGTCTTCTCAAGCTCCACAAGGCCGTTGCTGAGGGCTCTAAGGTGCTCGTCCGCCTCCATTCTGAACGCGGCCATGAGTTTCTCGAAAAATTGATCGTCCTTGGCGCCCATCCTCAGTTCTCCTACCGATGCAGGGTCAATGGAGCGGCAGTGCAGCCGACCGTCGGGTCGAAGGCAATCCGCCGCGGTCTTCTCACCGAACCCTACCCGAGTATTTGACCGGATTGACGGAGGGGAGTGTTCAGTCCCCAACCTCCTGGTGAACCACAATATTGTCGTCCGAGAGCAGCTTGTCCCCGTTGATGATCACAAGACGATCGCTGGTGACGCCTTTGATGTAGTGCTCCCGAATCCCCGTAAGTGCCGGCATGTTCGATTGAACGCTGTCGAGGGGGATCTTTCGTTGGCCGGTCACCGATTCTGCAAGAATCCCCAGTTCCATCGCGCGGTTATTAAGTATGAGGACTCTGCTCGATTCGGTCGTCTCTTTCTTGGGCAGGTCGAAAAAATCCCTCACGTCCGTCACCGAGATGACTTGTCCCCGTACGTTAATGATGCCGAGAATGAAAGACGGCGTGCAGGGAACAGGGGTGAGATCTTTCAGGAGACAGACCTCCTTCACGAATTCGACCTCAATGGCGTATCGTTCGTCGGCCAATCCGAACTCAATGACCTCCAGGAGGGCTCCTCTGGCTTCTTCGGAGTCCGGCTTCCGAGCAAGCTTCCGGGCCCTCTCTCTCAGAATCCGCCTCTTCTCGTCGGCCGGGACCGTATCGTCGGGGGCGCTTCTTTCCGGAAGATTCTCCCACGTGTTCGCGGCAACGTCGGACCCGGCTTCTTTCGCCTCATCTTCTACAAGGGAGGCCTCAGTTGCGGCCGGTGAGTATTGAACGTCCTCCATGTCAGCTCTCCTTGCTGCTCAAGGCCTCAATGAGCTCCGAGAGTTTTCCCGCGGTCATTCCTTCCCATGCGGGAACGGTATCGTCTGCGGAATACCGGCTCAGAATCGCAAGGGCGATCCGGTAGTGCCGGTCCCGGTCCTTGCGTCTCCCCCTTCGCTGGAACAAATTTCCCAGGGCGAAGTGTGCCGGCACAAGATCGGGGTCGAGAAAGACCGCACGGTTCATGGCAAGTACCGCTTCTTCGCTCCTGTCCATCTCGTGCAGAATGGTGCCGTGCAAATAGTGGCCTTCCGGATTGAGCTTGTCATCCGCTACCGCCCTTTGGGACCATTTCAGGGCATCCTCGAGATCGCCTTTGTTCGCGAATGCTTTGCTCAATAACAACGCTGCACCGCCCGGATCGACCAATTGCTCGCTGTCCGGATCGAATACCGGCAGAAGCTCGGCAATGGCGGCAGGATAATCGCCCCGATTGTACAACTCCAGAGCAACTTCGTACGGATCGCGCTCGGGACCGGACTGCACCTCGACTGCTGCAGGAGGAGCCTCGGCCGGGAATGGAGGAATTTCGGAAATCTCTTCTTCCTCCTCCTCAGGGGGCCAGGGTAGCGGAAGAAAATCGGGGGCGGAATCCAAGCAGATCTGCGGAACCGGCTCCGGTAGAACGAACTGAAATCCTTCGAATGTGGGCTTGGGTGTATCGCTCTTCCTAAACAGGACGGTTCCGGGAATATTTTCGGGAACCAGATGGGGATGCTCCACAATAGAGGCTTCAGCCGGGCTCACCACAAGCAAACCGTCGTTCGCCAGGCATCTGAAGAGTCGCTCCACAACCGCCCTCTGGCGCTCCGGGGTGAAGTACATGAGCACGTTGCGACAGAAGATGACGTCCATGTTCTCCGTGTCGTTGGTCACGTGAGGGTAGTCGTCTATGGCCAGGTTGAGATAGACTAACTTGACCATGTTCTTGATATCGTCGGCGATCCGATAGCCGTCGCCGTTCCTGGTGAAGTAGTATTGCCGCACCCTTTCAGGCACAACCCTGAAGGACCACTGAGAGTACATCCCCTGTGCCGCTTTTTCCAGG
>JBGSJS010000050.1:0-6801 GCA_041741735.1 Desulfomonilaceae bacterium | reverse complement strand
GACCGTCTCAGCTCCAAGCGTGGCAGCCTGAAGCATCTTTTCCAAATTGGTCTTGATTTGGGTCAGGTCTCCAGACTCCAGCTCAAAAAGGGACAGGCTTGTACTTGCCATCACGATCTGAAGAAGATTGTTGAAGTGATGAGCAACACCGGACGAAAGGTCGGCTACGGACCTGAGACGAGCGTTTTGGAGAGCGAGTTCTTCCGCCTGCTTACGGTCGGTGATATCTGTGACCGCACCAATCCAGCGCAAAGGTTTCCCGCTCGTGTCTTTGAGAACCTTGCCTCTCGCTACCCAATATCGCCAGCCACCTTCCTTGTGTTGGACTCGATACTCTATATCGTACGTGGCTTCATCGCCTAGTTGTTTTTCGACCGCCTTCCAGACCCGGTCGCGATCATCCGGGTGAAGGATGTCCATCCAAGCCTCCAGAGTATTCGGAAACTCGCCCGGTGCGTACCCAAGCAACCCATCGATGTTCCCGAACCACTTGACGCTGCTGCCTAAGTCCCATTCGTAGATCACATCACTGAGGCTTTCCGCCGACAGCCGGAACCGTTCCTCGCTCTCTATAAGTTTCTGCTCCGCTCGCTTGCGGTCAGTAATGTCTTGATGATGCCATAAACGCCCATAGCGCTTTCCGTCGATAAGAAGGGGAATGAAATCCCTTAGGTAGGCCCTGCCGCCCCGTACGGCTATTTCTTCCGCTTTTACGGGGCGTTGCTGGGCAACGATTGCTTGTATCCGACCGACAGCTTCGGCAGGATGGGCATAAACGTCTTGGATTTTGTTAATCATTTCGGGTGGTGTCAGCCCACGCAAGTCGGATGGCAGATCGTCCAGATCGAACAGGTCGCAGAACGCTTGGTTGGCAAACTCCACCAGACCCTCATCGGTAACAAGCAGCATTCCGGCATACATGCTGGAGAGAATTGTGTAGAAGCGCTGAAGAGTATTTCTCAATTCCTCTTCCGCCCTTCTACGCTCTGTGATATCCCGAACAGTCCCTTGGAATCCGATGATGTTTCCGTGTAGGTCTCTTCGTGCAACCGTCGTAATGAGGGTGTGAATAACTGTTCCGTCCTTCTTCCTGAGGTCAACCGGGTACTCTTTGGAATACCCCTGTTTCGCTACAAGAGAGGCGTGAGCCTCTCGTTCCTCAGGATTAGCATAGACTTTGGATACGTTAGTCTGGAGCAGTTCTTCTCTGTCGCCTGGAGCGTACCCGAAAATTTCCAGGGCCACGTCATTGAAGTCGATAAACTGCCCATCCAAGCTGGTCATGAATACACAATCACGGGACGTGTCAAAAAAAGTGCGATACCGCTCTTCGCTTTCTCGAAGAGACTCCTCGGTCTGTTTCTGCCGGACCGAAGCCTCCTCTAGACTAGTCACAGTTCGGGCCAAATCGTCCTTAGATTCCAGAAGCTCACTCTCGACACGTTCGGCATTCAGCATCATCATTGTGAGGCTCTCGCCAATATGAACGGACAAGAAACCAACGAAGAATAAGACTTCGCTCTGAGCGGTCCAGATCATGCTTGCGCTCGGCGGTAATGCAAACCAGACTATCCTCAGTAGGGGCAGGAACCCTCCCAGGACAAGAAGTGACCCAATAGCTTTGATGAATGTTGAGCGAGGGGACGCCTTGGCACGAAAAAGAAGTGCAGCCATGTACCACTGAATAGCAATCATGGGAAGTGAGGTAGAGAAACCTCTCCAATAAACTGAATCCCAGTGAAAAGAGAAGAAGGCCAGAGCCAGTGCCAATCCAGCGGAGATGGCAAAATATGCCCACCTAGTTGTTGACAATCCAAGATATAGCCTTATTCCGTTAAGCTGAAAGAGCAGACCAAGAGGAAATGCCAGGTTTCCGGCGAATACGGAAATCCATAGAGGTATGACTCCCCTCAGAGCAAACAGAAGATATCCGGCTGCAATAATGGCTACCCCGGCAGTCCAAGGACCAAAGCCGGGGTACGTCTTCCTGGTGGATTGGAAGAAAAGGAGACAAAGTGCCACAAGCCCCGTGATCACCGTGCAAATAGCGAAAAGTAAGACCATCCAGCAAACCCCTCAACGATTCCTATCCAAAAACATTGGTTGGCGAGTGCTCCCTGGACCGTCACGTTTCATCCAGAACCTTGCGAACGGTTTGGAGCAGTTGTCGCATATCAAAGGGTTTTGAGACGAACCCTTTTGCCCCGCCTTGCAGAACGCCCATCGGGTGGCCCTCTTCTGAGTACCCGCTGGCTATGAGAACTCGTGCCTTCGGGTCAATCCTCAGAAGTTCCTCAAGGCATTGCTTTCCGCCCATCTCCGGCATGATGACGTCGAGAATCACCAATGAGATCTTCGCTATTTCCCTCTTGTACAACTCCAATGCATCTTTCCCGTTGGCTGCGGTCAGCACCGTGTAACCGGATCTCTCCAGAATCCTTGTTCCCAAGTCCCGTATGAACTCTTCGTCGTCCACCAGCAGAATCGTCTCTGTTCCAAATGCCGGAATCATTCCGGTTGCTGCAACGTCGGGGTTCATTTTCATTTCTACGGATGGGAAATAGATTTTGAAGGTTGTGCCTTCACCTGGTTCGCTGTAACAGATGATATAGCCATCGTGCTGGTGAACGATTCCATAGACCATAGCCAGTCCCAGACCCGTTCCTTTCCCAGCCTCCTTGGTCGTGTAGAAGGGCTCGAATATATGACCTAGCGTTTCTTTGTCCATCCCGTGACCAGTATCGGACACGCTCAGAAGTACGCATTGGCCCGGCTTCGCTCCAAGGAGAGCCTTATCAGAGGCTTCGTCTAGAAACACATTCGCAGTTTGGATGACGAGCCTTCCGCCATCAGGCATGGCGTCTCTGGCATTCACAGCCAAGTTCATCAACACTTGATCCACTTGAATGGCATCGGCATGTATACGGTCTAAGTCGTCCGTGAGGATCAGCTCAATATCAATCATCTTGGGGAGGGTTCGTTCCAGGAATTTTTGAGTCTGACGAATACGCTGATTGAGATCAAGGTCGAGGGGCCTTGTCTCGGCTTTTCTGCTGAAAGTGAGCAACCTTTGAACCAAGTCGGCACCGTTTCTGGCTGACAGAACAACTTTTCCCAGATCATTCTTCAAGCGATCAGGCAGATCCTCGTCGGCAAGGACCAACTCCGAGTACCCCAAAACCACCTGCAAAATGTTGTTGAAATCGTGAGCAATGCCACCCGCCAGAGTACCGACCGCTTCCATCTTTTGGGCCTGAGCCAGTTGTGCGTACAAGGATCTCCGTTCGGTAACGTCTTCCACCAACTCTATGACCAGTTCTACCTCATCATGGTCATTTTTGACGGGGCATGAGACGATTCTGTAATGCCGAATCTGGCCTCCGGCTGGAGTATCTGTTTCTGATTCGTGGACCTTCCCGTCTTGGAAAGTTAGAACGCACGGACAGTAGGAACATGGCGAAGATCTGGGCGGATCATTATACATCTCGTAGCAGATTGCACCTCTTCCCGCACGAGCATGGGGATAATAAGCCGCAAAGAAAGGATTTATCGCCTCGACTTCCATACTACGATTGATGACGGAAATGCCTATACTGAGATTATCTACTACGGTACGATATCGCTCTTCGCTTTTTTGAAGCTTCTCCTCCGAGCGTTTTCTCTCGGTAATGTCGGTGATCGTGCCAAGCCATTCGACTATGTTGCCTTCATCCGTTTTGACAGCCAATGCTTGGCACAATACCCATACGCACTGTCCATCAGGTTGGATGAAGCGAAACTCTGAGGTATATGGTTCACCATTAAGAGCCGCTTGCGCCCATCCAGCAAAGATTGCATCCTTGTCATCCGGGTGCAATCCACTTGACCAACCATCTTCCTGTGCATCTTCCTTGAAAATCCCGGTCATCTTCGTCCAATATGGACTCACGTAAGTGTTTTTTCCAATCGGATCGGTGGCCCAGAAGCCGGTTGGGGAAACCTCCAGTAGCGTTCTGAAACGCTCCTCGCTCGCCCTAAGCGTCTCCTCCATACGCTTTCGCTCGGTAATATCTATATGCTGCACTACTATGTTCATAATCTTGCCGCTGCGATCAAAAACCGGGGAAACAGTGACATCCAACATCAAAGCCACCTTTTCCCGAAGTCGAACCTGGGCAAGTTGTGAGGTGTCGTACTCGATCTCGAATCGAGCTACGTTTCCACTATGGAACACCGATCTGACCACGTCTAGGAGGCCTTTCTCTTTAACGATACTATCTTCGAGGATGTTATACTTTCCAATGACCTCTTCATCTGCAATCTTCAGTGACTCACGGCAAACCTTATTCATTCTTATCAGTGTTCCTTCACTATCGCCTATCCACATGGCGTAGGGGCTCTGTTCAACTATATTGGTGAGCAAGGATTCGGATTTCTTCAGAGTCTCCTCAGTCACCTTTCTTTCAGTGATGTCCTGTGCTGTGCCCACGAGCCTAGTCACGTTTCCTTGGCCATCCCGAACAACCTCTGCTTCATTATGAATCCAGATTACTTCACCGTCGGTCCTGATTGCCCGGTAGTCATAGACGAATCGGTCTTCGGTATCTAGGGCTTTCGCAACAGCCCTTTCCCAGGCTTCGGCGTCCTCCGGATGAGCGAGTCGCTTGGCCAGCTCGTACGATGGCTTTTCCGATCCAGGCTCCAGTCCGAATAGCCGATACGCCTCTTCAGACCAATAAGTTTCATCGGTTGCAGGATTCCATTCCCAAGTTCCAATCTTCGCTATGCGTTGGGAATCTTGTAGACGACGATTGGTCTCCCACAATTGATGCTCCGCTTGCTTCCGCTCGGTGATATCCTGGAAAGATCCATAAAGACGCGTGGCTCTTCCTTCAGGGCCCATTTCCGCTTGGCCACGGGCCAGGCAATGCCTCGTCTCACCATCCTTTCGGATGGCCTGAAGTTCGATTTCGTACGGTCGTCCGCTGCGTAGGGCTTCCGTGACAAGTGCCCTGAGCCTTTCCACGTCTTCGAGAGGATAGAGTTCTGCATGTTCTGAAAAGGAGGGCGCTCCATCGGCAGGGTTGCGCTTAAAGATGCGGAACAGTTCTTCAGACCATGTGACCTTATCCGGCTCCACGTCCCACTCCCAGCTGCCTACATGAGCGATGTTCTCGGTTCGAGCCAGCATGGACTGATTACGTCGCAGAGATTCCTCGGCGTTCTTTCGCTCCGTGACATCAGTGTGTGTGCCCACCATTCGCAATGGCTTGCCGGTCTCGTCATGGGCAACGACCTGACCCCGAGAGTGAATCCAGATGACATCCCCCGACGGCTTGCGCACCCGGAATTCTATCTCGTGTCTTTCTCGTTTGCCCTCAAGGTATTCGCCAAGTCTCCTCTGAACTGCGGCATAGTCTTCGGGGAGAACCAGATGATGCCAGTCTCCAACTCCTCCTTCAAAAACCCCGGATTCACAACCCAGCATTTCGTAGAAGCCCTTGCTACGAAATACCGCTCCGGTTTCCATGTCCCAGTCCCACAGGGCATCGTGGGTGGCGTCAAGGGCGAGCCTGAATCTCTCCTCACTAACTCGAAGGGCCTCTAGCGTTCCTTGGAGGTCGGTGACATCTTCGAGGCATAGCAGAACGTTTGATTGGCCAATGGTTTGAATCAATGCGGTGGAGCCTCGGAACACTATCTCCCGTGAACAATCTTTTCCTATTAAGGTTGAACGATATTCGATTTCCCGATGACCGATACCTGTCTTGTACGTATCCTCAATAGCTAAACGAAGCGAGCAATGCTCGCAATGCGGACCATATCCGCATCCGCGGGGATCATCAAAAGAATTGATACAGCCGAAAACACCGCAAGCACGACCTTCTTTGAGCTCGCTTTCATTCTTACCTACAAATTGTACAAATGCTCGGTTGGCGTATAGAATCTGCCGATGTGTGTCCAGAACACACATCATGATCGGAGCGTACTCGTAGATAGCATGAAGCTCAGACCAACTATCTCGAAGTGCTTCCTCTCTCTTCTTGCGTTCGGTGATGTCCACTATGATTCCCCGACATCGATTAGATTGCCCGTTTTCGTCTTCTAGGGCGATGCATTCCATCTGAGCAAAAAAGTGAGAACCCTCTTTTCTTTTCAACTCGATTTCGCAGGTTTGTTTGGACTTAGTCTCGAAGACCTGTTGGAGGTGCAAGTAATAAGCATCCCCATACGGTTGGCAGACAAATCCAGAGAAGGGTCTCTTGATCAATGTCTGTCTATCTTCACCCAAGAGTCGCACCGCTGTGAGATTGGCTTCCAGAATAAGCCCTTTCTGATTCAACGTGAGATAGCCAACAGGGGCAAAGTCGTAAAGATCCACGTACCGGTCCTTCAATTCTTCCAACTTGACCTGAGCCTGGCGTAAATCCTCATTCTGCACCTCCAGCTCGATCTGGTGAACCCTCAATTCATGGACCAGCCGTTGAACCTCTTCCGGGGAGAGTGCAGTAATGTCTTCCATATCCGAGACCTTTCGATCAACGGACTCTTCCGCCCGCTTTCTCAGCCCGGAAAATTTGTCCTTGGAATCCTTTTCTTGTGTCATCTTCTGCCCCGATCATGAAGAGATCTCAGCGTTACCGAAACATCGAACGAAAAAGTACCCAACCCATGCCTTAAGCCCATCTTCTACAGTTGTCGGGGTTTTTGGGGGTATGAAAGGGTTTATGTAGTTGAAATAACGAGGAGTGAGTTTTCCCGAAGCCGAAAACATGGTGCCACGCTATAGTAAATAATGCTTGACAAGATAGGTTTTATGGT
>JBGSJS010000049.1:0-37819 GCA_041741735.1 Desulfomonilaceae bacterium | reverse complement strand
GCTGCTCCACGATCGCAACGTCTTCCACCATCTCGATGAGCTTGTTGAGAAGCTTCCTGGCTTGCTCGGGATGCGTGATCTCGCGACCTCGGAACATCACGGTGACCTTTACCTTGCAGGTCTCGCTGAGGAAGCGCTTCACGTTTTTCACCTTGTAATCCAGGTCGTGCTCTTCCGTTTTCGGTCTGAGCTTCACTTCTTTGAGTACGACGGTGGCTTGCTTCTTCTTGCGCTCGTGGTCTTTCTTGCTCTCTTCGTAACGGTATTTGCCGTAGTCCATGATTTTACAGACCGGCGGATCTACCGTTGGGGCAACTTCGACCAGATCGAGGCCGAATTTCTCAGCACGTTCCAGAGCTTCCGGGACGTCCAGGATCCCGAGCTGCTCGCCATCCGGCGCGATCACTCGAACCCTGGCGGCACGAATTCTCTGGTTCACCCGGACCTTAGGTTCCGCCGGAGCGGTAACTCTCGGTCTTCCTCTCATGCACTAAGCTCCCTTGAAAAGAACCCATCGGCGTTAAAAGTCATCTTTCCTCATTCCTTCGCGGCCACTTCTTTTCGAAGCTGTGCCACGAATTCATCGAACGTGAATTCCTTTGTTGTGTCCTCTCCCCTCTTACGAGCAGAGAGCGTTTGATTCTCCGTCTCCTTGTCACCAACGATTATCATGTACGGAACCTTTTGGTTCCGGGCCTCACGAATCTTGAAGCCGATCTTTTCGTTACGGAGGTCTTCCTCAACCCGAAGGCCTTCCAGCCTCAACCGTTGGATCAACTCCAGGGCATAGGGGTGCTGACGATCCGTTATGGTCATCACGACCGTCTGCACCGGTGACAGCCACAGGGGGAACGCACCGGCAAAATGCTCTATCAACACTCCCAGGAACCGCTCTATGGCTCCGAGAATCACCCGATGGATCATGACCGGCCGTTTACGCTCACCGTGGGAATCCACGTACGTGAGGCCGAACCTGTCCGGTAGGGTGAAGTCGCACTGAATGGTCGCGCATTGCCACGAACGAGAGAGAGCGTCCTTGAGCTTGATGTCGATCTTCGGCCCATAAAAGGCGCCGTCTCCCTCGTTGATCTCATAGGCGACATCCTGCCCGTCGAGTGCCCTTATGAGAGCATTGGTAGCTCTTTCCCAATCCTCATCGGTGCCGATGGACTTCTCCGGACGAGTGCTCAGCTCCATGGTATATTCGAATCCGAACATCCCCATAACATCTCGGACAAACTTGATGATGCCGAGAATCTCGTCGTTGAGCTGTTCGGGCGTGCACAAAATATGTGCGTCATCCTGGGTGAACTGCCTGACCCGAAGGAGACCGTGGAGGACTCCGCTCTTTTCATGGCGGTGCACCGTGCCCAGCTCGAAGTAGCGGATGGGAAGATCCCGGTACGATCGAATCTTGGATTTGTATATCAGCATGTGGGAGAGACAATTCATGGGCTTGATACCATAATCGATCTCATCCACCTTGGTGAAATACATGTTGTCCCGGTAGTTGTCGAAGTGACCGGATCGCTCCCAGAGATCCCTCTTGAGAATCTGAGGTCCCTGAACCATCTGGTAGCCGCGCTTGATGTGCTCGCTCCGCTCGAATTCTTCGACCAGGTACCGCAACATGGCGCCTTTCGGATGCCAAATGACAAGTCCCGGACCCGCCTCGTCCACGATTGAAAACAGGTCGAGCTCTTTGCCCAGTTTCCGGTGGTCCCTCTTCTTGGCCTCTTCGATCAGATGAAGATAATTCTTCAGCTCCTCTTTGGAAGGAAAGACCGTGCCGTAAATGCGCTGGAGCATCGGATTGCGCTCATCGCCCCGCCAGTATGCTCCTGCGACCTTGGTGAGCTTTACGGCCCTGGCGAAACCCGTGTTGGGAATATGGGGACCTCGGCACAGGTCGGTGAATTCTCCTTGGGAGTAGAGGCTCACTTCATCGGCGTCCACGGCATCGATCAGCTCGACTTTGTAGGACTCGCCTTTTTCGTGAAAGAAACGGATAGCCTCTTCCTTGTTCAACACCATGCGGCGGAAAGGGAGTTTGCCCTTCACGATTTCCCGCATGCGGCCTTCGATACGCTCAAGATCTTCGGGCGTAAACGGCCTGGACGTGTCGAAGTCGTAGTAAAAACCATCGTCAATGGACGGACCGATGGTCACCTTGACGTTGGGAAAGAGCTCTTGGACTGCCTGAGCCATGATGTGGGCCGTAGAATGGCGGAGGATGTCAATGCCTCTGGGCGATCGGACGCCGATAAAATCGAGCTTCCCCGATTCGGTGAGCGGAGCGGAAAGGTCGACGGCCCTCCCGTTCAGTTCTGCCGCTACGACGTCCCGGTTGTTCTCGACGCTGATTTCCCGAAGAATTTCACCGGGGGTAACCCCAGGAGCGTAAGACTTGATTTTTCCTTGGACTTGGATATCTATGGAGGGCTTCATGCTCTCGAGTTCGTATTGCGTGCGATGGTTGGGTGGCAAGACCCGTTGTCAATCATCAAATGTGTGTCCCTCCTAATTCCGGTTCAGACTCTCGCGGAGGATGGCCCTTTATGCGCTGAAGTGGTAGGCGCGTGGGGATTTGAACCCCAGACCCTCACCGCGTCAAGGTGATGCTCTCCCCCTGAGCTACGCGCCTATACGCCGTAACAACTAGCAATCGAAAGCGAGATTGTCAAGGGAAATTCAGCCTGCCCGTGAAGCATTCGATCACGTGCAGGCTGATCTCGGACTGCTCAACAGTAGCTTTTCGTGACTCGCACTCCCTTGGGATCGGTCGATAGGGATTGCCGCCCCCTTTCGATCCGTAAGGTCTTGCGCTTAATTCTCGCCTTTCCGGGGTCCCGCCCAGCCAATGCCGTTCATCGAATACTGCTTCCCTGCTGCGGGGCGACACGTCTTGCTCTGAACAACCAGGCTCCTGATGAGAGACTGTGCCGAGCTTTGGCCCCACCCTGCCGCACCGACGCTATAGGCGACGACATTCCCGCGGCAGTCGATGACGTATGTCGTGGGAAAGCCGGGAACCTCCAGAATGGCTTCCTTCCCGGGGTTTATAAGGAATGAGGTTCTGCGTCCCCCCATCTCCACCACTTTCAGGCTGAAGCCGTGCCCGCCGTCGAACAGGACGGGAAAAGGCGTTCTCTTGGTGGCTGCATGCTGAGCGATGGCCTGGGGTGGGTCCACGAGGTTGACCGCAAGGATCTCCAATCCCTGGGGGCCGAAGGTCCTCTTCAACATTTCCAGCGAAGGTTCTTCCACGCGACACGCGGGGCAGTTGATGGACCAGAAGTGCAGGAGTACCACTCTTCCGCGATAATCCTTCAGCGAAACGGTTTGTCCCGTAGGGGTCTTGAGAACGACATCGCCGCACTGATACGGTTTGGGAAACGGGTAGATGTTCGCCGCATCGGCAGAGCCCTGAGCGTTTGCCGAATATGTCCCCGTAACAAAGATAAGAGCAGTAGCCATGGCAAGAACGGTGAGACGGCGCAGACTGGGTTTCATTGTGCCTCCGCAGAGTGTTCAATTAATATGAATATTGATATTCTCATATATTTGGTCCCCTGTCAACCCTTTTTTCGATCCTTCGGGTCAAGACTCTCCTTACGACTAGTACCATGTCTCAAAGGTCGCTGCAACCGAGTACCTTCTCACGGCACCTCCGGACGCTGAGCTCCATTCCGTAAGTTCCGCCACGCATTTCACCGCCTGCGGCGCTACCGAGGCATCAGTTAACGATCGAACGCTCTCTCCGTCGTTCCTGCGGAGGAAGGAGCCCAGGCTCTTCCGAGCTCTCCGAACCCCGGCCTTCGCTCGGAGACCTCGGAGTCTCTTCTTGAAACCGATGCTTCCGGTGATTAATATTCTATAACAACACACCTCCTCCGCGAGGTCGTTATGGTAGAGGCGGCACACAGGTGACCGCCAAGGACCTCACCGGACGAGAAACGGGAGGAGATCATGTCAGATTGCAGGTTCGTCACTAAAGAGATGCTTAACGGACCGTTGGAAGTACGAGTGGACGATCGGTCCCTGGACTTCCTTACGGCGAAATCAATAGCCGACGGAGAAGCTTCGAGCGTCAGCTCGGATCCCATGCTGGTCTCCTGGTTCGACAGGAAGGCGGGCCGCTTTTCGCCGGACGTCATTTGTTGCGGTACGGAAAGGCCGAGTTGGCTGGTGTACGCCCAATCGCGGGGAGCCTCCATCTCGGTGGACATCAACGACGAAGAGTACGTCTTCGTGTACGTATGACTCCGCACCAGGTGTAAAGATCCATCAGCCGCGACCCGGGGACCTCGTAATGGCCTTCCGAGGTTCGCTCCGATGATTTTCCGTTTTTTTCGGCCTCGGCGCTCGTTCACTCCGGAGGGGAGGTAAACCCCTCCGGCTCTCCTAACCGGGAAGCCCCATGTGCGGAAGATTCGTGCTTATGACCCTTGGCAGGGACCTGGCCCGGAGGTTCGAATTGGCCCAAGAGCCCCCTCTCGAGGCGAGGTACAACATTGCACCCACACAGGCGGTCGCTGTGATCCGACCGGATGGCTCGGCAGACTTACCCAGGCGGCTTGACATGCTCAGGTGGGGGCTGGTGCCTTTCTGGTCAAAGGACCCCGTGGGTGGAGCCCCCCTCATCAATGCAAGGGCTGAAACAGCGGCTACGAAACCGGCCTTTCGAGCTGCCTACCGACACAGGCGCTGCCTCATCCCCGCGGACGGCTTCTACGAATGGAAGAGAGAATCGGGGAAAAAACAACCGTATTTCATATCCATGAGCGATGATAAGGTCTTCGCCTTTGCCGGTCTTTGGGAGCACTGGGAAAACCCGGAAGGCAGCGTCATAGAGTCCTGCACCATCCTCACCACGAGCGCAAACGAGCTTGTGCAGTCGATCCACGATCGCATGCCCGTGATCCTGGACCCCCGGAATTACCACGTGTGGCTGGACCCGAAGACAAAGGTTGCGGCCATTCTCCAGGATCTGTTGAAGCCCTATCCGGGGCAAGAGATGACAATGCGAGCGGTGCATCCGAGAATGAACAAAGCATCCTACGATGCCGCGGACTGTGTGGCTCCGTACACGTTGGATTCTGATTGATACAGGTTCGCTCCGGGCACGTAGTTCCGTGAGGGATGCTTTTCGTTGGACTTCCTGATGACCCTAAGGCCCTCTTCATTTTCCGCAGTTTTCAAGGTGCTCCACTATTGTTCCAGGTCGTCACCCCGAGCGAAAGCCGGGGTCCGGAGTGTTCGCAAGAGCCTGGATTCCTGCCTCCGCAGGAATGACGGAGAGGGGATTCGATCCTGAACAAATGCCTTGATAGCGCAGCCAGTGGTCAAAGGCTCGACCGAACTTGTGAAATTGCATACGTAGTGTTAACAAAGCACTTGCAGTGATCGTCCGGCCGTCACCTTCGGGAAGTCATTCCCCTCCGAGCAACGCGCATCGGTATCAGCCCCCGTCCCCCCGTCCGGTCAACAGAGCGATCACGTTGTAACGTTCGCGTGCCTGAGCCACGCTGAGGGCGGTCATACCGGCCGTGGATATGATGTCCGAGTCGGCTCCTTTTGCAAGGAGGACGGCAACGACCTCCTCGAACCCTCGCGCGGCCGCCTCCATCAAGGCTGTGCGGCCTTCCAGATCCCGGCCGTCGGGATCGGCTCCGGCGTCGAGCAAAGCCCCGACGATGTCGGCCCGCTCGACCGTGTCGTCGGCCGGAACCGCGACCGATTCGGGGCCGTACTGCTTGGGTAAAACTCTGGCGCCCGCTGTCCGAGCCTGACCCATGGATGCGCGAATGAGGGGCGTTCTGCCTCTTTCGTCACGTGACTCCACATTAGCGCCTTCCGCCAGGAGGAGACGAACGCAATCGAAGCGGCCGGACATGACCGCCAGAGTGAGGGCGGTCACACCGTATTCATCTTCGGAATTGAGGTCGGCACCTCGTTCGAGGAGCAGCCGCACGCATTCGGTGCAACCGGACAACGCCCCGAGCATCAGCGGGGTGCAACCGTCCTCGTCACTGCAATTGACTTCCGCTCCGCTATCCGCCAGCAGTTGAGCGATAGCGGTATATCCTTGCGTGGCTGCTCGCATGAGTGCGTTACTCTCGGATTTGTCGCGTGCATTGGGATCTGTTCCCCCTTGCAGCAGCAGCTCTACCGCTTCCTGGTGGCCTCCCCGCGCGGCCTTCATCAGTGCGGTGGAGCCGAACCCGTCGGTGGCCTCCACATCGGGCCCCTTGGCCAGGAGCATGCTGATTGCTCGGGCATATCCTTTGCCGGCAGCCCACATGAGGGGGGTCCAGCCACCGGAATCACCCGCGTTTGGATCCACCCCGCGGTCGAGGAGTATCTGAATGGCTTCCGTAGACCCTTCAACCACACCCAGGACCAACGCGTTCCGTCCGTCTTTGTCCTGGGCACCAGGGTCGGCCCCGCGATTCAAGAGAATTTCGACAACCCCCGGTCTATTTTCCTTTATCGCTGCCAGGAGGGGGGTCATCCCATCGACATCGGCCGCCTCTATTTCCGCTCCGTTGTCGAGGAGTAATTCCACCACCTCGGTAATTCCTTCGGCACACGCGAAAAAAAGCGCTGTTTTCCGATCGTTGGTCCGATCGTTGACTTGCGCGGATCGATCCAGGAGCTGACCTACTATTCTCTTGACGTCCCCATCGGACGGGGGAAGAGTGGACGCAATAATGAGAGGAGTGGCCCCACAGTTGAGGTTTCGAGCTTCCACATCCGCGCCGTGCTCCAAAAGAATCCGAACCACCTCGGCGTGCCCGAATTCGCACGCGGCCATGAGGGGAGTGATCCCGAAGTGTTTTGTAACGTTGGGGTCGGCACCATGCTCCAGGAGAATCCGGGCGATCTCCGTGAACCCCTGCTCCGATGCCTTCAGAAGAGGATAATCGCCCTCGGAGCCGATAGAGTCCGCGTCGGCGCCTGCTTCCAGTAATTGTTTGATTCGGTCAACATTGCCCGATTCCGCTGCCTCGACCAGGCGATCTGCCCGGCTCGCGGAACTTTCGGATCGAGGGAGCTCGTCTGCTGCGATGGGCGCATTGATGCCGCGTTCAGGAGACTCCGCCATGGCAACCTCCCTCCAACTTTGACATTCCTCCCACTGCCTGCATGTCGAACAGATGCGGCGAAGACAGGCGGAACGATCGGGAGGATTGCCCCCAGACCCGGCCTCCGTCGACTTCCGCCTCCCCTCAAGAGTAGTGGAAAGAAGGACAAACCACAAGAGCGACGAAGAGAGATCTTATCTCTTTTTCCATGCCTTCGTAATGCTTTTCCGAAATGCGGTTCCGCAGGGCAATCGAATTCAACGTGCCCCCGAATGGTGCCGGGACGTCGCCCCGAGCGAAAGCAGGGGTCCGGACTGTGCGGAAGAGCCTGGATTCGTGCCTAAGCAGGAATGACGGTGAGAGCGCTCTTCGATGAACAGAAGCCTTGGTGACGTCGCCATGGGCGCAATCCGCGGCCAAATCCATGAAATCGAATACTTGGCAGTTAGTTTCATGAGCTCGGCCCGGCAAGATTTCAGCTACCGAGACCTGAAATGCCCGCGATTTCCTTTCGCACAATAACTCTGTAAGCCTACAGTCCGGTGCTACAGATCTTGTCAAAACACAGCCGTTACTTCCTGAAAGAACTTGTGCCGTCTGTTTTGAGCCTTGCAATCTTCACAGGTACACGCTAAATTCACGAGAACATTCGGTACGCAAACGCAGGGTGCCGGACTTCTTACCGTATTCCGTTACGACGCGGAAAATCTCCAGGGGGATATCACGGGTGGAAAAGAAAACCGTTTCGGTCAAAGCAGTGCTCGCCGATATTAAGAGCGGCATGCACGACTCGGAGCTCATGCGTCGCCACGAGCTCACCCCGAGCCAACTCGAAAGACTCTTTACCAAACTGGTTGACGCCGGGTACCTTACACCTGAAGACCTGGAGACGAGGAAGCCCAGGACAACACAAGCCTGCCCGTATTGCTCCGCGGAGATCCCCAAAGACTCCGTTCAGTGCCCCCATTGCGAGCAACGGCTCCAAGCTCGTCCCGAAGGACCCGAAGAAACGGGTACAGGACCTGACCGGTCCACCCCTCCTCCGGTGCCTCCGCTGCCCGAAGCCGGGACCTCGGAATGGGAAGAGAAATACTGTCCGTGGGAAGACTGCCCTACACTCGGGTGGTGGAAGGCCTATACTCAAACCGTGAAGGAATCGCTGTTGAATCCGACAGAATTTTATTCCAAGCTTCCGGCCCTGGGGGGATTCAAGGAACCGCTTATCTACGCTGTGATCTCCATCGGAACCGTCTCTATTGTGGGGCAGATCTGGTCGATTCTTTTGGGCAGAGGATCAGCGGGTTTCGGCGGATCGCTGGGTTCGCTGCTTATCGCCATTATCGTCGCACCGATCACCGCGGCGCTCATATTGTTTATCGGGAGCGGAGTTACGCACCTTTGCCTCTCATTGCTGGGTGGGGCAAGTGAAGGCTACGAGGCGACCTTTCGAGTGGTGGCTTATTCCCAGGGAACGGCTTTACTGGGAATCGTCCCGGTTCTGGGTACGCTTGCCGGGGGGATCTGGAACATATGTATCGTAGTGGTGGGATTGCGGGAAGTTCATGGCGCCAGTACCGGTCAGGCCGTTGCGGCGATTTTGTTGCCCGGCGTGGTCTGTTGCGGAGGCTTAGGAGTGGTTCTGTTTCTTGCCTTCGCCAAGGGTATGTTTAGCATGTAGCCGCTTGAATGAGGGGATTCAAGGGGAGACGTCAGCCTCGGTTGCGGGGGGAAGTGTTTCAGAGACGGCCCGGCGGCGAACCGACAACGGCACCAGGCGTTGCGGGGCTTGTGACAGGCTGCAAAATACGGTGCCGATCCTATGAAATAGAGTGCCAAGCCCCGCCGCCCGAGCCGTTCTCTTAGTCCTCGATCACATGGGAAAGAGCGAAGGAATGCGCTGGGCCGCCATGATGTCCCCGGATGCCTTCAGCTTGCCGGTCATGAACGCCGTCATGCCGTTCAACGTGCCGTTGCACATGGCCAACCAATCCGCATCGGCCATGGTCAAAGTCACATTGGGGCTCTCATGGGCTCCGTCAAGGACCTGACAGGTGTTGTCCTTTACTATCACGTGCCATTCACCCGCCTCGTTGCCGGTAATGTGAAATTGGAAAATCATGTTCAGCCCAGCGGCCGCGGCCGGGTTAAAAACCTCGGGCATCTTCTCGAACACCTCTTTAACGGACGTAAGTGCCATCTTCTTTCCTCTCTCTTTTCAATGAAATCAGTTGGGGCGGAAGAATGACCGAAGTCCCGGTCGAGCCCGCCGGTTAAAAGAATTGTCTGTGTTTGTCCGCCACATTCGTGGCTAAGTGTAGGTCCAGGACTTTGTAAGGTGATATGCCGGGACACGCCGTCTTGTCAAGCCGGAGATTGCGGGAGATCTCCTCTTCAGTCCGCGCAGTCGGGGGTGGGCCTTGCTCCATTGAGGAAGACCTCCAGGAGGCCGGTGGCGATCCGCTGCTTTTGAGCTCTCCCCCTGAGAGGTCGCCTTTCGAGAACCATGATGGAGATGAAACTTTCCAGCGAGCCCAGGAAGATATATGTGAGGTACGTCGCATTGACGTCGGTCCGGAGCGTCATTTGTTTCTGAGCGGTTGAGATGATGTCTTCCACTCTGGTCATGAAGATGCGGAACCATTTCACGCGTTCGGGGGTAAGGTTGGCAGACGAACGGGAGATTTCCGTAACGAAGATGTGCACAAGATCCGGCCGTCTTTCGTACTGGTCCAGAAAATAGGCAACGATTGCACCCAATTTCTTTTCGACGGTGGCGGACTCTTCGTCACATTTGTCCATCATGGCGAAGAGCCCGGTCCACCATTCATTGAGGATGGCGTCGAAGAGGTCCGCCTTACTCTTGAAATAGTGATAGACCAGTCCGTACGAAATGCCGGCCGCTTGGGCTATGTCGGTAATTCGCGCCTGATGGAACCCTTTTTCGCGAATAACCCGACACGCCGAGTCGAAAATCACGGCTTCTTTGTCTTTCCGGGAATCGGTGGTGCTTGCATTCGGTTGCATGGCAGTGTGGTACCATGACATTGATTGATGTGTCAATCAGTTTTTTCCCCTCGTGGCATTTATCGCCCGTGTACCACGGAACCCATAATTACTCGTACCTTGAATAAAAGGGGGGATTTACCGCTGCCGCCATTCCCGGCATCTTGTCGGACTTTGCCTGATTGGGAGTGGGCCGGTACTCCTCTGCGCAGATATGGTTGCGTATACGCGACCGCTGAGATTGCTTCGCTTGGCTCGCTATGGCCGGTTCCCGGTATCATTGCGGGGAGCTGAGCTCCGAAGCGATCCCGGGGGCGTAAAACGTCACCGAATTCTTGCCGCCCCGTACTGCGCTCAGGTCGCAATGGCCTCCGTCTGCTTCAGGTCCGTCACTGCCGTCACGAGATCTGCCGCTTCCACGAGCGCTTGGGAAGCGTTTCCCCCGGTGATCATGACGTTGACTCCTTCCGCTCGATTCACGAGGCATCGGAGTACGTCCTCCTCGTCCACCGATCGGGATTCCAAGAGCTCCAGAAGGCCGTCAAGGATGACCAGCTCGAATTTTCCCGATTCCAGCGCCTCTTTGGCCGATTGCCACGCCTGCCGTCCGGGAGCATGATCCGTCAGGGACTTCACGGCCTCATCTGCCGGTGCCGTTGCGGGTCCGTGCCACTCTGTACGATCGCGAAAGGCATCCGAAGAAATCAACGGACGAAAATCGACTCCGGAGTCCGCAAATTGCACCACACAAACTCGCAGCCCTCTGCCGAGAGATCTGAAAGTCTGACCGAGCGCCGCGCAGGACGCGCCTTCACGGTGGCCCGTGTAGACCATGAGAACGCCGTGTTCCATACTCTATGCCTCCGGTTCCCTTTCCTCCGGCAAAGAATGTCGTCCGGTACGGATCGACGGGCCGGCGAATCGACGCTCATGGGCTTGTGCCGGGAAGGAAAGGACGTCTCATTTTCTAGCACGGGAGGGCCGGTAAAACAACGTGCGCCGGGCCGCCGGTATTCCGATGGTCGGTCACACGGGCGAAGCCGTCCGATTTTGCCGGGTTGCCTGCTCGGTCTCCCGCACCGCCTTCCCTCCCCACAGGAGCGAGAGAGGGGTTACTCCGGACACATGGACTTGAGTGAAGCCGCCAACTCCTCGACTTTCTTCTCCGCTTCGTCAACTCCCGGTTTCCCGGCCTTCCGCAAAAATGCGGCGGCAATGTTGAGCCCGGCAATCGATCCGGCTATTGTTGTCACTCGTTTCATACGTTCATCGTCTTTGAAGTTATCCAGGCTCTCCTGCAAGTCTTTCATTGCCGCCTTGATTCGCGGCCCGGCCTCCTGGAAGTCGTTCGACTTCAGAGAGTCTATGCTTGCCAGGAAATCGTCTATGGACCGGCATACGTCAGAGGGTAACGGCTCTCCGGTGTAGGCCGCAGGCATTTGGGTATGCACCTTTATGGGTTTCGATGCTTTTCCCCAAGGCAGCCACCACATTCCGAACAATAGTATCGCGACGACAAAGGGCAGCACGATAGGAACCAGGACCGCACCCGCGGCTTTGCCGGTGCTTGTCTCATGGGTTTCGCGCACCCCGACGATGGCGAGATAGGCGCCCCACAGACTGGCCACCGCTCCCACTACGGGGATGGCATTGAACAGGCTCGTGACCGAGGAATAGGAGATCACTCTGAAGGTCGCCTGAAAACCGTTCCGTGCACCTCCGAATATCAGGAGGAGGCCGTGAACGATTCCGCTCAAGATGAAGAGAAACAACGGCATCACTATCAGGGACCCAACGAACCCGATGCTCATGACTATGATAATCTGGAGAATGGCAAATCCGCCCGAGCCCCCCCTTAGAAGGTGATTAAAGAGAATCCCGAGCACACCGCCCAAGACGCCGGCCATGACACAGAACAACAGAGGAGACCAGTACCCGGAATCCAGCGGCAGAGAAGAGAAGAATTGGGACGGAGTGAGAAGGCATCTTGACGCGGTTTGGATAAAAGCTCTTAAGGTCCCTTCTCCTCGGCTATCCTCCCATTCACAATATTTCTCCTCAGACTCTTCTTCCACGGGCATTTCCCGAGTCCCGCGGTCGCGAGGACTACCGGTCACCTGAGGGGAAGGCGGCATCGCGTCGTGTCCGCAGTACCGGCAGTAGGACTCCTCTTCAGCCATCTCCCGGCCACAGGAGGGGCATTGCTTTGTCCGGCGATCCCTTGGAGAAACCTGTTCCGTTGCCGGGGGTTGGATGTACCCGAGGCGAACCAGATCCTCCTTCAGCTTCTTCAGCTCACCGGGGCTGAGATTCAGCTCACGCATGATTTCATTGTCATGGCGCCCTTGCAGCAGGAGATCGGTTGCAGCCTCAACCAATCGGCGATCGACCTCGGGGCCGGCTTTCGGCTCGGGTGCCGGCGGGCTGGTCCTCTCTGGAGACGGAGCGGCACCCTTCGATTCCGCGCCATGTCTTTGCTGCAATTCCGCCCCGCTGAGCAGGTTGGCCTCTGTCAGCTTCTTGAAAAGAGAATCCAGGCCCTTTTCCGAAAGGCCGTACTTTTCCATCATCAGCTCGTCGGAGATCCCGGATCGGATGTCCGCCAGCACTTGCTTTGCGTTGATCTTGGCTTTGGCCATATGAACCTCGGTTGGCCCGGAGTTAAGTAAGCGCTCCCGTGCCGATATCGACCGGAAAGTTCCGGCTGCACATGCCCGTCATCGTGGTTACGAGCGTTGCTGCACGGCTCGCCTGCCGGAACTATCCCTCTTGAAGGCCGGATCCGCCCGATACGAACGGACGAGTTGTTACGACCGCATGATTCTAACGGGAGGATCGATCCCGATCGTCACATCCTCAAGGGATGAACGGCCTGTAAACGGCGTGTACCCACGCTGGAATCCCGAGGATCGCTACAAGGATGAGAATCCCTGAATTCCGGGTAGATAGAATACAAGAGCGAGAACCACCGCCTTCGGCCGGACCCGTGCGACGGGCCTTTGTCCACCCTCATCGCACATTGTGTCGAAACGATCGTTTACCGCTTCAGTTTTGAAAAACCGTGACAGGACTCGCGTGCGGTATGCGTTGTCCTCAGACATATCTAACCCATAACTACAAGAATTAAGTAACCCATTTCGGCTTCCGTGTCCAGCGCCCGCAAGCCTGCCGGCGCGAAGACTCCTCTTCCCGGCCCCAAAACTCCTCCGCGAATCTGATCCGAACTGCGCAAAAATCTCTCCATCGGAAGTCAAACTTACCGATTGCGGTAATCATCGAGGGGACTGTTCCGGGGGTTGGTGAAATCTCGGTAACGATTCTCTGAGAAACATATGAGCTGGGGCGATCATTCCTTGGGGAAATAGGGCGACGACGACTCCTCAATTTTGTCAAAATGAAATCAGTTCATTTTGGATTTTTCGACCACTAGGTCTCCCTCTTGATGGCTATTGGCGAAAGTTGCCGTGCCCACCCTTGACAACGCCGGCGAGGGTGGGATACGCTTCTTCCGTTCGAAGGCAATGGAGTCTGCCTCAACCGCCTGGGAACACGCATTCCGGCTGATGACTCCTACCGTTTCTCGGGTAGGAGTACTTCCTTGACGATGGACCCTGTCTTGTCCGCGCGGAAGCGCTATCCGAGACCGATGTTGGATGTATGAGTTGCTCCGGTTGAGATCTCGGACGAGAGGAGAGGTATTCCATGGCTTTTAGTATCGCTGTCATCATCATTCTCGGTTTGGGGGCCGACTATCTGTTTCGGCGTGTCAAACTCCCCGGCCTTGTGGGCATGCTCATTTCGGGCATCCTGGTAGGACCGTACGTGCTGAATGTTTTGTCCCCGGAAATGATGAATATTTCCGGTGAGTTTCGCAAAATAGCCCTGATCGTGATCCTGCTTCGGGCAGGATTCGAGCTGCATCGGGACACGTTGAATCGCGTAGGACGAGCTGCCCTCATCATGAGCGCCATACCGGCCCTCTTTGAGATCGTTGCGGTGGTGCTGGTCGCTCCGAGCCTTCTGGGGATCAGTTATATCGAGGCTGCCATACTGGGCTCAATTCTCGGGGCAGTCTCACCCGCGGTAGTCGTTCCTCTCATGATCGATTTCATGGACAGGGGAAGAGGTACCAAAAAGGGAATCCCGACGCTTTTGCTCGGCGCTTCTTCCATAGACGACGTCTTCGTGATCGTGCTGTTCACAATTTTCCTCGGTATGTATGGAGGCGGAGAGGTCAATCTTGCCGTCAAGTTCGGTGAAGTCCCCCTTTCGATACTGCTCGGCATACTTGTGGGGCTCATTCCCGGGTATGTGCTCCTCGTCCTCTTCAAAAAGTATGATTGGAAACCGCCGAAACGCACCTTGGTGGTCGTCGGGGTAGCCATCCTCCTCACCTGGTTGGAGGACGTTTGCGCAAAATGGATTCCCATTGCGGCTCTTCTCGGCGTGATGGCCATCGGCTTTATCATTCTTGAGAAAGCGGAGCCCATTGCCCATCTTATATCGCAGAAGCTCAAGAAGGTCTGGGTGTTCGCGGAGCTGCTCCTTTTCGTGCTCGTAGGAGCTCAGGTCAACATCCACGTAGCGTGGAAGGCCGGACTCGCGGGAGCGCTCGTGATCTTCATCGGCCTGATATTCCGGAGTGTGGGGACTTATGTTTCACTAATCGGGACCCCGTTCACCCGGAAAGAGAAACTCTTCTGTATTGTGGCATACATACCCAAGGCTACCGTGCAGGCGGCCATCGGGGCCGTACCGTTGGGGGCCGGGGTTGCCTCGGGAGAGGTGATCTTGGCGGTGGCGGTTCTCTCGATTCTTCTAACCGCGCCCATCGGAGCGGTGGGAATCATGTTCCTGGGGGAACGCTGGTTGGACTGCGACGAGAAACCGGTTCAAAAGTTCCAGTTTCTTAGGGAAAAGTTGAGCCTCCCCCATGTGGGCGAGCGGGTCAGGAGCAAGTCCAGCGGGACGGTGTGGAAAATTATCGAGGAAAAAGAGACCTGGCTGGAACATCCCCCGGCGCCGAGCCAAACCGCGGGCGACCTTTCCGCGCCTGTGCCGGCAATAAGACTGCGGTACTGGAAGGAAGACTCGGGCAACGGACCGGGCACCGGCAGAACCATGACGTATCGTTACAGTCAGAGAGACCCGTCCTTCCACGAGTACTGGGAAGTACTCTATGACGGATGAGGCGACCGTATCGATCGGCGGGAATCTATTCCTATTCGGGGGGACTGCAAGCCAAAAATCTTTACTTGACCGATGGGCCTATGATACCTTTTTCTCGTTGCCTGAGCTTACTATTCCGGGAGGGGCCATGGCGGGTCGAGAGATTACCATCAAGGCAGTGGACGCGGTGCATTGTATTAGGTCCGGAATGAGCGACACCGAATTGATGGAAAAATTCGGCTTGTCGTCCGCCCCTCTCCACAATCTGTTCGAACAGCTTGTAAAACTGGGAATCCTCAAGGAATCGGAGCTTGTTGCCCGGGCATCTCTCGATCCCGGTTCCGTCATCGTGGATGTCAGCAGATTGGAGGTGCCCGCACCGGCCCTCCAGAAGAAGCCGGTCATCGACGCGGCCGACGCCCTGCGATGTTTGAAAGCCGGGATGGACGACTGCGCTCTCATGAAGAGATACAGTGTTTCCGCGCGAGGACTTCAAAGCCTTTTCGACAAACTCGTGTCGAGGGGAGTTATCGGAAGGGCTTCTCTTGACCGTAGATCGGACCTCGTCTGTAAAGCGGTCTTCGTCAATGAAGAGGTCCCTGAAGCGGAAGACGTGGGTGATTCCGGCATGTGGGTGGACGAGAATGTGGTCATCGAAGCCGTGAAGGCCGGAATGGACTACAAGGACATCATGGAGGAGTACAATGTGTCGGCCCGGCGTCTGAGAATCCTGGTGAAACGGGTTCAAGACTTGGAAGAGCTTGCCGAAGGGAGCGGCACTTCGGCACCTCCCCAACAATGGAAGAAATTTCAGATCCGGCATCGTCACTCGGGAGGAATCATTTTTGAAGGAGTGGCGGAATCGTTGGCCGCCGTGCTGCAGAAGGCGGTCTCGATGAAAGTGGATTTAACGGAAGCAGAGCTCGCCAAGGCGGACCTCTCCAAAACGGATCTGTCGGGCGCGAGGCTTTCGAAAGCCAATCTAAGAGCCGCCAACTTGATGGGTACCGATTTGACGGTGGCCAATTTGTCCGAAGCCATCCTTGCATCGGCTAACCTTTGCGGCGCGATTCTCAACAAAACGAATCTGGCTTACGCGGATCTGACCGAATCGAACTTGACCCTTGCGTTTTGCGTGTGGGCTTTCATGCCGAACGCCGACCTCTCGGAAGCCAATCTCTCCAAGGCCGACTTGACGGGAGCCAATTTGGGTGGGGCCAATCTGTTCGAGGCCATATTCACGCGCTCGAACTTGACGGGCGTGTATTTGACGGGAGCCATGATGGATTCCGCACGAGGACTGGATTACGCTCTCGCCTGAGCGAGGTCCCGAGCGTGTCGGATAGAGGCGTTGTTGAAACGGAGTCCCCCATCGGTTCTGCTTCACTTTCCGGACTTCAGGGGAGCCGCTCTCGCCCGATCGCCACAACAGCTGAACAGAGAGTGCTCTAAAGGAGGGGATGTTCCATCATGACAACCGGAGAAGAACTGTTCGGAAAAAACTACGACCGCGGAGAGATCGTCTTTCGAGAGGGAGAGACGGGAGACACCATGTTCGTCATTCTCGCCGGCGCTGTTGAAATGAGCAGAAATATTGACGGAAAAGGCACCGTATTAGGCCGATTGCGTCGAGGCGAGTTTTTCGGGGAGGCGGCCCTTATCGGCCACTTCCCTCGTATGGCAACGGCAACGGCGGTGAAACGTACGAGGCTTATCCCTCTTACGCTGCAATCCCTCCTGGATCGGGCCAACGATGACCCCACCGTGATACTTCAATTGCTGGGAGCACTGAGCGTGCGCCTGCAAGCGGCCAATCAACTGGTAAGCTCTCTGGTGGGGGCAGATGAGAACCTGTCCAGGACTTGGGACACGTGTGGTCCGGAGTCTTCACCTTCCCAAAGTCCCTCCACTCCTCCAACTGTGCTCGACCGGACTCCACCGGTCCAAGAGCCGTCGGATCAACCCCTTTTTGCCGTCAATCCAACAGCCTGCGTCTGGTACGAACCGGGGCAGACGATCTTCCGGGAGGGAGATCACGGAGACGCCATGTACTTTGTCGTTGAGGGTGCCGTGGAGATCGTACGGGGGAGCGGAGATGCCACGGATCGCCTCGCCCTGCTGACCACCCATGACTTCTTCGGAGAAATGGCGATCATCACCGGAGCCCCGAGGACCGCCGGCGCGATGGCGGAATCCCGCACCTGCCTTTTTCCGGTTACGAGAGAGGAGTTTCTCGCCAAGATCCATTCAGCCCCGGACCTCGGTCTCTTCATCGCTCAGGTACTCATTGCGAGGCTGCAATGCCTTGTTTCGAGGAAGGCCCTATCCTGAGCATGGGTGTCACAACAGCACGAGCATTCTCAGGATCAGCATGCAACCGAGGAATAACCCCGACGTGACCAGCATGAGACGGTTGGCCCGGTCGATATGATCCGCGACGGGCGCCTCGCAGGGGTCGCCCAGTGTCGGCTTCTCCGAGGGCATGCCGCCGTAGTAGCTCAGTCCACCCAACTGTAATCCCAGGGCTCCCGCGACCGCTGCCTCGGTCTGGCCCGCGTTGGGGCTCGGGTGCCTTCCCCTGTCCCGGAGGAAGATGCTCCACGAAGAATCGGATCGCATCCCGAGAATCCGTGCCCCCATGGGGACCAGCAGGCCGGTCAATCGTGCGGGGAAGAAATTCACCACATCGTCAAGGCGGGCCGAAGCCCACCCGAAGAGGGCATATTGCTCGTTCTTGTAACCGAAGGTGGAATCGAGGGTGTTCACCGCCTTGTACAACATGATGCCCACAGGGCCGCCGATTACGGCGAAGAAGAGGGGTGCCGTCACCCCGTCCACCATGTTCTCCGCCACACTCTCCACTGTGGCACGAACCGTCCCGGTCTCGTCGAGGCTGTCGGTATCCCTGCCGCAGATCATGGAGACCCTCTCTCTCGCAGCGTTGAGATCCCCATCGGCGAGCGCCCGGTAAACATCGGTACTGTGCTTCACGAGATCGCGCGCGGCAATCCCGCTGTAGATCACGAGAATGGAAACGACATCTCCCGCGACGGGACTAATCAGTCCCGCACCCCACACCAGTACTCCGGTGGCAACGAATGTCATCGCGAGCACCAAGGCCACGGTGGCTGTTCCCGCCAGTCGCGGGTTTGAGAAGCGATCCCGCATGGGCGCTTCCAGCCACATGGCCAATCGACCGATAAATCGCACCGGATGGGGGAACCATCGGGGATCGCCGATGAGCCGGTCGAGGATCACGGCCAATACGATTTGGTATTCCAAACTCATAAGCACCGCGTGCGGCGGAGTACCTGACGAAACAGCCCTTGCCCCGGAAAACGTTGAAGCAGGAGTCCGTTTCCCCTCAACAGGAGTATGACAGTGCAAGCCTGCAGAAGCGCGGGCGAGGCGAAGATCGCCGCTTTGACCTTGTATCGGCTCTAGTCTTCTGCACCGGAGACCGCGGCCTCCTCAAAGGTGGCCACTTCCGTCAACACCCTCATTGCCGCCTCCACGAGAGTCATGGCCAGGGCAGCACCGGTCCCTTCTCCCAGACGAAGGTCCAGATCCAGCAACGGCTGCTTGCCCAGATGCTCCAGAGCCGCGCGATGGCCCTGCTCCACGCTGCGATGCGCTGCGATCATGTATTGGGCCGAGAGAGGACAAAGACCGTAGGCGATCAGCGCTCCTGCGGTAGAAATGAAACCGTCTATGAGCACGGGCTTGCCGAGAGAAGCGGCCCCGAGTATGAGCCCGGCGATCCCGCCGATTTCAAATCCGCCAACCTTGGACAGGACATCGAGAGCGTCTGTCGGGTTAGGTTTGTTGACGCTCAGCGATTCCTCTATAACCGACACTTTGTGTCTGAATCTTTCTTCGTCTATCCCCGTGCCTCTTCCGGTAACCTCGGCAGGGGGCCGTCCTGTGAAAGCAGCCACAATAGCGCTGCTCGGGGTGGTGTTTCCGATTCCCATTTCTCCGGTGCCGAACAGATCGACCGACGCGGCCGCATTAACGGCTATTTCAATCCCTGCTTCCACCGACCGAACAGCCTCGTCTCGGGTCATTGCCGGACCCTTGGCCATGTTTGCGGTTCCGGAGCCGACTTTTTTCGACAGGAAGCCCTCTTTGCCCTCCAGGTCGCTCAGATCGGCCATGGAGCCCATGTCAACCACCAGCACCTTCGATCCCGCGACCCGGGCGAGGGCATTGATTCCCGCTCCGCCGTTGATGAAGTTGCGGACCATCTGGCCGGTCACTTCCTGCGGGTAATTGCTCACGCCGTCTGCAACGACCCCGTGGTCCCCTGCCATGGTGACGACAAGGCGCCTCTCCACGCTCGGTCGAATCGAGCGGGATATTCCGGCCAGATCCATGGCCAGATCCATCAATCTACCCAGCGCCCAAAACGGCATGGAAAGTTGTTCGAGCCGCTTCTTCGCATGCTCGCGCGCATCCTGATCCTGTGGTACGATGCCGGCGATTGTCCGATCCAGAAGACTCATGTGCAAAAACCTTTCTGAAATGAGAATCACGATAACAAGCCGGGGAGTATACCAGAGTACGCGGGACTTGGAACAAAAAATTCTCGAGAGCCCCTGTAGGGTCCCCGACGTTATGAGGCGATTAGTCTGGCATTCTTCAACAGGTTCCTGCATAAAGGTATGGTGGAGCGTCTCTCGGAAAGGCGGGAGAAAGAAACGGAATCGCTGAGTTACGCGACAACTTTCCCGTGAAACACGACCGCTCCCCGCTGACGTTAAGGATTCTCCGGCGAAGACCTCAATCAGAACACTTATGGAGCTCAACAATGGAAGGAAAGCAGGTTGACGAAACGAGCGTTGTCGGTGTCTTTCAGATGTTGCCGGAAGATGCCAATCCGGCGGGGAACGTCCACGGCGGCGTCATCATGAAGCACGTGGACAGCATGGCCGGGGTGGTGGCCATTCGGCACGCAAGGTGCAACGCCGTTACGGCGTCCATAGACCGTATGGACTTCCATTCTCCGGTCTTTATGGGGGATCTGCTCATCCTCAAGTCCAGCCTCAATTTCGTGGGGAGGACATCCATGGAGGTCGGGGTGCGTGTGGAGGCCGAGAATCTCTTCACCGGGGACGTCCGACACACGGCTTCCGCCTATATCACCTTCGTGGCTCTGGACAAGGAAGGCCGGCCTGCCGAAGTTCCTCCACTCGTTCTCGTTACGGACGAACAGATCCGGCGTAATCGGGAGGCTGTGCAACGCAGGCAAGTTCGCCTGACCGAGAAAGCCCACGAAAGAAGATCCCAACGATAGCGATCGGCCTTGCGGGCATTTCGCCGGAGGGTATGCAGGCGATCGGGGATTGTCCGGGAGAAGGGATTACGGGGGAAATCGAGCGCTCCGCCATAACATCACATCGTCAGGGCCGCGCCGGCTTTGAGACGGCTCTCTTTCATCATTCGGAGGACCCGATTGGCCTCCCGGAGAGGAAAGACTTCCACCACAGTCCGTACGGGAATCTCCGCGGCTTCGGCCAGGAGATCCTCCGCGTCCCGTCTCGTGGTGTTGGCCACGCTGCGAATGGTTCTTTCGCCGTAGAGGAGCTCATAGTCCATTGCGGGGATTTGCGTCATGGTTATGCCCGCGAGAGCCAACGTGCCCCCCTTGTCCAATACTTGAAGCGCTCGGGGCACGATGGCTCCCGCAGGAGCAAAGACGATTGACGAGTCCATGGGCTCGGGGGGATCGTCCTCCGCTGTTCCGACCCAGACCGCTCCCAGCTCCAGAGCAAGCTGTTGATGGTTTCGGCTTCGGGTGAATACGTGGACGCGGCATCCCCGTTTTACCGCTATCTGAATCACGACATGCGCGGAATTGCCGAAGCCGTACATTCCCAGTTTGCCTCCCGGCTTCACTTCGCTCAGGCGCAGAGCTCGGTACCCGATCACCCCGCCGCAGAGGAGAGGAGTCGCCTCCTCGTCGGAAAAAACCTCCGGTACCGGGAAAAGGGAGGTTTCGGGAGCCACCATGTACTCCCCATAGCCGCCGTCCGCATGGAGCCCCGTGAACCGAGCCCCTTCACACAGGTTTTCCCTGCCTTCCATGCAAAACCGGCACGATCCGCAGCTCGAATAGAACCATGTCGCTCCAACCCGTTCGCCTCCTTTGAAACGTTCCGAGCCCGCGGCCGTCTTTTCCACGCGCCCCACGACCTGGTGTCCGGGTATCAGGGGCAGTCGAGGCAGCATGAGATCCCCCTCCACGGTGTGAAGGTCCGTGTGACATGCTCCGCAGGCAAGAACCTTTACCAAAACCTCTCCCGGACCGGGAACGGGAACAGGAAGGTCCGAGAGGCGGAGCGGCTCCTCCTCGACGGGCCGGGTCTTTTCCAAGAGCATCGCCTTCATGTGCGTATCCTCTAAGAGTGCCGGCGGGATTTGGCGGGCCGAACAATCCGGAATCTATTTGATGACTTCCGCGGAGAGGGTGGTCTTGTCGGTGAAGGTGACCGTTGTAATGAGTCTTGATTTCGGATCCGACAACATCCCGTTGTCTGCGGCATAAAGATAGAGGGTTCTCCTCCCGGAGATGGGTATCTGCAGGGCGGAGCCCTTGGTGTCGACCAATTTGTAGATCTTCGGATAGAGGGCCACTCCGAGAAACATCTGGGGAGGCCGGGGAGCACTGGACCAATGAACTACTCCGTCACCCGATGATATTTCCACTTTGGCCAGTTTCTTATCTTCCACCTGGAGCTTCATGATGAAGGTGCCGTCGAAATATCCATCCTTCCGCGGTCGGGTGGAGGTGTCCACCAGGTCGGCGATGAACCCGCGGAATTCGCATGTGATGATCCCCATTGCCTTGGCCGGAAGCTCTTCCCCTCCCGGCACCACGGTAGGAGTGGTGCCCAGCGGACGTCGAATCAACTGCTTAAAAGATGTGCCGTCCGACAGGTACACGATCATCTGGAGAGTCTCTGACGATGTGGCCAAATTACCCGGATCGGCTACATAGAGCAAGAATTGAGTCCGCTTGTCCAACGGGATTCGCACCGAGCCGTCAGGTTTGTTCACCAGTGCCCTGGGGGAGGATTTGTACACGACACCCATACCCCACGTCCCAGGGGTTCCTGTGGTTCCCCATCGTCGGGAAACCTCGTCAAGCGTTGTGATCTCAATGCCCGTGATGGTGGTTGGGGGGGCCGTCTCGATGTCGAGACCGAACATGGCGTCGGCTTTGCCGTCCGGTTTGATCTCTCTATAGGGTCCCACCGCGTCCGTTGATGCAAAGCCGAGCCACGTGCCGAGAAAATTCACCCGAATGCGTTCCGTGATGGGCTGGGTTGCTGTGGCCTGGCCCTGGGAGGGAGTCTCCGCTCTCTGGACCGGACACCAGGATATCCCGCCGTCGGCAAAAGAAACCGTGACGCGGTAGTTTGTTTTCCCGCCGGATATACTTCCGTTATCGGCTACGTAGAGGTTGAGATTCGCCCTCCGTTTCACTTCGATCCTTATGGAGCCGTCTTTTTTGTTCAGCAATCTGACCGGGTCCGAGACCAGCGCCACGCCGACAGGGGGATTGGAGCTGAGAGGGACGGTGTCCCAGATGGATTTCATCCCGTCCACGTTGCGGATCTCGATTGCCGAAATGATTCTGTTCTCGGCCTCCACGCTCAATTGGAACAGTCCGTCGGCCTTGTCGTCGCCTCGGATCTGTTTTCCCATGCCGACGGCATCGTAATTGGAGATTCCTTTTACATACGCAGACATACGGACGGGATAGACTCCCGAGCCGTCGGACGCCTTCTCCGGAGCCGTTTCCGGTTCCTGATTCACCGTCCCGGTCCACGCCTTTCCGTTCCGGTATACGACCCGAACCTGATACTTGCGTCCCTTCTCGGCAAACTTTCCGTCATCACTGACAAAGAGCAGGAGGTTGGTATCGACTGCAGGGTCGATTTCCAGGGCTCCCCCGGCCCGATTGACGACTTCGGACGGGATCTTGGCGCGTGCCACGCCCAAGAAGGCTGCACCCTTCGGTTTCTGAGTGGTGCTCCAAAGACCTTTGGGGGCGGCCGCTCGAAGCTCGATTCTGCTCACGGGTGAAGTTGAAGCCTCGGGGGCAAGATCGAGAGAGAAAACAGCGTCCGGTTTGCCGTCCGGATACGCGGAAGTCTTACCGACGCGATCTATCTCCTTCATGCCGAGGTACGCACAGCTTCCTCCCTCCGCGGAAAGGGCGCGGCTCGCCATGGGCAGGGACATCATGGTCCAGACCAGGAAAAAACTCATGATAGAGCGTATGAATTGTTGCGCGGGCAGAAGGAGCCTCCCCTCAACCGGATGCCTGACCCAGACGAAACTCCTTTATAATCAGAAATCTAGTTGAGATCATTTCGGAATGTCAACCCTGAATTCCCCATTCCCTCCTCACAGATGAGGAATGATAGTATAAATCGTGCCCTACGAATAGATGCTGAGAAAAAAACCTTTCAACGTATTCACAAGTCCTATTGAACCGACGAAAGCGAACGGTCAATCTCGGAGCACTCCATTCAAAGGAGATCCGTTTACCTCCAGGGACCACTATCAGGAATTTTCCTTTCCGAACACACTTTTTTTCCGGAGATTCTTGTTCGCAGGGCCTAAGCGCGTCATAAAGGCCAATTTCTTGATCGCTGGAATCTTCTCGGGGGGGCCGATCGATCCCGGGTTGACACAATTCCTCGGGCGATCTTACAATCTCAGCCCGATACTCGACTCGCAGGGAACGTTCAAGAAGGATTTCGGAGGGTACGGTGATTAAAATAGGCATGATCGGGGGGTCCGGGTTCGACGATCCCGATTTCCTTTCCGATGTCAAGACCGTAAAAACAGGGACCCCGTTCGGTTCTCTATCTGCAGATCCGATCGTCGGTACATCGAGCGGTATGGAGCTGGTCATTATCCCGCGTCACGGAAAAGGCCATCGCATCAGGCCTTCGGCAGTGAATTACCGGGCCAACATATGGGCAATGAAAGAGCTGGGGGTTACCCATATCATCGCCACCACCGCGTGCGGGTCGTTGAAGGAAGAGATAGAGCCGGGCCATCTCGTCTTCCCCGACCAGTTCATCGACCGCACCACGAGCCGTAAGAGCACGTTTTACGAAGGGGATCAGGTGGTCCACATCGCCGTTGCAGACCCGTTTTGCGAGCGCCTCCGTGCAATCCTCATTCAAACGGCGACAGACCAGGGGATTGTCCACCACCCGCAGGGGACTACCGTCACCATCGAAGGACCCAGGTTTTCCACCCGGGCCGAGAGCCGCATGTTCAGGCTCTGGGGAGGCGACATCATCAACATGTCAACGGTCCCCGAGGCTGTTCTCGCGAGGGAGGCGGGGATCTGCTACGCAACCATAGCAATGAGCACCGATTACGATTCCTGGCACCGGAGCGAAGAGCCGGTCACCTGGGAAATGATCGTCTCCACCATGAAGAAGAACGTGGAAAACGTGAAGAGGATCTTCTTCGGCGCTCTGCCGCGCATCACCTACGAAGATTGCACCTGCCGTACAGCGATCCTGAACGCAACGGTTTAACCTTACGGTATTTCCGACTTTTGAGGAGGACAAACGATCATGGATTTGGCTCAGCGCATCACGACGGCACTCGGAAAGACCCCTGTGGACCTGCTGTTGAAAAACGGGAGGCTGGTCAACGTGTTCGAGGGGAGCATTCACCCGGCGTCGGTGGCGGTCCACCAGGGAAGAATCGTGGGCTTCGGCGACTATGACGCGACGGAGACTGTGGACCTCGAAGGTCGGTTCATAGCCCCGGGCTTCATTGACGGTCATCTCCACCTGGAGTCGAGCATGATGGCAATCCCCGAGTTCGCTCGAAACGTGGTCCCGCTTGGCACCACCTCCGTGGTTGCCGACCCTCATGAATTAGCCAATGTCCTGGGCGTGGCGGGCGTGCAGTACGTGCTGGATTCCAGCGACGGTCTTCCTCTCAGGGTCTTTGTCATGTTTCCGTCATGTGTCCCCGCGACCCCCTTTGAAACGTCCGGGGCGATTCTTGAAGCAGACGATATGAAGCCGTTCAAAGACCACCCGCGAGTGCTGGGGCTCGCCGAGATGATGAACTTCCCCGGGGCCGTCGCTGCCGACCCCGGTGTTCTGGCCAAAATAGAGGTCTTCAAAGACAAGGTGAAAGACGGACACGCCCCCGGTCTCACGGGCAAAGAACTATGCGCATACGTGAACGCGTCCATCGGCTCCGATCACGAGTGCACTTCCCTCGAAGAAGCCAGGGAAAAACTCCGTGTGGGGATGCGAATCATGATCAGAGAAGGGTCCGCGGCCAAGAATCTCGATGCCCTTCTCCCCCTGGTCAACGAGCACAATTCCCGGAACTGCTTCTTTGTCACCGACGATCTCGACCCGCACGACATCCTCGAAAAGGGACACATCAATAACCTTCTCAGAACGGCCATAGCAAAGGGAACCGACCCGGTGCGCGCCATACAGATGGCCACGTTGAACCCCGCCACGTATTTCAGGCTGCGGGATTTGGGCGCGGTGCTCCCCGGCTATCTTGCGGACATTCTCATCCTCGACGACATTGAGAAGCTCACCATCGACAGGGTTTACCATTCCGGTCGGCTGGTAGCCGAGCGCGGTAAGCTTGTGGCGGACTCCGTGACAGGAGGGGCGGCAAAGCCTCCGCCCTGCGTCAATGTGGATTGGGAAAAGGTGAAGGACCTCTCCATCGAAGCCAAGGGCAAATCGGTCAACATCATAGGGGTCGTTCCCGGGCAAATATGGACCAAGTGCCTCGTGGAAGAGGCCCCGGTGAAGGACGGCCGGGTGGTCTCGGATCCGGGAAGGGATATTCTGAAGATCGCCGTCATCGAGCGACATCACGGCACAGGGGCCTTTGCGGTCGGCCTGATCCGCGGGTTCGGCCTGAAACGAGGCGCCATCGCGTGTAGCGTGGCCCACGACGCTCACAACATAATCGTCGTGGGCGTAACCGACGAGGAAATGATGAAGGCCGCGCATGCGGTGGCGGATCTCGGAGGCGGGATGGTCGCGGTGGATGGAAGTCGCGTAACTGCACAACTTCCTTTGCCGATCGCGGGACTCATGTCGGATCTCCCCATTCAAGAGGTCCGGGCAGGACTCGATTCCGTGGTGGGAGCCGCCCGAGAGATGGGCTGTACGCTGGAAGGTCCTTTTGCAACGCTCTCTTTCATGGCCCTTACCCCTATTCCGGAACTGAAAATCACGGATCAGGGGTTGTTCGATTCTTTGAATTTCCGATTCGCTTCGCTCTTTGCCGATTGAGTCGAAAAAAGCGCCGACACTGCGTCGCTCTGCCGAGGGGAGCCGATTTTTTTCGACCCCCTCTTGACACTCATGAACGCCGCGCCCATATTTGATAATAGTTACTATTATTGTCGAGGTGTACGTGCGGCCCAAACGAGAATTGCGAACGACCGAACAGCGGCGCGTGATCATGGAAGAGCTCTCCAGATCGGATGCTCATCCCACCGCAGACGAGCTGTACCGTATGGTTCGCAAGAGGTTGCCCAAGATAAGTTTGGGGACTGTTTATCGTAATCTTGAAATCCTCTCCCGGTCAGGTAAAATTCACAAACTGGAAACAGCAGGATCGCAGAAGAGATTCGACGGGGTGGTGGAGAACCACTATCACGTACGATGCGTAAGGTGCGATCGCATCGAGGACGTCCCGGGAAACCCCATCCACTGTATTGACGAGGCGTTTCAGGGCGTTAAAGGCTACCGGATTCTTCAGCATCGATTAGAGATTCTGGGGATTTGCCCCCAATGCCTCAAAGAGTCGAACGAGATGGGGAGAGGGGACTTAAAGGTCAGCGGAGCCAACGATGAAGGTGCGGGCCGATGAGGCAATCGCGTCTTGTGAAGGGATCGATGGCGACGCGTTCGTGGGTGCACGTACGAATCGCCGGAGAGAATTCCTGCCGGACCTGCGTCGCAGCGCGGAGAAGCGCCTCTGCGTGAGGAAAATTGGAGACGGAACTTCTCGAAGGATGAGGCTGGACCGAGCGCGGTCAGCCCAATTGTGGTGAGGTCCGATACGGGCCCAACGGCGTCATAGTGACGAAAATGAACAAACGAGATAATGGAAAGGAGTAAATCATGGACGATTTGAAAGGCTCCCGGACGGAGAAGAATCTGATTGCATCGTTTGCGGGAGAATCCCAAGCACGCAACCGCTATACGTACTTCGCATCTCAGGCTCGCAATGAGGGCTTCGTTCAGATAGCACAGATATTCGAAGAGACCGCGAACCAGGAAAAAGAGCACGCCAAGCGGTTTTTCAAGCAGCTCAACGGCGGTGACGTCGTGGTCGAGGCCGCTTTTCCTGCCGGTATGGTCGGCACCACTGCTGAGAACCTGAGGGCCGCAGCAACAGGTGAGCACCACGAATGGTCCGACATGTATCCCGGTTTTGCCAAGGTCGCCAGAGAGGAAGGATTTGAAGTTGCCGCCAAGATTTGGGAAGCGGTGAGTGTTGCCGAGAAGCAGCATGAAAAGCGGTACAACGATCTGCTGGCCAACGTTGAGGGAGGCAAGGTCTTCAAGAAAGAGCAGAAAGTGGTGTGGCGATGCATCAACTGCGGGTATTTGCACGATAGTGACTCCGCCCCCGACTCTTGTCCTGCATGTGCCCATCCCAAGGCATATTTCGAGATGCTGGGCGAAAACTGGTAATCTCGGGAAAGCTTGGCGGTCGGCCTGAATGTGGAGGACAACCTGTCTTCTTGAGATTGCTGCGGGAAAGAGATACAAGGAAACATGGAAGCGCGTCGTCCAACGAGGACCGGTCTTTTCATCCGTCTTTGATTCGGCCCGTAAAGAGCCGAAAATAATGGTAATCATTGCGTCTCTTTATCGGACGCTTTTGCAAACCCTATTTCTGAGCACAAAGTTTAACCAAGAACCAAGGAGGTTTTGCAACATGGCGGAAAAGCTACAGATCTACAAATGTGAAATCTGTGGAAACATGGTGGAGATGGTTCACGCCGGAGCAGGCGAATTGGTGTGCTGCGGCCAGCCCATGAAGTTGTTTGTGGAAAATACCGTTGATGCGGCCAAGGAAAAGCATGTTCCCGTGAAGGAAGCAGTGGCGGGCGGCCTCAAGGTCAAAGTAGGCAGCGTCGCCCATCCGATGGAGGAAAAGCACTACATCGAGTGGATCGAGATCATTGCCGACGGTAAGGCATACCGCCAGTTCCTGAATCCCGGTGAGGCTCCTGAGGCTTTCTTCCCGGTTGAGGGAGAATTCACCGCCAGGGAATACTGTAACCTCCACGGCCTTTGGAAGTCCTGAGCCCGATCTGATACGGCCGATGTCCAGAGTGGAGCGGAGGGCACCCTATAAGCGGGATGCCCTCCCTTCTCGGTACCGGCGGGCTCCCGGCAAGCGATTGGGTTCGTGTGGGATAGGAATTCAAAGTGCTACGGTGACGGTGCCCCGAGCCTTCCCCCCTCAAAAGGGTTATGGAAAACGATGAGAAAAGCACTGACAGTAGCAATCCTCTTGGCGGCGACCCTGGGAGCCGTGAATGGATGGGGCGCGGACAAGTCTCGCTTTCGCGTCGATGTGCCCCGGTTGGAGAAATTCCCCCTGTCGATCCCGGAAAACCAGGTGGAACAAAAATACCTCGGCCTATCGGGGAAAGGAACTTTTGCTCTCCCCCAAGTCAAGGCACGGGTTGTCATCGTCCAGATCTTGAGCATGTACTGCCCTATCTGCCAAAAGGATGCGCCTGTCGTGAATGAGGTCTTCGATGCTTTGGAGACCACATCACCTTTCAAGGGTAAGGTAAAAATGGTCGGGGTGGCGGCGGGGAACACTCCGTTCGAGGCCGGGGTCTTTAAGAAGAAATTCGACGTCCGTTTTCCGGTGATTGCCGACGATGACATGCAGTTTCAGAAGATTTCCAAGGACCGGATTTTGACGCCGACTTTCATCGTTCTCAAGGTGGAAAAGGGAAAGAAACTGAAACTGATAAAAGTCCATGTGGGGATGATCCACAAGGCCCAAGAGCTCTTGGAAGTTGTTCGGAGCCACTCCAGGGGCGGGTGAGAGGCAGCGTCATGTTCATCAAGACTACTGCTTTTGTCTCGGTATTGTTGGCGGCGATGGTGCTTTCATACATTGGAAGCCCTGCCCACGCCAAATCCGCAGTGCCCGGAGACAGGATCTACGATCCGGGGTCGCTCAAGGCAACCGACAGTCAGCCAAAGCTCAAAGTAGGGGATGCAGCTCCGGATTTCACCCTCCCCATCGTTGGGGGCGGTGAAGTTTCTCTGGGCGCATTCAAAGCGAAGAAAAACGTCGTGATCTCGTTTGTGCCCGCTGCGTGGACGCCGGTTTGCTCCCAGCAATGGCCCGGGTACAACATCGCAAAGGAATTCTTTGACAAAGACGATGCCGTGGTCATCGGAATCAGCGTTGACAACATACCGACACTCTATGCGTGGACTCGGGATATGGGACATCTCTGGTTTCCCGTTGCCTCGGATTTCTGGCCTCATGGGGCCGTGGCGGAGAAGTACGGCGTGTTGAGACGCAACGGAGAAGCTGAGAGATCCCTCTTCGTGGTGGATAAGAAGGGGATCATTCGGTACATCGACGTGCATGACATAAACGCCATGCCGCGACTCGAGACTCTGATCAAGGAGTTGGACAAGCTCGGAAACTAAGGACATTGAGAGCCGTGAGGAGACGCTTGTCTGCCCGTGGGAGGCGTGGCTCGAAGTCGTTTTCCGGGCAGGCGGTGCGGCGAAACTGTCGGATGAGTCGGAAGGAACTTTGTAAACGTCTATGTGCGGCCGACAAACCAAGGAAATCCTGTGGGACCCGGGAGCGCTGATATGAAACGCTTTCTGAATCTGTTGATCGCGCTGCTGCCGGCGCTGGGGATAGTAGGGTGGGTATGGGCGGTTTCTTCGGTCTCTGCCGCGGAGATAAGCGAGGAGACCCAAGCATGCCTCGACTGTCACGTTTCGGCTACTCCGGGCATCGTGCAGGATTGGAAGCGAAGCCGCCACTCCAAGGTCACCCCCGGCGAGGCCGTCAAAAAGCCGGAGCTTGAACGACGGGTTTCGGCCGAGAAAGTTCCGGTGAAGTCCGCGGGGTTTGTGGTGGGTTGTGCGGAATGCCATACCGTGAATCCGGGCAACCGCACCGACACCTTCGATCATAACGGCCAGAAGGTTCACCTTCTCGTTACTCCCAAGGACTGCGCCACCTGTCACCCCACCGAATCGGGACAATATGAAAAGAATCTCATGTCCCACGCCCGGGGAAATCTACTCAATAACAAAGTTTTTATGAGCTTCGTCAAATCGGTGAACGGGCTCCAGACCTTCAAGGACATGAAGACCTCTCTCTCGGAACCTGATGAGGATACGAACGCGGACTCCTGTTTTCACTGTCACGGCACCGCCATTGAGGTGAAGGGCAAAAAGACCCGAGATTCGGATTACGGAGAAATGGAATTCCCCGTGCTCTCCGGTTGGCCCAATCAGGGCGTAGGACGCTACAACACGGACGGAAGCATGGGCTCTTGCACGGCCTGCCACAGCAGACATCAGTTTGCCATTCAGGTCGCGAGACAACCTTACACCTGCTCACAATGCCATAAAGGACCCGATGTCCCGGCGTACAAGGCCTATGCGGTGAGCAAGCACGGGAACCTTTTTTCTTCGCTGCAAAAGGAGTGGAGCTTCACCGAGGTCCCCTGGACCGTGGGAAAGGATTTTACCGCACCGACCTGTGCGACCTGTCACGTGTCGCTGCTGGTGACCCCGGAAGGGGACCCTGTGGCGAGCAGAACGCATCAGATGAACGACCGGCTCCCCATGAGAATTCTCGGGCTGATCTACGCCCATCCCCATCCTAAATCGCCCGATACCTCGATCATAAGGAACAAGGACGGTTTGCCTCTGCCGACCACGTTGACGGGCGAGCCGGCGCAAGAGTTTCTCATCGGTCCGGACGAACAGGCCGCCCGACGCAAGAAGCTCCAAAAAGTCTGCCTTTCCTGTCACAGCCTCGACTGGGTAAACGGTCACTGGCGCCGCTTCGAGAATACCGTTCGCACCACCGACGACATGACGCTGACCGCAACCCGGATAATGCTCAAGGCATGGGAGGACAAGCTGGCGGACAATGGGAACCTCTTTGACGAGTCCATAGAGAAGCAATGGGTTCAGCAGTGGCTCTTCTATGCCAATTCCACCCGGTTTGCTTCAGCCATGATGGGCGCGGACTACGGGGTCTTCGCCAACGGCAGATGGCATCTTGGAAAGACTATACAGGACTTGCTCTATCATCTTGAGACTCTGGAGAAAAATAAAAATAAGGGACACTAGGCTGACCCCTCGTCCCGAGAAAGGAAACAGAAGATGGAAAAAATCACGTGGAAATGTCCGAAATGCGGGTACACATTCGAGGCCGAAGCCGGCGCGGAACCGCCCGAGACCTGCGTGGGATGCAACGAAAAGTGTCAATTCGTCAACGTGACCTGTTACGTACCGGAATGCGGCTTTTCGGGCCAGGACCCTCGCCTGGGTTAAGCGCGGGCTTTGAGGTGCAGCGGCAACCTGTCGGAAGGCGCGGAGGGGAGCTCGTAGCAATAGGCAGCGAAGCCGGGGCTCACATGCGATGACGCCGGACGAGCCCTTCCCGCTTTCCCGCAAAGGGAGGACAATGAAAAAGGTAGCATTGGTAGCATTTAACGGCGAGCTCACCTGCTTCGTGCACGTGTTGCTCAATGCCCTGGACATGGAATCGCGGGGTTATGAAGTCAGGATCGTGATCGAAGGAGCCGCGACCGCATTGATCCCGGAATTATCCAAGCCGGGAAATCCTCTTGCCATGCCGTACGCAAAGGTGAGGGAAAAAGGGTTGATATATGCTGTTTGTCGGGCCTGTTCTTCGAAGATGAACGTTCTTGCCGCTGTGGAAGCCGAAGGGCTGCCTCTGGCGGACGAAATGTCCGGTCATCCGAGCTTGGCCCGCTATATGGACGATGGATATCAGATCATAACCTTCTGAAGGTCGTCGAAGGTCACCTTCATGAGCGGAATCGAGACAGGCATGAAAGTTCTGGGAATTTACGGAAGCCCTCGTAAAGGGGGAAACAGCGATGTTTTGCTGGACGAGGCTCTCAAAGGGGCCGAGTCTGCCGGTGCGAGAGTCTCCTCCATACGGTGCTGCGACCTCAAGATTAACGGCTGCGTGGAATGCGGCGGCTGCGACAAGACAGGCAAGTGTGTCGTGGACGACGACATGCAATCGGTCTATCCGCAGCTCGAGGAAGCCGACGCGATAATCCTGGCTTCCCCTATCTTCTTCTACAGCATGACCTCTCAGGCAAAGGCGTTGATAGACCGGTGTCAAGCCGCGTGGTGCAAGAGGATGCTGAACAAGAAGCCGGATAGGAGAAAGACATACGAAGGCGGACGGGGGTACCTGATTTGTGTGGGAGCCACCAAGGGCTCGAATCTCTTCGAGGGCTCCCAACTTGTAGGCAAGTACTTCTACGATGCGCTGGATATGGAGTACGGCGGGGGAGTCTTTGCCAAGTCCGTGGAAGGAAAAGGCGATATCGCCAAGCATCCCGACATCGTCAAAGAAGCGTTCGAGCTGGGCAAAGAAGCGGCTCTGCATGGCCGCTCGAAGTAACGAAACGATCCCTCGGAAAATTGTGGATGCGATTTATTGGGAAAGACGTGGAGACCTGACGGGGATACCGATGATTGCGACCAGCGAGACCGGGAGCCGGCGGTCGCTCACATATTCCTGTAAACCATGACAAGAGGAGGACAATTATGGCCAAAGCGCTCGTAGTGTACGCAACCAGAGCCGGTGCGACCCAGAATATCGCAGACCTCGTCGCCGAGGGCATCCGTTTTACCGGTGCCGATGCTAAGGTCGTGAAAGCGACCGATGTTACCAAGGAAGCGGATTTGGAGGGGTACGACGCCTATGTGCTCGGGTCCGCCACGTATCACGGCGAAATGATGCAGACCATGAAGACGCTGCTTTTCCTCGCGGCAAAGCTGGATCTGGAAGGAAAGGCCGGCGGCTCCTTCGGTGCTTTCGGATGGAGCGGAGAGGCTCCGGACAGGATTTACGACACCATGCTCAACATCTTGAAGATGGATATGGTAGGGAGTCCGTTGAGGCTCAAGTCGGCTTCTCTGCAGGGAGGCCGGCAGATGGCCCAGGATTACGGCAGGGAGATCGGCAAAAAGATTACCGGAAAATGATGGTTGATCGTCGGTCCCGGCCCCGTCGGCATAGGCGGAGCAGCGGGCGGATGCAACGTGAAAACGATTTCTCTCAAGCCTCCTCATGAGAGGCCGGAGCATAACACATCCTAACGGAGGAACAGATGAAGAGTTACACTTGCGAGGTCTGTGGTTACGTTTACGATCCCGCTGCCGGAGATCCCGACAACGGTGTCGATCCGGGAACGGCATTTGAGAACCTTCCCGACGATTGGGTCTGTCCGGTGTGCGGCGCGGACAAGGACTCGTTTTCGGCAGAATGACGGGAGCTACGCCTCCCTCTCGACCGTAAGGTTTGACCCGAGGGAGGCGAGACCGTTGTTCCCGGCCGTACAACATTCAACGGAGGAATACATTGCGAACCATCGTAAAAGTAAAAGAGGGGATAAACTGGGTCGGAGCAGTAGACTGGACGGTGCGTGATTTTCACGGGTACTCCACCCACAAGGGGACGACCTACAACTCGTTCCTGATTCTCGACGACAAAGTAACTCTTTTCGATACCGTTAAGAAGCCGTTCAAGAATGATATGCTTCACAATATATACAAGGTCATCGAACCGAGTAAAATAGATTATCTCGTTGTAAACCATGTTGAACCGGACCATTCCGGATCGCTGCCCGAGATCATGGAAGTCGTAAAACCGGAGAAGCTCTTTTGCTCCTCAAGGGGAAAGAAGGCTCTGCTCGATCACTACCACCGCGAGGATTGGCCTTATGAAGTGGTCGGCACGGGACAGGAGATCGGCCTCGGCAAGCGCACCGTGCAATTTATAGAGACCAGAATGATTCACTGGCCGGACAGTATGTTCTCATATGTCAAAGAAGACGCTCTCCTCATCGCCAGTGACGGATTCGGCCAACATTGGGCTACGAGCGAACGCTTCAACGACGAAGTGGACTCTTCGGAGCTCATGGCCCACGCCGCCAAGTACTTCGCAAACATTCTGTTGCCCTATTCGGGACTCATTCAGAAGCTTCTCGCAGCGGTTCAGCAGATGAACCTCAAGATCGACATGATTTGCCCGGATCACGGTCTGATCTGGAGAAAGGACCCACTCCAGATAGTGGCGGCGTACGATCGGTGGAGCAAACAGGAAACGAAGAAGAAGGCGCTGGTAGTCTACGATACCATGTGGCACAGCACCGAGACCATGGCCAAGGCCGTAGCCGACGGGCTCATCGAAGGCGGCGTCAGCACGAAAATGCTGGATCTTTCCGTTGACCATCGGAGCGACGTCATGACCGAGCTGCTCGATGCCAAAGCCATAGTGCTCGGCTCTTCAACGCTCAACAACAATATGCTCCCCAGAATGGCAGATATGCTCTGCTATATGAAGGGGCTTCGACCGATCAACAAAGTCGGCGCGGCGTTCGGATCGTACGGGTGGAGCGGCGAAGCAGTCAAACATTTGACCAACGCACTTGAAGAAATGAAGGTGAAGGTCGTGAGCCCCGGCGTGAATCTCCAGTTCGTGCCGAATCACGAGGGGCTGCGAAAATGCGTCGATCTCGGCCGAGAAGTGGCCAAGGCGGTGAACGAAAGCGCATAAACGCGTGGTTTCCGGCATTGCGCCCGGAATGTAGGGAATCGTTAACCGCTGTGCACTGCCGCCGCATCCGGCAGTGCATGGCCGGAAAAGCAGCCGAAGGGATACGGCATTATGCCCTCAGAGAAGAGAGGAGCCCGCAGCCTCAAAGGCAAGGTGTTGGAACTGCTTGAAGCAGATGATTTTCTCGCAGGCCTTGAAGAGATGAAAGCCTTGCCCGCTCGGCAGGCCATCAATCCTCTGTTTTCGTTTCTCCTGCACCCGGACGAGCGCGTGCGATGGCGTGCCGTCACCGCAATGGGAGTTGTGATAGCCAATCTCGCGGACTCGGACATGGAAAGCGCCCGGGTCATCATGCGTCGCTTGATGTGGAGTCTCAACGATGAATCCGGCGGGATAGGATGGGGAGCACCCGAAGTAATGGGTGAAGCCATGGCTTGGCACGAGCGCATTGCAGAGGAGTATGCATCCATACTGGTCTCCTATACGGACGAAGAGGGCAATTTCCTCGAATATGAAATACTCCAGCGGGGGCTCTTGTGGGGGTTGGCGAGACTGGCCGGGGTTCGACCGCACCTGGTCGAGCCGGTTGCTCCCCATCTCGGCAAGTACCTGGAATCCGAAGACACGTTTGTGCGGGGACTGGCAGCGCATTTGGCCGGGCTTCTGAGGGTCGAGGGTTCTCGGGACAAGCTCCTGAAGATTTCCCATGACCCGTCCGAGCTGACCCGGTACGTGGACGACAAGATGGTCCGCGCTTCTGTGCGTGACCTGGCCGGCGAGGCCTTGTCGCTCCTTGACGGTCGAAACGCGTCCTGAGGGATTGCGTGGACTGCATGAATGTGGCTCCCGGCCGACGGTTTGAAAGGATCGCAGCTTTTCGTGACCCTACCCCGGATTCTTCCGGGTCAAGATCCGTGAAACGTAGTGGGGATACATGAAGAGAAAGAATTATTCGGTTTTTGTAGGCTTGTCCTCCCTCTGTGCAGTAACCCTCTTGGGAGGTTGCAGCACGATACTCTTGTTCGACCCAAAAGGACCGATCGGCGAGGCGGAGCGTTTCATCATCATTGCGGCCATCGTGCTCATGCTGATCGTTCTCATTCCCGTCTTCATCATGGGTTTCTGGTTTCCCCGCAAGTACAGGGCTTCCAACACCGAATCGACGTATATGCCGAAATGGAGTCACTCCACGAGGATCGAGCTCTTTATGTGGGCGATTCCCATTGCCATCGTCACCGTCCTTTCGATTTTGGCCTGGACCGGCACCCATTCTCTCGATCCCTACAAGCCCATTGCATCGGCCGAGAAGCCCATCAACATCGAAGCGGTATCTCTGGATTGGAAATGGCTCTTCATCTACCCGGATCAAAATATCGCAACAGTCAATGAGATCGCTTTTCCCGTCAACGTTCCGGTCAGCTTCAAACTCACCTCGGACACCGTAATGACTTCCTTCTTTATCCCGCAGTTGGGAAGCCAGATTTACGCCATGGCGGGCATGCAAACCAAATTGCACCTTTTGGCGGATAAACCGGGCGTTTATGCCGGTCACAACCAGCAGTTGAGCGGTCGCGGGTACGCCGACATGCATTTCAAGGCGAATGCGGTATCCCGTGAAGAGTTTGAAGCATGGGTGAAAAAGATCAAACAATCTCCGGAAAAGCTTGACGTTGAACGATATGAGAAGCTCGCAAAGCCGAGCGACGGGTACCACCCCGTGGTCTATTTCTCTTCGGTCAAGCCCGGTCTGTTTGTCTATATCATGAGTAAATCCGATCCCATGTGGGGCAAGAGTCACCATCACATGAGCGGAGAACCCGTATCCACACACCCAAGACCCGACGTTGCGGAGGCGAATTGATATGTTCGGAAAGTTAAGCCTTTCAGCGATTCCCTTTGACCAACCACTCACCATAGGTGCCGTAGGCGGGGCGGTTCTTATGGGTTTGGCTATCCTTGGCTTGGTTACCTATTACAAAAAATGGACGTACCTTTACGAAGAATGGCTGACGAGCCTCGATCACAAAAAAATCGGCATCATGTACATTATCTTCGCGTTGATCATGTTGCTACGCGGGTTCGCCGATGCCGTTCTGATGCGCGCCCAACAGGTCGTTGCCGCAGGCGGTGCCCACGGTTTTCTGCACGCCGAGCACTTCAATCAGATATTCAGCGCTCACGGCTCGATCATGATCGTCTTCATGGCCATGCCGTTTCTGGTCGGGTTGATGAATATCGCCGTGCCGCCGCAAATCGGAGCACGCGATGTAGCCTTTCCCCTTTTGAATTCGCTCAGTTTCTGGCTTACCGCAGCCGGGGGCATGCTGATCATGGTGTCTCTGGGTGTCGGCGAGTTTTCCCAAGCGGGATGGTCGGGATATGCACCGCTGACCCAAAAGCAGTACAGTCCAGGCGTAGGAGTGGACTATTGGATATGGGCCTTCCAGATAGCAGGTGTGGGCTCGACGTTGACCGGCATCAACTTTCTCGTCACCATCATAAAGATGCGGGCGCCCGGCATGACGCTCATGCGGATGCCGTTGTTCGTCTGGACCACGTTTTGCACCAACGTGCTCATGGTTTGGGCATTTCCGGTTCTGACGGCCGCTCTCGCCATGTTGACCCTCGATCGCTACCTGGATTTCCATTTTTTCTCCAACACGCTCGGCGGCAACATGATG
>JBGSJS010000048.1:0-15741 GCA_041741735.1 Desulfomonilaceae bacterium | reverse complement strand
CATCCGTAACGTACCGTTCGACGCGACTGCGTGATCTGATTCGGGTTGGGCGGGATCAAATTCCTGGTGCCACAGATTTGCTATACCCTAATAACATATTGAAACTAACTAGCTTTTCTTAGTTCACTGTAGAAGATGGGTAAAAATTACCGTGGAGAATCGTCACAAGGAAAAACTTGGTACGGTACAGGATGTCATTGTGGACGTGGACGGGCGCCTGAAATACGCCATCCTGTCTCACGGAGGTTTCCTGGGAATAGGTGACGTGTTGATTCCTATTCCGTTTGAGGCTCTGATGATAGGTTCTGAAAAGGGGACAGCGGTGCTCGACATTGACAAACTGACCTTGGAAAGAGCCCTGAGTTTTGACAGCAAGACATGGCCCGACTTCACTGCTTCCGAATGGCAGGAAAAAATCGATAGATACTTTGCGGCCTACGCTGCAGGTATGATTCACGCTGAACCGAGGTAAAGGTTTTTACCGGTATCAACCGTCGGCGACAATTTTGATAAAGGGAGCCGGCAACAGGCTGGATTCGGCAGGAGTCAGTAAGAACGGGACGCCCGTTCCTCCGACTGAAGAGATCGGAGGGCCTACGAATGGGGAGCCATTTGAATTAGTTGCTCGGTCACTTATTACCGAGAGCCGCCGGATGAAAATTGGGCCGGGTCTACCGGGACGAGATGGACGCGTGTCAATTGATATCCCATCAGACAAAAAGGTCTGTTCGGGGAAGATATGGCAGTCCATCTCGTGTCATTGGGCATTGTTTGACTGCTATAGGGGAGCGCTTTGAGAATTGCGGGAAACGAACAGAGCCTTGGAGTGATCAGGGAGTCTACGGATACCCTCCTGCGCTCCGCTATCGAGTCTGCCATAAGTCTCTTGGGCAGGCGTCGCTACTCTTGGAAAGACGGCCACGATCACCGGTGACAATGTTGTCGAAAGCCCACCGGCCTTCAACTCGAAGACTGCCGCGAATTTCAATGAGCGGCGCTGTAGAAAGACAGGGAACAGGGGAACCAGCGACATGAAGACGAAACTAAAACTCCTTGGCTCATCCTTATTGCTCTCGCTCCTTGTTATTCTGCCGGCGACCGTTGGAGCGGAATCGGCGGTGCCGCTGAACGACAAGGCTAGTAAGATTGTCGAGCAGATACAAGACCTCTAATTGCTGCGGCGTAATATTGAGGCGTGTTATCACCGGGAGAAGGGAATCACTTCGGAGGCGCGTATACTGAGAATATCCCCGCTGAATTCGGCCGGTCTTGACGGCGATCTCATTAATCGAGTGTTCGGGCATCTGGCCGGCACCCCGGAATATAAGAGATTTGTCACGGAGTACCGGAAACTTATTCGGCGTCCGGAGTACCGGAAGCTCCACACGGACGAGCTTTATGCCGAGTACCTGCGCCTACTCGAATCAGGGCGGATACGATTCTTTACTCAGTTGAAAGAGTGGCAAGACGGTTCGGGAGAAAGGTGTGCGGCTCAAACTCACGAAGTGCAGGAACAGCGCGTTCCAATGACGGTCACGTTTGGGAACCTGCGAGCTTCGCAGAAAACCGAAAGCAGGCGATTAGTGCCGGCGGCCATACGGTTACAAGCGCAAATGCCACTGCGTGGCTGCGCACCTTCCGCCGGTGACCGAGAAGGCGTTTCACGATTAGCTGTTGCTCCCGGGATGGATCGGTCGTGCTCGCCAAGCTCCGGAGTTGCCATGATTGACATCGAGGAGCTCATCCCTGTTAAACCGGACCGAGTTGTTCCTTCGGGACAAGTTTCGATGGGCCACTACAACGGCTCGGACCGGAGCGTGCGGCTGGGAGCCCGCACGAATCCTAAATTCTCAAACGCAGTTGAGGAGAGAGTAGAGACAGTGGGGATTCGGGATGAACAGCAAGAAAACTCGTTGGTCGATCGTTGATGCCGCCCCCGTTCCTACCCTTTGGGTGACTTGCGCTGCCCCTGCCGCGGCCCCGCAATGTAATCAAGCCGCTACGATTTCCCCGTGCCCTCTTCGGCTCCGCCGCCAACCGTGAAGAGCGCTCAAATTCATTTCGATCGTGAAACCTGCAAGTCGTATCGAGCCAGAAAATCGGGAAACCTCCTTACGGTTTCGCGATAGAGCTCTCTGGTATTCTCTTCCCGGCGTTCCCATCGGGTGGGGGTGGGCGGCCCCCAACGGTAGATGAGTCCGCAATGGGGGAAACAAGCCCAGCGGTCATTCTTGTATTCCGCCACGAGATATTCGTGTCGCATTTTCGCCATGACTTCCACCTCTACGGGTGAGAAGCAGAGACCGTCATGATCCCAGTTCCTCAAAGGCTCGAGAGCGTATCCCACCTCCTGCAATTCTTTTATGATCTGGATTGACTGGCGTCGGAATGCGTCCTGGGTCTCCTTGTCCAATTCCAGCCAACGCGTCGAGCGTTTGGCCTCGTGGCCGTCGCCGCCGTTACCCGACTGACGATACTCGTAGCAAAGGGCTCTGGCGAGGTCCTCATTTATTCCGCCCAGGATGAGCTCCGGGCACCAGATCGAATCATACAACCCGAACGGCTTCACCCGTGAGAAATCCGCCCCGCTGTTCGGAGAGCCGTTGATGAGGAGGGCAAGGCCCCTCTGGTGTCTCATCCTGACCACAATGGGAACCTCAAGTCCCCTGGTGGATTCCAGGAGGCTCAAGGCAGTATCCATTCCCAACGAATCGTTGTCGAGGCATACATATACGGATGTGAGGTCGATGCGGCCCTGCTCGTCGGCGAGAAATCCGCCTTGATAGAACTCCGGGGAGGTCACGTTCATCGTGATTCCTCTCACCTCGCACATCTTTTCGATCAGCGGATAGACTACTCCGAGGTACTTCAATCGCTCGTCGATCGCGCGGTCGATGATGGTGACACGAAGACGCTCGCCGTTTCCCTGTACTCTGTGCCGCCACCTCCGTGCAACGTGCACGAGAACGCTTTGTCCCATCCTGCCCGCTCCGACGATCAATACGTGAGGAATGCCCTCATATCCCTCGGGGAACGGGGGATATTGATTCACAATGAGCCGGGCTCCCTGCTCGAACATGTCAAAAAACTCGAGACGAACCGAGTCGTCCTTCCACATTTCGTTTTCCCGCAGGCGAAGCAGGCGAAATAGATGCGAATCCACGATCTGGACGATGCACCTGAGCGGATCGTCTTCCCGTCCGGTCACCAAACCCTCGGCCACCGCGGCAATTTCCGCATTGATACCGCTGTCTTCATATATGGCGATAACGAGGCCGGCTGTTTGGATGCGAGCCGTTTTCAAGACATCCGGGTACGCGGGATTTCCGATGATCACCAATGCGCCGACTTCTTTGAATTGTTCGATATTCTCGATGTCCGGACTGTAGTCTATGACGACCACTCTGCGGCCTTGTCCGCAAAAGGCTTTGGCAAGCCAGAGCCCCCGCTGGGAGAGGCCGCAGATGATGACGTGATTCCGGAGAAACCGTATCATCAACTGCTGGAGTTGCTCCCGAAAGATCAGTGCCACGGCCTGGAGAGCGGTACAGACCGACACCGCCGGCGCAAGGAACCGGGCGGCCTGCAACTGCCAGCACAAAGGGCCTTTCTGACTACCTGATTCCATAACGAAAAGCTGAAGCGTTAGATAGAGGATGTCCCAGGTGGTTGCGGGCTCATTGGTCTCTATGAAGTGCGTACGGAATCCAGCGTAACCCAGTCCCAGGACCACTATCCAGAGGCAGGCCAATAACCCCCATCGAAATGCGGTCAGCCACGGTGGGACCTTTTTCGTCCAGAAACGGATTATCGGTTTAAGGGCTGCGTCGAGGATCGGCCGGACGCGGGTACGAATGAACACGAGAGGGTTGCGGCTGATAGGCACAGTTTTGGTATCCGTTCCAGACGATGATCTTGGCTCCATTGGGCAGCTTGAAGCCTCCCTATTATACCATACCATGCTTTCCACGCCGGTATCGATGGGATAAATCATGGCCGTGACTGATCTATTTTCGGGAACACTCACTGCCGTCATTGTTATCGATTCGATCGGGAGATGGTACTATATAGCGAATCGGTTAGACACCCTCTCCTCGTCACAAGCATCCGACCCCTGATTCAGACTGTTGATGACGTCCCGTGTATGGGAAGCAATCATCAGCTCCTCATTTGTGGGGATGACCCAGACCGCGACGGCACTCCGGGACGCGCTGATCCTCGGTCCTCCATCTCGGTTTGCCTCCGGGTCGAGCTCGACCCCCAGCCACGACGCGTGCTCGCATACCCGCGCCCTCACGTCAGGATCGTTTTCGCCGATCCCAGCAGTGAAAACCAAGGCATCCAATCCTCCCAGAGCCGCGACCAAACTGCCGAGCTCCCGGTGGATTCGGTATGCGAAGAGAGAGATCGCTTCCTCGGCGCCGGGGTCATCGCTCTGCTGCAATTCTCTCATGTCGTTACTCACTCCGGAGACTCCAAGGAGCCCCGACTCTTTGTACAGCAGCTCCTCTATTTCGCTTACGTCCATCCCTTTCTCCCGGAGGAGGTACAGAACCACCCCTGGATCCATGTTGCCGGGGCGGGTCCCCATGGGCAGACCGTCCATGGCGGAGAAGCCCATGGTACTGGCAATGCTCCTCCCTCCCTGTATTGCGCACATGCTCGCGCCGCTTCCCAGATGAGCAACCACGACCCGCCCCTGCGCGGCAACCGGATCGTACTCGGGCAACCTGCGGGCAACGTATTCGTACGAAAGTCCATGGAACCCGTAGCGCCGGACGCCTTCTTCGGTAAGCCATCGCGGCAAAGCAAACATTTGTGCCGTTCGGGGGGTCGATGCGTGGAACGCCGTATCGAAGCAGGCCACTTGGGGCGTGTCGGGATTGAGTTTCGCAACGGTCCGGATGGGACGGAGATTGTGGGGTTGATGCAATGGCGCCAAGGGAATGAAGCGCCTCAGGGTGTTGAGAACTCTTTCGTCCACGAGTTGAGGACGGGAGTAAAACTCGCCTCCATGGACCACCCGGTGTCCGACTCCGAGGAGCTCCAGATTGAGCGTCTGTCGGTGTTTGCGTATCCAGGATATAAGATGCGCCATAAGGCTGTCATGATCGAGGCCGGCAGCGTTCTCCCAGCTTGTTTCTTCGACGGTTTCGTCCCCGGCATTCTTGGCCTTGAACCGCGGAGCCGTTCCGATGCCGTCTATCTGGCCCTTGAACACCAATCGCAGATCTCTTCGGTCCAAGTTGTCGTACAGTGAGAATTTGATGCTCGACGATCCCGCGTTGATGACTGAGATGCAATTATTCATGCTGCCACTCCTTTGGGCGCCTTTTGTCCTCTGCGCCGCGCGTGAGCCAGTGCCACGGAGACCGCACAGGAGGCTAACCGACCTTTAGGAGAATCCGCACGACTGGTAAGGACGATGGGCACCCGTGCCCCCACCACGATGCCGGCAGCGTCCGCATCCACCAAGTAAGCGAGCTGTTTGGCCAACATGTTGCCGGCCTAGAGGTCGGGGACCAGAAAGATGTCTGCCTGACCCGCAACCTTGGAGTCGATCCCCTTTATCATGGCGGCTTCCTTGCTGATTGCATTGTCAAAGGCCAGCGGGCCGTCAACAATCGCTCCGGTGATCTGCCCGCGATCCACCATTTTGCAGAGGGCGGCCGCCTCGATGGTCGAAGGGATTTTGGGATTGATCGTCTCAACCGCGGACAGAATGGCTACTTTGGGCTCCGGGATATCCAATCCATGTGCCAGATCTATTGCATTGTTCAGAATGTGGACTTTGTCTTCGAGACCTGGGAAGATGTTGATTGCTGCGTCCGTCACAAACAGGGGACGGGGGTACGTAGGAACATCGATGATGAAAACATGACTGATTCTCGATGCGGTTCTGAGACCTTTGTCCCGACTGACGACCGCACCCATGAGCTCGTCGGTGTGCAGACTCCCCTTCATAAGAGCTTCGGCCTTACCCATCCGGCATAGCATTACGGACTGCTCCGCGGATTCGTGGCTGTGCTCGGTGTCGATTAATTCGTAGGGACTTATGTCGATTCCCAATTTCTCTGCGACGGATTCAATTCTCTTCCTCGGTCCGACCAGGAAAGGCCTGATAAGGCCGACCCGCGCCGCATCGATGGCTCCCTCGAGCGCCGTTTCGCTGCAGGGGTGGCAAACCGCAACGGACACCGGCTCCAATCCCCGGCACTTCTCAATGAGATCATGAAATGCGTGCCGCGGTCTGTACGTCATATCTTCCGCCATAATGCCCGGTCCGGAAGCCTTTATGGCCGGTGCAAAAACTTCGGCCAGCCCGGTGATAACCGGCTCATTTCGTTGATTGACGGCGAGGCAGTCAAACCTGACGGTCTTTCCGTCCGGCAATTTCTCTTTTGCCGTAATGGAAATGGTGAGGGTGTCCCCCAGTTCCACGGCGCCGTGGAACTCGAATTGTTGCGAGCGATACACGGTGCCGGGGCCCGGCAATTCATTACCCAGCAAACTCGATATCAGCGAACCGCCCCACATGCTGTGGCCTGCCGCCTTCTGTCGCTCCAACAAGAGGAGAGCGTAGTCGTCGCTGAGATGCGTGGGGTTCATATCGCCGCTTATAACGGCAAACATATCCACATCTCTTTTCGTCAAGGTTCGCTGCACAATGGCAGTATCGCCCAGGTTAATTTCGTCAAACAGCTTGTTGGAAATCATAGTTTATCCCCTTTGTGGAAATTTGTGCCCTCGTGGGAGAAGGCGACCTGCCGGCCGCCGAATCGCCAGCCCTCACAAAAATGTACATTGCCACAACCGCCGGCCTGGTTGTCATCAACCGCAAACCGATTCGCAGGCTCATGAAGCAACACTGAAATTAGAGAACTCTTCTCCGATATCGTCCGGCCCCTTCAATTGTCACAGGCACACCCAAAGGCCGATCGACGGTTCATCGGTTCTTTACCTCACATTTCGCACCATAGAGTCAAGTTAGATTCCGGTGAGTTTTCTCTTACTGCTTGCCACCATGATCTTACCGACACGTCAAGGTGCAGCGGCATGAGATTAAAGCGATGCGCATCGATTCTGAAAGGACAATTCATAACAAAGACCAAATGAAAAGTTCACGGGACCCACATATAAAATTGGTTTGCTTACAATCACGCTCCAAGGGAAGGGATATGCAATGTGATTCAGCCCCGAAAAGGATTGGGAGAGCTTGATCGTCTCTCCGGACAAAGCCTTCGGCAAAATTGAGCCCGGAATGAGTGTCTTTGTAGGAACAGGTGTATCCGAGTTACGCTCTCTCGTGAGATACCTTCTTGAAACCCGGCAGGGGAACATTGCCGACCTGGAGCTCATTCAGCTCGTCAGCTTTGGGGAGGCAATCACACCGGAGCAGATCGCTGCCAATAAGTTTCGCCTCAAGACCTTTTATCCCGATCGATATGCAATGAATTTGCTGGCCGAGGGTAAAGTCGATTATATTCCCTGCCGCTTCTCAGAAATACCTCATCTCATCAAATCCGGTCGCATACCGGTTCATGCGGCACTCATCCAGGTCACGCCTCCCAACCGAGCCGGATACTGCAACCTGGGGCCGACTGTGGACGCGGCCCGGTATGCCATGGACCGGGCAGACATCGTGATCGGAGAGATCAACACGAGCGTTCCCTACGCGAGCGGCGACACTTTTGTCCCCGTTTCCGATTTCGATTATCTCATCAGATCGGAGTATGAGCAATACTACTTCCTGCGCCGGCCCGTAACGGAGATCTACGACAAAATTGCAGGGAGCGTGAGCGGACTCATCGATTCGGGAAGCTGTATCGGCGCGTCCATCGGCCCGCTCTACGAAGCATTGCTGCCGTACTTGGCGCGGAAGGGCAATCTTGGGATACATTTCGCGGTGTTCACCGACTCGTTGATGGATCTGGTGAAGAGCGGCGCGGTGACCAATCGGAATAAGGGGATATTTCGAGGCAAGTCCGTAGCCTCATACGCTGCGGGCACTCCTGAATTGCCGGGCCGGCTGGACGGAAATCCCCTGGTTGAATTTCAGGGCATTGAAGACGTGTTCAGCCCGCAGATCATCGGGATGAATCCACAGTATATTGCCGTGCTTGCAGCGGGCAATGTGGAATTGTCGGGAGATGCGGCCTTGAATTTCGGGTCGGACACCGGAGCCATCGGAGCCGCTGAAGCCCTTGACTTTATTGACGGTGCCAGGGCCTCGGAAAGAGGGTTCACCATCGTGGCTCTGCCAAGTAGAAACCCATCAGGGGAATCGAACATCATGCTGTCACTCGGGGAGGAAAAGGCCTGGCACGGTCTGCGGGAATCGGTTGATGTGATCGTCACGGAATACGGCACGGCTCACCTCAGAGGCAGGACGGTCCGGGAACGAGCTCAGGCCATTATCGACCTGGCGCATCCCGAAGACAGGGCCCGATTGGTGGCCGCGGCAATGGAGTGCGGAATTCTCTACCGCGACCAGATCTTTATGGCGGAGTCTCAACGCCTCTATCCTGCTCGGATGGAGACCACCGCCACCTTCAAAGCGGGCACCGTCGTGCGCTTCCGGGCTATCAAACCTTCGGACGAAGAGGAGATGCGCAGGCTGTTCTATCGATTCTCCGATCAGTCCGTCTATTATCGGTACTTTTGTCCCATCAAGACCATGCCCCATGCCAAGATGCAGGAATACGTCAACGTCGATTACGGCAAAGTGATGTCCCTCGTAGGATTGATGGGCGAAGAGGGCTCAGGGCGGATCATAGCAGAGGGCCGCTTTGTGAAGCATCCGGATCGACCGTTTGCCGATGTGGCGTTCGTGGTTGACGAAACGTATCAGGGCAAGGGGATTGCGTCGTACCTGCTGAAGCAACTGATCGGCTCGGCGCGGGAGCAGGGCCTGAAAGGCTTCACTGCGGACGTCATCGGCTCCAACAAGAGCATGATGCGTGTTTTCGAGAAGAGCGGACTCACGGTGACCGCTCATTTCCAGGATGGAGCGTACGAGCTTACCATGATGTTGCCCGACGCTGATGCCCAACAACAACGAGCTTGAACCTCTGCCGGAGTGGCGAGCCCCGGAGATATTTTTTCGACGTCGGACACGGGATCGATGAATGGGGTCCGCCGGCCGCGGCCGGGGCTTTCACAAGACGTCGTCAAACACCACCTTTGCGATGCCGGGAGATGAAATCATGAATGGGAGCGGACAAAATGGAAGGGAGCTCACGGTGCTCATAGCAAGAGCCATGAAAGACGGGAAGGTCACAAACAAGGAATTCGACGAGATTATGGCTCTGGCCAATGCCGATGAGGTGATTGATGTGCAGGAGAGACGACTCTTGAGTCAGCTTGAGCAAATGATAGAGAGCGATGCGGTGGTACGAGTTTCCGAGGATTGACTCCCGGCTGCGTTACCGAAGTATCTGTTAATGATCGCACTTTTTCTCGGTCACTCCTGCGGAGAAGGGAATCCGGGCTCTCTCCGAGCACTCCGGACTCCGGCTTTCGCGCGGTGACGACTCGAGACCATTCGGGGTACTACTGAAGTCCATTGCCTTCCGGAAGCGTATTTCCGAAAAAGAGTATTAGGCCGTATAACCCATTTGCCGGAATAATCCCGCGGCCATGCGCAAAAGGTTCAATCCAATCTGCGGATATATTCGCATGATTTCGTGGAACTGACTCTGCGGCAGAACGAGGATCTCGCATGCCTCGGTTGCGAGGGAGGTATTCGCCGGGGGCTCATTGGTAAACATAGGAACAAAGTTGAGATAGCCGTTTGCCACGGTGATACGCAACTCCTTTTGCTCAGGGGTCTGATAATTTTGGCAGGTGGCAATCTTTCCCGAAAGCACCAGATAGATCGACGGGTTTGCCTCACCCGCTCTGATAATGATATCGCCCGGCTCCAGCGTTTGGGAATTGGCTATGGACGCTACCGCATGGAGCTCCCGTGTCCCCAATCCTTCAAAAAGAGTGAATGTCTTGAGCTTGGTGATGAGGTCGATGATCTCCGGCATGCGATCTTCCTTTCCCATGGCTTTAGCCGAGGCGTATTCGGCGACTTGTCGAACAAACTGATCTTCGTCCTCCAGACGGGATTCGATAATAGGTACCAAAGCGTCATTCGGCAGCATATCCGCCATCGCATAGACGGTCAGCATTCTGGTGACCCTGTCGTCCGAGTGAATCAATAATGCCAGGAGCCGCTCCGGCTGATCGCGAGCAACGAGGTTGAAATACTTCCTGCCTTTGGCGATCTTCTCGTCCAAGGGGACGTCATCGATGAGGGGAATCAAGTACTGAAGATTGTGCCCCCTGATTGAAGTCTCCACCATTTCAATTGCCACGGATGCATTTTCGGATTTCAGGGCCTGATACATGAGACGCATGTCGGCGTGATACACCCACAGGGCATAAAAAAGCAGACTGAGAATTTCTTCGTTTCGAGCCAGCAGGTGCTCCTTTAGCATTCGGGGCCCCGGACGCTCTTCGAGCTCCTGAAGTCGCCGAACAACCAGCAGGTTTGCGTAAGCCTCTTCAACCTGCCTCCCGAAGAGATGGGTAATCTCAAAATCACCCATCCTCGGCGACAAGCGCATGATCTCAAGAATTGCCTGCTTGCCTCTCGGACTGACATCCAGGATGGAAGCCTCCAAAAAAGGCAAGATCTCAGGTGGAAACGCGATAAGAGCCTCCATCGCGGCATTCCGAACGTGGTCATCCGGGTCCACCAAACATCGTATCAGTTTTCTCGCAGCCCTTATCTCGGGTTTGATTGCCAGCGCAAGGGCGGCTTGGGCACGAACTTCGGCATTTGGGTCATCCAGGAGCTTCAGGGCAAGGTCAATCTCCATGGGTGGCCGTTTTGCTTCTTCCTCTCCTGCTTCTTCAGGCAGCAAATCCGCTACGGAAGACTCCAGTCCCATGGGAGCGCCTCCGGCATCGAAGGTACTAACGGCTTCGACTCGGTCAAAATCGATTTTGTCTTCCAGAATGACTTGTTTCAGAATCCGCTTGTACTCTCTCCGGAACGCCAAGGTCTCGAACACCCAATAAACGGCCAGGGCCACTGCTATGTAGGCGAATGCTTGAGCCCCCATGAAAGGTTTGAGAATAATCATGAGAAGCGAACCGGCCAGCATGCCGATCTTCAGTACGGTTCCGCGGATAAATGTCCTGCTCCACGCCACAAGCGCTTTCGGAATGACATTGAACAGAATCTTGTTGACCGGACCGGCAATGGCCCGCTGTATGAGAATGAGAGTGAATTGTCCGTATGCGGCGACGTATATGTTGAAGAATGCCGTCAAACCGGCGAATACGACAGCAAAGTTAATCGGCTGAACGAGCGACGCATTCGGCAGGCCCATGGCCGAGTAGACCCGTCCTGCAAACAAAAGGATAAGAAAGGTCGTAAACGTAGTTGCCCCGCGGAAGAGACTAAGAAATGTGATCAATCCCTGTTCCGAAGAAAAACTGCTGTTTGCAATAACGCTGAACTGGTACGAGAATATCGGCAGGAGAATGTTCGGTATAAGACCACAGATGATGAGAAATCGTATTATGGGAAATTCCTTCATAATAGCTGGAATCTCGGCCAAGCGTTTCCGTGGCGGGGCGATCTTTCCGACAGCCTTCTTCGGCTTGGTCTCTCCAACGACCTTCCGCGCCGTAACCGTCATAAAAACGGCCGTAAGAACGAACACCAGCGCAAAAACCAGCAGGGCCGCATCCTCACCAATGCCGTAGGTGATTGGGCGAGTGAGAAAACTCCCCACCGTGGTCCCGAGAACTTGGGCGGCAGTCACCAACGGAAAGATTCTCTTGCCCTGCCGGGCATCAAACAAATCGCCGGCGATGTTCCACAAATAGACCAACTGGATGGCATCCAGCAACCCCATAAGCTGATACAGCGCCGGATAGACGATAGTGAGCTTCGACTTGACCATGAGCCAGCAGATGACCGCTGCCGCCGCATATCCCCCGAACACGAGGATCATGAGATACGTGTCCGAAAACCGTTTCGCCACCTTGTCGGCGAAGGCGAGCACCGCCATGGTCAGAAGGGCGCAGATGACGAGCATCCAGGGGATGTAGTTGGGCCCGTACCGTTTGAGAAAAGCCGTGTCCACGTAGTTGCGAAAAATCGCGGTCACAAAGAACACCGAAAAGAAGATCACAGCCAACCACGTGAACCGCTGGATCTCATGCTCATAGATCTTCAATGACTTTTCCAGGAAACGCTTCATCCCACGTGCACCCTTTTGATCTAATTCATGTGAGTTTTAGGCTAATATCGGGTTTTTTGCATCGATTCCAGGTCACTATACGATTACCACTCCTGAAACCAAGGAACCACCCCCCGTACGCCTCTCACAGACATCGCAAACGGAGGCGCCACGATCACGTTGATTTAGAAGCCTCTGTTAACCGGTTTTGAGTCTAGCTCACGGAAGGCTCACCGGTCAATGCAATTCTACCCGGCGACCGCATCCCGGGCGGTTGCGCTGAGTTGTCCGAGGAAGGATTTTCAGTCCCACTGAAAAATCCGAGCACATCGCCGCGGTCAAGGGAGCTCGCTAAAATTCTTACACCGTGGACACGTTTTGAGATAGAGTATCCGGCGAGAAATCCGAGACGGAGGGTTTTGGCGATGACGTGGGAAGAAGAGAAGAAACGTGCGGCCCGAGAGATTCTGGCGCTCTTATACGAAAACAGGATGATCCGCACCTTTTATCGGGACAGGCCCCAGGGCTGGGTGCTGATTTCCGGTCTGTACAGCCCCTTGTACATACAGTTGCGGCCGCTGGCTTCCTTTCCCGAAGTCTTCGGGAAAGTCTGCGCGGCCATGGCCCGCATGATAAGAGAGGAAGTCCCCGAGATGAACCGGGTCATCGGCATAGCGATGGCGGGAGTGCCCATTGCAGCGGGAATGGCCCTGGCAGGAGGTATTCCCGCGGGATTCACGAGAAAGATGGAAAACGTCAAGTCTATTGAAGCCTTCCGTAAGGCCATCGAAAACTATGGCGAGCACGCTCTCCTGGAAGGAGAGATGATCTCCGGAGACAAAGTCGCTCTCGTGGATGATCTGGTGACTCGTTTCGACAGCAAGCTCGTGGCATTGGAGCAAGTCGGATACGAGGTAGCGAATCGTGGCCTCTCCGGGATTGAATGCCGCACGATTGCCGTAGTCTTGGACAGAGAACAGGGCGGCGCTGAAGCAGCGGCCAAGGCCGGCGTGGATCTTCTCAGCCTGATACCGTTCAAATCGGTGGGGCTCCCACTTCTCGAGGGAGTCATGAACCGAATTGAATGGGAGACTATCGCCAAATACCTCGACGATCCCGCGTCATTTCAGGACGAAGACGTCAGGCAAAGGATAGCGGGTCTGGCGTCGGAGCAAACTGGCCGGTAAGGGCATAAGGGACGGCGATCGTGAACCCGGTATGCTGAATTCCGCGGGAGGTGATTGCCTTGACTATTTGACGGGACTCGAAGGGGGGGAAGGCTTCTGTCGAGAGCCAAATGCCCTGAATAAAGATGTTGCCGTGTACCTCCCCCCTGTCGTCCATGCCGATCGTGATCCCTCCTGCTTCCAAGCCCTCGGTGAAGCTCCGAGACGTGAACCGATACCGTTTCACAATCAAGAATGTCACTTCACGGCACGAACGGCTTGTCTCTCAAATGAAGTCAGGTCGGGCCGTTCGCAGCGGAAGAGACAGGCCGTCAGTCTTATCGGTTTGATCGTGAAATGGTATGCGTGTATTGCTCGTCGATGCGACTCATCAGAAACTCATCCCGGCCGTTGTCCCCCCTTAGACCGATTATACAGGTTCGACCCGGGAAGCCCCAAAAGCTTACGCTGACTGGAAATCGGGATCTCCTCGTGGTCCGCGACCAAGGCTGCACGGCTGAACATGCCAAGGCTGAAACATCCCGCAGGCAATCCGACACAGATCGATGTCTTGCATAGGACGGTCCTCCCGGACGCCGTAAAATCATGTTGCCCGCTCACAAGGCGAAGAACTGAAAAAATTTTTGTTCCTGTAGCAATCGCTACAGAAGGAGGGTCCCCCACTGGCTATATTAAAGAACAAGGTGTTCCACGAGAAAGAGGATCTGACATGAATAGGCATATATTAGGAATTTCCGGAAGTCCCATAAAGAATAGCAACACCGACCGGATGGTCAATGCCGTTTTGCAAGCCGGCGGACTCGGTTATGATTTCATTAAGCTTTCCGACATCCACGTCCGTGGATGCATCGGTTGCTTGAAGTGTGCAAAGGACAACGTCTGCAAGCAAAACGACGACTTCCTCAAGCCGGCACCGAAGGTCCGCAACGCCGGGGCTTTTGTCATCGGTGCATACACACCTTACGGGTCCGTGGACAGCTTCACGAAAAGCTTCCTCGAACGACTCTTCTCCTTGCGCCATCGTTTCGGTTTGAACCGGGGTAAACCTGCGGTGGTGATCACGACTGGGATAGGGCAAGGTCGTCCGGGACTTCACGAGGCGAACGAGCAAGTCACCGGCGCTCTGGAGCGCGAAGGCATGCAGGTGATAGGCCGGCTCACGGTTTTCGGCAATCCCCCTTGCTTGAGTTGCGGCTATGGGGACACCTGTCCCATGAGCTCGCTGCCCGTGGTCTTTCAAGGCGATGTGACCACCACACCGGACAAGTTTATGCGTGCCGAGGACCAAAGCGACGTGTGGGAACAGGCTCAGGAGCTCGGCCGCCGAATCGGTACGATGCTCCGGAACGGTTCCTCGACTGAGAGCTGAGCGGTTCGGCCATTTCATGTATCGTTTCGTTCGGCATGCTTGAACGAAACAACAACCGGTCTGCGAAAGGAGGTGAACAGAGATGCCCAAATGCGGTCTGTGCGGTGGAGAGGCCCCTAGACTCCCATCCATAACTGAAGATGGTAAATGTGACCTGTGCGGAAAAAAGGCGAAGCTGGCCCAAGAGCCGGCTGAAACACAAGAAAAGGCTTCACAACAGGGATGTGGGAATCGTCAGTGTTGCGACTGACGAATATAGTGGAGTGCTTTGAAAACCATGGGAAACGAAGAGACCCCCCGGGGTTTTCGGGAAGCCTTCGGATGGCATCCCGCGCTCCGCTCTCGGGTTTGCCGTAAGTATCAAACAGGCGCCGCTACTCTTGTAAAAACAGCGCCTATCTCCGGCGACAATTCCGTCGAAGGCTCATTGGCCTTCAACTCAAGGAATGCCGAGAATTGCAATGAACGGCATTATAGAGTCGGTTCCCATGACGGCGACCCATGGTCGTGAGAGGCGGGGCGGCCGGGACCTTTCCGGAAGTTTTCCGGGAAGGAATCGGCCGTCCCCACACGGCGTTCTTCATGAACCGGAGCAGTTGCTTTCGCTGTAATACCATTTCGTAATTTACAATGTGACGTCACGACGCGGACGGCATGTCTCTGAAGCGAGCTCAGGTCGTGCCGTCCTAATTACCTGTTTAACAACAAGATGGTATAAGGTGTGGCAAACAAATCTACGGGAAGAGGCTCTCCGGTCTCTTGAGAACAAAGAAAACCGGGGGAACATGGAAGAAAACAGCTCGAATCGGAATCATTCCGACAGTTCTTGTGGTAATGTTGTGTGTAGTCGGCAATTCGAAAGGACTTAATATGAACAGCGACAACCATCTGTACATCCTCTGGACGAATGGAGATCCGGTGACTGCCGAGAAAATGGTCT
>JBGSJS010000047.1:0-1537 GCA_041741735.1 Desulfomonilaceae bacterium | reverse complement strand
ATGGGCAACATCGGTTCTCAGAAGAGAATCAAGTATGCCGTGGTGGGCCGCGCCGTCAACCTCACGGCCCGCATTGAATCCTATACGGTGGGCGGCCAGATCTTTATTTCCGAAAGCACCTTGGACGAATGTGGCGATATCTTGTGGATAGACAGCGCCATGAAGGTTATGCCCAAAGGGGTTAAAAAACCGCTGACCATCCATGAAGTGGGAGGTATCGGTGGAGATTTTCAGCTCTTTCTGCCCCCGAAACCAGAGATTGCGCTGATAGAACTCAAGCAAGTGATCCCCGTCCAGTTTACCGTGGTAGATTGGAAACCTACCGGAGAGCTGGGGCATGGGGGCGCCATCACCAAAATAGCCCCAAATATGGTCGAAATTCACTCCCAGGTCCTGCCCTCTCCACTGGCGAACCTGCGGATTTCCCTGTATGACCCCGACGACCACGAAATTACCGACGACCTTTACGGCAAAGTGGTGGCTCACCTCTCCGAATCCCCCCCTGCCTTCCGCGTCCATTTCACCTCTGTACCTCCGGAAGCCGAGACCTTCTTGGCAAAGTTCCTGGGGGCCGTTCTGCATTGACATGGCGGATTTGGGTACTATTAATAATTAACACCGACCGTGATCTCCGATGTCGGAATAGTGCGTGATCACTAATCATCGTCTTGTCTATTGGCTCATCCCCCCAATGGCTCCAAGGTGGAGTGCAAATTTACTCTATAAAGGCAACCAATCATGAAACGGATCGGAATTATTCTCGGCGGCGGGATTTTCTTGGTTGTGGTGCTCTTCGGATGGTGGATCTTCAGTCGCCCCGAACGCGGCACGACCGGCTCGGTCAGCACGCATTTTCGCTGGCTCGGGCCCAACGACAAGATCGTGATCGACGCCTTCGACGACCCCAAAGTCCAGGGCGTCGTCTGTTTCATCGCCCGGGCGCAAACGGGAGGGGTAAAGGGCGAATTGGGCCTGGCGGAGGACACCAGTGACGCCAGCATCTCCTGTCGTCAGGTTGGCCCGATCAAGATCCTCGGCGAGCTCAAGGACGGCGAGAAGGTCTTTGACGAGCACCGCAGCCTCCTGTTTAAGACGCTTCAGGTCGTACGCTTCTTCGACCGCGGGCGCAATGTGCTGGTTTACGTGGCTTACAGCGATCGGGTTATCGAAGGCAGCCCGAAGAACAGCATCAGCACAGTGCCGATCATGGGATGGCCGGCACCATAAAGGTAAACTTCCCGGCCTGAATCGGGTTCTTAAAGAGAGCCTTCATCCTCTGCCGGGAGAGTCCCGGTGACCTTGACGAAACCTGCCGATCCCGTTGTAACTCTGCAACCGGAGGACTGACGGATGGACCGATTTGTTTGTATCCATGGGCATTTTTATCAGCCTCCCCGGGAAAGCCCCTGGCTGGAGGCCATTGAGATCCAGGATTCGGCCTTCCCTTACCACGACTGGAACGAGCGGATTGCCGCCGAATGCTATGCCGCCAACGCCGTGTCGAGACTCTGGGACACGGAAGGACGAATCGCCCAAC
>JBGSJS010000046.1:0-77275 GCA_041741735.1 Desulfomonilaceae bacterium | reverse complement strand
GAAGCAGGAACGGGAAGACCGCAGGCTCGATCAACTCAATGTGTTCGAGTAGGTGAGCCACCTTCAGGTGGCCCCCAGATTTCAACCGCTTTGAGCGGTTCACGCATTCAAGCCTCCGGCTTTGCCGGAGGTCACTGACTCCGACGGCATGTCCCTTCCGCTGCGAACGGACCGACCTGACTCCGCTTCAGGGACATGCCGTCGGTGTGGCGAAGTCACTTTTTTATTGCGAAATGGTATCAGAGGTTTGCCTCAGAGTTTTTCCACAGTCACTGCACAGGCCTTGTATTCCGCTGTCTCGCTGATCGGATCGAAAACCGGGTTCGTCAACCAGTTTGCGCAGCCCTCACGGAAATGAAAGGACATCCACACCATGCCCGGGGGAACACGGTCCGTAAGCTTGGCCTTCACAACCACCTCTCCGCGTCGCGATCGGACCCGTATTTGCTCGCCATGCTCGATCCCGTGATTGTGGGCATCCGTGGGGGACATGTCCGCGGTCTCCTCTCCCAGGAGCTCGTTGAGTCCTTGAGCCCGCCCCGTCTGGGTACGGGTGTGGTAGTGGTAGAGGCGGCGGCCGGTGGTAAGGGTAAAGGGGTACTCTTCATCGGGGACTTCTGCAGGCGGCGTCCAATCCACGGGAATGAATCTCCCTAGGCCGCAGACGAAACAGCCGTCTTTGTGCATGACCGTCGTTCCGCAGTGGTTCTCGTCGTGCACGGGCCATTGAAGTCCGTCTCCCTCAATTCGCGCATACTTTATTCCCGCCATCTGGGGAGCAAGCACCGAGATCTCATTGTCCCACAACTCCCCGGCGCTCGCGGACTCCCACCGGTGCCCCATGCGTTGGGCAATCTCTTTGAATATGTCCCAATCCTGCTTGGAGAGCCCCGGCGGTCGGCTAACCTGTCGAAGCCTGTTGACCCTCCGTTCGCTGTTGGTATCAGTGTTCGATTTCATGAGCTCGGTCGCGCATTTCTCCCTTGCAGGCGCTACCAAGGTATTTGTTCACGATCGAACCCCTTCCCCGTCATTCCTGCGAAGGCAGGAATCCAGGCTCCTCCGAACGACCTGGACCCCGGCTTTCGCTCGGGGTGACGACTTGGGACGATTAGGGGTCATTCTGAAATCGATTGCTTTCCGGCACCGTATTTTAGGAAACCAAGTTCTTAAGCCTTCCAAACGGTTTTCCACCACTTGTTGGTTCTTTCTTCCGTCACGTAGAGCCACAGCGCGGCTGCGATCCCCCAGATTGCATTGAGGACGACCACGAGCAGCGGCGTCATGATCCCCAGATCAAGGCCGGCCGTCCCCTTGTGCGCCTTCAGGGGAAAGACCACGAAGAGCTGAACCAAAGTCGGTCCGACGCTCCAGAGGAGGCCCCGAAGAACAGGGGCGTCGCGCAATACGGGCAGCAAAAACAGGACCCCCCACAATCCGCCCCAAACGAGCCGCGGATAGAGCCACTCGGGGGTGAGGGCAGGGGCCATCTTTATCCCCAGTGCAGCAGTGACGCCGAAAGCTCCGAAAAGCCATGCAGCCACACTGTTGAGAAGGGCGCCGAAGACGCCTGCAGCGAAAACCAGCGACACACTTCTGAGAAATTGAGCCATGACGGAACCTCTTCTTACTATGGTGACGAAAGCGGGCCCCATGGGGACCATTTGAAATCATGCCCTTTTTCTTATACGTTAGTGTAAGCGTTCGACGGGATTCCGGCAAGCCCGGCGGCCGGAAGTGCTCGGAGTTTTACACATGACCAAAAGGCCGACCAAGAAAGATTTGGAGCTGCAGATCGAAGCCCTCACCGCGGAGCTCAACGCGCTCAAGAAGGCCGGGGCATCATCCAGGGCCGAAGAAGAGGCTCATCGCGAATCGAGGGACCAGTTTCTCGATATCATCGAGAATCTCCAGGACGGATACTATGAAGTCGATCTCCCGGGCAACCTCACCTTCTTCAATGACTCTCTCGGTGAAATCTTGGGATATCCCCGCGACGAGTTAATGGGGAAAAATTACCGGATGTACACGCTCACCGAGCACGTGGCACGCACTTTCAAGAGCTTCAACACGATTTTTACCACAGGCAAGCCCGCACGGGCTCATGACTGGGAAATCGTGCGGAAAGACGGAACGCGAAGGTTTGTGCAAGGCTCGGCTTCTCTCATTGTGGACGGAAACGGCAAGCCGCTTGGTTTTCGGGGAATCCTTCGGGATATCTCGGAGCACAAGAGCATCGAAGAAGAGCTGCGCCGGCACCGGCATCGTCTCGAGGAGATGGTCCAGGAACGAACCTCGGCATTGAAGGCGGCCAATGAAAAGCTCCTCGTGGAAGTGCAACGCCGCAAGAGGACCGAAGAACGCCTGCTCAAAGAGAAGGGATTTTCCGACGCGGTGATTGCCAGTCTTCCCGGCATTTTCTTCGTGCTGGACCGTGAAGGGAGCCCCGTTCGCTGGAACCGGGTCACGGAATTGGCCACGAGCTACTCCGCGGACGAGATTGCGAAAACCAAGCTCCCAGATTTTTTTGAGGGGGCCGACAGCGAGATAGTGGCCGAAAGTATCGCTGAAACGCTGAAGACGGGAAAATCGGTGGTGGAAGCGGAAATAACCACCAAGGACGGTGAAAAGATCCCGTATCTCTTTTCGCAAGTGCGCACAATCCTCGACGACGCGGGCCACATTGTGGGGCTGGGTATCGATATTGCCAAACGAAAGAAGGCGGAGGAGGCCCTCGCTCACTCTGAGAAGCAACTGCGCTTCCTCTCGGAACAGCTTCTCACCGCCCAGGAGAAGGAGAGAAAACGGGTCGCACAGGAGTTGCACGACGGAATCGGACAATCCCTGAGCGCCATAAAATTTCGCCTGGAAAACAGCCTGAAACAGATGGGCGACCACATCGATCGGCAAGGTCTGGACTCGGCCCGGGCGGTTATCCCGGTTATCCAGGACGCCATTGAGGAGGTCAGGCGCATCTCCATGGGATTGCGGCCGTCCACTCTGGACGACCTGGGCATTTTGGCGACGGTGAAGTGGTTCTGCAGGAAGTTTCAAGCCACCTATGCAGGAATTCGGATCGAACGTGAAATCGACCTGGAAGAGTCCGATGTCCCCGAACCGATCAAAGTGGTGATTTTCAGGGTTCTCCAGGAGGCTTTCAACAACATAGCCAAACACGGCGAGGCCGATCGAGTATCACTCCTTCTCGGCAAGACGCGCGACGGTATCGAGCTGAGCGTTGCGGACAACGGAAAAGGGTTCGATCCTGAGGAGGTTGTTTCTGCGGAAGGCCCGGGACGCGGATTCGGTCTGGCAGGGATGCGGGAGCGAACCGAGCTCTCCGGGGGCCTGTTCGACGTGGAAAGCGCGGCAGGGAAGGGCACGGTGGTTCACGCTTCTTGGCGGGATTCGCGCGCTGGGGCTAACGTGAAATGAGCCCTTTTTCCATGGCAAAGGCCGTCAGAGCCGAAACGTTGTGAAGATTCAGCTTCTTCATGAGATTGGAGCGGTGCTTTTCCACTGTCTTGGCGCTTATGCAGAGAAAATCGGCAATCTCCCGGTTCTTGTTTCCTTCCGCGACAAGCTTGAGAATCTCGCGCTCTCGTGCGGTCAGGGAATCCCAGGGCGATTCCTGCTTTATCTCTTTCTTCCCTTGCAGGTACCCTTCGATGACCATGTGGGAAATGGCCGGGCTGAGATAGGACCTTCCGTGTAATATCGTTTTGATGGCCATGACCAGCTCGGCATGAGTCGCATCCTTAAGCACGTACCCGTCTGCACCGGCCTGGAAGGTAGCCAGAACGTACTCCTCGCTCTTGTGGACGGTGAGCACCAATATTTTGGTCGCCGGGGTTAGTCTCTTTATTTCCCGGATTGCCTCCATGCCGTGCATACGGGGCATGGAGAGGTCCATGAGCACCAGGTCGGGCTCCTGCCGTTCGACCGTCCGGATCGCCGCCATGCCGTCCTCGGCCTCTCCCACCACCTCGATATGCGGGTCCGAGCAAAGCAGAGCACGCAGCCCTTCCCTGAGGATGGTGTGATCTTCCGCGATGACTATGCGGTATTTTGTCATTGTGTTGACCCCTCCCGTCGCGAACCGCAGCAACCGGATCGCGCCGGCCCGACCGCAAAAACCCGTGGTTCTCGCCACACGGTCCGGAGTATACAGGCCGCACCATGGGATTACCGTCTTATGTCCGTCAAAATACGGGGTTGGACCCATATAGCACGAAGCGGCCTTCCGGTAAAGTTGTGCATGTCGGATTTCGAGAGCTCCCTTTGTGCCTCGAAGGCGGAAAAGGATCGCAAAGGGTTTCCTTCACTGAAGACTGTTGCATATGGTTCCGCATCATGTTCACCATCCTGATCGTTGAGGGCAGCCCCGCGTTTCGAAGATCCCTGAAAGAGATTATTGGGGTCCGATTTCCGGGTGTAGGGGTTCGGGAAGCCGCCAACGCGGAAGAGGCTCTCCCGCTGGTCCGCTGCATGCCGCCGGATCTCATGTTCACGGACGTTTCGCTTCCCGGCGAGAGTGGATTCGAGCTTACCAAAAAGATTAAACGCAACCATCCGAAGGTGCGCGTGGTAGTTTTGTCCGGCCACGACCTCGATGAATACCGAGAAGCGGCCGACGAAAGCGGTGCCGATCATTACTTTGCCAAAGGATCGTCCAGTTGGGACGAGATTGCGGTTCTCGTCGAGGAGATGTATGCTGAAAAAATGCACGGCGGGGAAAGCTCGGAGGCGGTCGGCGGATGATCTCGGTATGGCGGATTAGCCCGGGAAAAGACCTTGGTCGAATCCGCTCTTCACCTGTAGCAGATGCCGAGACGGCACATGATGTGGTCGATGAAGTCTCCGGGGGGATTACGCGACACTTCTTTGCCGGCAGCCTCGTAGGGCGATGAATCGGCTTAAAGACAAGAAACTACAAACAGCACGGGATTCCGGAACGCAGACGTCCTACACGCTCCGTGAATGACGGAGCACAAGAGCGGAGGGTCTCCCGGGACCGTTGCATTCGACCCCGGCGAGGAACTACAGTGTTCTCCCGGGGAAAATACGGTGTTTTTTGTATTTACTCTTGGTGAGGGCCCGAGGCAGACTCATCCTGGGGCTATGGGCATGAGCGGCCGCCCGTGTCCCCCGGACGATCGATTGCCTGACCGGACTTTCCCGGGGGTGCGGTCTTGTGAAATACTTTTCATAGCGGCTGCCGATAATTCCGTCTGATATCCGAAAACTGACGGTGCTTTCCGGTCCGATAACGGCGGAACGCTCCATCGACCTTCGAGCGGGGCTGGGGAATGTGGTCGGAGAAAGGCCATCGATGTCGATCATGCATACCGACCGCGGCTATAACGATTCAACTAATGGAGGCACAACATGGGAGAGATAGAGCGATTTGGTCTAACCGAAGAAGAGCAGATGCTTCAGGACATGGTGCGGCGCTTGGCCAAGGAAAAAGTGGCCCCGGGAGCCGAGGAAAGGGATAAGAAGGGGGAGTATCCCTACGACATGCTCGAGCTCATGAAGGAAAACGGCCTCATGGGGGTCGATTTCCCCACTGAATACGACGGCATGGAAGCAGGACTGATTTCCCATTGTATTCTCGTGGAAGAACTTGCCAAAGCCGATGCATCGGTGGCGCTGATCCCGTCGTGTCAGGAGCTTGGGAGTCTGCCCATCATCCTCGGAGGCAATCACGAGCAGAAGGAAAAGTATCTCAAGCCTCTTTCATCGGGTGAGAAGCTTGCAGCCTTCGGATTGACGGAAGCCAAAGGCGGCTCGGACGTCGCGGCTCTCAAGACCAGAGCTGTTCGCAAGGGCGACAAATATATCGTCAACGGCAGCAAGATGTGGATCACCAACGGAGGGGTAGCAGATACCTTTTCCGTCTATTGCGTCACCGATCCTTCGCTGCCTCAGCATAAGAGTGCCAGTGTTTTGATCATGGAAAAGGGGATGCCCGGGTTCACCGTGGGCAAGAAGGAGAGCAAGCTCGGAATTCGTTCTTCCGACACCCGCGAGCTGATCTTTGAAGATGTGGAAGTTCCCGTGGAGAACCTGCTCGGTGAAGAGGGACAGGGATTCCACATTATGATGAAGACCCTCGATTTCAGCCGCCCCTCCGTAGCGTCTCAGGCATTGGGAATTGCCGCCGGGGCCTTCGAATATGCCGTCCAGTACGCCAAAGAGAGGGTCACATTCGGCAAGCCCATCATCAAGCATCAAGCCATCGGATTCAAGCTCGCCGATATGGCCATGAAGATTACCGCTGCCCGCCAATTGTTGTGGAAGACCTGCGCGCTTCTGGACAAGGTCGGCAAAGATCTGTCCAAGGTTCCCGTTGAAACCATTCGTCATTCGTCCATGAGCAAGGCATATTGCTCGGATGTGGCCATGTGGACGACCATCGAGGCGGTTCAGGTTCTCGGAGGCTTCGGGTACAGTACCGAGTACCCGGTTGAGCGCATGATGCGGGACGCGAAGATCACCCAGATCTACGAGGGGACGAACGAGATTCAGCGCATTGTCATCTCTTCAACGCTCTAGATTTTCTTGCTGAGAGCTCCCGTTCAGATGGCGGGGGCTCCCCGTGCTCCGCTATCGTCCGCTATCGATATAAGGAGCAATTCCTGAGGATCTCCGAGAAAGCAAACAGTCTTCCAGGTCTTCCCCACGGCACGCCTTGGTGCGGAGCGTGACAATCATTTTCCGAGAGGTTGCAAGACATGGCAAAAGAGCCCCGAATAATCACGACAACCGCTTCAGCTTACTCTTATCCTCTGCTGCTGAAGCAGTTACTTCACACTCCCCTCGTGTTCGCTCCCGATCAGGAGATCGTTTACCGCGATCTCAAACGATTCACCTATCGGGATCTCGTCAAACGGATCAATTGCCTCGCATCCGCCCTGCAGTCGTTGGGAGTGGAACCGAGTGATACCGTGGCGATCCTCGATTGGGATTCCAATCGATACCTTGAGTGCTTGTTCGCCGTTCCCGGCATGGGAGCAATCCTGCACACCGTTAACGTCCGCCTGTCGCCGGAGCAGGTGCTCTTCACCATGAACCACGCGGAAGACCTTGTGGTGATCGTCAATCAGGAATTCCTGCCGCTCGTGGAAGGCATTGCCGACAAACTGGAGACCGTCAAGAAGTTCATTTTGATAAAGGACACCGACGAGACCCCCTCTACCTCGTTGCCCATCGCAGCGGAATATGAGGACATGCTGGCCAAAGCGGACGAGTCCTTTGACTTCCCCGACTTGGACGAAAACACCCAGGCAACCACGTTCTACACCACCGGTACAACCGGCGATCCCAAGGGAGTTTACTATAGCCACAGGCAGTTGGTTCTCCACACGCTGGGTGCTGCCACGGCCATTGCCAGTTACAAATCCATCGGCCGGTTCCAGTCATCGGACGTGTACATGCCCATCACGCCGATGTTTCACGTGCACGCGTGGGGAGTACCTTTTGTGGCCACAATGATAGGAGCAAAGCAGGTCTACCCGGGAAGGTACGAGCCGGCGATGCTGCTCAAGCTCCTTCTCACGGAGAAAGTGACTTTCTCTCATTGCGTGCCCACAATACTCCATATGTTGCTTACTAGCCCTGCTGCCAAGGACGTGGATTTACGCGGGTGGAAGGTCATTATCGGCGGGTCGGCTCTCAGCAAGGGCCTTGCCAAGCTGGCAGTGGATCGGGGTATCGAGATCTATGCCGGTTACGGCATGTCCGAGACCTGCCCGATTCTTACCCTGGCGACCCTCAAGCCCGAGATGCTCGATTGGGATAATGACCGCAAGCTCGACATAGTCACCATGACGGGACTCCCCATTCCGTTGGTAGATCTCAAGGTGGCCGACGTTGTCACCGGCGAGCGGGTTCCCAGCGATGGGAAAACCCCCGGAGAGATCACAGTCCGAGCTCCGTGGCTTACTCAGGGCTATTTCAAGGCCCCTGAAAAATCCGAGGAGTTGTGGGCCGGCGGCCGGCTCCATACCGGCGATATCGCCTGCGTGAACGCCGAAGGATACGTCAAGATCACGGACCGTTTGAAAGATGTCATTAAGACCGGCGGCGAGTGGATCTCGTCACTGGACCTGGAAAACCTCATCAGTCAGTTCCCCCAGGTCTCCGAAGTCGCCGTGGTCGGCGTCCCGGATGAAAAATGGGGAGAGCGCCCTTACGCCATGGTGGTTCCCAAGGCCGAGTTTGCAGGCAGTTTTTCCGTTGACGAGCTCCGGTCATTCCTGGAGTCCTTTGTCAAAGACGGAGGCATCTCCAAGTGGGGAATTCCGGACACCATTCAGGTGGTGGAGCAGATTCCCAAGACCAGCGTCGGCAAGATAGACAAGAAGGTGATCAAGAGAGGTCTGGCCGAGGGGAGCAAGTAGTCTTCCGCTAGTCCGATGAGCTCTTCCGTTCCGAGTAGGATTGCTTCGTCGCGTCCGTCATTGCGATGGCAGCGAAGCAATCCGCTCTCGGTGCATTTTCTCACCCCCGTTTGTTATCCTCCCTCCGCTTTCGTCTCGTTGACACCCCGATGGACAGTAGCTAGAATCTTCTTGCTGCAATTGCCGAAGAGAACGATTCGCCCAACCCGCTGGACCGACGTTCCGCGATGCACTGCCTGAGCGGATCGACAGCTTCGGAACCGATTCTCGCAAGGAGCTTGTCCGACGAGTGATACCATTTCGCAATAAAAATGTGACTTCGCCACACGGACGGCATGTCTCTGAAGCGAAGTCAGGTCGGGCCGTTCGCAGCGGAAGAGACGTGCCTGCCGTGTTACCTGTTGAATTGCGAAATGGTATAAGACACGGGGAACGTTCATGAAGGCTTTGAAATTACTTGCCGGTCCTATACCCGCCGTGTGGCTTATCTTCAAGGTGACTGCTTACCTCGTGACGGTTGTGCTTTTCGTTGCTTCTCTTTACGTCATCCTTCAGATTCACGAAATAAGGCTCTTGACCGAGTTTCAGGCCCTGAAGAGGGTCGATCCGCTTCCCGAGGCCCGGAGACTGGTTGCAGCAGGGGCCTACTGCGATGCATTGGAGTATCTGGATTACTTTCGAGAGTACGATTACGTGAAGCAAAATCCGGAAATAGCGAAATATTATAACAAGATAAGGGAGCTGAGGCAGTCTTACTGGTTCATAGGGAAAGGTGTCCTCGAGGGAGTCTGGAAAGGGAAAGGGGCTTGCCTGGAATCCATGCTGTCGGCAACAGCGGCGGATTTCTTCTTGGTCGGCGACATACGTGACCTGATTTGGCAGGGGATCAAAACGTACCAGGGAGAGGAAACGGACAACTTTGTGGCGGCCCTCTCCGGGCTGGGCATCGTTCTGACCGGAGCGACCTATGCCACTGCAGGAGGCGCTACTCCGGCCAAAGGGTCGGTCTCCCTCCTCAAGTTAGCCAAACGCCTCAACAAGATACCGGAGCCGCTCCAGAAAAACTTGATAAGAATATTCAAGAAATGCACTGAGCTTAAGAGCCTCCGGCCGTTGGAGCCCGTCGCGTCGTCGCTTTACGCTCTGTCGAAAACACCGGGCATGAAGATCGGCGACATGATGACCGTGCTTTCCCGATGCAACAAAGTGGGGGACCTGAAGTTCATGGAAAAGGTCGCATTGGCCTATGGCGGTCAGACAGGGAAATTTCTGAAACTGGGCGGAGAGACCCCCGTGACCGTTCTCAAGAAATACGGCAAAAGCGGTGTGCTCAAAGAAGCGGTGGATCGCTCCCTGGAATACGGCAAATCGGGGACACGACTCCTCGGGCGAACCGGCCCCGACAAATTCATGACCTACCTCAAAATGGCCAAGTACGGGGTGAGAGGTACGCGAACCGTTTGGCAGGGACGCATGCAGCTCGCCATGACCCGGCTTTTGAAAATGTTTCCCGAATGGACCGTGTTCGTGCTTGCCGGGTGCACCGGTCTCGTAACTGTCGCCGTGCCCGTACGCAGGACGGTGAAATGGTGGAGAAGACGACGGCCGGGAATGGGCTGAAAGGCCCGCCGTGGATGTGTGGCGGCGTCCCGGAGAGCCCCCGATTGCTCACGGCATCCGAGGAATCCAATTGTTCAATTATTGGACAGGAAACCTCCTCAATGTTACATTATGACCAAGCTGTCGAGAGACCGCCCGGAGATCGTTGAAGATCACATTAGAGAGGAGCGGAATCATGACGACTGAGACTGTCGAAGCCGTCTATGAACATGGGGGATTCCGTTTGGTCGCGCCGATCGATTTGAAGCTTGCGGAGGGCCAAAAAGTGCGTATCGTGGTGGAAACGATGGAGCAGCCCGAAGACATTCTCGACTTGGCCGCTCGGGTGTATGACGGACTTACCGATGACGAGATCGATTCCATTGAAGAGCACGTTCGGCGCCGTGAGGATTTCTTCGGCGAGCGGACCTCTTCATGACCGACGCTGCCCCGGTCATCATAGATACCGACATTCTTTCGGCGATCATGCGCAAACATGCGGCGGCCACTCACCGGGCACGCACTTACCTGAAACTGCACGGAAACTTCACGTTTTCCATCATGACGCGATACGAGATCCTGCGCGGCCTGTTCGCCAAGAAAGCTGAGCGGCAATTTGTCACGTTCGATCGCCTGTGTGCTGCGAGCAGCGTGTTGCCGATTAGCGATGTCATTATCGTGCACGCCGCGGAGATATATGCCGACCTCCACCAACGAGGCGAATTGATAGGCGATGCCGACATTCTGATCGCCGCGACTGCCGTGACTCATGGATTGGCTATCGCCACCAACAACCAAGCCCATTTTCGGCGAATAAGGAACCTACGGATTGAGAATTGGTTGGTCTAGCAGCCTGTCGGGGCGCCCCTCCAGGCTCTCACCTGGTCGGGGATCAACAACGCCGGCGCCCGGGCCTATGCGGTGGTGATCGTCGATCCTGACAGAGCTCTACCTGCGACTATCCCAGTTACAATATCCCCCACGCAAGGGCCCTTCCGGTCTTGTTTGTTAGGCCTGACCTTACAGGCGGTGCATACACGATTGCCAACGCCCTTACCGACGGCACCCGGAATGTGGTAACGGGCGGAGTAGATCTCCCGGCGGTTTACTCAGGAAAAAACTCGCCAACAGGCAGCGGATTTTTTACCATCACTGATACGACCACCGGCACGGTGACTCCCCTGACGGTGACCGTGACGGGACCGTAGAGCGTGGCGACTGCGCGATAATTCGCGACTTTCAGGTGGTCCTCGTCATGGTGAATTGATGTCCGTGCCCCGGGAAAGATGGCCGCAGGGGCGCGACGGCTCATTGCGGGTCCCTCTTCGGAACGGTAGAAATCCGCTCTTGCGCTCCACCCTAGGAATTGAGTAAGCTGTATTTGTAGGGAATCGTATGCTGGGGGACGGCTGCCCAAAGGCCGCATGTGCGCCGAGAAGAAGCCCTTATCCCGAGGAGGAAGCCATGCCCCTCGCCTCTCCAAAGACCCGTTGCACAGCGGAAGAGTATCTCACTCTGGAGAGAAAAGCAGAGTGCAAGAGCGAATTCGTGAACGGAATGATCGTTGGGTTGGCAGGAGCGACCCGTCAGCACAACCTGATCGCCGGAAACGTTTTCGGTGAGGTGCGCGCGCAGTTACGCGGCCGAACTTGCGAAGTGTACATGAGCGATATGCGCGTCAAAGTGGATCCAACGGGGCTCTACACATACCCCGATGTCGTGGTAGCCTGCGGAGACATCCACTTCGAAGACGAGCACGTTGATACGCTTCTCAATCCCACCCTTATCGTTGAAGTCCTCTCCCCCTCAACGGAAGCGTACGATCGAGGCGAGAAATTCGCGCATTATCGTCGGCTGGGGTCGCTGCGGGAATATGTTCTCGTGTCACAGGACAAAGTCCGGATCGAATCCTATGTGCGGCAAGGGGAGCAATGGCTCCTTTCGGAAGCGGACGGCCTCGATGAGACGGTCCGGCTTGAATCCGTCGGCTGCGAGCTTGTTCTCCGGGATGTCTACGATAAGGTCCGGTTTGAGGAGAGCGCCGACGAGGCTCCTGCCGAGCTGGAAGCGGCGCCGACCCCTTGAGGTGCCGGTGAACAAAGCCGTCCACGTGGGTTGAAACCCACGTCTACGGCTGTTGCGCCGCAGCAGGGCACTGGAAACTCTTGCCCTGAAAGGGCAGACCAACAATAGCCGCAGGTTTCAGAAACTGTCTCAAAACCCGCGATTCGACCCTTTCGTCTGTAGGGGCGGTTCGTGAACCGACCGAAATCACGGCGCTTCTCGAAGCGCCCCTACACAAGAATTCCCGCATGGCAGAGTTTTGAGACAGTTTCTTCAACCTGCGGAAACGAGGATCAACAAACGAGTCAGGACCCGTAAGCGTCCGGATCTGCCGCCGATGATTCGTGGAGCCGCGTTTTGGACTACCCTTTCAGGCCGCTGCTGTGACGTCCGGCACAAACCTGGTGCTTCTACTGCTTCTTTCCGTGCCGCACGATCTCGCCGGTTACCATGTAGATCACATCCTCCGCAATGTTGGTGGAATGGTCCGCGATCCGTTCCAGATGCCGGGAAACGAGGAATAGGTGAATCAAGGCTCGCCGTCGGTCGAGCTCGGCGGCCAATCGCTCTTCGAAGTTTCGATGCATCTTGTGCTTGTTCATGTCTACTTCGTCATCCGCGCCAAGCACTTCCCAGGCCGTGCTTTCACTCGAGTTGACGAATGCATCCAGCGCCTTCCTCAGCATCTGCTCCGCGTTTTCCGCCATGGTGAAGTACTCGGGCGGTATGGCCAGCGGAGGCTCCGATGCAAGGAATACTGCGGTCTCGGCTATGTTGAGGGCCAAATCGCCGATGCGCTCCAACTGATTGTTTATTTTGAGCACTCCCGTAATGAGCCTCAAATCCACCGCAACCGGTTGGTGGAGAGCAAGTACTTCCAAACATTCTTCTTCGAGGTCAATTTCCATCTGGTCGATATCATTGTCGCCGTCGATGACTCGCGTTGCCAGCGCGGCGTCTTTGGATCGAACCGCCTGGACGGAGAGATGGACGCTCTCCTCCACTTTGGTGCCCAGCGCAATGAGCATAGCTTTAAGTTTGTCGATTTTGCGTCCCAGTCTCAATCGTACCGATTTACTCATCATGGTGGGGCCATCCTGCAAGCATTGAATTCACATGACATAATCCATAGCACATTTGAGCCGTAAGCTCCACTCAATGCGTGTTGCAAATTCCTGAACGGCCGTGCATAATGCATAAATCGAAAGCCATCGTCAGGAGGGAGACAGGCTCGTCATGGCCGGAAAAAGTCACCGGATCGGCCCTTGGTTGGTTGTTATCGCCGCTCTCATCTCAACGCTCACAATCTCAGCTTGCGGAAACAAGAATGACTCGCTGGTGCGTTCGGCCAAGGAGGGGCGAGTGGAGGATGTCAAAGCGCTCTTGAAAGAGGGAGCCGACGTCAACGCGAAAACCGACACCGGGGCCACAGCGCTCATGTGGGCTTGTTTCTTCGGCAAGCTCGACGTCGTGAAGGTACTGTTGGCAAACGGCGCCGATGTCAACGCCAAGGACGGCAGAGGTTGGACGGCTTTGATGACGTCGGCGGAACAGGGATATCCCGAGGTCATGGAGCTGCTCATAGCCAAAGGGGCCGACGTAAATGCCCGAAATGCCGACAAGCAGACTGCGTTGACGTATGCACTGGGTCACAAGCGTGATAAGGAGGCCGCGATCCTTCAGGCGGCCGGAGCAAGGCAGTAGGGGCGATTCGCGAATCGCCCCTACGCAAACGACCCCCACGGGCACGGGCGATTCGAATCGCCCCTACTTCCCTTTCTTACATTTCCACGCCAATTCGCCGATCTTGCCGCGGGCTTCGTCCATCGGCTTGCATGAATTGACCCGACACTCCTCAAAAGAGATCAGGTCGATGTCCAGCGTGCGAAATTGATGTTCGCATTGCGAGCACTTGCCTACATTGGAATCGTATTTGGCCAGCGCCTCCTGCACTTTGGCAAAATCGCCTTTCTCTTTGGCCGCGAGGTCTTTCAGCTTGCCCAAGGCGCCGGCGTACTTGGCCTTCAATTGGGCAATCTTGTCCTTTCGTTCTGCAGCCGACCCGCCATAGAAGGCTACTGTCGTCTGCTCGCTGACGAATTCGTGGATTTTCTTGATCACGTCGCACGCTTTTGCGGGAGCCGCATCGGCACCGAAAACGCTGGCCGCCTGCAGGAAAAAGAGAACTCCGACTGCCGACAAAAGAAGGCCTTTTTTCATCCATTCCTCCTGAAACTTTGCTGGTATACCTGATAAGTAATAGTGGAGCGCCTCCAGAATAGCAGAAGTACGAAGCAGACCCCTTCGTTGCTCCTGAAGCCTGCGGCCGGGCCACCTCCGCTCCACCATCGGATCCGCCATGAGTCTGAAGCGGCCGGCCCTACTCTTGGAAAGACCGCGGCGATCTCCGGCGACAATGTTGTCGAAGCCTCATTGGCATTCAACTCGAATAGTGCTCCAACTATGCACCGGCGTATTACTTCTGTCAACACCATTCTTGGACGAAACAGATTGCCGAATCTTGCCGGAGGCCTTAGAATTCCCGGAGCATCCGGTAATGAATGAAGGAGGAGAAACTCCCGGACGATGAACATTTCCATCATACTGGCCCATCCCAACCGAGACAGCCTCAATCATGCCATCGCCCGGACGGCCGAGGAGGCTCTAACGGATTTAGGACACAACGTTTGGTTCCATGACCTTTACGCGGAGAAATTCGATCCCATTCTCCCCCATGAGGAGATCCCCAAGGATGTGGTTCTTCCTGCGGAAGTTGCATCTCACTGCAACGAGATAGCCTCTGCGGACGGCATCATCATCGTCCATCCCAACTGGTGGGGACAGCCTCCTGCCGTTCTCAAGGGCTGGGTGGATAGAGTGATTCGTCCTGGAGTTGCCTATCGATTCCTCGACGGTGACACGGGAGAGGGCGTGCCCGAGGGCATGCTCAAGGCAAAGGCGGCGTTGGTTCTCAACACCTCCAACACACCGATGCACCGGGAACGTGCCGCTTTCGGCGATCCCTTGGAAACCCTTTGGAAGAATTGCATATTCGGTCTTTGCGGAGTGATTGTGTTCCGGCGGGAAACGTTCGCAGTCGTCGTCACCAGTAGCGCCGAAGAGCGTTCCCGATGGCTGGGCGAGGTTCGCAGGATAGTGACCGAGCAATTTCCCCGGGACGCGGCGTCATAGGTTCAGCGTCAGGTATCACTGTGGCTTACCGGTAGCAACCTGAAAGAGACAGTCACGGTAAGCCTCATGTGACACCTGCAGATCTGACCGCTTTCCTCAGCCGTTCCCTGCCGGATGAGAACGTGCGCAGGCTCTCGACAAGTTCATTTCTGCGTGGGCGCAGCGTTCACATTCTCCGGAGCCGGGGTGGTCCCCGCGGCAATCTCAGAGGTTATCGGGGCAGGAGGCGCGGTCACCGGCTGTTGCGGTTGGGAAACCGGAGCGGGGTCTTCCCCGTCCATGGCCTTCTTGAAACTCTTTATCCCTTGTCCCAGCCCCCCCATGATCTCGGGAATTCTCTTGGCTCCGAAAATCACTACCACAATAAGCAGTATCAGTAATAGTTCCTGCGGACCCGGCATCATCGGCTTCTCTCCTTATGGTCAAAGAAATGAAGACGCTCGTGGTTTCGACCGCTTGCCGGTTTGCCACGTCGTTCGTCCTTTTATTAGACAAAGTATACATCCGATTGTTCGGACATGCATCTCCCCGGAAACGCCGGTCGGAACAGCACCTATGACCGTCTCGGCATGAGCCGATCGCCGGCCGTATTCTCCGTTTGTAGGGGATGCCGTCGTAAAGCTCGACACGTCCCGGGGTATACAAAGAACGGGAGCAAGGTACGACTATGAGGGATGCTGGTGGGTCATGAGCCGAATCAGCACTCGGAGGGTGGCAGACGATGAATAACAAGCGCCCGTGTGCACATCCGGTCCTGTGGTCCGGGATACAGTCAACAGACCGGTATCATTATCTCATGCCGTTCCCCGACGGTCAACATGAACGGGCCCTGCTTCAGGCACCGGATCTTTTGGATTTCTTCCTCTGTCCGAAAGGACAGGCTCGAATACAGACGCCACAAATGGGACTCTCAACGAACGGAAGCTCTACCGGGTTTTGGGTGACCCTGGCCACGCAGCGGTCAAAATGGAGAGCTTCCTCCCGGTCCCGGTAATGGTAAGCGGTGTTAACGTTTTTTATGGCCTGGGCCGGGCAGGCTTCAGCGCAGGCGGAGCACTTTGCACAGAGGTTTTTAAGGGGACGGTCGGGCTCCAGCTCCATGTCGGTGAGGATGGTCACCAGCCTCAGCCGCGGGCCGAATTTCGGGTTTACCACGAGAAGGCTTTTCCCCTGCCACCCCAGACCCGCGGCAATGGCAACCGCTTTGTGAGACAGATACGAATACCACTCCTCCTTGTCGAGAAGCTGGGAAGCGGGAATAGGAAGGGCTTTCCCGCCGGCATCCTGGAGAAACTGCGAGACCCTCACGGCAATGTCGTCCAGGAGCGCGTTGACCTTGGCATAATGCTGCTGATAAATCGGCGTCGGCTTGTCCACGATAGGATCGATCACGCCGTCGGCGAGCCTCACCCCAATGCTGACGGCACGACTGTAACCTTCCAGAAGATCCGGCGGTTCCGTTTGAATACCGGAGAGCAGGGTGAGATCGGCGACACCGATCAGGTCGGCTCCGCAGCTTCGAGCAAAATCCTTCAGGTCTCGACTGTTCAATGTCCTCTCCTTTGTTTCGTGGAAACGTGAGCGGTTCGATAGGGAATGTGTCCGGACCGGCTCCAGGCTAGTCCATCAAGCCCGCGCAGTCAAATCCTCCCCTCCGACGGAGATGAGAATTCCGTCGTCCTGCGGGCCGCTTCTCGATCAGAGGAGACTTCGGAGCGTCCCCGCAAGCCGTTCCAAAGCAGCGAGGTTGTGACCCGGCAGAAAGGAATCCACGTGCGGCAGGGCCGTTTTCATGCCTCTGCAGGTAGGCTCGTACGCAGGTCCGCCCAAGAGGGGGTTAATCCAGAGAAGCCGGTACGATCGTCTCTGAATTGCGACCATTTCTCTCTCGAGAAGATCCGCTTCCCCTCTGTCCCATCCGTCGGAGAATATGAGCACCACGGAGGAGGGTCCCAGGAAAGCACCCTGACCGTACGATCGAAAATCATGAAGGCACGCACCGATCCGTGTGCCGCCCGACCAGTCCCGTGCCACTAGGGCAATTTCCTGAAGGGCACGATCGAAGGAGAGTCTTGACAGAAAAGGGGTTATGCGATGCAGGCTTGTGGCGAAGGTAAATGTCTCCACCTTGGTGGGAAGCTGTTGAATCTCTTTGATGAAGCGGAGCATGAAGCGGAGGTATGGATTCATCGAGCCGCTCACGTCGCAGAGGAACACGAGCTTCTTCATCCGGAGCTTTGGCTTCAGCATCGGCAGCTCGTAAATTTGGCCGCCGTGTCGAACACTCCTCCGGAAGATGCGGCGAAAATCGGGGGTCGATCCGGAATTCACCGGTCGCTTTCTCACCCCTTTTCTTCTGATGAGCGGAGCGAGCATTTCCCGTATGAGCCGAGCCATGCGCGGGTCCTCTTCGAAGGGAATATCCTTAAAGTCCTGGTGCCTCAGGATTTCCGCAGGCGAATAGATCACGTAAGGACGGGAGAGCCAGGCCTCTTGCTCCTGGGACTGGGAAATTCCCGCTTCGGCAATGACGATCTCATCCAAGGCGCCCGACTTGCCCGGGTCCGAACCCTGCGGAGTCTCCTCATCGCCGCAGAAACTTTCCTCCTCTTCTCCGCGTTTCCTTTCAAGCCAGAAGTCGTCGAACAACCGATCGAAGATCGGCACCTCTTCCCGGCGGGTAAGAAAGGAGGCCTTCAGCACCTCTTTGAAATCGCGAGGATCTTCAACGCCTATCACAGAGATGGCTGTAAGAGCGTCCATGACCGCAGGAGGAGACACGGCAAAGCCGTATCCCTTGAGCAGACGGGCGAATGCCAGGAGAGATCCTGCCAAAGAGCGCTCGGGCACTCCGGGGGACACAGGCTGGGGACTCCCCAGGGGGGGGCCTGAGTCACCGGCATCTTTCCCGTCACCATTCATTGTTGCGGTCTCTCTCCTGCCAGGTGGGCCCGGAAGCTCAGAAATTGTCGAACATGGAGCGGTGAATGCGCGGGACGAGGTCCTTGATCATCTGGGAGATGGCCCGGCGCCTGTTGCTCAGTGCACCGCCTATGGAATCGGTAACATTGTACGTCTGCGACGCTGCAAACGCCTTGCTCCACAGCACCTTCTTGTTATCGGCCCTCGCGAGACTGCATGCCACTTTGAGGGTGCCGTGGCGGGTCAATTCTTTTCCGTCGGCTTTGAGGATGGCCGGTGCATCCTCGTACAACGTGATGCCCGTCTTGAGGATCAGGTCGCCGCCGCTATTGACTTGATCGAGCCTGGTTCCCAGGGCGAATTCCCGGCGAAGGTCATTGGTCAGCTCGGTCTCTATACCCGTGACGGTGGTATTGTTGATTGCGCTGTCCACCTGGATGGTCTTCAGCCCCTCCGGATAGGGGTCGCCCCCGGGGCCGCCGCTGAATCGGTACCCGCAGGAGGCCGGAAGGACCAGCAGAGCAAGCGCAAGCAGTCCTCCCCCGACCGCACGGAGTCCCTTATTTTTTCGGGCAGATCCCGTCATGTATGGAGTTCGCTCAGGCGGCTCCGGCGAAACCGCAACCGCCTACAGGGTAGAGTGACCGACACCGCCCGATCCGGTCCCGGCGACAGGAATCGCCCTGTCTGCGCCGACACCGCCCGCGGACAATCGCGGGCTCAACCGGCCACTATGTTGAGCAGCTTTCCGGGAACAAGAACCATTTTGCGGATGGTCTTCCCCTCGACAAATTTCCGGACGTTTGCTTCCGCCAGTGCGGCCTGTTTGATCTCATCCTCGGGAGCTTCGACGGCCACGGTAACCTCGGCCCTCTTTTTCCCGTTCACCTGGACGACAATGACACACTCGTCCTGTTTGAGGATCTCAGGATCGTACGAAGGCCACGCAGTCCGTACCATGCACGGTTTTCCTCCCAAGGCCTCCCACAGCTCTTCCGCAATGTGCGGAACAAACGGGGAAAGGAGCACCACCATCGCCTCGATAGCCTCACGCACCGCTGCGGCAACATCAGGGGAGGCGTCGGCGTCCTCGGGAGAGACCCGGGCAAGCTCGTTGATCATTTCCATGACCGCGGCCACGGCAGTGTTGAAATGGAACCGGGTCTCTATATCTTCCGTGACTTTCTTGATGGTCTTGTGGGTCAATCGTCGAACGGCTTTCGCAAGATCTCCCGGTTCCCCCTGGGTCTTCGGGACTCTCCTGTCTTTGTGCAGGCTCACCAGATTCCAGACTCTCCCCAGGAAGCGAGCAGCCCCGTCCACACCCTCGGACGTCCACTCAAGATCCCGCTCGGGCGGCGATGCGAAGAGACAGAACAGCCTGACCGTGTCCGCGCCGTACTTGTCCAGAAGGTCTTCGGGGTCTACCACATTCCCCTTGGATTTGGACATCTTGGCTCCGTCCTTGATGACCATTCCCTGCGTGAGGAGGTTGGTGAACGGCTCGTCGGTCTTCTTGATCCCCATGTCCCGGAGAACCTTGGTGAAAAATCGAGAGTAGAGCAAATGGAGAATCGCGTGCTCGATGCCGCCGATGTACTGGTCCACGGGGAGCCAATACCCGTCGGTGTCGGTATCTATAATCCCTTTGTCAAAACGAGGGCACGCGTACCGGTCGAAGTACCACGAGGACTCTACAAAGGTGTCCATGGTGTCGGTTTCACGCCGCGCGGGTTTTCCGCATCGGGGGCAAGGCACATTCACCCACCAGTCAAGATCCGGCAGCGGAGATTTGCCGCTTGCGGGGAACTCGATATCAACGGGGAGCACTACCGGCAGATCTTCGTCGGGAACAGGCACCGCGCCGCACTCCGCGCAATGAATGATCGGAATGGGCGCTCCCCAATAACGTTGACGGGAGATTCCCCAGTCCCGGATCCTATAATTGATGGTGGTGCCGCCCTTGTTCATGGAAGAAAGCTTTTCGGCGATAGCTTTCATCGCGGATACGTTGTCCATGCCGTCGAGCTCGTTAGAGTTGACGAGCTTCCCTTCGGCAGTGTACGCTTCGTTCATGATCGCGGGATTCAGCGGCTCACCGTCGGGTTGAATCACCACGACGATGTCCAGACCGTACTTCCGCGCGAATTCAAAATCCCGCTGATCGTGAGCGGGCACGGCCATGACCGCGCCGGTTCCGTATGCGAAGAGAACGAAATTGGCCACATAAATGGGCATCTTCCGACCCGTGAGCGGGTTGGTACAATAGGCCCCGGTGAAGACGCCTTCCTTTTCCGCGTTTTCGCCCAGCCTTCCCTGCCAGTCCTGACTGAGGACCTTGTTGATGAAATCCTTGACCGGCTGCTCCTGAGGGGTGCCTTTGGAAAGTTGCAGGCAGAGGGGATGCTCGGGCGCAAGGCTCATGAAGGTGGCTCCATGGAGCGTATCGGGCCTTGTGGTGAAAACCTCTATGTGTTTGTCGCCGTCGGCTAGCTCAAAGAGAATGCGGGCCCCCTCGCTGCGACCGATCCAATTCCGCTGCATGGTGAGGACCTTTTCCGGCCATCCGGCGAGCTTGTCACACCATTCGAGAAGCTCGGGGGCGTAATCGGTGATCTTGAAGAACCAGCCGTCCTGCTCCTTTTGCACCACATTGGTTCCGCACCGCCAGCAGGCCCCTGCTTCCACCTGCTCGTTGGCGAGAACCGTCTGGCAGGGCTCGCAGTAGTTGACGATCGATTTTTTTCGATAGACGAGCCCCCGTTCCATCATCCGGATAAACAGCCACTGCTCCCACCGATAGTATTCGGGATGGCAGGTGGCAATTTCCCGCTCCCAATCGTAAGAGAAACCCAACCGCTGCAATTGCCGTCTCATGTCGTTGATGTTGCTCATGGTCCAGACGGCCGGATGGGACCCGTGTTTGATGGCCGCATTTTCAGCGGGCATGCCGAAGGCATCCCAGCCCATGGGATGGAGCACGCTGTACCCCTGCATCATCTTGAAGCGGGCCACTACGTCGCCTATGCTGTAATTGCGGACGTGGCCCATGTGTATGCGCCCTGACGGATAGGGAAACATTTCGAGGCAATAATATTTTTCCTTGGAGCGATCGAGCTCGAACCGATAAGGGCTTTCTTTTCGCCAGACATTCTGCCATTTCTCCTCGATCGTTTGCGGGTTGTATTTCTTCTCCATGGTTCCTCCGTTCCTCGGTCGCTCGGCAATTGACCGCTTTCTTCTAACATACCACCCCCGCGATCTTCAACGGCTTTCCTTCTTGACGCCCGGTCCCCCACGTTTTATTGTCATTGTTCGCTCTCTGAACGCCAAGACGAAGGAGCGTCGTGCCGGGCGGCCTCCGGTCGGTTCTCCCGAGCGCTCTCGACAAGGGAAATATGGTGAAGTTATGAGGACTGAGCAGACCGTTTCCATTAGTCCCGAGGGAGAGGAATTTCTCCTTCCGACGCAAGAGGATTACGAGACCGAGTTTCACCGCCTTGAGCTCCTGGCGACCCACCATCGGGAAGAAGGCAGGGAAATCGTGGTGGTGGTCGGCCTGGGATTCGTGGGCGCTGTCATGGCCGCGGTGATCGCTGATTCCACCGATGAATCGGGCAAGCCCGGGAAGTTTGTCATCGGTATGCAGCGACCCAGCCCCCGTAGTTTCTGGAAGATTCCCCTCATCGGACGCGGCGTGGCACCGATGAAATCGGAAGACCCCGAGGTGCCTGCCATCATTCACCGGTGCGTGGTGGAGAAGCAGACGCTGACCGCTTCATTCACGTACGACGCGTTGAAGCTGGCCGACGTGGTGGTTGTGGACGTGCAATGCGACTACGTGAAGGAGTCACTTGCCGACGTGAGCACGGGTTACGTGCAAATGGAAGACCTGGAACGGGCCCTGGAAATCATCGGTGATCTCATTCAACCACACGCTTTGGTGCTCATCGAGACCACCGTTCCCCCCGGCACCACCGAACAAGTGGCGTATCCGCTCATCAAGAAGGCCTTTCGGAAGCGATGGATTGCGTCAGAGCCTGTCCTCGCCCACAGTTACGAGCGGGTGATGCCGGGAGCCGACTACGTCACATCCATTCGCAATTTCTGGCGTGTGTGCAGCGGCATCAACGAAGAGTCCCGGGAACGGGTGGTGAAATTCCTCAACGATGTCATAGACACCAAGAATTTTCCGCTCACCGTCCTGGATCGCCCCATTGAGTCGGAGACCGCTAAAATAGTCGAGAACAGCTACCGCGCGACGATCCTCGGTTTCCTGAACGAGTGGAGCCTTTTTGCCGAACGCAACGGAGTCGATCTCATCAAGGTCATCAACGCCGTCAAAGTCAGGCCGACGCATTCCAACCTCATCTTTCCCGGTCCCGGTATCGGCGGGTACTGTCTGCCGAAAGACGGCGGCCTCGCTGTTTGGGCGTATCGCCACCTGATGGGCTTTGAAGACGACTTGTTCAAGATCACCCCCCTCTCCATCAACGTGAACGACAGCAGGGCCTTGCACGTCCCGGAGCTGGCCCGTGACGCGCTGAGAAACATGGGACGGTATATTGCCGCGTCGAAGGTCACCCTCCTCGGAGCTTCGTACAGGGAGGATGTCGGCGACACACGGTACAGCGGTTCGGAGATCGTTGTGCGACGGCTCGTGGAAATGGGTGCCGACGTCTGCGTACACGACCCCTATGTGGATCACTGGTGGGAATTTGAGGCACAGGAAAGCTATCCTTCACCGGGAAAGAGCAGGGGCCGTTTCTTCCGGAGCCAGAAGAAGCTCAAGGCCCTCGGTGTAGAGCCGGACCTTTGGAAAGCTCTCAAAGAAGCGGATGTGATGATTCTGGCGGTGAGGCACAAGCAGTTCCTCAACCTGGACCCGGAAAAGGTGGTCGAGGCCGCGGGCGGACCTCTGGCCGTCATTGACTGTTTCGGCATACTGGACGACAATAAGATCAGGCGCTATTTCGAGCTGGGCTGTGAGGTGAAGGGCCTGGGCCGCGGGCACATCAACCGGTTGAAGAAGCTTTACAAGAAATCATAACAGCCGGGGGCGGGCACCACATAATTGCTTTTATCCTGTGTGGTGTCGGGCTTTCCACAGAGGACCGGCGACCAAGGGCCGGCCTGTCCCGGCCATTACTTATTGAGGAGGGACTCGATGGGGATCCTAATCTGGATAGTCTTCGGCTTGATCGCCGGAGTTCTGGCAAAATTTATCATGCCCGGCAGAGATCCCGGAGGAATCATCGTGACGATTCTGATCGGCATCGCCGGAGCCGTGGTCGGCGGTTTCATAGGGACGCAGCTCGGATTCGGCAGCGTGACGGGGTTTAATATTCGCAGCATGGCCATAGCAGTGGGCGGCGCAATTCTCCTCCTGTTAGTGTACCGTCAGCTCAAGAAATAGCTCTGTGAGAGTCACCGCGAGACGTCGACGGGAGCGGAAGGCGCACGCAGGCAGATTTCACTTCACAGCCGGGCGCCGGCAGATCGTTCAAAGGATGTGTCCATGAGCACCTCTGTACTCTTGGGTGTGACAGGCGGCATTGCAGCGTACAAGATCCCGTGGCTGGTTCGACTCATGGTGCAGGCTGAGATGGACGTGAACATCGTCGTGACCCGGGCCGCAACTCAATTCGTGACCCCTCTCACCCTGGCGAGTCTCAGCGGCAATCCGGTTCGCTGCGACATGTGGGAAGACCCGAGCCGGCCTTCCATGGACCACATCACCCTGGCCGACGCTGCCGACGTCGCGGTGATCGCACCGGCCACGGCCAATATTATCGGTAAAATAGCCTCGGGGATAGCGGACGACCTGCTCAGCACCACGGTCATGGTCCTGCGCTGCCCCGTTCTTCTTTGCCCGTCCATGAACGTGAACATGTACCGCAATGCGGTCGTTCAAGAGAACCTCAGGAAACTTGAACGCCTCGGTTATCACATCATGGAGCCGGGCTCGGGATTCCTCGCCTGCGGATGGACCGGGGACGGCAGAATGCCGGAACCGGAAGACATATTCCAGCGGATGAGCAGCCTTCCGGTTCGTCGGGATCTTGAAAACAAGAGGATCCTCGTGACCGCGGGTCCCACGGAAGAGCCCATCGATCCCGCGCGCTTCCTCACCAATCGGTCGTCGGGAAAGATGGGGGTTGCCGTTGCGCGACGGGCAGCCTTGAGGGGTGCGTCGGTGACGCTGGTGGCAGGCCCCATGAAGGTGACGCCTCCTCCGGGAGTTCGCCACATTGCAGTGAGAACAGCTCTGGAGATGCACGATCGGGTTTTGGAAATCTTTCCCGAGACGGACGTGGTAATCAAAGCCGCGGCAGTGGCCGATTTCCGCCCGGCACGAGCCTTCACGGGAAAGGTGAAGAAAGAGGATATGGGAACATCCCTTGAGCTCGTGAAGAACCCGGACATCCTCATGAGATTGGGAGAGATCAAACAACCGAATCAGATTCTCGTGGGCTTTGCAGCAGAAACCCGTGATACCCTGGAGAACGGCAAGGTAAAGCTTAAGAAGAAGAAGCTCGACATGCTCGTCCTCAACGACGTGAGCAGACCCGGAGCGGGATTCGATCACGATACCAACATTGTTCGTTTCCTCTTCCGTTCCGGTGAAGAGGAGCAACTCGACATCATGTCCAAAGATATGGTTGCCGACCGTATCCTCGACCGCGTACGGAGACTCTGCGGCTCGGCGGACTTCTCGACCGATTGATTCTCAACAGCCGGAACCCTCGGCGGCCCCCATTTACCATGCCTGAAAGTACGGAAAACTTGCGGCGGCAGATCCGGGATTTCCTGCAATATCAGGTCAGTCTGGGATTCGGGGTGTTGCTTGTCCCCCCCCCGCAGCCCGGCGCCACAATCGTCTCCCCCCTTGAAGCGGTGCGGCAGGAGCTCGGGGAATGTACCCGGTGTCCTTTACATAAGACTCGCAATACAATAGTTTTTGGAGAGGGGAGCCCCCGGGCGAGGCTCATGTTCGTCGGCGAAGGGCCGGGCGGAGATGAAGACCGGGAAGGGAGACCTTTCGTCGGCAAGGCAGGCCGGCTTCTCACTCGCATGATTCAGGCCATGGGCTTGGATCGCTCGGAGGTGTACATCGCAAATATCGTCAAGTGCCGGCCTCCGCGGAACAGAGATCCCGAGGATGTGGAAATTGGCACCTGTTTTCCATTCCTGGAAGCCCAGATTTCGGCAATCCGGCCGGAGGTCGTCGTGGCCCTGGGACGCGTTGCCGCGTGTACGCTTCTTGACGCAAAGAGCCCTCTTTCAAGGCTCAGAGGACAAATGCACGATAGAAAAGGCGTCCCGGTGATGCCGACGTATCATCCTTCGTTTCTCCTCAGGCAGGGGTCTGACAGGCGCTGGAAGGCAGAGGCCTGGGCCGACCTGAAACAAGTCATGGCCTTGCTGGGCCTGCCTGCCCCGGGCTCCGGAGACTAATCATGAATACAAGAAGACTCATCATTTTTTCTCTCGTTTTTATGGCAGGTGTGCTGCTCAACGGATGGGGCACGCGAACCCGGGCCGAGGACCGGCAGGCCGAGAAGGCCTCCGTCGTCTGCCTGCTCGATGTGAACGGGAGCATCAATCCGGCCCTCGCGGACTACATCATCAAGGGCATAGAGAAGGCCGAAGCAGAGAAGGCCACATGCGTGGTCATTCGGATGGATACTCCCGGGGGTCTCGTGACCACCACGAAATCCATCATTAAGAAGATGATCAACGCCAAAGTTCCGGTGGTAGTGTACGTTGCACCAAGCGGTTCTTCGGCGAGCTCGGCCGGGGCCCTCATCACCATGGGAGCGGACATCGCGGCCATGGCGCCCGGCACCAACATAGGCGCGGCCCATCCGGTGGGCGGCGGCGGCCAGGACATCTCATCCACCATGTCGGAGAAGGTGATCAATGACTTGACCGCGTACATGCGGGGCGTCATTGCCAAAAGAGGACGCAACGCGGAATGGGCCGAGCATGCAATCAAGGAGAGTGTCTCCATAACGGCCACAGAAGCGTTGGAGCTGAAAGTCATCGACCTAACAGCGGACTCGGTTCCCGATCTCCTCAAGAAATTGGATGGCCGTACCGTGAAGAAGGATCGGGAGACATTCACCCTGAAGACGGCTCACGCCAAGCTGGAACGCCTTGCCCCGGGCTTGCGGTTCAAAATACTCGACGTGGTTGCGAATCCTGAGATCGCCTATATGCTCATGGTTATCGGCGGCATGGGAATCATGATGGAGCTCTATCACCCGGGGCTCATATTCCCGGGTGTTTTGGGAGGAATCTGCTTGCTCTTGTCTTTTTTCGCCCTTCAAGTCCTTCCTGTGAATTACGTCGGGATCATGCTCATTCTGCTTTCGGTGATTCTCTTCGTGCTCGAGCTCAAAGTCACCTCTTTCGGTCTCCTCACCATTGGAGCGATCATCTGTTTGACCCTGGGCTCGGTGATGCTCTTTGAGACGGGAGAATCCGCCATGCGGGTGTCGTGGGCCGTCATTGTGCCCGTGGTGGCGACGGTGACGGCGTTCTTTGTCTTTGCACTCGGCCTAGTTGTCAAAGCCCACAGCAAGAAGCCAAGGACCGGTAACCAGGGACTTTTGGGAGAGGTGGGAGTCGCCATGAGCGACGTGGACACTCAGGGCACGGTGGCCATCCACGGGGAATATTGGAATGCAAGGGCCGACCGGCTCATCCCCAAAGGGGAGCGAATCCGCGTCATTAAAGTGGACAGTCTCTGCCTCACCGTAACCAGGGACGCAGGAGCCTGAACCCGTGCGGCGCATCGGCCCCGAGAAACCCTTGCTGAAGAACCGAGATCGTCGATCCTTTGACGCTCTCGCTATCCTTTTCGGTCAACGCATAGCCTTTAATGAAGGAGGAAGTTGATGGTACCATTCGGCATAGCGATTCTGCTGCTGATCATTTTCCTGTTTATGGCCGTGAAGGTGCTCAATGAGTACGAACGCGCCGTGGTTTTTCGACTCGGACGTGTCATCGACCACAAAGGACCCGGCCTCATCATCCTGATCCCCATTATCGATCGCATGATCCGGGTGAGTCTTCGTACCGTGGCCATGGACGTACCCCCCCAGGACGTCATCACAAGGGACAACGTGTCGGTAAAGGTCAACGCGGTTATTTATTTCCGCGTCATGGACCCTACCAAGGCCGTCATCGAAGTGGAGAACTACCTCTATGCAACCTCCCAGTTGGCCCAGACCACCCTGCGGAGCGTATGCGGACAGTCCGAGCTCGACGATCTCCTCGCGGAACGGGAAAAGATCAATCTGGAAGTCCAGGAAATCCTCGATCGGCACACCGACCCATGGGGTGTGAAGGTCAGCATGGTCGAGGTCAAGCACATCGATCTTCCGACCGAGATGCAGCGCGCCATTGCCCGTCAGGCTGAGGCCGAAAGAGAACGGCGTGCCAAGGTCATCAATGCCGAAGGTGAATTTCAGGCCGCGGCGAGACTTTCGGAGGCTGCGGTGATCATAGCCAAGGAGCCTACGGCACTGCAGTTGAGGTACCTCCAGACCTTGGTGGAGGTGGCGGCGGAGAAGAACTCGACGACTATCTTCCCGATTCCCATAGACTTGTTGGAGCCGTTCATCAAAAAGCAGAAAGGGGAATAGAGCAACAGGAGCCTCTTCGGTCCTGCCCCCATCATCGGCGGCCGGGCCGGAGAGGCGGAGAAGAGGAAACATGCCCGGCATACTGATACGTTGGATGATAATCGCACTGGCGGTTACGGTGGTTCCCTATTTGGTCTCCGGAGTGCGAGTGGAAGGTGCGGCAACGATTCTGGCGGCTTCGGCCGTCCTCGGCATTCTCAATGCCCTTGTCCGACCGCTCCTTCTCATATTGACGCTTCCGCTGACCATCTTCACCCTGGGTTTCTTCATCCTGGTGATCAACGCACTCCTCTTTCAACTGGCAGGAGGTTTGGTTCCCGGTTTCCACGTGGATTCATTCTGGTCGGCTTTTTTCGGGTCGATCATCGTGAGCATCGTGTCGTGGATAATGAGCTCGGCGGTCACGGGAGGCGGCGGAGAGAAGACCGTCTTTGTGCGACGGTGGGACGACGTGGTGGATATGCGGCGAGGACGTGGGGGGCGTTGGGAATAGCACCGACATACGGACCGACAGAGTCGCAGAGCTCTTTCAGCTCGAAACCGCGGCCATGAGCTTGCGAAGCTGGGAGAGGCTTTCTTCGGACATGCCGGCGATCTTGAAACCCGCAGCGTCGTCTTCCCCCGCCATACTACGGTACCATCGACATTCCGCCCGGAGAAGGAACGGCTCGAATTCGCTGCGCTCGTACGGGGTAACGAGGAGCGTCTTGACCTCACCCACCGTACAGACCATTCCTTTGACCCCCAGTCCTTCTTCGGTAATGTCGCAAAGCCGCCCCAATGAGGCCGGATCGTTGGCGTCGTGGATGCCCACGGTGATGTCCACATACTGCCTCGGCAACCGCCGCAGGCTCTGCAATGTGGCTTCGACGTTCTCGAGGATGACATCGTCGGCATAATCGGGCAGACGGCCATAAACCTCTCGCGGCCTCAATGCCTTGAGCTTGACGAGTTGCTTGAGGAGCGACGCCAGGCTGCGTGGGGAAACATTGTGCTTCTCCATGAGCTGCATGTCGTTCATGCCGCTTCGAATGTCGTTGACCAGCTCTGCCGGATTTATCGTGCGAGGGTTGGACATGGGATGCTCTGCCTCATGCTTGTCGCGTGCGATGCAGCAAGGTGCCGTTAGCCTGCCCTACTCTGCGCCGCCGGCCCGGTTGCGCTCATAGTCGGCCCGCCGCCGTTAGTGGATAATCGTTGAAGCGGTTTCCCGCGATTAAGACGTACTTTCGACTGTAACCTTTTGACTCCTCATACCATTTCGCGATTTAGAATGTGACTTCACGACACGGACGGCATGTCTCTGAAGCGAAGTCAGACTCGCCGTTCGCAGCGGAAGAGACATGCCGTCCGAATTACCTGTTGAACCTCGAAATGGTATCAGATACTGCTGTCTTGAAGGCTCATCGATACCGAACGGCCTCGTGGGCTCTCAGACGAAAATCTCGACGCGGGACCCTTCTGTGGTCGAAGGTGCCACGGGTTGTTCCCGCCCCTTCTCATTTCCCTACAAATGTTCGGGGATTCCCGCGTCGAGACGCTTTATCCCTTCTTCAAAGCGTACTTGCCGAAGATCTCCATGTAGTAAGACTTCTCGGAAATCGTACCCCAGGGTCCGATCTGAGCCTTGAACTTCTTGAAATCATCGTTTACTTTCGTGGACATCTTGTCTTTTGCCGCTTCTTCTGCCAGAACCTCTGCGGAGAGTTTTCTCAGGGACTCCATCATTGGCTCCGGGAACTCCATGAGCTTCACGTTGTGCTTATCGATCAGCTCGATAAGAGCGTCCCCATTGCGAGCCTCGAACTGGCTGAGACTCCACAAATTCGTTTCCATAGCGATGGCGTCGATGATGATTTTGAGGTCGTTGGGGAGACCGTCGTAAACCTTCTTGTTGAAGATGACCTCCAAACAGGTTCCCGGCTCGTGCCATCCCGGATAGTAGTAGTATTCCGCTGCCTTGTAAAAGCCCATACGCAGGTCGTGAAGGGGGCCGACCCATTCGGTCGCGTCGATCACCCCGCGCTCGAGGGAGGTGAAGATCTCGCCACCGGGAAGGAGGACAACCGTTCCGCCCGCTTTGGCGACCACTTTGCCGCCGAGACCGGGGATTCTCATTTTGAGACCCTTCCAGTCGGCCATGGTCTTCATCTCTTTGCGGAACCAGCCGCCCATCTGGACGCCCGTGTTGCCTTGGGGCCGGGGGACAACGTTAAACGGGGCATAGGTTTCTTCCCACAGCTTCAGACCGTTGCCCGCATAGAACCAAGAATTGATCCCCTGGGGATTGAATCCGAACGGCACCGAAGAGAACCACTGACCCGCGGGAACCTTGCCCGCCCAGTAGTAAGATGCGCCGCTTCCGCACTCCACGGTGCCCTTGGAGACGGCGTCAAAGACTCCCAGCGGGGGAACGAGCTCACCACCGGCAAACACCTGAATGTTGATCCTTCCCTCAGTTGCTTCCTTGAGCCTTTTTGCAAAACGCTCAGCGCCGATTTGGAGTATAGGAAAGTTGGGCGGCCACGTGGTGACCATTTTCCAGTTGTAGGTCTTACCTTTGGCCCAGACAGCCGGAGCCGCTACCGTAGTGGCCGCCGCTGCCGTTCCCACGACCGCTCCCGCTTTTTTCAGAAAATCACGTCTCTCCATCATGTCCCTCCTTTTCTCCTTTGGTTACCGTGTTAGCGCCTACCCCTTCAGTGTACGCCGCTCACAGCGAAGCCGGCGTCTTCTGCTCGAGGCTGCGCAAGCCTCAGCTCTTGAACACTACCTTCGGCAGCCACGTGACCAGTGTCGGGAACATGGCCACGATGAACAGCCCGATCATCTGTATGATGACAAATGGAATAATCCCCCGATATATGTTCCCCGTCGATATCTCCGGGGGCGTCACCGCTTTCAAATAGAAGAGCGAAAAACCGAACGGCGGCGTCAGAAAAGAAGTCTGGAGATTGACGGCGATGAGGATGCACAACCAGAGGGGATCGAAACCGAATTCGATCATGATAGGAGCCAAAACAGGTACGTGGATGAAGGTGATCTCTATGAAATCGAGGAAAAAGCCGATGATGAAAATCAGCCCCATCACGATGGCCAGAACTCCCCACTTAGTGTGAGCCTCGGCGAGGCCTCCCAGGAACCCCCTGACCAGTTGGTCGCCTCCCAACCCTCTAAAGACCAAGCCGAAAGCTGCTGCCCCCACAAGGATGATGAAGACCATGCAGGTGAGCTTCATGGTGGACATCATGACCTCCCGCAGGATGATCATGTTGAATTTTCGGTTTGCCACGGTAAGGATGAGAGACCCGATGGCACCTACGGCCGCGGCTTCGGTGGGAGATGCCACACCCGCGAAGATGGAGCCGAGGACGGCCAGAATGAGAACGAGCGGTGGTACCAAAGCCCTTAGCACCCGCCGGGCCAATTGACCCCTTGAAAGAGCGTTAATCTCCGACCAGGGAATGGGCGGCGCCATCTTTGGAAAAATCTGCGCCACGACAACAATGTACGTGATGAACAGCCCGACCAGCACCATACCCGGTAGCACGGCCCCCATGAAGAGGTCTCCGATAGGGACGCCGACAATGTCTCCGATGAGAACAAGCACAATGCTGGGGGGAATAATCTGACCCAACGTCCCCGAGGCCGACACCGTGCCGCAGGCCAGCTCCTTCTGGTATCCTCGTCTGAGCATGGTGGGGATCGACAGCAGGCCCATGGTTACCACCGTGGCACCCACAATCCCCGTCGATGCCCCCAGCAGGGCGCCGACTACCACCACGGATACGGCCAAACCTCCCTTGAGACGCCCGAAGAGCAGGCCCATAGTGTCCAACAGCTCTTCAGCGAGCCCCGACCTCTCCAGCATCACCCCCATAAACACAAAGAGCGGCACCGCCATCAAGGTGACGTTACCAATAACGCCCCATATGCGTAGCGGCAAGAGATCGAAAAAGCCGTAACCGAATCCGATGAGACCGAAAACGAGGGCTGTGCCGAGCAGGGTGAAGGTAACGGGAAATCCTGCCATCAGCAAGATGGTCAGTGCCAGGAACATCCATGCAGGCAGGTATTCCATTAGGAAACACTCTCCACGCCGGTCTCTTTTCCCAGTATCACCAGGAAACTCTTGATGCCGAGGGAAACGCCCTGAAGAAGGAGCAGGACAAACCCGAGAGGGATACAAGATTTGATAATGAATCGCAGGGGAATGCCGCCGGGATCGGGAGAGCCCTCCCGGACCATAAAGGAGTTAAGGGCAAAGGAGAACGAGGTGTCGATCACCATGCAGCAACCGGGGATGAGAAAGAAGAGCACCCCGATAAAATTTATCCAGGCCTGCCCTTTGGGACCCAATGTCTGGTAAATGATGTCCACCCGCACGTGGCCGTCATGCAAGAGAGTGCAACCCGCGCCCATGAGAAATATAAACCCGAACAGGTGCCATTCGAGCTCCTGGGTGAACACGAAGCTCGTGGAGAATACGTAACGCATCACCACATCGGTGCACGTGACCAACACCAGCAGAAAGGTCACCCATGCCACACCGCGCCCCACCCAATCGTTCAGCGCGTCTATCCATCGGCAGACAGCCCTAAGCAATAACATCCGGATTGCCTCGTCGAAAAAAGAGGGATGGCAACTGTCGTCTGAGACAATTACTCTAAAACAACTGCAGTTGGGTGTCAACGTCCAATAATCACTTTATATGACTTATGCGGCCGACGTTCCTGCGATCCGCGCCCACCCGTATTCCGCACTCGAGATGCCAAAGCTCTTCCGTGGGTGTGACTGAGGCTCATTGGGTCGTGCTCATGGTAATGTAACGAGAGGACAAATCGGAGTCGGTCCGGGAAGCTTCTTTTTTCTTACGTTCACGTAGGAACGAGGGCCGCTTCCGCACCCGCGGGTCGGAATCCTGTGAGACACAACAAAATAGGCAACCCCGAGGATTGCCAATGGAAAATCAAGCTCTCAATGAGACGTCGCCCCACTTCATACGTTCGGTCGCGCATTTCACCCTTGGCGGCTCTACCAAGGTATTTGTTCATGATCGATCCCTCGCTCCGTCATTCCTGCGGATGCAGGAATCCAGGCTTTCGAACGCCCTGGACCCCGGCTTTCGCTCGGGGTGACGATTTGGGACCATTCGGGGTCATCCTGAAATCGGTTGCGTTCCGGAACCGTATTCAGGAAATGAAGTAATTAGTTTCCCGCAGCTCAAAGCGCTCCGCCATACCGCCCGGGGGCCGTGTCCCCTCTCGGCAGCGGCACTGCACGAGCTCCCTACTTTTGCATAAGGGCCGTTCTGTTCGAGCTCTCGCATACCTCTTCAAAGTAGGCGGCGAAGCTTCGCACGCAAGGATTCACCGTGCCACGGGTCCAGGAGAAATAGAGCGGCGTGACGAGGGGGTACGCCGATTTCCCCACCATACCGGGATGCGGGAAATAGACCGGGGAATCGGACCCGTGAGAGAGGCCGAGAAATTTCACCCGTGCCTCGGGCAGCCGGACAAACTCGGGATCGACCGCAAGGATACACCCGATTGCGTTGGGACTCTTCGAACAGACATCGACGGTTCGCGCCGCAGAAACAACCCTTTGGCAATTCTCCCCGTACGGGACGCCCTTCATCAGCGATTTCCGAAAGGTGGTCCCGGCCCCGGGTCCTTCGTCGCCGGAGACCAGTACCTCAATGGGCTCATCCAATCCGCCGACCTTCTTCCACGTCTTGATCCGTCCGGAGAATATCTCCTTGAGCTGCTCCACGGTCAATACATCGACCGGATTGACGGCATTGGTTATCACGGCGATGCTAATGTTTCCCAGGGCCTTCTGTTGAGACACGATGCCGTTCTTGACCGCGGCGGCTTTCTCGGTATCGCTGATTGTGCGGGTGGAAACGAGCAAATCCGTCCTCCCTTCAACGAATCTCCCGAACCCTTCCTTGGCGTTGTCTTCAAAGATCACGAACCGACACTCGGGAAACGTGCGGGCATAGGCGTCTCCGTACTTGGCCAGGACGCCTATGGGGACGCCGGCGCCGGTGATGCGAAAACCATTGCTGGTGAGATCGACCGCGGCCGCCGTAGAGACGAACGCGCACACTGAAAGAATAGTTAACAGGTTGATAACATGGATGAAACGTGACTTCATGACTTCCAACTCCTCATGTCAATTTCTCGGACTTCGCGGTGGCCGGGGGACTCATCCGGCAACCATCGTATGTAGCTGGGTCATTCCTGACCCCAATTGAGCATTTTTCGTGCCAATAGGCTATTGAAGGAAGGATATGACGATACCACGAAAGATCAAGAGATCTCAAGTGGCATATTCAAAACTTAACTGAGAAACGGTACCGTGTGCCCGCGCCTCCGGGCGCATAAATCACTCGTTCGGTTCGTGTGCCGACCGCATGGGAGAGAGCCGTTTCCTGAACGTGATTACCACACGCCGGGGGCCTGCGCAACAATGGGCTCTCCATTCGACATGATTGGCCGGAACACCTCGTCAGTAAATAGCAAACCCTCGGTAGCCCTTCACCGGTCTCCCTCCCGATACCGATCACAGCAGCGGCGATTTGCGTCAAAAAAGAGCAGACGGTCATGAATATGAGTGGGATTCGCACCGGGAAGGAGAGACTGCCCCACTCCCCGATGCGGGAGTAGGGCAGGATGGGGGCGATAGTTGGAAAGACTACTTGCCGGCTGCGTACTTGAAGTACTTCTTCGGATCGTCCGTCACGATGTAGATAACCCTCACATCGTCAGGATTGATTGCCTGAGCCTTCGGGTAGGCCTTCTTCAGCTCTTCGACCCTTTTCTTACAGTCGGCCAGTATCTTGTCCCTCTCGCCGAACGTCATGGCCCCGGTTGGACAGGATTTGACGCATGCCGGAATCATCTTGTTGGTGATCCGGTCGAAACACATGGTGCATTTCACCAGAACCTTGGTCTTGGGATTCTGGCGGGGGATGTTGTAAGGACACCCTTCGAGAGTAGCCTTGAAGTCGAGGTCCTTGGTCTTGGGGGTGTAAATGACGGCGCCGGTCTTTTCGTCCTGAACGATCTCGTCCTTTTCCGCCACTGCCATACAGCCGGGAGACATGCAGTGCCGGCACTGTTCCGTGAAGAAGTTCCAGTACGCCTTGCCGTCGCCGTTCTTCCCTTCCGCGAATCTTACCACTTTGTAGGTCTCAAAAGAGAGATCCTGGGGATTTTCATGGGTTCCCACGTTCTTGGTTTTTGTTCCGGGCAACCCGTTCCATTGTTTGCAAGCCACCTGACAACCTCGGCATGCGGTACATTTGGAGGTGTCAACGAGTATTGAGTATCCTGACATTCTTCACCTCCTATGCCTTGGTTACATTGACCATGAACGCCTTGGATTCAGGGATCATGGTGTTGGGATCTCCCACGTTGGGTGTGAGAAGGTTTGCACTTTCGCCCCCGTCTTTGGGAGCGATCCATCCGAAGCACCAGGGCAATCCGACCTGATGAACTTCCAGTTTGCCGAGTTGGAACGGGCGGAATCGCGTGGTCACAATGGCCACGCACGGCACTTCCCCCCTGGCGGATGAGACCTTCACCATTTCTCCGTTCTTGATGCCCCTCATCTTAGCGAGCTCTTCACTCATCTCCACGAACATCTGCGGCTCGGCTTCCACCAGCCATGATTGCCATCTGGTCATGAGCCCTGTCTGCCAATGCTCGGTGACCCGATACGTGGTCCCCACGAACGGGAACCGAGGATCGCAGGTAAGATGCTTGTCCATGGCTCCCTTGAAGATCTTGATGGTGGGATTGACGAACTGGCTGGACATCATGTTCTTGGGAACGGGGCATTCCAGAGGCTCGTAATGCTCCGGGAACGGCCCGTCGTTGAGTCCGGGACCGAAAATCTGTGCGAATCCGTTCGGTCGCATAATGAAGGGGTGTTTCGTCTTCGCCTTGTCGCTCATGGGAGGCCAGCCTCCATCGGGCACGTCTCCGACCCACTTGCCGTCCACCCACTTGATGAGCGGTTTCTCGGGATTCCACGGCTGACCGTTGAGGTCCACCGATGCACGGTTGTAGAGCACTCTGCGATTTACCGGCCAGCACCAGGACCACTCGGAAAAGAGTCCCAATCCCGTGGGGTCCGGCTTGTTGCGGCGGGCCATCATGTTGCCCTTGCCCGTGTAGCTGTTGCAGTACAGCCAGTTGGCACTGGACGTGCTGCCGTCGGCCTGAAGGAAGGCAAATGAGGGAACCAGATCGCCCTTCTTGTACTTCTTCCCCTTGATTTCCACATCCTTAAGGAAATACCCGTTGATCTCCTTGGCCATCTTGTGGGAGTCGAATCCGCCCTTGGCATCAACGTAGTCCCATTTGAGGTTGAGAATGGGATCGGGGAACTTGCCGCCCTTTTTGTAGAGCTCTTTGATCTTTATCATGAGCTCGGTCATGATTTCGCCGTCGGCCTTGGCATCTCCCGGGGGATTAGCCGCCTTGTACCGCCACTGTGCCCAGCGCCCGCTGTTGGTGATGCTTCCTTCTTTTTCAACGGAAGCTGCCGCGGGGAGCATGAAGACTTCGGTCTTGATCTTCTTGGGGTCCATGCCCGGCCCTTTCCAGAAGGAACCGGTCTCGTTGTCGAAAATGTTGACGTTGACCAGCCAATCCAGCTTTCCCAGAGCCTGACGCACCTTGTTGGCGTTTGCACCGGAACAGGCCGGATTCTGGCCCCAGGAAAAAAATCCCTTGATACCCCCGTTGTACATGGAATCAAAGAGATTGAGCCAGGAGCAGTTCTGGCCGTCGTCCAGCTTGGGCAGCCACGAATAGCCGAAACCGTTCTCTTTGGTAGCCTTGTCCCCAAAGAAGGATTTCAGCAGGCTCACCGAATACTTCGGGTAATTCTGCCACCAGTTTGCCGACAAAGGATCGGCCGACTTGGGGGTGAACTTCTTGTTGTACTCGTCGAGTGTGGTCAGAGAGGCGACCGGAGTCTTGAGGTATCCGGGCCAAATGTGGAAGAGGATGCATTGGTCCGTCGATCCCTGGACGTTGGACTCGCCCCTGAGGGCATTCACGCCGCCGCCCGGAATTCCGATGTTTCCCAACAGGAGCTGAATAATGGCCATGGAACGAATGTTCTGGACGCCGACGGTGTGCTGGGTCCAGCCCATCGCGTACATGATGGTGCCTGCCTTGCCCTTCTCACCGGTGGCCGAATACACCTCGTAGACCTTGAGGAGGTCTTTCACGGGGGTTCCGGTGATCTCGGACACTTTCTCCGGAGTGTAACGGGAATAGTGCTTCTTGAGCAACTGGAATACAGAGCGCGGGTTTTCGAGGGTCACGTCCCGCTCGGGCACTCCCTTGGCGTCCTTCTTGAAAGCCCAAGCGGACTTGTCGTACTTCCTCTTCTTGGGATCGTACCCGGAGAAGAGACCATCCTTGAAATCGAATTTATCGCTGAGAATGAATGCTGCGTTGGTGTAGTTTGCCACGTATTCCTGAAAGTGCTTCTTGTTGTCCAGGATGTACTTGATCATCCCGCCGAGGAAGGCGATGTCCGAACCCGACCGCAGGGCCGTATAGAAATCGGCACGAGCGGAGCTGTTGGTAAACCGGGGGTCCACCGATATGAGCTTCGCCCCGTGTGCTTTGGCCTTCATCACCCATTTCATGGAGATGGGATGGTTGGAGGCAGCGTTGCTGCCCATAACGAGGATGCAATCACTGTTCTTGAGGTCGATCCAGTGGTTGGTCATTGCGCCGCGACCGAACGACTCTGCCAGAGCCGCAACCGTAGCGCTGTGGCATATGCGAGCCTGATGCTCTATCCACACGAGCCCCAGCGCCCTCATCATTGCCTGCACGGGCCAACACTCTTCATTGTCCAAGGCGGCGCTTCCCACGTGGGCGATGGCTTCCACCCTGTTGACCACTTGGCCCTTCGCGTTCTTCTCAATGAAATGCTTGTCCCTGGTGTCTTTGACCCTCTTCGCGATCTCGGTCAAAGCCCAATCCCATGACTTCTCCTCCCACTTGTCTGAGCCGGGAGCCCGGTAGAGAACCTTTTTCAGCCGGTTGGGGTTGTTGGACGTGGTCTGGAACAACCCTGCGCCTTTGGCACAAAGCGCCCCTTCATTGATGGGATGATCCGGATCTCCCTCGATATTGATGACTGTCCCTGATTTCTTGTCCGTGCTGCAGACCAGACCGCAGCCTACAGCGCAGTATGGGCATATCGTCGTGGATTGCTTGGCCGTTTTCATCTTGTCGATCTTCTTCAGCTCGTCGGCATAGGCCTTTGCCGGCCCTGCGTCGATGCCGAGAGATGAAAGCGCCAAGCCCGCGCCGACCGCGCCCGAAATGACGAGGAACTGGCGTCGAGTAACGTCCATCTATGTAACCTCCTTGCTTGGTGGCGGATCTCGCCTGAGAGCTCTGGTTGCAACAACGTCTCGCAGGTGTGTTGCCCTAACGGGACTCCGGTGCACGACGTCGTCGGATTGCAAATAGAATCGCCTTCTCCGTCCTCCCAACCATTCACTGCGGAACAGGCTCGTATCGGAGACGATCGCCCGCCGACACGCACACATCGTATTTCTGATTTCAGAATAGACTCCCAAGAATTGGGTGTCAACTCCAAAACGCGCTTTCCAGGTCAATTCAGCATACATAAGGACAAATGGGAGTGCATCCGACTTTCATTGAGTTATGTCACGTTTGACATAAGTGGTCTTGCGTATGCTCTACTGTCGTAATGTGGTTTACAGAAATCAACAACCGAGACAGCAGGCCATGACGAGAATCTTTGAGTATCTCGGTTCCGCTATGCCGGCACCCGTTCGCAGGCTCCGGGATCGATCGCGTGTCGGTGCGCAGAGCCGACGCTCGGTCTCGGACGGTACATCGTTGAGGTTGTCGACGGTGGTTATAGAGCCGCTGAATACCAAGAGTAACGCATAATAACCCAACCGGAGAGAAAGCTCCCCCCAACCCTGGACCTGCAGACCGGCTCGAACGTATCGGAAGGCGACACTGTTCGGGAAAATCGGCCGAGCGCGTTTCCTTCCGCGCCGCCGGTCGGGGGGCGGCCTGTTGACAAAGCTCTTTCCGGCTGGAACAATGAGACAGGTTTCGCGTGGTTTTTCAGGCTGCTGCGAATCCGAGGAAGCGCGCACATCAGCGCAAGGAGATCCTCTTGAAGCGTGACGCAAAGGGACGCGCCCCCTCCCGTTCCCAGGAATCCCAAGAGCCGAGCCAATCCGATCACCGGGTGAGACTGTTCCCCGCGTGGTGCAAGAAGTGCGGAAACTGTGTGGCCTTTTGTCCGAAGCAGGCCCTGGAGATGGATGAATGGGGTTATCCCCGAGTTTCAGCACCGGAACGATGCACAGCATGTCACCTTTGCGAAAAGCTCTGTCCCGATTTCGCAATCACGGTCCTCGACTCGGATCCGGGGGAGGACAAGGATCTCGCCGCAACCAGGTCTCCGCGGCATCGGGGCTTCCACGAAGATCGAAGTCACAGCCCGGAACGACTGGCGCCGGAACCGGAAGATGAGGAGGCCGCCTCTGACTAAGAATCGACCCGCTCTCATACAAGGTAACGAGGCGCTGTCGTTGGGGGCGCTGGCAGCCGGATGCAACTTTTTCGCCGGCTACCCCATTACTCCGGCGGGCGAGATTATGGAGCTGATGAGCCGGGAGCTCCCTGTACGGGGCGATGTCTTCATACAGATGGAAGATGAGATAGCCTCTCTGGGGGCCTGCATAGGGGCATCCCTGGCCGGCCGGAAAGCCATGACCGCGACAAGTGGTCCCGGATTTTCCCTCATGCAGGAGAATCTCGGTTATGCATGCATCGCGGAGGTTCCTGTGGTGGTGGTGAATGTCATGCGAGCGGGACCCTCGACGGGAATGCCTACTAATGTCTCCCAGGGAGACGTCCAGCAGGCACGTTGGGGCACCCACGGAGATCACCCGGCCATCGTCCTGTGCCCCTCCAGCGTGGCGGAATGTTTCGAGCTTGCGGTCAAAGCCTTCAACCATTCCGAGCGCTTCCGAACTCCGGTCATCTTGCTGGCGGACGAAATGGTTGCGCACACGAGGGAGAAGTTCGCCGTGCCTCCGTCCGATGAGATTGAGGTCATGGATAGACGGCGTCCCACGGTGCCGCCGGATTGGTACATTCCGTACGCGGCCGATGGGAGTCTCGTTCCGCGTCTGGCGGATCTGGGGGAAGGGTATCGCTACCACGTCACGGGACTGGTCCATGACGAGCGCGGCTTTCCCACGCGGCGACCCGACGAGGTCAAGCCGTTTTTCGCTCGCCTGTTCGGAAAAATCAGTCGCCATTTTGAGTATCTGGAACATGTTAAGTCGTTTTGCCTCGATGATGCGGAATTTGTCATCATCGCCTACGGATGCACGGCACGCTCCGCCATGGCTGCCGTTCGCATCGGCAGGGAGCAAGGTCTCAGGCTGGGACTGCTCCAGATTCTCACCCTCTGGCCGTTTCCCAGGAAACAGGTTGAAAACGCTCTGTCCGGTAAAAGCGCAGCCCTGGTGCCCGAGCTCAACATGGGCCAAATCAGGCGAGAAGTCCTGCGGGTGAATGACGGGAGAACCCGGGTCATGAGTCTGCCGAAGATGGACGGAACCATGATCACCCCCATGGAGATCGTGAATCGATTTCGGGAGGCAACCTGATGCTCTCTGTCAACCGAGGCGTCATCTACGACTGGCTGCGCCACGACAAGAAGTTCCCCCACGTCTGGTGCCCGGGGTGCGGGCTGGGCATTCTGTTGGGGTCTTTGGTCAGAGCCCTTGCTGAAAGCGGCCTGCGCAAGGAGGAAGTGGTTCTCGTGTCAGGCATAGGATGCTCGGGGAGACTGCCGGTCTATGTCGATACGGGGAGCGTTCATACCACCCACGGGAGAGCGCTTACCTTTGCCACGGGGATCAAGCTCGCCAAACCGGAGCTTACGGTCATAACGATCATGGGGGACGGAGATGCCACGGCCATCGGCGGGAATCATCTCATCCACGCGGCCCGGCGCAATCTGGGAATCAACGCCATTATCGTCAACAACAACACGTACGGTATGACCGGCGGTCAGTCAAGCCCCACCACCCCTTTGGGCGCGCGGGCCTCTACCGCCCCATACGGGCACATCGAGCCTCCATTCGACATCAGCGGTCTTTCCATAGCTGCAGGCGCTGCTTTTGTTGCACGGGCCACCGTGTACCATGTGGTCCGCATGGACAAGCTCGTATTGGCCGCCCTCGCGAAACCCGGTTTCAGCGTGGTGGAGGTTCTCTCTCCGTGCCACACGAATTTTGGGCGACAAAACAGACTGGGGTCGCAGATTGAGATGATGATCGATTTTAAGAATCGGGCGGTGGGGATCGATCAATGGGAAAAAATGGAAGAATCCGAGCGGTCGGGAAAGTTTCCCATAGGGGTACTTGCCGACCGCGAGCTGCCCCTGTACCTGGAATCGTACAAACGTGTCTGTGAGATCGCAGCGCGGACGCGCGGAGAAGGAAAGGCATGACCGTTCGACAGATACCCCCGTTACCCGAGCACCGCATCGAAATCAGGCTCGCCGGCTCCGGAGGTCAAGGAGTGATTCTGGCGGGTTTGGTGCTGGCCGAGGCGGCGGGAATCTTTGACGGACGGGAAGTGGCCATGGCCCAGTCATACGGGCCCGAAGCCCGGGGAGGGTCGAGCAAGGCTGAAGTGATACTCAGCGACACCCCCATCGACTACCCCCTGTGCACCAGTGTGGATTTGCTCCTGGCCCTCACCCAAGAAGCATGCGACGCCTATTCCTGGGATCTCAAACCGGGTGCCCGGATCATCGTGGACTCCGACCTCGTCCGTCATCCCCCGAGCAGTAGAGCAGTGGGATTTCCCTTCACGGCAGTTGCCCGGGACAAGCTCAAGAAGACCATGGTGGCCAACATAGTAGCTTTGGGAGCCCTATCCGAGCTCACAAGTCTCGTGACGCGACGCGCCCTGGAGAGGGCCTTGTCGGCCAGGGTACCCTCCGGAACCGCGGAGCTCAACCGCAAAGCGCTGAACCTTGGAGCCAAGCTGGCCAGGGAACATACCCGCATGCAGAAGGGCGCAGGGGAATGGGAGCCCGGCTCGGAGGACCTCTGAGCATTCCTCCACAGTCTTCGCCGGCGGGTACCGAAAATCGGAAGTGTGAGAATGAGACTCTAATTGTGTTGAGAGATAGGGGGAACGGGCAGGTCGGAAACTCCGGCGATTTCTGGGCCGGCCCGTCAGGGTAGGTTCAAGACCACCCTGACGGCGCCGAGCCGGTGATATGGTCCTACTTGGGTTGTGTCTCACCTTTGCATTTCTTGCAGTCATCCACGATAATCCCCTGTTTTAGCGCGCAATCTTCTTTGGACGCGTCAACGCATTTACCGATGACACAACACTTGTACATTTTTGTAGTAGTGCGGCCTATTTCACTGACGGCAAACACCAAGGTAGTCGATGCCAAGAGTGCGGCCACTGTTACCAAAAGCAAGATTCTCTTCATAGTTCGTCCCTCCTGCGGTGCTGAAATGCCCCCAAAGCTTGGGTTGTACGTGAGGGTGCTAATTCTCACGGTCTATCGGCTATAATATCACAAATGAGATTCACGAAGACAAGCAAAATGATCGGCCCGCCAATGAGGCTCTCCTGATTTGCCCTATTCTCCCGGTCCGGAAACCCGAGCCCCAAATCCGCTCTCATCCCCTAGAGCGCTCATCACGGCTTCCCGGACCCCGAAGACTAAAGCAGTGCATCCACTTCTTTTACCAGGCCTCGGACCGCAGCAACGGAATTGTCAAATAGCTTTTGCTCGCCAGGATTCAGTTCAAGATCGATGACCTTCTCAACTCCCTCGGACCCCAGAATTGCCGGAACACCCACAAATATACCGCTCTCCTTGAACTCGCCCTCAAGGAACGCGGCAACAGGGAGCAGGCGCTTCTTGTCCAGGAGCACTGATTTGGCCATCTGAACCGCTGAAGCAGCAGGTGCATAGTAGGCGCTGCCGGTTTTGAGGAGGCCTACAATTTCCGCACCACCCTGCCGGGTCCTCTGAACGATCTCTTCGAGTCGCTCGGCGCTCATAAAGTTTAAGACCGGCACTCCCCCGACGAAGCAGTAACGAGTCAAAGGAACCATTGTATCTCCGTGTCCCCCGAGGACCAGGGCGTGCACATCTTCGACGGAAACGCCGATTTCCGCGGCTATGAAGGAGCGAAAACGGGCTGTGTCGAGCACTCCTGCCATGCCGATGACACGTCGGGGCTTGAACCCCGACTTCTTCCACGCTGTGTAGACCATGGCGTCCAACGGGTTGGAAACGACGATCATAATGGCATTCGGCGAATATTGAGCCGCCTTTTCCGCAACCAGCCCCACAATCTTGACGTTGGTGGCCAGGAGGTCGTCCCTGCTCATCCCCGGCTTTCGTGCGATTCCCGCTGTGACCACAATGACATCGCTACCGGCAGTGGTCTCGTAATCGTTGGTTCCAACGACCGTGGTGTCCACTCCCAGCACCGGCGCGGTCTCGAACATGTCCAGGCCTTTGCCCTGGGGAATGCCGTCGAGGATGTCCACCAGTACGACGTCGCCCAATTCCTGGGCGGACGCGTATGCGGCCACCGAGGCACCCACGTTTCCCGCTCCAATGACGGTGATCTTCTTTCTTGCCATAACGTTCCATCCTCCCATACGAAGTTGACCGGCTCACGCAAAGAGATTGCTTGGTACGTCCACCCTATGCATCCCTTAGCGAGAACATCCTGTTATTGTGCCATAAGAAGCGGTATGAGCAAGTACTTTGTCCGCGGGTCCCACAATTTGCGGAAGACACCACCTCGGCCGCCTGATCGGAGAGATCGTTTCCGCACATAACGAAGTCGGCAGAGCGCCATTGTTTTTCCGCGGACGGAACTGTTGCACGATTCGGAAAGGGAGGCCTTTGTGCGTTCTTCCGGCGTTCAGCAGAGTTTCTCCAGGACGTCCCTGAGCATGGAATCCCGGAAATCCGATTTAGTCCACAATCCCTGGAAATGAAGAATGTCTTCTCTGTACTTCAATATGCATCCCAGCGTATTTTGCACCGTCTCTTCGTCCAGATGAGCCTGTTCCAATGCCAGGAGCGCCGCGGCCCAGTCCAGAGTCTCGGCCACTCCCGGTTTCTTGACCAGATCTTCCCGGCGGATACGGCTCATGAACAAGGCAACCTGTAAGGCCAGGTCATCGGAGATCTCCGGGAGTCGTGCCGCCACGATCTCTCGCTCTTTCTCCGGCGTGGGATAATCGATCCAGTGATAGAGACATCGACGCTTGAGTGCGTCATGAATGTCCCTCGTGCGGTTGGATGTGAGAATCACCAGGGGACGTCGAACCGCCTTGAGGGTCCCGATCTCCGGGATGGAAATCTGAAAGTCGGACAAAACTTCTAGAAGGAGCGCCTCAAATTCTTCATCCGACCGATCGATTTCGTCGATGAGGAGAACCGGCTGGGCTTGACGTGACGAGAGAATGGCTTCCAATAAGGGTCTCTTGATGAGGAACTCTTCCGTGAAAATCGTTTTCCCGAGCAAGCCTCGATCTGTTCCGCACTCTTCACCGAGCTTGATCGCGAGGATCTGTCGCGGGTAGTTCCATTCGTAGAGAGCGTGGTTGGCGTCGAGCCCCTCGTAGCACTGCAGCCGTATCAGCTCCGTGTCCAGGACACGCGCCATAACCGATGCGATCTCCGTTTTGCCCACGCCCGGCTCGCCTTCCAGAAAAAGAGGCTTTTTCAGCTTCCAGGCCAAGTACAATACCGTCGCCAGGGAACGATCCGCAATGTATCGCTCACGTAACAGACTCCGTTGAACGGACTCGATTGAAGGGAACATCGATTCTTACCCGATAATTTGATTGAGTCTTGCCCGGGTCAACGCCGAACACTCGGATTCCTTAGTCCCGCGCCATATTGGGAGCGCCATTCCCTGACACAGAGCAATCCGGTCTCTTCCTAATGCTGCGAACCCTGCCTTCGCCGGGGAGACGATCCGGCAAGACAAGATTCTCTCCACTTCAACGGTAATGCCAAGATTAAGCCGCCATACTACTCAACAGGGCACTCAACGTAAGACCGCCTTCAAAGTTGACACGGCCTTGCGCAAATCTTCCGACGTGTGATCGCTCATGAGCGTAAAACGGATTCTGGCCGTGCCTTCGGGGACCGTGGGGTAGCGGATTCCGTGTGCAAAAACTCCTCCCTGGAGACACCTTGCACTGATCTCCATCGTCCTGCGGGACTCCCCGATGTGTACGGGAACAATGTGACCGGGGCGAGAGCCCGGAAAGCCTGCTTCATGCAACAACCGTTGGAATTCCTGTCCGTTGTTTTGCAGACGCTCTCTCCTCATGTCCCCTTCCGGCGACGCGACGATCTTCAGTCCCGCGAGCGCGGCGCCCAACACTCCGGGAGACGCGGCGGTCGTGTAGATGAAGGATCGAGCCTTGTTAATCAGGAGGTCAATGAGCTGTCTGGTTCCGGCGACGTAAGCGCCCGAGGCCCCCACCGCCTTCCCGAGAGTGCCCATCTGGATCTCGGGCACGATGCCCTGCTCGTTGGCCGCACCTCGACCCTGGAGACCGACAACCCCCGCGGCATGAGCTTCATCGACCATGAGAAGGGCACCCCACCTACGGCAAAGCCCGTCAATCTCTTTCAGGGGGGCGAGGTCGCCGTCCATGGAGAAAACGGATTCCGTGACCACCAGTTTGCGCCTATACCCATCCATTTTGAGCAGGTCTTCCAACTGCTGGAGGTCGAAGTGGCCGTAGATCCTCACCGGTGCTCGGGACAGTCTGCATCCGTCGATAATGCTCGCGTGGTTGAGCATGTCGGATATGATGAGGTCTTCTTCCGTCGCCAGACTGGAGAGTATCCCCACGTTGGCCTGATAACCGCTTCCGAAGACGACGGCAGCCTCCGTTCCCTTCCATTGCGCGACAAAATCCTCCACCGCCCTGTGGACTTCTCCGTTGCCCGCAATGAGGCGAGATGCCGTTGAACCGGCTCCGTGTCTCAGCGAGCATTCCGCAGCGGCTTGCATCAACCGGGGATGCCCGGCAAGACCGAGGTAGTTGTTGCTCGAAAAATTGAGCACCTCCCGGCTGTCAATAGTTGCCACCCTGCCGGGGATGCCGTTCAGGACGGGCATGGCCCGGTAGAGACCGCGACGTTTCAGCTCTTCCAACTCAGCGCTCCAAGGAGAATTTTGCGTCAAATTCGGTGCCATTGGGTCTTTACTGCGATCCTTCGAGAACCATGATGCAACAGGCGCAGACGACGGCCTCCAATTCTTTGCCGATAAAATTCCTTCAATCTCCGCGGAGCTGAACCAGGCTCGCAAAGAGTGCAGGAATACAATACCTTGCGCAGCTTTTTCGATGACTTGACAGCCGCGTCCTGGTATGGTGATCTCAGCGAACGACGCGGTGACCGCGCAAGACGAGAATAACATGAAAATCACCTTTTGGGGAACGAGAGGATCGATAGCCTCGCCGGGACCCGAGACAGTGGTATACGGCGGCAATACAACGTGTCTGGAGATCACGCTTTCTTCAGGGCGAACGGTTGTAATCGACGCCGGAACCGGCATCCGAAAGTTGGGAGATGCATTACTGGAGCGTCCGGACATCCGGAGCTTGGTCCTGCTGATGACGCACGTACATTGGGATCATCTGTCCGGTTTTCCCTTTTTCGGACCCCTCTTTCAGCGGGACGGCCGCCTACGGGTGGATGGCTGTCGCAACAGCCTGGAAGGGCTCAAGAGGGTGTTCACCAGCAACTATCTCGACGGGACATGGCCGATCCGCTTCGAGGATGTCAAAGCCCGCATCGAACATACCCACGAGTTGGCCCGGGGCAGACTCGTCCTCGACGAGACGGTGGTGGAATCGCAAAGGCTTCAGCATCCTCAGGGAGGTTTGGGGTTCAAATTTAAGGAGCCCTCGGGCACGTTTGTTTTTCTCACCGATAATGAGCTGTTGGACGAGGGCTGGGTCGGAAGCTGCTACAAGGATTTCGTGCGGTTCTGTCGCGACGCGGATCTTCTCGTCCACGACTGCCAATATGTTCCGGAAGAGATGGGTGTTCGCCGAGGCTGGGGCCATTCGGATCTGGATTCGGTAGTGAGGCTGGCTGTTGAGGCCAAGGTGAAATCCTTGCTCCTGTTCCACCACGATCCGTGGCGTACCGATGAGGCGGTGGACCGCATGATCGTCCGAGGGCGGGACCTCCTCGCTGAGAAAGACTATTCTCTCACGCTGGATGCGGCTCGGGAAGGCTCCACTGTTGAGATTTGACGGGTGACTGTTCTCGGGAGCCTGAACCGCTCCCCAGACCATTTGGCGGAACGGGAATCCCGATTGATCTTCTTGGCCACGGGAGAGGTGTCGGAAAGAAGAGCAGCGTCAACGACTGCCCCGTGAGACTCAGACTTTGTAGGACCGTCAGTCATGTTTTCACGCACATCGCTATTCTCCGAAAGTTCGTGACCGAGCTCACCACAAGGGGATTTCCCAGCATTTTTGTTTTCCACGCCGGCTTCTTAACAGTCTCCGGGGTGGCTGCTTTCCCGAGTGACGCAACTGCGATCAAAGGAGCGTATCATGGAGGATTCCATTAGGGTGTTCAGAAAAGAGGATGTGGCGCTCATCCTGTTCAACAGGCCCAAGGCGTTCAATGCGTTCGATCTGGAGAGCATATCCTTTCTCGCCGAACATCTCATCAACCTCGCGATGGAGGAAACGGTCCGGGGAGTGGTCATCTCGGGGGGAGGCGAGGTCTTTTGCGCCGGGGGAGACCTCAAATGGGCAACAAGTTGGCCTCAGGGTCCCGCGGCAGCTTTCCACAACCTGGCGGCGCGATACCATCAAGCAATCCTTGAGATCCGACGGATGAGAAAACCCGTCATAGCGGCAATTAACGGCGCTGCAGCCGGTGGCGGCTTCTCCCTGGCTCTGGCATGCGATTTCCGGGTGATGGCAAAGTCGGCGGTCCTCAAGCAGGCCTACACCTCGAACGGTCTCTCAATTGACGGCGGCGGGACGTTTACCCTGCCGAGACTGGTCGGGCTCGCCCGAGCCATGGAGATTGCTGCCTTTGACAAACCGATCTCAGCGGATCGGGCCCTGGAATGGGGACTGGTCACCAGAGTGGTGGAGGACGGCCGGGTATTGGACGAAGCGCTTGAAATGGCAAGAGAATTGGCTCGAAACTCTCTCAATTCTTTCGGCCATTCCAAGCAGTTGCTCACCGATTCGTTCAGTAATTCCTTTGAAGAGCACCTTGAGCTCGAACGGGCGAGCCTTCGTTCAGCCGCGGCTCACCCTGACGGAGAAGAGGGACTCGCCGCGTTCGTGGGAAAACGCAAGCCACAGTTCGGGAAAGACTAGCCGGCATGCGGCCGCTCTTCTCTGCCGTCACTCCTGAAGGCTCGGGCGAAAGGAGCGCGACCGGCTTCGTGGGGGTCCCCAGGGGTGTGATACCGTTTCGCATTTCAGAATGTGACTTCACGACACGGACGGCATGTCTCTTCCGCTGCTTCGTCTGTCGCTGTGTTAGCCGGACGCTCATCCGTCGTCCTCCCCTACGTCCAGGGGAAGAGGATCGAAGGCAAAAAAAAGGCCCCGGATGGGGCCGTATAGTGAGCAACCGTGTCTTTGCTCGTGCATCCCGATGAAGGTGGCGCTTTCTCGGGTAATCGTTGTAGGAGGCGATGATGAATTTCCGGACCGGGGTCGTCCGGTATCAGGGGCCGGAGAGACCATCTCCCGCCCGCTCGATGTATCTTTCGTAGGCCAGCCAGCGCTTGAGCTCGTCAACAGATCCTTTCTTAACGTATCCCAAATTTCTCAGCGCTATGCCGGCCGACTGGTCAGGTTCCAAGAGCCTGAATTCAATCAAATCTTCCGGAAGCACGAGGAAGAGCTCCCGCTGTTTTACGGCTCCGGCTTCAATTAGTCCCTGATCTTTCAGTTCCCAATATCCTCGAAATGTATAGTGACGGTAGGTGAAGAGCCGTCGCCGAAAGGACGATTGATCGACCCGTTCGTGCAACAGACCCCACACACCGGGACAAGTGGCCCGAAAGCAAACACCATGAGGATAGCCCAGCATCACCGGTTTGTTCGTACACGTGAGCTCCGGGCCGCACTCGGGATTGGATGGTCGATGACGTTCCGTCGCAGGCCCACACGGGGATTGCATGACGCACGGTTTGAGGAGGGGACCGGCAAGCGCACTCAATGCGGTCACCCATATAGAGAGCATCGCCAGAATGGTTATATGAAAGAACAGTCTTCTCACGCTCGATACTCCTTTCTCCAGGCTGACGAGCAGCCGATTCAAGTGGATCACCAATTGCCTGCCAGATTACGAATTCCCGATCCCCATGCATACACGTTATCGACTCCTGACCTCAGCGAGCCGTACAGACGCCTTTGCATTCTGGTCAAGTCATCGCGTGTCGGGACCCTCATCCGGTCGAAATCCATGTTGGCTTTCACCCCCCCGTAGTACGTGCGGCCTTCATTGGGGTACCAGGCGGCAGGAACTCCCGTTCCCAAAGGACTGTAGGTGCTGGGAGCGGATTTGGTGCCGATGATGGCGTACTGCCGGTCGGAGAAGTTCTTAATGCCGAAATAGACGGTTGCCGCTTTGTCGAAGAAGCTCTGGGATATTGCCAGATCTCCCCACTTTGCCGGCTCCAGGGCTTCGGCTATATTGTATGGATCGTTGATCCGGTAACGGCTCCCGATGTAATGGTATGTAATGAGACCGGAAAAGCCCCATTCCCTGTTGTTGTATTCCAAGGACAGATTGCCCATCTCGGCCGGGTTCTGATAGAGCCATTTGTCCTCGGTCGTCAGGTTGTTGAGCGGAGTCAAAGCAGGGAGAAAGTTGCTGCGAACGAGCACCTTCTGTTTGGTCCAGTTTCCTTTCACCGTCCAGGAAGGGGTCAGCTTCACGAGACCTTCCAGCTCAAGGCCGGTGTGAGAGACGTTTTGGACGTTGATGTTCCTTTGATTTCCCGCGTCGTCCATTCCGTAAAGGATCTCATTATCCATGTCCAACTCATAATATGTTGCACTTGCATAGATATTTCGGTTGAACCAGTGACGTATGCCCACTTCCTTCAGAGTGCCTTCTTCAGGCTCGAGCAGCCAAAACGGCGGGTCCGGCGACAACCCGAATGTTCCCAGATTTATCATGTCGTAAAATTCCGGGAATCGGTACATCCTCGAATGCTTGTAGTAGGTGCTGGATCCGAGCTCTTTGTCGTAAACCAGCCCTAAGCTCCACTGCGAGGCACTCTTCTTGCGGTCTATTCTCTTGGCGTTGGTGACGACTCGGTTCGTATCGTTGGCATAGAGATTCGGGAGATCGTAGTTTTCGAGACGATAGCCGAGGTCTACATACAATCGGTCCCAGAATCTCGTTTGATTCATGACATAGTAGCTCAAAGATTCCCTGTACCCGGACTGCTCGGCCTGGTGCTGTAAGACGTTGGCACCGGAATTCTGAACGATCTCTCTGGATTCTCGTCCGAATTTGCCGTCCCACAGATCGGAGCCGACGCTGAGGTCGTTGGTCACCACGGAAACCTTATCCGTCCGGTAGTATTTCAGCGTAATGCCCTGGTCGATCCACCGCTGATCGGAGAGGCCGAACCAGCTTATTCCCGTTGTTCTCTGATCGGCCCTCCTGTAGCTATAGATTGCCTCGAAATTGCCCAGTTGATCTCCGCTATAGAGCAGGCGTCCGATGGTTACTGCGTCCCACAGCTCGGTGGGTCCATCCCACACCGGTGAATATTGCATTCCCCAGCCATAATCGAACACGTCCACATCGCGGGTATCCCGCCGCTCCCATTTAGGTCTCTGGACGTACGTGGCATTTCCGTTTCGGCGGTCCGAAAGCAACTGAGAGATCTCTACGGTAAGATTGGGAGTGATCTTCCAGTTTATGCTTCCTTGCACATTGTAAAGCATCCACGGACCCGGTCGAGGAACGAACTCTTCGTCGAAGCCGTTGCCCTGATACAACCGAAATCCCTCCGTGTAAAACCTGCCGGCGAATATTCCGGCAGCAAGGGAGCCCCTAACCATATTGCTGGAGACCCATTCCCTGTCGCTCTGCCACGAGCCTGACTCGGCGCCCCAGAACGTGCCCGGATTCTGGCGGGGTCTCTTTGGGATAACGTTTACGACGCCACCTATTGCCTTCTGGCCGAACTGTACGGTGCCGTCGCCTCGCAGCACTTCGATTCGATCGATGAGCTCGGGAAAAACAAACATGAAATTCGCATCCCCGAGAGGCGTGTTCAGGGTTCGACCGTCGTAGAGGAGATTCACCCTGTTACCCGCCTCATTGGAAAAACCTCGCAACACTACGGAAGAGTCGAACGGCGTTGCGGAAAAACCGGAGGTGTAAATGCCGGGCTGTCCCTGAATCATGTCGGGGACGCCTATGTGTCCCAAAGATTCTACGCCCCGGTTCGGAACGATGGTGACCGCGGCGGGCACGTTCGCCAAGTTCTGAGGCCGCCCGCCCGCGGAAACTACTTCGCCCGGAGTAAGTGGATAGTCCGAACCCGGTTGGCCCGATGGGATCGGGTCGCCGGCACCGAACCCGCCGTCGGTGGCTCCGGTTCTCGCCTGTGATTGCCTGCTCACCGTACGGGGAGGTTCGATCTCAACGGGAGGAAGCTGCTCTGATGTAGGGTTCTGAGCCGTTGCCGCCGATGTGCTCTGCTGGGAAAGGGCCGACGGAAGCCCCCAACCCGATAGGCTCGTGACCGTCAAAACAGACCAGAGGACGATCGTATATCGATTAACCTGTGAGTCTCTCATTTCTCTATCTCCGTGGGCTTGCCATAAGGAACGATAAGAGCCCGGCTGTCGGTATTCGGGCTACCAGCCCATAGTAGGAGCGCACGAGGACCTTCTGTTGATATCGCCGGTCAATCGACCATTTCGGATCAGTTGGCCCGGAAGATTCCAAATCCCCGAAAGAAGGCTTTGTGGCTCACACTGCGGAAACTGATATTCCTGTACAAGCGCCGGCGGAAGGTTGGGCCCGCAAGTCGGCGGGGCGAAGCATGGAGGGAAAGGTGCCATCGAAGGTGCCGGAGGGGCGCAGGCCGGGAGGGGCCTACACGACATCGGCCGCCTCATTGGTGTCGGACACGGCGGCACGAACTGACAGGGCCCGGGCCGCGGGTACTCGCGATTGATCGAGCACGGAGGAGGACCCCACGGTCTCCTCGGAGGGCACGGGGGTGCGGTCACCGGGCAAAGCATCTCCGCCACGCGAAAGGGGGCGGCAATGGTTGCTCCCACCAGCCCGATAGAATGCCTGACAATGGGCCCGAGAAAGCCGGGGTCGCGATAGACGATAGGTACGGGGCGCCTTTGGTCGCATGATTCGGGGCGAATAGCGATGTCCACGCTCACGGGGATGGGCCGGGCCGGTTGCGGTGCACAAACCGGTGGCGGGCAATACATGGGGGATGGGCGACATCCCGGAGGTAAACATTGTCTTGGTGGTTGCGGTACCGGTACCGTCACCCGAACGCTACGGGCAACCTGACGGGCTTCCGGCTTTTGGGCGAAGGGGCGTGCCGATGGAAAACATGAACGGGCTCCATAAACGTCGGCCGCCTCGGATTGAACCAAGGCTCCCATTGTCAAAGCAACGGCTGCGGCCAGAACCGGCCTTACCAAGTAACTCCTCATCTTATTCCTCCTGATAAAACGGAATTCGAATGCATCGGTTACTCTCGTCAAACAATTAATGTGAGGCGAGAGGCGGCATAGGCCCACGTGTAATGTCCGAGGCTGCACGTGCGTTCGCGGGCAAGACTTTCCATCGGCTTCGGCCCTCGCGCGAACTAAAAGGCCGACCGAAGGAAGATGAACCTGTCTTCCTCGTTTACAGACATACAACGACGCCTGTGAGCTTCAGGAACAGCCACACATGGAAACTCGTCTTGACTTGGGGGATTGAGGCACTGATAATGGCGGGAAAGGGAATCGGCTTCAAATTCCCGCTCGCCCCGGGTTCCGTTGCAGCGGAGCTCGGGGCTTCCTCCGAACCTCAGTCACGTTTAGTCGGTTATAGCGGTGCGCAGGGGCTATCCGCAGGCTTCCCGACAACTGCGAGCTCTCTCCGTTTCCTGCAATTTTCCAAGCGCTTCGCTATAGAACCAAAAAACCCTTCCCCCGCTAAGGGGGAAGGGCATAGGTATCTATTCCCTAACCCGCCCGCGCAGGCTCTCAAGGGTCAGAAAAATGCCCGGGTATTCTGGCTTCCGCTTCTTCCTACTCTCCGCGCCTTCCCGGAGATATACTCCAGTGGCTTCCGGCGGATTTCGTCCACGGTTACAGCTGCGGGGCAGCGACGGTCTTTCACCGTCTTCCCCTAAGCATCTTCCTCATCTGTCTATCGACAATACAACACTTATTACACCAAAAAGAATCCCCGTACGTCAAGTCTTTTTTTCAACCGGTCCGGTCACCGGGACAAGTGGAACACTCGGGTGGGCTGTAATTACCTCTATGACCGGAGGGGCGAAGGAGTTTCCCCGGCTGAGGCTGTCGGGACGTTGAGACTGCTTTCCCCTCGGCGGAATGACCGGATAGTGAGAGATTCCAGGCATCTCGGCCGCGTTGATGAAAACACCCGATCCTGTTGACCTTGCAAGCTACCGAGAGATCTTTCTTTCCTGTAGATAGAGACCGTTGAGAAGCGCGTCGAGGGCCGTGCGCACCGGTTCCGATGCGAAACTTTCAGGCGTAAAGGGTGTCCAACTATCCGTCTTGTATCCTGCGATCTTCTCGCACTCGTGCCGGCACATCTCCCCGAAAGATTGGAGATCGCATACAAGCCCCGCGTCGTGGGCCGCTCCAAGTGCGAACGCCGATTCCAGGAAGCCGGCATGAACGGGGTCCAGGAGCAACCGCTGCAGATTGCGGTGAATTCGAGCACGCTCCTCACGGGAAAACTGAGCGCATTGGCTTACCAATTCGCTCAGATCGATCTTACGGTCCTCGATCCGTTGGAGCACGCTTCGTCCCGCTACGATGCCGTTCTGGAGGGAGATACTCTCCTTAACGGCCTTATAGACCGCCTTGGAGATAAGCTCACCCATTTTGCAGTGCCCACCGGCGCATTCGACGGTCGGTCCGCGACCTTCCACAACCAGCACTTCGTCCGTGCCCGTTCCCGTAGCCTGGCGGCGAGGGGAATACGAGCTCCGGATGTCAAGGTCCTGCAGGGCCGCGGATTTTGCCTCAGTAGCGCTGATAATGGCCCTGGTCATAGCCCTGGGGGTCAGCCGCATGTTCGTGAGGATCACGATGTTGATGGTACCGGGCTCATAGAACAGTCCTTCATCTACTCCAGCGCGCACGGCATTGCCCTTCACCCCGGCAGTGACCAGTGCAAAGGCCGTCATATCCTTGTAACGGGTCTTTACTACGGAGAGACTGTCCATTCGTGCGCCGGTGAACAGAAACGAGCAGGCCGAGGGGTCACGTCCCACGATTCTGCAGACTTCGCCCTTCAAGTCTCCTAAGGCAACTCGATGAGGCCGCTTCCACAGCGGCGGAGACAAATAGTGATTGCCCGCGGTGGTGATGCCTGAGACGCTGCCCGTAAGTGAGCTCAAGCAAACCATTGGTTCGGCAAAATCGATGCACAGGGTCTGGGTCGGAAAGTCGTTGAGTGTGCCTTCTATGACTTGAGCCGTTTTCACGTAGGGAAGCTCGATCTCCAGCGGCCGAGATTTCACTGCTCGGTCGGGAGAAATCCTCGTATTTTCTTCACTCAGTTCCGTAGCGTAAATGACTCCTGCCAGCCACTGCACAAAATCCCCCATATGTACCGACGCCCGGCAGGTGAGCGAACAGGGGAAGCACTCTATGTTACCTTTACTCACCGCTTCCACATCCTTCCAGCCCGGCTTGTGGAAGAACTTCTTGGACAGGGTCCCTTCGTGTCCGCAGTAGTAGACGACTTGCGGGTCGAACTTCACCCATTCCTTTTCGCTGACGGGTACGACATGCCCCGACTTGCCCAGCGAAGGAGGTATGCCCCCTGCGTATCGGATGAGCTCATTCTGGAACGAATCATCGCCGGGGGTCATGATCGAGTCGGACCCCATGAGACGCATGACTCGTTTTCGTTTTTCGGGCGGGATCTTGGCCACTTTGCGGGAAACGAGATCGAGCTGCGATCGTATGCAGGCAATCTGTGCGGCCGCTTCTTCCCTCCTGCCGCTGATTTGCCCCATAAGCTCCAACATTTTGAAGCCTTCTCTCATAGTGAGTGTATCCACGTACACCAGGGGGATTCCGGAGCTTTCAAACCTTTTTCCAATACGACTGTGGAATCGCGAGAGAAGGATCATATCAGGTTGAAGCTTCTCGATCTCTTCTGCCGAGGGATCGGAAAAGCTTCCCACAATGGCTTTTTCGTTCATCCCATGGGGGTAGGTATCGTGTAATGTGAGGCCGACAACCAAATCTCCCGCGGCCATGGCGAAGAGGGCTTCGGTTGCGGAAGGCACCAACGACACCACACGCTTGGGGGTATCCTCAAGCTCTATGGTCCGGCCGTTCATGTCGACGACGGCGATCGAGCGCGAGAAGCTTGAAGCAAGGACACTTTCAGCGAGGAGCAAGAAAATAAACAGAATCCACAACGGGCGTGATAACACACGATGAATACAACTCATGGAGGTCCTCCCAGGTACTCGGTTAGATCATTTCGCTGTAAAAAATGTAACTTCACCACAAGGCCGGCATGTCTCTGAAGCGAAGTCAGGTCGAGCCGTTCGCAGAGGAAGAGACATGCCGTCCGAATTGCCTGTTGAATTGCGAAACGGTATTACACCTACATTCGGGTGCGTTTTCGGCACAATGCCGGGCCTCTCGACTGATGAACGATGTTTACCCTCTCTTCTTGAAGACGATCGGGATTACGAAGGTCAATTGGTCTCTCATGAGCTCATCAGGTATAGGTGGAAAATGTGAGGCCGCCTGATGCACAATCTTCACCGCGGCTTCATCCAGCTCTTTGGAGTCGCTATGCCCAACGATGGAAACGTCTGCAAGCGAGCCGTTCTTATTGATCGTGAAGGACACGACCGTTTTGCCGTGTGCTTGCTTCCTGAGTGCGGCTCCCGGGTAATAGGCGGCCTGATGTATTGCGGAGAGTATCTTGTCCTTATAACGCTCCGCCTGCTCCCCTGCTTTGGCCGCACCCTTCTTTTCTTGAACCGCCACGGAAGGCATTGAAGCAACTGAATCCCGTGAGCTCTTTGAATTAACCCGGGGACCGTCCGGCACCGAGGAATCCGGTCGAATCTTTTCGCGAGCGAGGAGAAGGTCTTCCGCGGGTTTCTCTTCTGTGGGCCGTGGCTCACTCCGGGGCCTTTCAGTCACCTTTTCCGTCCGTTCTTCGGGCAACGTTTCCTTCTCCGGCTCTGCAGCGGGTCTTTTTTCTTTCTCCTTTGGTTGCCTGCGTGCCAAGGAGGCTGCAGACGCAGCAGAATCGACCGAAGCACGAGAAGGGATGTCGGGAGTGTCGATTTCAACACCTTCATGGAGTTTCACAAATATCGGCTTTTGAGAAATCCCTCCGAGACCCTTTGGCGAAGACGCGGTGACCGAAAGAAGCACACAGATTCCGAGCATGTGGACGAAAAGGCCGACTCCGATGGCTCGAAGCCTCTCTTCAAAAATTCCGTAGTGGGGGAAGCCTTGCGACAGAGTCGCGTCCAAATCATCATCCTCTACGGCTATATCCGGGGTGGGGTCTTGAGGATCGGCCGGATCCGAATCGTCGGGAGCTTCCCAATCCGTCAACTCCGGTGACGAGGTAAAATCTTCATCGTTCGAATCGTGAGGCTCAAACTCCCAATCCACGTGAGGCTCCTCGACGGTCCGGAATAACGAGGAGTCGTGGTCACCGAGCTCGACCGTCCAGGGTCCGTGGCCGCACGAGAGATCCTCTTCGGGGTACAAAGAGGACCAATCCCGTGAACGGAAGTAACTGCGGAGCAGTTTGCTCACCGGGCGGGATGCGGGTAACGAGTGCAACATGTCCGAAGACGGATTGTAAGAGCTGGTCAGGTACCGGAAGCCTTCCATGTGCAATCCCCTTGAACGATGTGGGGCTCGCCGGATTCCCGCGGCCCTAAAAAAACAAAAACCCGAGCCCAATAATGGACTCGGGAGTGCACCCAGTTTCCTTGTTCCCGATTCTTGCCGTCTCTCGCGGCGATTCTAGACAGGCAGGTCTTCTGGCTACCGGATCATTCTACTTACCTGAACCTTCCCACCCGGTTACGCCGGGCAGTGGCATTTCTCAGGTTTTCGTCCCCGGATACAGCGGCGGGACCGCGCCGGATTCCAACCGGCTTCCCTATTAAGCAAATATTGCACCTGTAGCGCTATGATAGCCGGCACTTCCTGAAAAAGTCAAGGCTCGGTCGATGTTCACCGGGCCCTAACGGGCCGGTCGTCCCGACGACAGTAAGCGCACCGCAAATCGCACGAGGCGGCAAGCCGGATGGCCGGATCGCGAACCGCGAGAGAAGCGGGCACGTTCATCTCCTGAGCAGTGCCTCCATGTCCACCCGGTCGTGAAACCGTTTGGATCGAATGGCAAGAGTATCGATGCGGGCCGAACAGACGCCGGATCCCAGCGTCAATTCTTCTTTCCAGGAATAATGCCCTACGGGAGGCTCACAGACCATTGCTCCCTCGCACGTCGCCACGACGACGGCCGCACGCTCAAGACATTTCACCCCAAACAGGAGACGATCGTCCGGGTCGAACCGATCCGGAGCGGTAACGAGCAGGTCGCAGCCCTTCTTGGAGAGGGAGACCGCCACTTCCGGATGGATCAGCGATTCCGGTCGAACCAGAGCTATGCGCGCCGTACCGAAGTCCGCGGTAGCGGAGCTCTCTCCGGGGAAAAGGCTGACTCGCTGCGAAGAAGAGATCAGGCTGTAGGCGGACCGATCGCCGGCCGGCTCAACTACCGACGCAACGACGGCCGATGGACGACCGGCCGAGAATCGGGCGATCTCATCCTCTGTGAAGGGTCCTATGTTACGAGGCAAGACAAGGAGCATCGGCGCTGCGTCGCATTCCTCGATAGCGGCTTGCATGGACTCAAAGGCCTGACGTTTCGATTCGGCCGCGATACACCGGATGTCCAGCGGTCCTCCTGAGGGAAGGCCCCAGAGTCCGGCGAAATCATCCAAACCGTTGACATCGAGATAGAGCTCTGCGAAGTCGTCGGGGCGGCGCAAGGCCATTATTGCCTCACGCGATTCCGAAGTGATTTTGCCTCCGGCCAGGGGATAATCCACCACCCAGACGCGGGAGGCATCGCCGGCACTGTCCAGGAGCACCTCCCCGGCCGCGGTGACCACGTACGAGCTGCACGCGCGGCAATCCATGACGCGATCCACCCCAGTTCGGTTGCAGCCGACGACGCCGACACCGTTCTCCAGGGCTCGCGCTCGCCAGATCAGCCTGGGATCCACTCCGGAGGGAGGCCAGTTGGCGGGAACAAGGAGCAGGTCTACACCGTTCAGAGCGAGAGCACGGGGAAGAAGCCCGGAGTAGCTGTCCGCGCAGATTATGACCGCAATGCGACCCCAGGGCGTCTCGAAGATGTTGGATTTGGATACTCCGCCGGGGCAGGCCCAACGGCGTTCCGCTGTGACGACTTTGCGATGGTATGCCGTCAGTCCTCCATCCGGCCCTGCTACAAAAGCCGCGTTGTAGTAGATGTGCGTTGCCGGATCACATTCGACAATTCCTGCGCAGACATACGCTCCGTAACTCTTGGCCACCCGTGACAGTCGGTCGAAAGTCTCGCCGGCGAGCGCCTCCACGCAGGCCGCCACCTGACTGCGGTTGTCGAAGCTGTATCCGGAGACGGCCAGTTCCGGAGCCACGATTATCTTTGCTCCACGCCGTGCGGCTTCCAGCGCATGCATCGTTAGAGCTTCGCGGTTTTTCTCCACGAGCCCATGCTTCACGTCAAGGTGGAGCACTCCGATCGGCAGTACATCAATCGCCGTCTCTCTTATCATCATCGTCCGATCTTTCCGGTGTCAGCGCTTCCAGGAGAGACTCCAGGGACGGAAGCCTTTCGCCGCTCTCGTTGATACGCCAGGTTGTCGCACCGTTACTCTGCAAGACTTCCACGCTGAGAGGCGAGCAGCCGTCATCGACTACCCGATACCCCTCCCGTTCCAACGCCCGACAGGTCCACATTCCGGGAACGCCTTCACCCCTCAATGCCACCGTTCCACGCAGGGCAGACGGCAGGACGAAAGCACCCGAGCCCTTGTCGAAGAGGGCCCCCGATCCGGCAAAAGCGTCTGAGAAAGCGCCGTTGAGCACCAAGTCTTCGGGGACCCCTTTGAGAAGCGGACCTCCCATGGGGAGAAGCCACAGGTTGTCGGCGCACCGGAGAGCCAGGTCCAGATCGTGGGTGGAAAGAAGGATTGCCCGCTTACCCGTACGGGCCAGATTCCGCAGCAGGTGCATGAGCTCCACACGGCGGGGAAGGTCCAGAAAAAGCCGTCGGCTCGTCCAGGACCATGACGCGCGGCTCCTGAGCCAATGCCCGGGCAATCATCACCTTCTGGCGCTCTCCGTCGCTCAGCTCCGACACAGGGCGGTGAGCAAGCTCTCCGATCCCTACGTCCTCGACGGCTCGCCATACGGCCTCCTCGTCTTCCCGATTCAGGCGTCCTCCCCATCCGGTGTAAGGGTGACGTCCCAGGGCCACCAACGTCGCCACGGGCATGGGACCGACTGCCGGGCGATCGGTGAGAACAAGGCTCATGCGCTGCGCTACGGCCCGGGCGGAGAGGGAGGAGAGGAGATCGCCCACGAGTCGGACTTCCCCGGCGAGGGGTTTTTGCATGCCGGCAAGGGTACGGATGAGGGTCGATTTCCCGGCTCCGTTAGGGCCGAGCAGGCATGCAAATTCGCCGGCGTTCAATCGGGCATCGATTCCCTCGATCACGATCCGTGGGGGATGCCTGGGCCGGGCGTAGCCGACCGTCAGCCCGTGGATTTCCAGCAGCGGGGTTGCGTTCATGCTCCCGCCTCTATGAACTGTCGCCGACGCAGGATCACCCCGATGACCACCGGTGCCCCGATGAGGGACGTTATAGCGTTGAGGGGCAGCACGATTCGGGTTCCGGGCGCCTGTGAGAGAACGTCGGCAAACAGGGCAAGGGCAGCTCCCATAAGGATAACCGCGGGGACCAGGTCGTTGTGGTCCGACGTTTTCAGAATCAAACGGCACAGATGAGGCACCGCGATGCCGAGGAATCCGATGGGGCCGCAGTAGGCAGTGACGGTTGCAGCCAGGAGAGACGCCCCGACAATGATCCAAATTCGGGTGTGACGCACATTCACACCCATGCTTCGCGCATAGCCCTCGCCCAGAAGAAACGCGTTCAGGGACTTTGCAAGCATCCGGGCCAGGCCGAGTCCTACGCAGACCGTCGGGGCGAATACGAGGAGTTGATTCCAGGTCACTCCGCCGAAGGAGCCGAAGGTCCACGCAATAAAGTTCTGCATCTGATGCTCCTGTGCGAACTGCAGGAGAACGTTCACAAGAGCGCTGCAGATGTATCCGAACATGAGGCCCACAATGAGCAGGGTGACGCTGCTCTCCACCCTACGGGCGATAGCCATCACCACGCTCAAAATCACCATCGAGCCCACAAGCGCGGCCATCACGACGGATGCGTTGCCGAGAAGGCCTCTCTTCTCCATGACGAATCGAAAGCCGAATCCCGAGGCAACAAGAACCACCAGGGCCACGCCCAGGGTCGCCCCTGAGCTGATGCCGAGCACGAAAGGATCGGCCAGTGGATTTCGAAAGAGCGTTTGCATCTCGAGGCCGGCCATCCCCAGGGCTGCTCCCGCCAGTATGGCCGTCACCGCTCGCGGAAGCCGAAAAAGAAGAACAATCTCTCGCCACCCTTCGGGGACGCCTTCCTGACCGGTCAACACATCCCAGACGCCTCGGGGCGGGATCATGACCGATCCCAGGCAAAGCTCCAGGATAAAGGCGATCATGGGGAGCACCAGGAGTAGCGTCCAGGCTGCCGGTCCCACTCGCGGAATCGGATGAAAAGCGACTTGCTCGCCGGCGGCAGGTGTAGTGAATTTCACTGCCGTCCCTCCATTCGAGACGGCAGTTGCCGGTACCAGATCCGTTTATGGTCCGGAGCCAGCTCGGGATGGAAGATGCTGATGAGATCGGCCAGCACGAGGTCGGGGCGGGCAACGCCTGTTTCCCAATAATCATTTCCTCCTTCCGGAGTAACCCGGGCATCGTTGTTAAACACCTTTCCGGTCCTGAAGGAGGAAAAGAGCCTGTACCGCTCATCCACCGCCAGGAGCTCCACAAGAGAGCCGCACATCTTCGTGTCGATCCAGAATTCCGCGTCCCTTGCCCGCTCGAATACCGTTTCAATGGCAACCGGCTTGGTTCCGGCCGTGGTGTCGTCCCGCCGGATATAGTCCGCTCCCGCATCGGCCATGAAGCGGGCACTGTAACCGGCACCGCCCGGAATATACCAGGTGCCGCGCCAGGCCACGCCGCTAAGAACAGTTGGACGTCGGGCGACGCGCTCGGTCTTTTCGGCCATGGCTTCGTAACGGTTGACTATATCGTCGAAGACCCGTTCGGCTTCGGCTTCCTTGTTGAACAAGGCCGCGATGAATTTTATCCATTCGGTGCGTCCGAGCGGCGTCGTCTCCATGTGGGATGCATTGATCACCGGTTTAAATCCTGCCTCCAGGAGCTTGGGTGCGTGATCGTATTCGGGAATGCCCGTGGCGTAGACCATGATGCAGTCGGGCCTGAGAACAGTCAGACGCTCCATGTTGACTTGTCGGTTCATGCCTCGCCTGCCGTCTCCGATCTCCGTGATTCTACCCTGACCGATCAATGACACGATTTCCGGCGTGGAGGCCCAGTCACAGCCGGCCAGGCCGACCAGCGCGTTCTCGATGTGCAACATAGGGAAAAAGGCCGACCAGGTCGTGGAGCAGACGGCTATACGCTTTACCGGTATCTGAATCACCAGGGCGCCTCGCGGCAGGGGAGCAGGAGGCCTATGCCCCTGGGCCACGAGAATGTACACAAAGGTTTCCTTGGATTTGAGTCCAGGGGAAAATACATCCAGCCGCTTGTAGGTCCCGTGGTATTCGACGGTAAAGCAGCGAGCGAAGCGAATGCAGGCCTTGTGGGGAAAGAGATCGACCGATTCGGAGGCGGAAAAAAATGGACGGGGCGTGGCAACTTCGGGGTCGCCTAACGCAATGGAGACCATGCTTGTGTAAAGCACAAACGCCGCCACGACGGGGATCATTCCTCGTGTCACGGGACAACTCCGTTGAGGGAGCCGGGCTGCCGGGAAGCAATAGACTTCCGAGCCACGAACAGGTTGACGGTTGCGATGCGGGGACAATCGGCGGCGGACCGACCAATAATCTCGGCACAAAAAAATCCTTAGAGCCTGAGGCCTTAAGGATTGCACCCTGGTTTACTTGGTCCTTTGGCGGTCCACCCGGTATTGCCACGTACCGATCGACCACGGGTCGCCAGACAGGTCTTCTGACTCACGGATCGCTCTACTCTCCGCACCTTCCCGTTTCGACCATGCGAAACAGTGGCTTCAGCGGATTTCGTCCCCGTTCACAGCGGCGGGACCGTTCCCGACTCTCACGGGATTCCCTATACAACCTTGCGGTATCTGACGCCGATATTCGATTGTCTGATTTTGATACAACAATCCCCGGCTGGTGTCAATCTCCTGGGTTCCGGCTGCGCTAAGCACCTATTCGTAAAGAATCTTAAGTTGCAGAGCTCGAACGGCAGCCTGGGATTTCGAACGGACTCTCAGCTTGCGGAAAATGCTCTTGGTGTGCGATCTGACCGTATGTTCGGAGATGCTCATACGATCGGCGGCTTCTCTGTCCGTCAAACCCTTCACGATTGCTTGGAGCACTTCGAGTTCTCGTCTCGTGAGAAGAGTCGGCTCATCGCTGGGAATTTGCTGCTGTCCCTGCTTTAACTGATCCAGAACAATTGAAGTGATAGCCGGATCCAGATAGGATCGCCCCTGGACCGCATGCCTAATTGCTGCGATCAGGTCCTCTCTCTTTGCGTTCTTCAGCAGATAGCCTTGTGCGCCGACATGTATAGCCTTCCGGACCAGCTCTTCGTCGTCGTACATGGTGAGAACTATAACCTTGACTTGGGGATAATTCCTTCGAATGACCCGAGTGGTTTCCAGGCCGTTTATGCCTGGCATCTTCAAGTCTATGAGCACCACGTCAGGAGGCATAATTTCCATCAAATCCAAACATTCCATCCCATTGGCCGCCTCCGCTATGACCTCCATCTCCGAATCGATCTCCAGCAATCTTTTCAAACCTTCTCGGATGACCAGATGATCGTCAACGATTATGATCCGTATGTTCGCCAAGAGAATTCTCCTCCATTGTGGAGCGCATCACGACAGTGATGCCACAACCCTCATTCAATCCCGTGTTGATGGTCAAGCTACCTCCGAGGGCTTCAACTCGGTGGCGCATGTAGAGAAGTCCAAACTTGTTGCCATCCCTAATCCACGGCAATTCTCGAGTCCTGTCGAATCCTCGGCCATCATCCGACACGGAGAGAATGACGTTTTCACCGTCCTCTCTCACGCTCAACCGGACACTACTTGCTGCCGCGTGCTTCCGAACGTTTCTCAGAGCCTCTTCTGCTACTCTGTATAGGCATATGCTCAGGTCACGGGACAGCATTCTGAATTCCTCGGGAAGATGTGAGGAAACGGTGACTTCGGTTTCCATGGCAAAATGGTCAAGCAACTGACGCAAAGCAGCGACAAGGCCCAATGTGTCAATGAGATCGGGACTCAGGGCCGACATCAATTGTCGACACTGATTGATTGACCGATTGACCGTTTGGAGAAGCCCTTCTAATTCCCGAGCTACCATATGCGGGTTTGTTCCGGCAAGTTCCTTAACGAACTGAATTGTGTAGCCAATACCGGCCAGATCTTGGGCAACGGTGTCGTGAATGTCTTCGGCCAAGAGCCTCCGCTGTTCTTCTCTCACGGTCATGATATTACGGCTGAGCAATCGGAGCTCCTGCCTGCTTTGATCTATCTTGTCCACCATGAAGGCGTTTTGGAGAGCCAGGGAAGCTATGTGGAGGAACTGTGTGAGGATGGAAAGCTCTCTGCGCTCAAAACAGACTCCGCGATCGGGTCTTGTTAGGGCTACGGTTCCCAGGACACGATCGTGCATGCCGAAAGGAACCGCGATGACCTCCTTGGTGTCGGACGCGTCGATATCCGTGGTGAATGTACCTGCACGATCGACGAAAAAGGGCTTGGTATTTCCCAGGCATTTGGCCATCGCAGCAGCCACGCGGGAAGGAGGCGGTACACGTCGAGCACTCTCTGCCCTTAGATTGTCCAGGCGGCGCGTCAGTGTTACAAATACTTCCACATCAAAAACAAGCGAGATCTCACTCACCAGGAGATCCACTATGGCGTCTACCTCAAAGGTGGCAATGACCTTTTTGGTGAACTCCAACACTTTCTGAACAACGGTAATCTGATCTCTTATGATATCTTCGCGAGTCTGCAGGAACGACGCTCCGATGGCAGCATACGCTCTGAAATATGACCCGACAAGTTTACGAGAGTCGTCAAAGAGGCGGCGGTCACACACTCTCTCGAAATGTGATGCTTTCCATGCAACCGCCAGGCACGATTCCAATAGCTCCAAATAGGCCCTTGATGCGTCTTTCCACTGAAATCCCTGGCAAGCTCGTTCGTAACCGGCGATTTTCTGGTCTTCGAGGAATCGCTCCTCGTCTCCCTCCAAGGCCCCGATGAGCAGATCGAGCCATGTGACAAGACGCCCCCGGCCTTGTCGACTGAGAAGGAAGTCTCGGTACGGCGATTTGGGGAGTCCACCTATACGCCGGTCCATTTCTTCAAGAATGAGCAATTTTTGGTTTTTGAGAATTTCAGTCAACAGTGATGTGCATGTCTTTTTCATGCTAACACCAAGCAGTTGGTCAGGAATGCGGCTTTTCAGTCAGTCCGAGCACGCTTTCTCTGTACCACACCATGCGCCTTTCTGACCGGGACGCTATCGACGCAGGATTGATGAGGACACCGAATTTCGGCCAGAATACGTTCATCTCCTATGCCGGCAGGACCATTCCGTCGCCCTGCAACGACTTGGCGGTCGAGCTCTTCGTCATCAACGACAGAGGGACTTTTCTGTATCGTCCGGGCGAAGCGAGATCCCGTGCCGTGGAGATACAAGGGGAGGAAGACTATCATAAGATCCTCGGCTGGTACCGTTCGGGCCTTGTTCAGCTCAGCGACAAACGTCCCGACTTCGACTGGTCGCTTATGAAACCCGGCACCGTCGCTTCACCTTGGCAGTACAACTGGAACCGTCCCGGCACCACTCTCCTGATTCCGGTGTATGACGTGGCCAAAGAATGCCTCAATGCGCTCATGTGCTATATGGAGTTTTCAGGATTCATGGTGGTCGATGACGAAACCGGAGAGCCCGCGGGGATGGAAAAGTGGGCGGTTCCTGGAAAACTCGAAATCCCCATGACCCAGAAGACGCTTGAAGAGCTCCTGCTTCATGCTGATGATTTTCAGGCAGGTGCTCTTATGCAAAACGTGCGACTCGCGGCCGAGTCGATGGGCCTTGGGTGCTGGGTATTCGGCGGCACGAGCGAGGATCTGACGCTGGGAGGATTCCCGCCGATCACCAAAGGACTGGGCCTTCAGTTCGAAGCTTTCAAGACGGGCAACCACTATATTGGAATTCCGGGTGTCATGGAGGGGTTCGGGCTTCCCGCTCCCTGGTGGAAGGACTCCGATGCGTTGGTTGATGAGGTGATCGACCGGAAATACCGCAAAGGTTCCTTCTATGCTACGGAAGACAACTGGATGGTCAAGAGCGGCGGTCCGTTCAAGCCGGAGGTCATTCCCTCGATCATCAATCATCCCAAGATGAAGATCCCTGACTGGGTGAGAGATTGCTGCAAATCGTACCTGCGGTACCTCATGAACAAGTACGGTCGCTTCCCGATTCATTTCTCACCGTATCATTGCCACATTCAAATCCAGCTTCATCACGTCGAAACGGCCTTCTATGACAAATATTATACGGAGGGCTATATCACGGACCGCCATCGCTCCCATTTTGACCGCTGGCACAAGTAATCGGTTAAGCCGGACCGGTCTTTCCCCGGAGCGGGAGCCGGTCCTGTCTCGATCGTTCGCTAACGACACCGGGCGCTTTCGTGCCGGAGTTGCCCTGAACAACGGAACAGCCTGCTCCCTGTTTACGCAATTCGTTGACACAAGCGAGGAATCATGACATCCGGCGGCCCTAGTCCCAAATGGCTGGAACAGTACCTCGAAGCGCAAAAGAAAAGACAAGCCGACAAAAAGGAAGAATGGGAAAAGCTCACTCCGGAAGAGCAGGAAGAGCGCCTCAGGGACATCAGCGAAGAAAAGAAAGATCGAAGTCGGTTGTGGTAGCTGTCAGAGGATAGCTTGCGCACGGAAAGTGCTTATCGATTCAGCATTCTCGCAGGAATTACGCATCTGCACTCCCGGCCACGATGACCGGCAGTTCGAGCGGCAAATATGAGTATGTACATGAACAGGCCTTTGTCGTCGGGCAGAAAACAATTGGTCTCTCTTGCCCGTCTCACGGGTGAGGCCGGAATTCCTGAGAATTACACGGCTCACCACTTGCACTTGGTAAAGAAGACTCTCCAAGAATGTCTTGAACCGCTCGGAGGCATAACCGCGTTCGCCAAACCGGACTCCGTCGTCGCAATCAAGGTAAATGCCGGCTTCAGTGGCCCGCCGGGGGTGTACACTACCGATCCTCGAGTCGTGGAAGCGCTGATCATGCTTCTGCAGGAATACGTAGGCCCGAGGGAGATTCGTATCGCAGAAAACGCCGCCGAAAGCCACATGCGCGACGAGATAGGGATCGGTTCAACCACCATGGAGTGTTTCGAAGCATGCGGACTTGCCGCTGTTGCCAACCGCCGGGGGGTTAAGTTGGTAGCCATGGAGAACGAACTTCATGAGCAAGTGCTTATCCCCAATGCGACCGTCATGACCCATTGCATTGTTCCCAAGGCCGTCCTGGAAGCTGATTCCCTGATTTTTGTCCCGCATTTCAAGAACCATATGGCTGCCGGGATAACGTTGTGTCTGAAACTGAACCAGGGCGTTATCCCCACATCGGAGAAAAAGAAATTTCACGACGCACGATTACCGGAAAAGCTTCTCGATCTCCTGAGAATTATCAGGCCCGACCTGTGCATCGTGGACGCTTTGTGGGCCATGCAAGGACAAGGACCCACGTCCCAATTTCCCGATGACGTGATCCGCGATATGGACCTCCTAATGGCCGGCACCAATCCTGTCGCTGTTGACACCATTGGGGCCCTGTTAATGGGCCTCGACCCGATAGACGTGCCAGTTCTGGCGTTGGCTGCGGAAATGGCTATGGAGGGGAGTGACCCCCGATCCATTGAGCTGGTGGGCGTCCCTATTGCGCGATGTGCCAGAAAGTTCCGACCTCCCGAGATGGCGCTTGACGGGGTGTTCCCCAACGTTGTCGTCTACCAGGGCCAGGCGTGTGAGGGTTGTGTGAGCCATTTGCGTATCTTTCTGGATCAGCTCCTGGTAGCAGGCATCCTCCACGAGCTCCGCGAAACTCTCACTATTGTTGTAGGGCGAGATGCCAAGCTACCCAGTAATCTAAACCAGCCGGTTCTGATCGTGGGTGACTGTGCCGGCGAGCATGAAGATCGAGGCCTCTTTGTCCCCGGATGCTGTCCTCTGTCGCACATTTTTCGCGGCCTCCTGGATCAGGTAAGCACTATCTGCGATTTGGAGCAATTCCGCTGCCCTTCCGGGGACTATGCCTGACACGTGGCACCCTGAGTCCGGCCGGAAGGGCGTTCACGTGCCGGTGCGACCTCCACCCCGGATCGAACGCAACACTCATGCGTAAAAAAAGAAGGGTACCGGGCGAAATCCCGAAAGATCGGGGGTGAGCCGCTCCTTTTCTAGAATCCTGCGGCAGCACTTCTATTCACCAGAGGCACTTTCATGACGAGAGCTTTACCTTTTGGCCTCAGCATTCCGGTGATTTACGTCAATCCCTCCCTGAATGCAGATGCGGGCTTGATTCGTGAAGTCCATGGGTGCGGCGGTATCGGATTCGTTGATCACTATGGGCCGGCGGCGGTGGAATTCCCTGTGCCTCAGGGTGTTGCCCACGGGGTCCGTATCTCATTGGTAGAATTGGGCAATTTGCGGCCTGACCCTGACTTGAAACTGGTGATGATCCCGCTGGAAGAAGCGCCCTGCGTAGCGTCACTGCCGACCGGCTTTTTCTCTCAAACCGCTGGAGCGGTCCTCGTTGAAGTGGGGAGCGCAAGGGAGGCACAAGCTGCCGAGCAAGCCGGAGCTGCCGGTCTTGTTGCAAGAGGGAATGAAGGGCCCGGCTGGATTAGTGAAACCTCGGGATTTGTGTTGTTGCAGGAGCTGCTCGACTGCACGTCTCTTCCCGTCTTTCTTCGTGGAGGAGTGGGGCCTCACACCGCGACAGGCGCCCTCGGCGCAGGAGCGACAGGAGTCGTTCTGGACGTCCATCTCCTGCTTTCGTGCGACTCCGTCTTGGCGACGTCTCTCAAGGTTTTTCTCCGTGCTCTCGGATCTCCGGCAACTGTGGTCCTTGGAGAGTCTCAAGGGCTGTCTTGCCGCGTGTACGGCCGGGAAGGAACCCGGATGGTGAGAGAGATGCGCGAGTTTGAGCAGAGCCTTTCCGAACAAGGCGCTCCACTCCTACGCAGCAAGATTGAGGCCGCCCTCGGAATGCCTGCCGGATCTCCCGATCTAGATGAAGCGCTCATCTCCCTTTCTGATGACATTGCCACCGCAAGGCGCTTAGCAGACGAACACAACAGCGCGAGAGACATCATTCAGTCGCTGACGCGGAGAATGAACCTCGACGGATATTCATGGCCTTTTCATGAAGACTCTCGCGTATGTCTCAAACACGGAACACGTTATCCCCTTGTCCAAGGCCCGATGGCTCACGTAAGCGAAGACGCCGACTTCCTTGCGAAAGTTCTCAACGGCGGTGCTCTTCCTTTTCTGGCTCTGGGGAACATGGAGCCATCTCTTGCACTGGAGAAGATCAGGCTCGCGCGAGAGGGCACCAGTGGAACCTTCGGTGTAGGGCTCATCGGGTTGGAAGTCAATCGAAATAACTATGAAGCCCATCTCGATATGATGAGCCAGGATCCGCCGCCGTTCGCTATTCTCGCAGGCGGAAGCGTACACCTGGCCAAACGTGTGGAGAGCATGGGTACCGTGTGCTATCTCCATTGCCCGACTCCAGCGTTATTGGCGGAAGGCCTCCGATCCGGCTTGAAACACTTCGTTTTCGAGGGGAGCGAATCCGGTGGACATATCGGCTCTCTTGGCAGCCTGGACCTGTGGAGTGCGAATCTGTGGGAGCTGGAGAAAGCGTATCAAGAGGGGGTCTCGCTCAGTGAGGTGGTCGTACTCTTCGCGGGAGGCATCGGTTCAGGAACGGCCTGTGCGTTCATTGCAGGGATGACGGCAGAGCTCGCCGGCCGAGGACTCAGCGTTGGTTTGCAGATGGGCACCGCATATCTCGCCACATCAGAAGCCGTGTCCACAGGAGCGATAACTCCCACATATCAAAAGCTGGTTCTGGAAGCTGAAAAGACCGTGATCGTCGGGAAAACGGTGAAGACCGGGGCCAGAGCTGCGGACTCGCCCATGGCCTCGACTCTGAAAGCGCGAGAACTCAAGCGTATTCAAGACGGGATGCCAATCCGTGAGCGTAAGGCGCTCTTTGAAGAGGACAATCTGGGTGCATTCAGCCTCGCTGCAAAAGGCTACACGAAAGCACTTCACGCCGTCGGCCGCGACCGACGCGAATGGGTTCAGGTTCAGCCGCAGGAACAATGGGAGCGAGGTCTGTATCTTATGGGCCAGGTTGCGTCGATCCTCAAGGAGCCGACCTCCATCGAAGATCTGCACAAGGGCATTTTAGGTGAGGGATGTTCCATATTTGATGGGAGGCTCTCTTGTGAGCCGTCACGGCCATTGAGCTCACTGTCCTCTCGTCGAGCGACTGCGGACCAGAAAATTCATCCGAGGGAGGGTGTGGATCGGAACCGTTCGCAACGCTCCAGGCTCCCGACCGAGTCTGCTTGTGCTTCAGAGCCGATTGCCGTGGTAGGGATCGGGTTGTTGTTTCCGGGTTCGCGGGGTGTGGAAGCGTTTTGGCAAAACATCATCCGAGGAGTCAGTTCTGTAAGCGAAGTGCCCGAAGGACGCTGGGACGATCGGGACTATTATTACGACCCTGACCCGATGGCCTCTGACAAAACCTATACCCGCTTAGGCGGCTTTGTCGGCGATTTCAGGTTTGATCCGCTCCCATTCAGGATTCCGCCTGCCGCCGCCTGCAAAATGGACCGGACCCAACAAATGGCCGTCGCGTGCGCGGCCGATGCCCTGGCCGACGCGGGGCTCAGCGAGGAAAAACTTCGTTGCAAGAATGTGGGGGTCATCATCGGTAACAGCATGGGAGGCGAGACTACGGAGCTCTACGCGCTTCGGGTTCGTCTGCCTCTGATCGTCTCTCGCCTGGAAGAATCACTCGCGGCAAGCGGACTGGACGGGGATGCGAGACGAGAGATGAGCACATCATTCCTGCACCGCTTTCTGAAGGATCTTCCCGACATTACGGAGGATAGCCTGCCGGGGGAATTGGCCGGCGTCATCAGCGGGCGGATCGCCAACGTTTTTGGTTTGGAAGGGCCCAACTTCACCGTCGATGCCGCGTGCGCGTCCTCCATGGCAGCCCTTACGCATGCATGCCATGAACTCCGGAATCACGCGATCGACTGCGCTATCAGTGGCGGTGTTGACTCGATGATGCATCCTTCGTCGTACATCAAGTTCTGCAAGTTGAGAGCCCTTTCGTCGCGTGGTAGTCGGCCGTTTGATGAATTAGCCGATGGGTTTGTTATGGGAGAAGGGGCGGGGATCTTGGTTCTGAAACGGCTCTCCGATGCTATCCGCGATCATGACCGGATCTATTGCACGGTCAAGAGCTCGGGTGCTTCCTCGGACGGGCGCGGCAAAGGCATTACCGCTCCCAATGCAGACGGGCAATTTCGGGCGCTCCGATCATGTTTTGCAGAAAGCGGACTTAGCCCTAACCACATTGGACTTGTCGAAGCCCACGGGACCTCCACTGCGGTGGGGGACGCGGTGGAACTGTCGGTTCTGGACCGATTCTTCAGAGACGCGGGCGTTCCCGCAGGTTCGGTGGGCTTGGGTTCCGTGAAATCTCAAATCGGTCATCTGAAGGCAGCCGCGGGTGCGGCAGGTATCATCAAGGCAGCACTAAGTATATATCACAAGACTCTTCCTCCTACGATCAACGTGGAGAAACCCAATCCCGCCATAGATTGGTCCACGTCGCCCCTTTTCCTCGTTACTCATCCGACGCCTTGGATGTCGCCTGCTGATATGCCGAGACGAGCAGGAGCAAGTGCTTTCGGTTTCGGCGGAACCAATTTTCACGTTTTACTCCAGGAGCACATCCCATCCGTGCCGGCTGTCCTCGATACGAAAAAAGAGTCCCTATGGATTCAAGGAAGTGCGGACGCAGATCCTGGACTGCCCCACGTGTGCGTTCAGGGAGACTCTTGGCTGATAGGAGCCCCAAGCCGTGATGAGCTGGTACGAAAAGCGGATGAACTCGCCTCGCTGCTCCAAGGCGGTGATGCCCGGGCCGTTGCGCAGGGATGTTGCCGGGAAGTGTCACGTTATGAAGTTCGCTGCGGATTTGTGGCCGGGGAGCGCCGCGATCTGGTGGAAAAACTTGGACTCATCAAGGACAATCTCCGGAACGAGGCTTCGACATCTATCCTGCGTTCCAGGGGTATCCATTGCAGCGACGGGCATGTGTACAAGGCTCGTGGCGGCGTGGGTTATCTCTTTCCGGGGCAGGGTTCTCAATATCCGTACATGCTTCGGGAAATGGCCGCACATTATCCGGTGGTCTCCGACACTCTGCGGGAAGCGGATGAAATCCTGGTCTCGTTGGGTGTTGGCCCTGTTACGGAGGTCATGTTGCATGACATTCCTGTTGTTCGGCCACACGACAGCCCGGGTGATGCAGTCATAACGGATACCGGGATCCTCCAGCCCATGATTCTGGCAGCGGATATCGCCATCTTTCGGCTGCTTGAGCAGATGGGGTTGCAGCCCAGCGCGTGCGCCGGTCATTCCCTGGGTGAATACGCCGCGTGCGTAGCCGCGGGCGTACTCTCATTCCGAGAAGCGCTGGAAGTCGTTGCCCTTAGAGGCCGCGAGATGAGCCGGGTGAGCATGGCAGATCCCGGTCTCATGCTGAGCCTCCCCGCGGACGCGGAGACAGTGGAGCGAGCCCTCAGAGAAATAGAAGGATACGTGGTAGTTGCCAACAAGAACTCGCCGCGGCAGACGGTCATATCAGGCGAGACCGAGGCGGTAAGAAAAGCGGTTGAATTCTTCAAGAAAAAAAGAATAGAGGCTATTATCCTACCGGTTTCCGCCGCGTTCCATTCGCGGGTGGTCTTGCCTGCACAGGACGCACTTAAGAGGGTCTTGCAAAGAGTGAGCATCCATGCCCCGCTCCTGCCCATTTTCTCCAACATTACCGGTGAGGAGTATCCTGCCGACACTGCTGCTCCCGAAAGAATCCGTGATCTGCTCGCGAAACAACTGATTGCTCCCGTGGAATGGGTGAAGTCACTGCAAGGGATGTACACTGCGGGGGTCAGAATCTTTCTCGAATGCGGTCCGAAATCAGTATTGACCAGGCTTGCAACAGACACCCTGCCTGACGACGTCCTTACGGTTCCCGCGATCCACCCAAGGAAGGGCGAAATCCGTCAATTTATGGAGACAATAGCGTTTCTTGCCGTGGAAGGGGTGCAGATCGACTTCGCCGCAGCTAGGAAACGAAAAGGCGTGTCTGTGAATGAGAATATGAGACCTACACGTGGGGCGTCTGAACTCGCGCCGCATGAGACGGGTGGGGACAAGACCGCAAAATGTTGCGGACTCGAAGGTCTTATGGATGACGAACTGGAAGCAATAGCATCCCACCAGGAGTTCACGGGCTTTCTGGAACGCCAGGGAGAGCCGATCCGAGGGCTGATCAAGTCATCCTTCAAGGCTTATGTCGATACCTTCGTCCCACTGGAGAAGACGGCTCGGAACGTTCGTCGCGAGGGGATGGACTTTCAGTCTGTTGTCATCAACGGCGCAGCCGCAGGACTGCCCAGCGATATCCGCTTCCCCTTTGACCGTCAGAATCTTGAAGAGCTCATCATGGGCCGAAACTTCATACAGAAAGTCCCGGAAACCGTACTTGACGAAATGTTGGCGAAGAACATCGATCGCTTGGTGAAAGATAATGCTCTCGGGGCCGAGTTCAGGCCGGTGACCGATTATCGCGACGTGATCCGGCTCGCCGGCTATTTCGGTGACGCGGACCTCGTGAAGGAATATGGCCTGGACACACGACTGTCGAATTCCACAGACGTGACGACGCGGCTTGCCATCGCTGCCGGAATCGAGGCCCTCAAGGATGCGGGAATACCTCTTGTCGGCGGGACAGGAATTAGCGGCTCAGGCGACGAACTTCCCGAAGCGTGGGCACTTCCTGAACCATTGAGGGCCGATACGGGGGTAATATTCGTTTCCTGCTTTCCCGGTCTTTCCTCAGCAGTCACCGACGTGGCTCTGGAGCAAAAATACCGCCACGGAACCGGTGCAACCCAGAGGCTCATCGACTTTTACATGGGCCTTGTCGGCAGACTGAGTGACGACAAAGAGCGAAAAGCAGTATCGAAATGGTTTACCAAAGAATTCGGACGCCTGAATTCAGAAGGAATGGAGGAGGATCATTACCGGTTCGCAAGGGATTTTGTGCTCAAGGTGATGCCCATGGCCCACGGCCTGTTTGCTCAGCTCATCAAGGCACAAGGGCCTAACACCCACATAAATGCAGGATGCGCAGGAACGACACAGGGAATCCTCCTTGCCCGCGATTGGATTCGAACAGGCCAGGCCAGGAGGGTAATCATCATAGCTGCCGACGATGTGGCAGGCGAGACGTTGCTGCCATGGGTCGGTTCAGGATTTCTCGCCATGGGAGCGGCCAACACCGAAGCGGACGTGAGCCGGGCAGCTCTGCCGTTTGACGATCGTCGTTCCGGGGTGATTTTAGGATCCGCCGCGGTGGGGCTGGTCTTGGAAAAAGGTTCGGATGTTGCGGAGCGTGGAATGGGGCCCTATGCCTCTATAGAAGCGGGCCTGACTGCGAACAGCGCGTTTCATGGTACAAGACTTGACGCCAAACACATCAGCCTCGTCATGGATAAAGTCATCAGCCTGTGGGAGCGTCAAACCGGTTTGACAAGGGAGGATCTGGCGGGGGACGTCTTCTTCATGTCCCATGAAACGTACTCGCCCAAACGGGGTTGCAGTTCCGCAGCGGAAATCGAGGCATTGCGCAAGACCTTTGGCAGGAGCGCACACTTGATTCCCATAACTAATACCAAAGGATTCACCGGACATACCATGGCCGTGGGTGTCGAGGAGGTGGTTGCCCTCCGGTGCCTACAAAGAGGGATCCTGCCGCCAATTGCCAATCTGAGTCAGCCTGACCCTGATTTCGCTGACATGAACCTGAGCCGAGGAGGCCCCACGGAGCGGTCCCATGTGCTCAGACTGGCCGCGGGTTTCGGATCGCAAGTTGTGATCACGCTGTATAAACGAGTCTCTCGATTCGAAAATCGTATCACAAATCTCTCTCGGCAAAAGGAATGGCTCACGGGGGTGACAGGATATCGCAGTCCTTGCTTGATAGAAGAGAACCGCACTCTCCGGGTGCTGGAGCAACATATAAGCGTGCCAGAGGAAGGGAAAGGCTCGGCTCGCCCATCGCGCGAGACATTGGAGCTCGATGGAGACACGCGGCGGGACGAAGTGATGGGCAAGATCCTGGGCCTCCTGTCGGCACGAACGGGGTACCCGGCAGAAATGCTCGCCCCTGGACTAGATCTGGAAGCGGACCTTGGGATAGACACCGTGAAGCAGGCCGAGTTTCTCTCTGACGTGCGGGACTTCTTTGGCCTTCCTCGGATCGAGGGCTTGAACATAGCGGAGCTCCCGACCATTGAGCATATTGTCCGATTTGTTATTACATGGAGCTCCGACACTCCCGCGTCTGCCCTGGAGAAAGAGCATCTCCCTCCATTCGAAGAGACTTCCAAAACAGCGGAGGAAATCCGGGTATATGAGACGAGACTCGTACCCTTCAGCGAGGCAGGCCTTCTCTCCTTTCCGGAAGTAGACCGAGTGATCATAGCGGGGGGAAGCAGCGAACTGATCGACGAGACAGAGCTTATGCTACGATCATTCGGCTGTAACGCCTTGGAAAGACGTGCTGATCCGACGCTTCCACAAGAACTCGTCGGGACGCGGCTCGGCGTGGTAAACCTTTTCTCAACTACGGATGAGTCCAAGGCCTTGAATCGCACGTTTCAGCTCCTTGCATCTTGTGCGACGCTTCTTGATACAGGGCCGTCTTTCTTCGTCACCATGGTTTCACAGGATGGTGCGTTCGGGTTCGAGCATCCTCAAGCCCACGGTTATGTTGCCGGTGCAGTGGCAGGAGCGGTAAAGGCTTTTGCGAGGGAGTATCCGCAATGCCGGACGCGCCTCCTGGACATCCATCCGGATCTTGATCCGTCCCGGAGTGCCCGGTTTATTGTGGAGAGCCTGTGTCGCCAGGTACCTGTCGAGGTCGCTGTGGGACGAGAGGGAAGACAGAGAGCGGTCCGGCTGGTGCCTGTTTTGGACAGGGTTGGGCAAGCCCCCCCACCCCCGGAAGCAGTGGCTCTTGTCACCGGTGGTGCTAAGGGTATCACCGCTTTCTGTCTGAAACATCTGGCAAAGATTATCCCATTGAAGCTCGTAATAGCCGGGAGGACAAGGGTTTGTACCGAGGCGCAGCGTTACGCGGAATTCGCCGCAGAGGAGTGGGAGCAAGAGAAGAGATTCATCATGGAAAGTATGAAGCGTGACGGCTCGACGCCCACTCCGGCCTCAATTGGCACAGAGCTTGATCGCCGCAGATCCTCGGCCGAGGTGCATACTACGATTCGTCAACTTCAGGCCATGGGAAGCCAGGTGATCTACCGAGAACTGGACGTTCGAGACAAGGAAGGAGTTTCTGCCTTAGTTTCCGAGATCAAGGGGCTCTTTGGCCGCATTGATGTGATGGTTCACGCAGCGGGCATTGAGAAGAGCCGGCCGCTGAAAAAGAAATCCACTGACGACATGGAATCCGTCGTGTCGGTCAAGGTCGGCGGGATGAACAATTTCTTGGAGGCTTTTGAAGAGCACGGGATCTTTCCGGGAGAAATAGTGGGTTTTGGGAGTGTGGCCGGAAGGTTCGGCAATGCCGCTCAGGTGGATTATGCTGCGGCCAATGACGGTCTCGCCCACCTGCTGCGATGGGTAAACCGCTCCACCGGGGTGCCCGCGTGGATCATCGATTGGGGACCGTGGTCTGAAGTAGGGATGGCCCTGAGGGGAAGTGCTCTAAAGACTCTTCAAGCCGCGGGAATCGACTTCATTACCCCAGATGCCGGAGCTGGAATCTTTTGCCGCATCCTAACCGATCAGGCAATTGCGTCCGAGGTCGTCGTCGCGGGCAGGCTGGGTCCGTTCTTCACGGAAGCTTTTGGAGCTCCCGAAACTCCCCGAGAAAGGGAAGTGCATTTTGCCGGACAGCCGGCTCATGTGCTCTTTCATGTGCCCGGTGAATATCTCAGGGCAGCAGTAATGCTTGACCCATATCATCCGTTACTCGATCACCACCGCATCGATGGAGTCGCGGTTTTACCCGGGGTAGGAGGCATGGAAATCATGAGCCAGGCTGCCGGTGTGCTCGACCCTAATAATAATAAGTAAACCCCCGGCTCTGCCGGGGGACTCAAAGAGTTTGACATTTCCGGGAGTCTATCGGAGCCTCCTCCTTCTGAACCGCTCAAAGTTCAAGAAAAAGGAGACATCCGATGGACGAGTTTCAGAACTTA
>JBGSJS010000045.1:0-64318 GCA_041741735.1 Desulfomonilaceae bacterium | reverse complement strand
GTGATGCTGTTGCATCAGCCGATCCCAGAGTGGCTGCTCGGCGGCACTCACCGGCCGGACTTCAACGCCCTTGACCACTTCCCTGACATCCGACGGCACTCGATGAGCATCATGTTCCATGCCCCCTTCATAGCCCATTCGGACTCCGATGTCCACGAAAAGTCGTTTATGCTTCCAATTTCATTACGTTAAGCCCCACTATGACACGGCCCTGCGCTGGAGCGCCCTGAGATAGATGCTGGACTCGGTCCTCGGCTACGCACGATTGGTTCTCAGGCTTCGCCAGATGGATTCTGAGCGACTTTCTGGAGACGGCAATAGTCCAGCTGTTTCACGAGGTTTCTAAATAATAGCTATTAGTTAGCGCAACCTAGGGTCATCACAGGCATTTCCAGTCATTGTCGCGAGCCGTCCTCTGTCACCCGGCGCACCCCCGAACACGGAAATGGACGAGAAGGCACCTGAGACGCGCTCTGAGCGAGTCAGAGGACAATCATTTGGTGTGCACTCGTTTTGCCGGGATCCCTGATTAATCTCCATGGCCCCTCATGATGTGCCGAGGCCAACATGGAAAGCTTCAGGCACCCTGCAGTTTCCTCGTAATCGTGATCATTGCCATGGTGTCGAGTTGGCAGTAATCGAGCAGCTTGTTTCTCAGCTCATCTCTGCGCGCTCCATCGGTCCCCGGCGCAATGATCTCGATATAGGCGCGTTGTGCGGCGGTTCCATCGGTAACCTCCCCAAGTTTCGCGTGACTCATCTCGGGGGCCATACAAGAGGTAACGGCTTTCAGGGACCATGATCCCTTCATGTTCGAATGATAGTAGTTCTCTTTCACTATGGGGAGCAGGTCAACGAGTCTATCTCCAATCCTTTTGAGTTGTGGGGCGAGGTCCGGAAACTCCTCTGTCAAGTCGTTGATGACTCTCCTCTCAAAAGGGGCATACATGAAGATCGGCCCCTTCTTTCCCATGGTTTGCACCAGGCTCTCGGCCGTCCCCCTCGCCGGCATTTCCCCTGATGTATCCAGAAACCACCGGGGTTCAATACGTCCATCGGCGTGCTCCACATGGCATGACCACTGAAACGGTATTTGCTGAAATGGCCTGGTTCCCGGCCATATCGGAACGGTAAATGAGATGGTCTCAAAATCCAAATAGTACCGGGGATAGGGATACTGCTTGAGAACAGCCTTTGCGTTTGGATTGATCTCCGGTTTTCCACTCTTCGTGATGCGGACTACCCTCTTGTGTTCAGGTCTGCTGAGTCTCCCCGCGGGGATGTCTCGTATGTCAAAGATCCCTTCTGCCTCAAGGGCTCGGGCTACGTTCTTGCGGCCAGGAAGAGATTTAACAGGATATGGCGGTTCCCCTTCTGAGCAGTGTTCAATGAACGGACAGTCGTACGGATCACTGCACTGACCGCCGGTCTTCACGTCCGGCATGGCGGATCTCAAAACGGTTCGGCAGTCTCTTACCCAATCCGGGACTTGTCGCACGAGAATGCGAACGCGCTCGGTCACGTCCTCATGCCTGAAGAGCCCATAATAATTTCCCGCACCCGGATACACGAACGCGTTGTTGATCACCGCGAGTGCTATGGATCTGACGGGAATTCCCGCTCTTTCAATTAGCCAAGTCTGAATGGCGCAATCCTTGACCTGCCCGTCCTTAACCGATGCAGAAGCTTTGATTTCGACCATGCGATAGCCTTCAAGAGAGGGGAACATAAGATCTGCCCGAACCAACACGCCCTTGTGCTGGAAGGCGCCTCGAAAATCGGAACTCCTGCATCTTCAGCCATAATGCGGCGGGTTTCCTCTAAGGCTGCCCTCAAGTCATCCACGTGCTCGACGAGAATTCCGTTGGGGAGGAGCTTGCGGTACGCTTCTTGAGCCTCAATTCCCGCCTGAAAGAATTGGAGCGACCGTTGCGAATAACGAGTCAATTCCGGGTGATGAACCGCCAGCCAGAGGCGCTTCGGGCATTGAAGCCCGTCAAGGATTCTGCTTTTCGATAGACCGTGAGTCATAATTTGCTCCTGAATAGCGCGCCCTGATGGCCTCTGAGACAATATTGGTGGCTGGGGGCGCTGATCGCTTTCGAGCACGAGGAAGAGCTGGAATGCCCCACCTGCCGATTGCTCTCATCTTTCTCCTTTTGGGAATGTCCACTGGAGATCGAAAGGCCTCGAGGGCATCCGCGTGCTCATCATACCTTCAACAAATATGGCCTTTGTATGTCACGTTGGTTGGTACTCTCCCGCTCACGTCACGCACTCCTGACCAAAAATCATCCGATTTTCAGTGCGGGATTTTTGCGGGGATGCGTTACGGACGATTATGGATTGTCGTGGATTTTGGCAACGGGCCGAACCGACAACTACTTGACATCATACGGGTTAATTCCAAGCATCCCGACTACGGATCAGAAGGTCGGGAGTTCGAATCTCTTAGGGCGCACCAGAAAAATCAAGGACTTGGGATATTCTCCCGAGTCCTTTTTTTGGTTTTGAGAGTAAAATCACCGTCAATGATTATGACTATTTATGACGTTAAGGGACACGAAGGGACATACTTGTCGCACCAATAGTCGCACCATGATTTTCTCAGGACCGACACCCGGTCAATCTTTTTCCCCACCGATTTTGTCGCACCAATAGTCGCACTAGGTAACCTACTGGGTTACTCGTCACAACTATTAATCTATCCGGTAACCACAAATCCATGGTCGCCTGAAAACCGACAGAATTTTGATTGACGGTGCCGCTGACGGTGAGGTAGGTTCAGCATCGGGAACAATCAGTCTTTTTGTCAACAGGACGACCGTGTTGCCGTCCTGCTGTCTTGTTGGCGACCAGTTCCAAACTCTTCAGAGGGTGCGGACTGAAAGAGCAAGTCGGTGAGAGACAAGATGGAAAAGAGATCCTTCAGAGGCAAAAGTTTCGGGCCCGATCACCCTGCTGGGAAAAAACTTGAGGAAAGATGCGACAAGTCCGGCATCAAGTGGCGGTGGGATAAAGATATTGTCTCGGTTCGGCGGGTGGCCAAGGTCGGGTTGCCCTGCGGGAGCGAAGTTCGTGAGGTATGTCTTCTATGTGAAGAACACGTGGACAAGCTATTGGAATTCCGGTTCGAGGATTGGTCATTTATAGAGAACTATTGGGCAATCTTCTCAACCCAAGTGGGCCGCATAGAGGCTTACGTCAAACCTCTTGAAGGACACGATCCTGATTGGATTTACCTTATACTTTCTGGAAGAAGCTCAGAGGTTGCTGAGGATGAGACAGAATTGGTTTTGACATTGTCGCAATCCGCCGACAATAAAGATCTTAAGGTCAGTATCGGCCCGCCGTCTGAGGAGTTGCAAAGCTTGTGTTTACAAGGTGTGGAATGGCTGGAGGCGCCCAGCATCAAGATTGAAAAAGCTCACGTGTCCAACCACACCGAGGCACTTTCCATGCTAGAAGACGTTTCAAACGCGGTGTTTTTTGAAATGGATTTGATGATCAACTTTCCGGTGGGTCTGACCAGATTTGAGCCGCCCTCAAAACTTTGGTACTACATGGGCGAGGTGGCCCCGGAGTTAAGAGTTCCGGACAGAAACTATGGTACCAAGCCTATGGAGCTTTACTGGTATGCCCGGACCGCCGGGCCCATGCCGCTTCTTCAGTTCCTCTCATACTATCAGTGTATTGAGTTCTATTTTCCGAAATACTGGATGCAGGAGACCTGTAGTAAAATAAGAGACATTTTGAAAGAACCTGAGTTTGAAATTGAGGAGGATTCAGACGTAGGAAGGCTAGTCGAGGCAATGTCGCCAATTACTAAACATGGCAACCGAAGTGAGGAGGCGCAACTCAAGAGTGTGTTCAGGGCATGTCTGGACCAAAATGATCTCAAGACGTTCCTGGCTTGCTCCATGGAGCGCAAGAAGCATTTTTCACGTCAAAGCAGTGGGGTGCAGGCACATTCCATTCCTTTCAATGACTCCAAGGCTGATTTGCGAAATGAGATTGCAACTAGGCTTTATCGGCTTAGATGCAGGATAGTGCACTCCAAAGATGAAGGTGGAGGACGTGACGAACCTCCGCTGTTTCCATATTCACCGGAGTCCCGTTTACTTGGCCCGGACATCGAATTGATACAGTACGCAGCGAGGAAGGTTCTGATCGCAGCAAGTCACCGACTGGTCATTTGATTCTCGGTCCTCGATCCACACGCGAAAGGACCGGGCATCTTACCCGGTCCTTTCGGTGGTGAAATCTGGTCGGTGGAAATTTCCTGGCCTGTATAAGAGCCAATACGTGGTTAGTTGATTGTTGCGCCCTCCCGACCGTTGTCGGTCCTGTCCTCGATCTGTGACGCCTCGGGAGTCTTCACGGCAGCCTTGTCAGCAACCCCTACGAGTTGCCTTACCAGTTCCGAAAAGAAAAAAAGGGGTCAAGTCGTCTTTTGACTTAAATGGAATATGGCGATATCGTGTGGTACATGTCACGGCCGTGGAGCATTCAATTTCCGGAGTCTGGTACCATGCATGAACAGCGGCGGACTCCATAGAGAGATCTTCAGCAGGCAGGAGGGTTGCGAGGTTTGGCCTGATTCGGACTTCGGCTACCGTAAGGGACGGCATTGGACCGTAGCATTACGGCAGCGCGAGCAGCGTATTCCATCCCACGAGACAAACTACTACGAACGACGGGATCTTGAGGAGCAACGCGGTGGCGATCAACCAAACATGTGTCAAGAGACGACTTCTAATGGGTGACCGGTTTCCCTTTCCAGATCAATCCCCGAGAAGATTTCAACCTATTCATGGGAGTCATGGCATTGAAAATCCGTAGCCTTCTCGCACTTGTTCTCGGTGCAATCTGGTTTGTCCCGGTGAGCTGCACCACCGGTATCGTCGCCGGAACGTTGATGCTCACCCACCTCGATTCGCGTGATATCGAGAAAGGACAGCAACCCCTCCCATGGTTTTACGTGGTCGCCCGTCCCGCTGAAGCCGAGAGCTCGTTCACTGCTATTGAGCTCAAAGACTTGGCCAAGTTTGAGTCGTCTACCCCTAAATACTCATTTCTTATGCCTCGGTCATCGGATAGGATCAAGATAAACGAGTACACGAACGTTTCTTACAAAGTAATCTCCGACCGAGGGACAGAGCAGACGATTGAGGTTACGTATTCTGATGACGATAAGACCATCTGGAGCCGCTATCGGGCAACGCCTTCGGGCATTGTCCCACTGTCTTGCAGAATGTCCCATCCGGGGTACATGTTCAAGGCCTTGCCCTTCGGCGTCATTTTTGCCTTATTGGTGTTTGGGGCAGGAAGATTTCTTCGGAAGCGACTTTGAGTCACCTCATAAGGAGCTATCGTTTCGCCACCCGCTTCATCAACCAACCAGCGTTCCGCACATGAATTGAGGCATTGTTCAAGCATTTTTCGATTTGCCGAGAAAGGGGGCTGCCATTGACTCAGGTGTGGCATGCTCATATAGGCGGTACATGTCACGGCCGTGGCGCATTCAATTTCCAGTAGTTATTGGAGTCCAAGAGGCCTCCATCACCTGGAATGTCGGGATTGCAGCCTTTTGCCTGATTCAGACTTCGACAGCCGTAGGAGATGGTGGTTTTGGACCGGAGCATTGCGGCTGCGCGAGCAACGTGTCTCATCCCACGGCGAAAGGGATTTGGAACGGCGGGACCTTGAGGAAGAAAGTGGTGGCGATCAAGCCACGCATGAGTCAAGAGCAGACTTGACCCCAATTCTTTGACCCCAATTCTGTTGACCCCAATTCTGTGGGCATCAGCGGTGGTCGCGCCGGATTAGCCCGCGAGCGATCAGGAATTCACGGGCCGCCTCCCGGGCAGATCGGCCATCGACGTCCACCTGATAGTTCAATCGTCTCATTGTTGCATTATCGATTTTCCCGGCCAACAAATTCAGCACGCGGCCCAGTTCGGGATGCCTTTCCAAGGCGGCATTGCGAACCACGGGAGCCGCCTGGTACGGGGGGAAGAATCGCCTGTCGTCAACGAGGGGTTTGAGTTTGTACGCAGCGATTCTCCCGTCGGTGGTATAGGCGCATATAACGTCAACGTCGCCTTTGGCGGCCGCCTGGTACATGAGAGAAGAGTCAACGTCAACCACGTCGCCGAATTGGTAACCATACGCACGAGCAAGTCCCGGATAGCCGTCGGGTCTTTCTGCAAACTCGGCGGTAAATCCGGCTTTCAGGTGGGCCGCTTTCCCGGCGAGGTCCGATATCCTTTCCCATCCGTTCCGAACAGCGTCGTCCTCCCTCACCGTTATGGAATAAGAGTTGTCAAAGCCGAATGGTTGCAGCCAATCCACACGAAACCTCTTCTCGTAAGCCTTGGCAACGATTGCCAGGGCCTCGCCGGGATCCCGAACCGTGGAGCGGCCGAGAATAGCCGTTAGAGCGGTTCCCGTGTACTCGGGATAAACGTCGATCTCACCGTTTACCAATGCATTGTGGCAAATGAGGGTGCCGCCCAGGTTGAAGACCCGTTTAGCGGCCAATTTGGTGTGCGACTCGATGAGCTGAGCCATCATCTCTCCCAGAATGAACTGTTCCGTAAACGCCTTTGAACCGATCTTTATGACGGCAGATGGTTTTTCGTGGGAGCCGCCGCGGACATTCGTGTCCGTGGAATCCGAGTACGCGGCGAAAAAACCGGCAGCAACCAGAACAAAAGGCTGAAAGAGCGCGACTCCTCTGAGGAAAGGAGTGGTTCGATGAATCTCATCTTTTCGACGACGTTTCAACGCCCATTGAACCGCTGCGATCGAAGAATCCACCAACAACGCAAGGAGAGCGGCCGGTATTGCCCCCAGGAGGATGAGAGAGGTGTTGGACATTGCCAAGCCACGATTGATGAACTGTCCCAAACCTCCCGCACCGATGAACGCTGACAGGGTGGCGATACCCACACCTACCACTGCAGCGGTTCGGATGCCTGCCACAATGACCGGCGTTGCGATGGGCATGCGAACCATCCAGAGGTCCTGCCGGGCCGTCATGCCTATGCCCCGTGCAGCTTCGACGATTTCAGCAGGCACTCCTTCAATGCCGGTTACGGTGTTACGCACCATGGGCAGGAGCGCATACAAAGTCAGCGCTATAACGGCGGGAATCACCCCGATCTTTCCGAGTGCGGCCAAGAGCATGGCCAACATGGCGAGGCTCGGTATGGTCTGAAGAATGCTTACCGATCCCATGACCGGCCCTCGCAGCCACGTTCGGCGGCACGCAAGGATGCCCAGAGGAATCGCTGCCGTGATAGCGACCACGGTAGAAACCGCTGTAAGCACTATATGCTCGCCGGTTCGGAGCCGCAGCTCGGCGAGTCGATCGACCACGAAAAAGAGCCAGTGGGGCTCGCTCATAGCAAGTCCGCGAAGGCTGCCGACCGGAGCGCCGGTCGGCTGAAGAGCTCCTTCACCATATTCGTGGCAGGACTGCGCAGCAGCTCTTCCTTGGTGCCGACCTGCTCCACGTTCCCGTCGTGCAGGACGGCAATACGATCGCCCAACGTAAGGGCCTCGAAGATGTCGTGAGTGACGAAGACGATGGTCTTCCTGAGGCGGGACTTGATGCGCAGCATCTCCTGTTGGAGTGTCTCGCGGGTCACCGGATCGAGGGCCCCAAAGGGCTCGTCCATGAGCAGGTACTCCGGGTCCGCCGCCAACGCACGGGCCACCCCGACCCGTTGCTGTTGACCTCCCGAGAGCTCGTCCGGGAATCGTGAACCATAGTCCCGATCGGGCAACCCAACCAGTTCCAGCAACCGGGTAGCCTCCGCCCGGCGCTTCTCCGGACTCCAACCGAGAAGGCGGGGCACGATCCCGACGTTTTCTCTGATTGTCATGTGCGGGAACAGCCCGATGCCCTGAAAGACATACCCTATGGAGCGCCGAAGCTGTACAGGGTCCTGCTCCATCACGTTGCGGCCGCCTATTTCAATGGTGCCTTCGGTGGGCTCGATCAGTCGATTGATCATCTTGAGCGTGGTGGTCTTGCCGCAGCCCGAGGATCCAACGAGGATCATGGTCTCACCTTGACGGATCTCCAGAGACAGATCCTTCACCGGGTAGGTGGTGCCGTTATCGAAAGATTTGCCCACATGACTCAGGACGATCACGGTCCCTTACCCTTCCCTCTCCTCATGAATACGCCCGGGCCCCGGAGACCCAAGGCATCGAATTGCACATGGGTATTCTACCAGATGTTCTCCTCCGGAAAATCGAGGTGCTTGATGAAGTAGTCATTGAAATCCGGCCGCGAAGAAAGCTCCACATGGTCAACGAAGTCGGATACCTCGTTTGCAGTGTCCCAGTGCGGCTTGGAGAGAAGCACCATCGACGCACCCGTGGTAGCCGCATTGCCCAAAGGGACGACGAGTCCGGGATCGACGTGGGGGAACAGGCCGATTCGCATGGCGCTATACACATTCACGTAATTGCCGAGAGCCCCGGCGAGATATATCCGCTGTAGGTCCCTTGCAGTGATTCCCATCTCATCCAGAAGAGTTTCTATGCCTGCCGCGATGGCTCCCTTGGCGAGCTGAAGCTCACGCACGTCCTTTTGAGTGAGAAATATCGGCTTGCCATCGAAACTCTCATCTGCATCTGCTACCACAAAATCGTATACTCCGTCCCGTTCAACCAGTCTCGAATTGAGCGGATCCGAGTCCGCTCCCGGTGTCGGTCCGATTCGCCCCTCCGAGTCGATCACCCCGTGATGCAGGAGCACAGCGACCAGATCCACGAGCCCGCTTCCGCACAGGCCCTTGGGCCGGGTGTTTCCGATCACCCGGTAAACGAGGCGATCGTTCTCCGTGGAGGTGGCTTCGATTGCTCCGGTCTTGGCAATCATGCCCCGGGATATTCGGGCCCCCTCCAGAGCAGGCCCGGCCGCGGCGGAACAGGTGATTAGTCGCCTGCGGTTACCGAGAAAGATCTCTCCATTGGTTCCCAGATCGAGTCCCAGCACAAGTTCACGATCCTGCTCGTACGCTCCGGAGGCAAGGATCACACTGATCAAGTCCCCTCCCACGTACCCGGACCGGCCGGGCATGACGTAGAGGATGGCTTCAGAATGGAAACGAAGTCCCACTTCCGAAGCCCACACGACAATCCCGTCGGTAATGACGGGAGCAAACGGTGCTTGCGCAATACCCAGCGGAGGAAGCCCCAGCAGGATATGCTGCATGACCGTGTTCCCCGCCGCCACGGCAATTAGGATCTCGTCGGGATCGAGCCGCCCGACCTTGAGGAGACCGTCGGAGATGCGCATCAGGTCGCCGATGAGGAGGTTGTGGAGGTGCTGCAATCCGTCCACGTGCTCCTTGATATATTGGAGGCGGCTGACGACATTGGTACCATATTTATATTGAGCGTTGAGACGACTGATGGCCGCTATTTCGTGTCCGTCGAGAAGGCTTATGAGCTTGCCGACCACCGTGCTGGTTCCCAAGTCGAAGACGAGCCCGGACTGTCGTCCCACCTTGTTCCATTCCTGCAATGCGAGCAGACGCTTCTTGTGGAGCACGGCAGCTCCCTCGAAGCCAGGCGAGCTGAGGAAATTGGGCAGAGTTCTCAGACATCTGAGGGAGGCTTCCAGCTCCCGGTACTCGGTGCCGAGACACAATTTGATGCGATCGAGGTCGGCAAGCCATTCGTTCTCCAAATCAGGGGAGCAGGTTATGATCCGCTTGTCGATCAGGGGGTCCAACTCGAGGATTGAGCGATGGCCTGACTTGAGGATCTGATGAAATTCAAGCTCGGTTCCCGATGCGGTAAGGTCAATCTGGACGTCCTTTGTGATCCGTGTTTGGCAGGCCAGCCGAATGCCTCCTGCAATCTCCTCTTCCGTGAGGAGTGATTTCTCCTCTTCCGACGGGCTCCCCATGGCAGTGATCAAGGTAATCTTGCATTTACCGCACTTGCCCAATCCTCCGCAGTCACCGTCGATTGGGACATCACTCTCTCTGAGAGCTTCCCATACGGTCACCCCCGGACGGACTTTGAGCCAAAGCTGATCCGGCAAGACGTTCAGCCACGCATAAGACCGCTTTGACGGTCTTGCCGGGGGAGAGCCACGGAGGTGTTTTCTATTCTTGCGTTTGATGGACTTGTTTTTTGTCATGACCGACATCCCGGTTGAGGCGACCGACAGTCGGTATTGACCGACCGTCGTTTCACGAAGTCACAAATGGTGCTCGGGAACGAAGCTGCAGAAACACCTATGCCAAGGATGTCGGTTCTCGGGCAGAGCATCGACTTCATTTGACCCATCCGCTGGTCGGCTTTGTGCCGATCAATTCCGCCAACCCCCGTTCGAGGTGGGAATAGTCCGAGTCCCAGACCTCCAGAGAGAGCTGGAGGAAGTGAGCGATCTCTCTCGCGTGGCCTTCCAGATCGGGGTCCGCCGGTTGTCGCACGTAAATCACTCTCTTGTAGTGCTTGAAGAGCTCTCTCCTCACCTCCTCGTCAAAAAGCTCCAACGGTTCGGCACACATAGACTGAAAGTTCTCCAGCAACTGACGCTCCAGGAAATATGTGCCGGCGGTCTCCGCTATGATGCTCGTGAATCGCCGGCTACCGAGAAGTATTTCATAGCAGTTTGCACCAATGACACGGGATGCGCCGTGACTCCGGCAGACATGGTCAATGTCGGGGCAACACTCGCCGTAGAGGCAGATGGTGCGTGCAGCGCACTGCTGCGTGCCGCCGATCTGCTTGACCAGGCATTCTCTCAGTCTGTGAGGGAGGAGATGGAGATTCGGTGAGAGATATTCGAACCGTAGGCGGGAATATTTCTTCTTCAGCTCCAGGTAATCAATAGCGGGTTTGAAGACTCCACAGGAGATCACTCGCAGGGTTTCGCCCGGCGGTTTCGGCTCTACCGGCGACCGATGAGACAGACCAACGTCGGCGTCTTCTTGTGAGCTTACCATTTCCCGACCTACAATTCCTGAATCCCCGGGAAAGATCTCTTGACGTCCTCTGCCATTCCCGATCCGAGCATGTTGGCGACGTCCCCTCCCAGAATCTCTTCCACTCGGGCGGCTGCCTTGGACAGCATGGTGGGACGACCCCTCGCATCCCAGAGGTCGAAGCTCGATCGTACGGCAAGTCCGGGATAGAAGAACTCGTCCATCATGTGCCGAAGGGTGTGATCCTCGGTGACATAGTTGCCTCCGGGGCCCACCGCTTCTATGGTCTCCAGTCCCAGGGTTTCTTCATTCACTACTACCCCCGCGAGAAACCGATGGATCATCCCGATGATCTCATCGTCGATGACGAACTGCTCCAATGCTATGGAATTGCCGGAATCGAGCATGCCCGCGGCAAGGTGAATGCAGTCGGCGCCCGCAAGTGCCACCACGAGTTTGGACAGCGTCTTTTCTATTCCGGCCTGAACGTCCGGCACCTTAGATTCGGTGACGCCTGCGGAACCGTAGATCGGTAGATCGTAGAGTTTAGCCAGTCTTACGGCCCACGCGCTCATGAGCGCCGTCTCAACGGAGCCCAAGGTGAAATCCATGGTACGCAGGTCCATGGCTGAGGGGACAGCTCCGTAGAGAACCTTTGCTCCGGGTTTGAAAACCTGGGTCAAGGCGACCCCGGCAAGGGCTTCAGCGTGCATCTGGGCCAAGGTTCCGGCAAGTGACGCAGGACCCGTGGCGCCCGAGATCGGGGCCGGTGCGCAGGTGACGGGAATACCGTGCTCACAGCAGAAGCGAAGTATATCGAGAGATGCCGTGTCCAGGGTCAGCGGACTCATGAGATTGGTAATCACCGATACGAACGGTCGATCCGCAAGCTTTTCTTCCCCTCCCGCGATGAAGCCGGCCAACTCCCATACCTGATGCGCCCCTTCCAGATCACCGCATCCGCCCATGACGTGTTTCGTCGTATGACTGAGCGCCTGGTAGAAGTCGTTGAGGTGATAGTGCCGAGGCGGCACGTCGTACGCCTGACACGCTATGATATAGAAGCGAATGTGCTCGAGATGGTGCACCAGGGTAGCCGCATGGGCGACGTCCCGCAGGGTTGTCCGGCGGTGCTCTCCGCTCACGGGATCGATGATGCGAAAGACCCTCCCGCCGTTGACGAAATGGACCTTCCCCTCCCCGAGATGAACGTCGTTCTTTCCGTCACGCGAGTAGAGGGTGAACTTGGATGGGGCAGTGCCGAGCATCTCTTCAAGCCAAGCCGATCTGAAGCGGACTATTGCCTCGTCGTACGAGACGTCCGCGCCGGCTTTCGCGAGGAAGTCCAGGTACCCGCGATCCTTAATCCTGATTCCCACTCGTTCCAGTATCCGCCGACCGGCCCGGTCAAGCGCATCCAACTCTTCCGGAGTGGGCTGCCTGCAGATGTGCGAGCTCATTGTCATACAGAAACCCTATTCCGACTCCACGTTTTCCAGCGACCGGTTGTGTGCCGGAATCACCCGTAGAGGTTGCTGCTTGTGGCTCCTAAGTGAGGTCGCAGACCAAGCTGCGGCGTCTCCGCTTTCTCAGGCCGGACGCTCAAGAATGGAGCGCTCCTGTACCTCAATTGGAACAGTGCCCCGAAGGGGCGCACCGTGAATAGACGTGGGTTTTAATCCACGGGGAACCGCCGCATCCCAATCTTCCAGAACGACCCTGAAAGGGTCGTCCAAGAATCGCTTCAGCTTACAATCTTTGGAGGATCCCTTCAGGGTCCAACTTGTTTTATTTATTTCCGTTTTCCGTAGGTTGAAACCTACGGCTATTCTTGGTCTGCCCCTTCAGGGCATGACTAGTTTTCATCTCTCTACTTGTTGCCGACCTCGACCCCGGACGTTTCGTCGCCTTCCACCAGACGCCTCGGCACACTTGACCACTTCGAATAGAATGTGCGACCGACCTGATGAAACGACATGCTTGCGGCCTGACTTCCCAACTCCCCTGGTGGCTTGCCGTGCTCCGGCTTCGAGATTGCTTTGTAGCTCCGCTCTTCGCAATGACAGCCGGAACCTGACGTCATTGCCCTCGGAAACCAAGGCACCGATTCACCGGGCCGAGAGGATGTCGTCTATTCCTCGCAGAACTTCAGGTGGCTTCGGTTCCACAATATGCTCTGCCAGTATTCTTTTCGCCTCAGCGTTGCACCGTGCGTAGAGGTCCTTCGAGCCCGCCTGTTCCCAGGAATCGTACCGGGAACGATCCAACAGTGCCGGAATGTACAGGGATTGCATAAAGTTGTCGAAAGTGTGGTCGTCCGTCAGGAAAATCGACCCGGAGCCGCCTCCGGCAACTCTCTCGATGACCTCCAAAGCCAGCGTCTCCTTGTTCACCGGAATGCCGCCGGTGAAGTACCTGCTCATGGCCACCAGCTCGTTTGCCATGGTCACCATTTCGAGGGAAGACGTGCTCCCATACTCCAGGAATCCCACATCATGGATGAGGTTGCACCGGGAGAGCATGCTGGTGACAATGGAAAACATGGCCTCGGCGCCTGCCTGGGCGTCCATGACCTTGGAATCGGATGCTCCCGCGAAGGCCCAGACGGGAAGCCCATAGAGCTCGTCGCGCATGTCCGCGAGAGCCGCTTGTGTGAGGCTCCATTCCGGGCAGCCGTAGCAGACAACCGACGATTTCATATCGAGGGCGCTTACATTGGGCCCGAACAGAAAGGGCGATCCTTTCCCTGCCAACTGGTGGACCACGAGTCCGACCAGATTCTCGGCTATACCCAGAGCCATGGCTCCGGCGAGGGTGATCGGCGCCCCGCCGCCCGCATTGGAACCGGATGGAAGGCAAAGAGGAATCTTCTTTTCCGCACAGAAGATCAGCTTGTCAACGACGTTCCCGGGAAAACGCAATGGGCTTATGGCTTCCGAGTAGTTCAGAAGAAACGGTTTCTTTTCGAGCTCCTCGGGACCGCCGGCAATGAGGCAGGCAATATCGTATATCTTGGCGATATCTTTTCCGCTGTCGGCAATAAAAACAATCGGTTTGTTAGAATTCTTCACCATTTCGACAAAGGCATACACGTAGATGTCTTCAATGACCGGTACGTCCTCAGGATTCCCCATGGACATGGAGAAATCCATGTTTTCCAGTGCGTCCACCAGTCGGGCGAAGTTCGCCGTGTCTTTTAAGAGCGACCGGCGGCGAATGCCTGTTTCAAGGTCAAGTGTGAAGGTGGTATCGGAACCCGTGCCGTAATAGGGATTTTCGTCCACCAGCGGCATGGCCGCGTTGCCATTCTGGTCGTAGAGCGTGATCTGTCTGGGCGCGGACCTCAACGCTTCCTCGGCAAGGTACCCGGGCATCTTCACCCAGTGGTGATCTTGAATCTTGCATCCGGCTCCCGCCAGCATCTCCAGGGCACGGGGGTGGTCCATCGAGAATCCGGTGTTCTCCAGGATTTCCAGGGCTGACGTATGGATGGCCAAAGCCTGGCTACGGCTCAGAACCTTGAGCCGCGGCATAAATGTCGGGATCTCAAGCGGTTTCATTATCGGCTCCTTGGACGATTGAGGCTTCTCAACTGATGCCCATGAGTCTCTTGGCTTCGATCACTGCCGAGGCCGCATCGGGGGCATACGAATCGGCCCGGATCTCCTTTGCATATCTCTCGGTGACCGGAGCACCGCCGATCATGACCTTGGTCTGCCCCCTGATTCCCGCCGCTTCGAGTGCTTTAACCGTTGCGGGCATTGCCGGCATGGTGATGGAGAGCAGCGCCGACAGGGCAACGATGTCCGCGCCTACGGCCTGAGTCCTCTCCACAATGGCTTCCGGAGAGATATCGACACCCAGATCGGTGATGGCAAATCCGGCCCCTTCCATCATCATGGCCACCAGATTCTTCCCGATGTCGTGGAGGTCGCCTTTGACGGTGGCAATGACCACCTTGCCCTTGGGTGTAATATCACCTTCCTTGAAGAGCGGTTTAATGACGTTGACGCATTCTTGCATGGTCTTTGCCGACCGCAGCATTTGCGGCACAAAGATCCGGCCCTTTGAGAACCGCTTTCCCACCTCGTCCATGGCTCCGATCAGGCCTTCATCGAGAATCACCTGAAGATCGGTCCCGGCATCCAGAGCCTTCCGTGTTTCGGCCACGGCCGCTTTGATATCACCTTTCAGGACCGCTTCTTCCAAGCTCTTAAGCTCGCTCATATCGACAACCTCCTCGGGTATTGGACGGGGGATGAGTCTATGCCCCTGTGAGACGACCGGCCTGGTACACGTCGATGTATTTCTCACAATATTCATCTCGGCCCAGGAGCATATCCGTGCTGTAGAGAGCGGCCATGAGTCTGTTGTCGGTCGGGTCCAAAATGGCGGCCGATAAATCGTGTGCCATGGCCAGTACAAGAAAGTTCCTATTGATAAGCCTTCGCTCCGGGAGACCGAACGACACGTTGGACAGGCCGCAGATCGTGTTTATTCCCGGGAAGAGCTCCATAATCTCTTGGATCGCGTTGAGAGCCGACATCCCCATTTGGGTGTCTACGGCCACGGGTTGCACGAGCGGGTCAACGTAGATTTTCTCCCGAGGTATCCCTTTCTCGGATAGCTTGCCGACAAGCTCGGAAGCCACGTCCACTCGCTCCGCCACGGTGGTGGGCATGGACGTGCGGCTCATGCAGAGGGCCACCACGTGACAAGGTTGTGACGAGACGAGTGGCAAGAGCTCTCGAAATCGCTCTTCCTCGAGAGAAATCGAGTTGATCATCGGTTCGCCCCTGTGCCGTTTCATCGCTTCGGACAGTGCTGCAGGATTGGGGCTGTCCAGACACAGCGGCACGTCGAGGGCGCCCTGAACGGTTTCCACCAGCCAGCAGAGATGCTCCGTCTCCCCGTCCACGAAACTGCCGGCATTCACGTCGATATACGCAGCTCCGGCATCAATCTGGGCTTTGGCCGTCTCGACGATGAACGCGGCGTCCCTGCGAATCACGGCTTCTTCAATGCTCTTGCGACTGGTGTTGATCTTCTCGCCGACAACGATCATGCTCCCACCTCATAGGGGACTGCGGGCGATCCTCGATGTGGCTGATGCATTCCGGGAAAATGCCCTGGAATAGGATTACGCCACCCACTTGGGCCGGTCGGTCCATCGCCCCACGTTGCTCAGAATAGGTTCGGGATAGTCGTAAACGCTCATGAAGAGCCTGTGGAAGTGGCACTCCTCTGCAGATCGGAGCCGGGATTCCCGGTGCTCCATACGGTATTTTACTGCTTCCCCTTCATCCGTCATGCCGGCCAACGCCCGGTCGAGGAGCCCCACGGTGCCGCTTCCCTCGTCGAACTGCGCCTTGTCGCGCCAGATGATCTCCGGCGGCAAAAGATCCTCGAAGGCCGTCCTGAGAACCCACTTCTCTTGGCCTCCACCGGCGGGGAGCTTCAGTTCCGCCGGGATGGTCTGCCCCAATTCGATCATCTCCAGATCGAGGAACGGTACCCGCCCTTCGATGGAGTGGGCCATGGTCATCCGATCCACCCTCTGGAGATTGATGTTGTGCAGACTCTCCACCGAACGGCGCAATTCATCCTGGAGTACGCCTCTGTCGTCGATTCCCTTGTAGTAGGTGTACCCGGCGAAGAGCTCGTCGGCCCCTTCACCGGTGAGAATGACCTTGACGTGCTCGGCTGCCAGCCGGGAAGTGAAGAAGCACGGTATGGCGCTCCGCACAAGATCCTGGTCGTACGATTCCAGGTAGTAGATGATCTCGGGAAGCTTCCGTTTGATTTCGTCCTCGGTTAGTACATATTCGTGATGTATCGTGTCCAGATGCCGGGCCACCACGCGGGCTGCCTCCAGGTCCGGGCTGCCTTCCACCCCGACTGTAAAGGTGTGAAGCTGCTCCAAGTGCGGGCGAGCAATTGCCGCGATGAGGCTGCTGTCCAGTCCGCCCGACAAGAAAGCCCCGACCGGCACATCGCTCATGAGCCGCTTGATGACGCTCTTCTCCAGCGTTCGACGCAGAAGCCGTATGTGGTCGCCGATTGACCGTTCCTCAACATCAAGCTGCGGGACCCGGTAAAAGTTCACGATCCCCCGGCTTGAATGGTAATAGGAGCCGGGAGGAAATTCTCGAATGTTTTGACAATGGGGGGCGAGGGCCTTGAGCTCGGAGGCGAACCAGAGCTCGTTCTCCTCTTCAGCGAAATAGAGAGGTTTGATGCCGATTGCGTCCCGGGCGGCGAAGAGCTCCCCGTGGTCTGCAATGACAAAAGCATACATGCCGTCCAGTCGATTCACCGTCTCAAGCCCGCTCTCCTCGTAACAGTGAAGGACGGCCTCAGTGTCGGATGTGGTGGTGAAGGTGTGGCGGGAAGCCAATTCCGGTCGGAGCTGCGGGAAGTTGTAGATTTCGCCGTTTGCAACAATTGCCATGGCCCTGTCTTCGTTGAAAATAGGCTGATCGCCGCCCTTGGGGTCCATGATACTCAGGCGTCGATGGCCCAGCACTCCGGGACCGTTCGGCGAGATGTGCATTCCCTCTGCATCGGGTCCCCGATGGGCAAGAAGGTCCATCATCTTCTTAACCTGTTCAGCGTCGGTCCGACCCCACACTCCTGCTATTCCACACATGTTGAATCCTTATTTTTTTGTCCCGATCGTTGAGCCTTCGCGGCGAGGAACGAGCGGAGAGTGAAACTTCTCTGAATTATTCCGGGTCGGTCCGGACAGCATGAATCCCGGACCCTATTTCCTGATGGAGAAGACCCCGACGAGGCCGTGCCCCACGCCGGTGGATGGTTGGAGCTCCATCTCCAGCTTACGCAGACAGTATGCAAGCACCGGCTCGATCAGATTGGCCCGAGCATCGCAGCAGTCCATCCCTATCGATGTCTCCACGGTTTTCCTCATGGTCTCCATGGCTTCTGCGAGCGAATTCGAACTGTGGGAGTCCGGAGGGGCGGCCTTGGCGGCAGCCTCACTACCACAGTGTTCAACCAACAACGAGGCCGTGTAATCCACCAATCGGTTGCACGAATCGAAGAACGACCCGAAAAAGTCGTTCAACGAATCAAACCCTTCTTTCGGCGCATAGCTGACCGTAAGGCTCCCCGGATCGGTGCGTTTGTAGGGCTCCAGCAGCGAGCTCACAGCGCTCCGGAGCCTGGGGCAATTCCTGTTGTAATCACCCGTCTCCGTGTGTCGTCCCACGAAAATCGACCTGTCGAAGAATCTCGAAGGGACGATCCGCGTGCCCGACAGAGCAGAGGCAAGACCGACGACGGCGAGGATTTCTTTCCGGGTCATGAGCCGGAGAGGGAACGAAACCACATCCACTTGAGGACGCTCTTCCTCTGAATAGAGATAGGAGATCCTGTAGTCCATGAAGTACTCGCGATCGGGTGATTCGGGCCACAGATCTTGCCATTCATAGGAATATCGGCCGAGCCAGTCACCGACAAATACGGCTCCATCCCTCGCATGCGCACAGATATCCGCCACTATTTTGGCGGTTTGTCCGTCCGTGAAGTGAGAGAGGGTTCCGTATCCGGCGAAGTAGAGGTCAAAGGGTTCGAGGGCTTTGATCTCCTCGGGTAGACCCTCGGAGAGATCGCCCTGAATAAAGGCCTTCCTCGGATCGGACCCGTGCCGGCAGCGGGCCTGATCCAGGAGATCCTCGTTGATGTCCAGCCCTACGTACCCTTCGAGTGCGTCCCCTGAGAGCGCAGACGTCTCGGTGGCGCAGACTCCCGGGTCGAGTGTGGGAACCGTTGCGAGCAGCTCGTACCCGTCGCCGCTCCCGCACCCGATGTCGAGAATGCGCAGACCTGTCCCGCCGCTCTTCCGCTCACGAATCAGCTCGTTCACAGCGGGCGCCAGAAACTCCGCGGTGAGCCGGTCCTCCCAGAACCGTCGGACATTGTCGTATTTGCCGAGGAGACCTGAAGGCTTCTCGTACTTGCCTGTTCCTGCAGCTTGGCAGTATGCCTGTTTTTCGGCCATCGTGTCGGTTCCCTTGAAAAAGCCGTCACCCGGCCATCCTCTTGAGTGTGTCGAGAGCACTAAAGGCATCCCTGCAATGTGCGTCGGCACCGATTTCCGATGCAAATTCGCTTGAGGTAGGCGCTCCGCCGATGAGGATCTTGACCTGGTCGCGCAATCCCTCTTTCTTCAGCCCGTCAATCACTTCTCCCATCTCCCGCATGGTCGTGGTCAAGAGCGCCGACAGACCCAGATAGGATGCTCCGGTATTTCTCACCGTTTCTATGATCTTCGGTGTGGGCACGTTGTTGCTCAGATCGACGACCGAGTACCCCGCCCCCTTGAGCATGATGGCGACAATGTTCTTGCCGATGTCGTGGAGATCGCCGTACACCGTGGCGAGGACGAATGTCCCCTTGGATTGGACGCCCGAGTCGATCAGATGCGGACCGAGAATATCCATTGCTCCGCCGACGCATTCGGCCGAAGCCAACATGTCGGGGATGAGGTATTCGCCTGATTCATATTTCGCTCCCACGATCTCCATAGGGTTGCTGAGGCCGTCCAGTACTATTTTTTTCGCCTCAATCCCTTGATCGAGGGCTGCTTGGACCAACTCCAGCACTCCGGGCCGGCCCTGCAGACCTTGCTCAATTCCTTCGTCCTCAGCCTCGACTCGTCCCTGGATCACGTTGAAGGCAATTTTCTCCAGAATCGGTAGCTCGCTCATATTCTTCATTCTCCCTCTTTTAGTCTGTGTACGCCCACATGTCAGGCCGCGGCCTTCCTCAGTCCCGAGAGCAGTCCCGGCACTTCGCTATAAATTCTTTCCACGGTGCCTTTATCCAGGTGAGCGTTGGGACGGGCCTCGATCTCGGCGAGACGGGACACGGCGTTTTCCAGGACACGGTCGTGGTGATCCTTGCTCTCGAACAAATACGGTGTAGACACGTCACCCGCCTGTATGGCCTTGCGGGCATAACGGGCGAACAGCCTGTGGCTCGATGCCATGACCTTGCGCACCGTCTTGACCAGGTCCGCCACTTGATCGGGATCGACCTTGGGCGCCCTGAGACTGTGCTTGATCTTGCCGATCTGCTCGTTGTCCAGAAGCGCTTGCAGGGGCGAGAAGACGTTGGTCCTATCCAGCAGGCCGAAGGCGTAATGAATGTACTGGGCTCCGCTCAAGGCTACGTACAGATGGGTGAGCAGCTTTTCAAAGGTGGCCTGCATTCCCGGCACTTTGGCATCGCCCACCCCCGCGGTGGAATAGCACGGGATTCCATAGAAACGGGCCATCTGAACGCAGTCAATATTGTATTGATTGAATTCGGGGCAGCCGTACAAATCGTGGAGATCGTCCATCCGCGACCTCACGGGCACGCTGCCGTACAGCACCGGTGCCCCTTCCCTGATAAGCTGGGTGAGTGCAATCCCGGCAAGTACCTCGGCATTGATTTGGGCAACCATACCCGCTTCCTGAATGGGAGCGGTCGATCCGCCCTGGGGGGACGAGGAGATCACCAGCGGGAGACCCGCTTCGACAATCGCGAAAACCTTCTCTGCAGTGTCCTCAACAAGCTGCAAGGGCGATTTGAAAAGGCATGCAATGAAGGAGATTACGGGGTTTTGCCTCAACGCATCCGTGCCGCCGGCAACGATCTCCGCCATATGAACGACATCCCCGAGACTTTCCCTCAACGTGAGGCCTGCCTGGACATGCTTGGTGATATTGTTCAAGCTGGCGAAAAACTTGTTCACATCGTGGTTGTCGGCAGTGATCTCGGGGCCCTGAATGTTGACCGGCCTGATGAAGAAGTCCAAATGCTCCAATTGGTCGCACAGATGGGCCGCCCGTGCCAAAAGATCCGCGGAGCCACGCTTTTCCGTGAAGCGGGGAGCCTTGATCCGGTACTCAGGATTGGAGAGGCTCTGAAAATCCTCGATCTCGGTTTCCAACCAGATATTGGTCTCCGATCCGGAACCGAAATATACTCTCGGCACGTGGGCATCCAGGAGAAGGCGATTCCGGGGATTCCTGGCTCCCAAAACGATGGATGAAGGTGCTTTCCCTACGGCTTCCCTCACGAGACCCGCAGGTATCCGAATCCGCCAACATTGTGCGCCCGAATCGACCTCCTCTGTCACACTCGCGCCGTGGGCTTCGTAGAGCCTTGCCGCGCGTTCGCTGAAACACCAGATCCCCGGATCGGCGAGAATTTCCATGGAAGCCTTGTCCAGCAATTTGACTTCGTCTTTGCTCAGGCGCTCATAAGGCTTGATAACTATTCCCTCACGAAATGCTTCCGCCACGATTTTCTCCCAATGGTTAGAAATCAGGGGGTCGGCAAGTAATCGTCACAACACCCCAATGAAAAGAGAACTCTGCGTTCGATGGACCGCGGTGTGCCGGCCGTAATGCGACGCAACGAGCGTCATGTACTCGGAGCAACCGCCTACTTACGATGAGCCCTGGTGTAGCGTCTGCAATGGCGATCTTTGCCGACAAGCACGTCCGCGATTCTCACCGCCGCAATGAACTGCTCGTCGAGCGGATCTCCGATGGCCGCATCCAAACCCGCTGCTACCGCCATCTGGAGAAACGCCGCATTCAACATCGATCTTCCCGGCAAGCCGAATGAGATATTGGAAAGACCGGCCACGGTTCCGGCTTCCGGAAATCGTGTCTTGATGCTCGCGATGGTCCGTAGGGTGACCATACCCTGGCTCGCGTCCGCACTTACCGGCAGGACCAGGGGATCGAACAGGACGTCTTTGAGAGCAATCCCCGCCCCTTCACAAGCTTCGGCTATACGTTCGCACGCTGCGATGCGTCCCTCCACGGTTGAAGGTATACCCGACTCGTCCATGGCAAGTCCGACCAGCTTGGCTTTCGATCCGGCTGCCAACCCAACGATAACTTCCAGGGTCTCGGGTTCCGCTTTTGCAGAGTTGACCAGACCTTTTGCGTCACCCAAAGCTTTCAGTCCTGCTTCAAGTACCGCCGGATCGGCGCTGTCCACGGCAATGGGGCTGTCCAGCCGACGAGAGATGACACCGACCGCCCAGCTCATAGCCTCAATCTCGTCCTTGCCTGTCCCCGTTCCGGTCCCAACATTCACGTCAACGTAGTGAGCACCACACTCAACCTGTCTTTTCGCCAGATCGACGAGCCCATCCTCATCCCTTCGGTCAATTATGGCGCGGACCGAACCCGAAGTGGCGTTGATCTTCTCCCCGATTACGATCATGAGGCACGCCTTTCAGCCGCACAGTCCATCACGGAAGGCTCGATTCCCGGAATCTCTCGCAATATGCGCTGCCGGACGTCTTCAGGAATGGTGGATTTCGCAGGAATCCTGAGCATGCTCAGGACCTTTTCGGTGGCCCTGGCGCGACAGTCTTTGGCTCCGGACGGTTCCCATTGATCACGACTTTCCCGATCGCTGAGCACCGGATGGTAGAGCTCTTTACGCATATGGCGGCGAGTGTGGCGGCCGGCAACGAAATGACCGCCGGGCCCGGCCTGCTTGATTTCGTCAAAGGCCAGGGTCTCTTCGTTGACCTCTATTCCGGCGACCGCACGCATGGTCATCCCGAGGATTTCGTTATCGATGACGAGCTTGTCGTATGAGGCGGTCATACAGAATTCGATGAAGCCCGCTGCATCGTGAATGAAATTCGCTCCGGCCAGAGCAACCATCACGCTGGTCATTGCGGATTCGTATCCGGCCTGGGCGTCGGGAACCTTGGAATCCGTCATACCTGCGGTCGTGTACACGGGAATACGGTAAAACTGGGCCATTTGGGCTGCAGCGGCATTCAGCAGTCCCATCTCCACCGCGCCGGACAAGTACTTGAGGTCGCGCATGTCGGTGATGGAGGCGACGCACCCGGCCAACACAGGCGTGCCTCGGTTCACCAACTGGGTCAGCATGACGCCGGCCAGGGTATCCACCGTCTGAACCACGACGTTGCCGGCGAGAGTCACCGGCGAGGTGGCTCCGCAGAGAGGCTCGGAAGGAACGACGAGGGGAATGCCGGCTTTGGCTGCTTCCATGGAGAGACGCCCGTACTTCTCGTCAATGACGAAGGGACTGATAACGCAGGTCACCATGGAAACGAAGGGCCGCTCCCGGAGAAGCTCCGGCGAGCCGGCGATCATCTCGGCCATTCGGACCACATTCCGGACGCCCTCCAGCGTGTAGACGCCGCCCATAATGTGCTTTCGGGTGCTGTTCAGAGCCGCTCCGAATCTGTTGACGTCCACCTGTTCCACCGACAAATCGTTCGGATAGACATTGAGCATGTATATGTGGATGTTCTCCAAATCTTCCACCACACGGGCCATGTCGGCCACATCGCTCAGCCTCGATGGTCGAATGCCCGTCTCGCCCGGCTCCTGGACATTCAGGGCCGTGCCGCCCGTCCCCGCGTACACTCTCGTCCCGCCGACATGGCAATCGAAGTCGCCGGAGGGATCTCTTCCGCAGAGCACGAGCTCCGACGGTGCACATCCGATGAGCTCCATGACCAGGTCTCCCGGAACCCTGACAATATCCGAATCTGCTTCTACGTCTGCTCCTGCCCCTCTGAAAAGTTCACGTGCCTCCGGTAGGCTCACTCTTATTCCCACCTCGGAAAACACCCTGAGGACCGACTCATGGATTTGACGAACGTCTTTATCGCCCAACGGCCTATATTGTCCCCCCGTCAATCCGGATCTCATTTTCATTTGTTCTTCCCTCCTCCCGTACACGTCATCAATTGTCGGCGACGGTTCTTCCTCCCCGCCTGCCCACGCAATCGTGGCGGCCGCACAGTGTGCAGGGGTTGTGAGGGAGAGACGCTCCCATGGAGCTCGGAACTATGCCGAAGATCCCGGAAACGGACTTGCGAGGAGTCATGAGGCAGGAGTCCATCAAACGAACTCCGATGAGGCCCGCCTCAACGACTCTGAATACTTTGGTCTGCTCCTCAATGGGCCAATCGCAGTAGCCGGGCGAGAATCGCAGCGTGATCCCTTTGCCGTAGCCCCGTAATCCCTGCCGCATCTGCGATTGAAAACTCTCCACAGCCTGCTCGGTTCCCACGGACCCGATCGCGTCCACGATGTACGCCTCCGACAGCTTGCCGCCATTACTGAGAAGACCGATCTCGTGCTCGATCTCTTGCCCGAGAGTGGCCACGTAGCAGACCACGGCTTCGCTGCCGCGCAACGCTCTCGCGAGTTTGGTGCTCTTGAAGATCTGACCGTTTGTCAACCTGACGTGTGATTTAGCGAGCTCAAGGACAGGCTCCACCGTGTACACAAGTCTAGGCGACGTGATCGCACCGAGCCTCGCGGTCCAGTCATTGACCCTTCTGACGGTCAATCTGGAACCGAGACGGCCCCCACGACCTCCGAGAAGTCTGAACACCTCGGGTTTCGGGAACAAGGGTTTCATGCCTATAACATGGCTCTTTTCAAGCAAAAGGGCGTCTTCCGAAAACGAATGATTGTGTTTCACCCTGCACCTCGGAAATATTTTGTTGCAACAGATATAGATTCTGAACGAACGGCCCCTGCTGATATGTTCTGTACACGAACTATTTTAGCACGCTGAGATTCGTTGTCAAGGCGAACTGACCATAATAGCCGCCGACCCTTATGGAGAGCCGTGATTCTTGCGCTCGCACTCCCTGCTTTTGGGCAATGTTCCCACGCCGGGGACGATGGGGGATGCATACGGATTGAAATAATAGATACTTAGGCATAAAACTTTGATTTTACGCCTAGACGGGCTGCATTCGCATTGCCGATGGTGAGCGACGGACAGATTCGGGTAGACCGATCAAACGGTGTAATGATTTTCACGGATAGAAAGGAGCGGAAAAGGATCGATAGGGATGAAAATGATTGGGGTTCCTGGATACGTCGTTGCTTTTACTAAGTATTCTATTTCATAAGTTCGGTCGCACATTTCACCTCCGGCCGCGCCGGCAACGTATCTGTTCATGATCGAACGCTTTCCCCGTCATTCCTGCGGAGGCAGGAATCCAGGCCTTCCGAATTACCTGTTGAACAGCGAAGTGGTATCAGGCATGCCGACGACAGTGCAAAGCATAGATCGATTCCAATTCCGTAAGGGAGGAAGAAGACAGGAATTGCTGTTCGAACGCTTTCCTGGCTCCGGCGCCCAGGCGATCTCTTTCATCGGCATGAGTCCTGAGATGAAGAACCGCCTTCGCAATGGAGTCAGGAGAGCCTACCGGGACCAGCAGCCCGGTATTCCCCTGGTCGATCATTTTGGGCACCGAGCCCACTGGGGTTGCCACGATGGCAAGTCCCGACCTCATGGCTTCCAGAATAGAGACGGGCATGGATTCCGCGTGGGACGGGAGCAGGAACAGGTCGCCGAGACCAAGAAATGCCGACACATGATCCCTGTCGGTCTCACCCGTTGCAATAACCCATTTGGAAAGCCCCCGCTTGTGAATCTCGTCTCTGAAACTCGCTTCGTCACCGGGTCTCGCCCCGCCTCCCACGAAGAGAAATCGTATGTCGTCATCTGCTTCCACCGATGAAGGCACGGCATCCAGCGTGTCGTAGATTCCTTTCCCCTTCACAAGGGCCCCCACTGTAATCACGACGAAATTTTGCTCCGTCAGGCCGAGCTCCTCGCGCGAGCTCGGGATCTTCCCTGATGCCGCAGGATCTTGTGCTCCGAGAAAATTCCTGACGAGGGTCACCTTGGTTCGTATGCCCAAGTCGGCAAAGGAGGCGAACCAGGAACTGTTCATCACGAGTATCTCGGAGACCAGATTCAGGCACTCCCTTACTATCAGCTTCGGGAGCGTTGCCCCGCGCACAAGGACGTGATTCCAGTGGCTGTGGTGGATCTGTAAGATGACCTTGGCACCGGCAGCCCGAGCCAAAACTATGTAAACCATAGCGCCGCGCAACCTCGGTCCGGTATGCACATGTACCAGGCAATACCTTCCTCGTACCACTTTCCGGAAGAATCGAGCAAACTTCCTCACCCTGGCTGAGAAGGCCTGCAACGTGCCGTGATCGGCGGTCTGATTGCCACCGGATGTGGCAAACACATCAAAGTCGTATGCGCTTGCCAGAGAGGAATGGGTTATTTCATTCATGACCGACACCACGCCCCCAAATGGCGGGGGCTGCGGTCCCAGCATCAAGATTTTGGGCATGCACGTTTCCTGGAGATCGGCCTGCAAACCATACGGAGGCTCGGCATCGATGCCCTTCAAGCGACCGGTACTTGACGGGCCAAAAGGTTGATGCTTCGGAAGAGTCTTTCCCGTCACCAACGGCAAGACCGCTTCGCTTCAGAGACTTGCCGGAAATCACGGTCGACGAGGTCACTTCTTTGATTGCACATCGGCATCAAGTCAATCCTGAGGGGGGGCTATGTCGGCAAAATGAATTTGTACGAACGCATTGCATTCCCGCGGTCAGACGAGGAGACATCACTGTGGAACCCGGAGAATCCTTGCCGCCCTACCCTCCGCCAAGTCCGATTGTCGGATCGCCTTATCCTCATGGAGAGACCATGTGGGTCGATTCTCCTTTCTACGGGAGCGGTCTGCTCCGTAATCTCTCGGTCAGAGCGCCCAGGGTCCGGCATTTTCTGCGAACAGAGCGTGCCGCTCCCTTCCACGTGAGTCGGTGGCGCAACCCGTCGATCAGAGTCCAATTGCCTACCGCCGAAATCGTATGGAGTCCATCCGGATAGCCGCCCTTCGGCGCAGGCTCTATGGCGCAGACCTCTTCCTCGACGAACTCGGAAGGATCCAGGCGCAGGACCCGATTGATGCACACCCGTCCCCCGTAGCTTTGAGAGCAATCCTGAGACGGTCGATAGAGCTCTCCCTCATGAACAAAGGGGGTTCCGGCCGGTCTGCTCGAGCGCACGTCGGTCTTGACCGGATTGCATCGATGCGGGCTCCAGGGTCCTGTCAGGCGTTCGGCATAGTACAGGAAGAGATTCGTATTCGGTTCATGCTCCAGCATGGTGCAGGCGAGCCACCACAATCCGTTGTACCTGAACACCGTCGAGTCGATGCCCGATACCGACTCGCCGACCTCAGCGATACGTTCCCAGATTTCGGGAAACTGAACCGCGCGGTGAATCTCGATCTTTCCCGCCCGGCCTGATTCCGGTACGCAGAATATGTCCTCCTCATCTTTGAAAATGAACGGGTACGACATGTGATACAAATCTTCGAAGACGGTCGAGGGTTTCTCCTGCACTCCCCTGTCCGTCACGCGGAGGAACGATATGTTCCCCTTTTCGCTATCGTAATCAAACTGCTCAAACAAAATAGTCAGAATTCCGTCTCCCGCAACGCCGGAAGGATCCGCCCAGAATGTTTCAGTGCCCGGACCAATGTCCAGGAATTGGGCATCGTCCGCTACGGGCTCCGATAGCAGGGTGTGAATGGGCCTTTTCAAGACGGCAACATTCCATTGAGGCCGTAGCAACATCTGTACAACCTTGCGTGTGACCTTGCCCCACAGCAGCTTCACAGGCCATTTCAGAGTTGTTCCGAGACGAGCCCGGGGTTGGAAGGCGTTGCCGTCGACCGGACGCTTGCCGGCCTGCAGGTGATGGGAGCCACAGTGCATTCGGCCGCAGACCCACAGAGGCCACCTGGAGAGGTCACCCAGTACACGCTCCAAATCGTGACCGGGAGAATTCGGATCGATCCCGTAGCACCCCCTCCAAAGGAGGCTTGGCGAATCCTCGTCGGTACTGTGGTCCCGGAATGACACCTGCACGATGTGTTGGCGTCTCAGTATTGAGTCGAAGAACGGTACCCCCCTGGAGAGTGATTCCCCCTGGAGCTCCGAGAACCACCAGATCCCCAGACGGGCCATACGTCTGTACCGCTCGAGTCTTTCCGGTTCGGCGAACCCCAGAATGAAATCCAGGTCGAGCTCCCGAATTCTCTCATTGTCCAAGGGGTCATCCGCAGAAGCGTCCTTCACGATCTCCAGCCGGTGCGTCTCTTGAGAGAGCGATTGCACCAGCTCATCGGTCGAGACCCTTCGGAGGCTCGTCATTCGAGCCAATAACCTCCGGTAGAGTCGCCGGACATGGCGGCCCGCTCCATTCCGGATTTCGACGTCTTGCTCTTCTCGCTTGCGGGGCTCAAGAATGCCGAGCAAGCAAGGAACGGCCCGTTGAGCTTCCACCAAATGCCGGGCGCACCATAATTCCCACCTACGTGGACCATGCCCGTCCACGAGGATGCCAAAACGGTATGGGGAGGTGGAACTGTCCGGATACCTCAATTTCTTCCTATCATCAATTTCGTGAGCCCTCGGGACGGTGGACATTCTCGGTACATTGTGCGGATCCACCGTCACCACGATTGTTCACATGCTTAGTATTCGATTTCATAACTTCGGTCGAGCATTTCACACCTGACGGCGCTGCCAAGGTATTTGTTCATGATCGAACCCTCTCTCCGTCATTCCTGCGGAGGCAGGAATCCAGGCTATTCCGAACATCCTGGGCCCCGGCTTTCGCTCGGGGTGACAACTTGAGACGATTTGGGATCATCGGAGATCGATTGCCGTCCGGCACTGTATTTCCGAAAAGGAGTACTCAGTCTTTTACCACTAACGTGTCCACTGCCACGTGTCAAGCACTTCTGAGAGAGAGCCTCTTGGCTTCCTCAGCCGGGTTTTCCTTTCGCCGGCGGAGCGGTACGCAGGGCATGCGATTGGCGGTTCTCAGCCACACAGTCAACGGTTGTTTGAGGCTTGAATAAGAGTTACACTGGGTTCTCGGCAGCTCGCCAAGGCAGGCGCGCCGACGAATCCGGAGCCTCGACTTGGACCGGGATTTGGACTACGGTATGATGGCGGTCAGCATTTCCTCCCGGAGGTTGACGGCTGCCGGTGAGACTCACGGATGCTACGGGAGCGAGGAAGAGTGGTCTTGAGCCGACACGGAAACAAGCTCGTAAAGACGAGAGGGCGACGACATGCGTTTCCGGAAGACCCTCCCCCCGGAGGAGCCGGTCCAACTCGAAAGTAATTCAGTATGATTCGCTTTCACGCGCCGTTCACAGCGCCTCGGATAAAGCCGTCAGGAGTCCATCGAATGGGTACGGAATATTCGCGGCCTCAATGGACGGATGTCTCCTGTTTCCCATCGCTCCGAAAGAGACTTGGGACCGGGTGCACACGTCGTTTTCCGGTTCGCTCCGGAGGTTTTCGAATCTGACGATAGGGAGGCGAGGCATGCCGAGAGGGCTCATCATATCCCAAACGGATTCCAAGGCATCGCATGCCTATGCTCATAGGGTGCACAAGCTCACCGACTGTCTGCGAGCACGGTCTTTTCACTGCGACATTTTCTACATGAAGGATCATGTGCTTCTTTTCAAGCAGACCAGTGCCTCCCTGTTCATGCCCCTGTGGTTGAAGACCATTCGGGAGTACGACTTCATCTATACGGGCTGCGAAGGAGCAGGGCATTCCGTATTCTTCTGTAGGCCTTTCATCGACGCGCCCATTATCTATGACGTCCACGGAGACATCCCGGCCCAATCAGCCCTGACTCGGCAGTTAGCTACCAACGGACAAGTCAGCAGCCCTTCCCTGCGGGTCCGGATAGTTTGCGCCATGGCCATGATGTCCTCGGATCAGATCGTCACCGTATGCGAGCCGCACACCGAGGAGTATATTCGTGAGGGCATCGACCCCGAACGAGTGAGCATTATCCGCAATGGGGTGGACCTGGAGCTCTTCAAGCCGCTTCCGTTTCCGGAGAAGCCTGAATTCACCATAGGATACGCGGGAGCGTTTCAGAATTGGCAGGGAATGGGAAATCTCATCGAGGCCATGGAAAGGATTGATGACCCACGGATACGACTGCTCATGATCGGGTTCGATGGAGAAGACCAACCTCTGAAACGGGAGTTGGCGGAAAAGTTTGGCGACAGGGTGACCCTGGTGGACAGGGTAGACCGCCCGACGCTGGTCGAAATGCTCCGCCCGGTGGGCGTGCTCGTCATTCCCCGCTTCGATCATCCGGCCATTCGGAATGCCTTCCCAACGAAGTTTGCCGAGTACGCCGCGCTCGGCCGTCCCATTATGGTGAACGACGTGGATGAGACGGCTCGATTCGTCAGGGAGTACCGATGCGGGTTTGTGGCCGATCCTACTCCGGATTCCATGGCGCAGACCATACGTCGGATTGCGGAGACTTCCGCGGGCGAGCTGGCCGACATGGGAAATCGGGCCAGAAAGATGGCAGAAGAGAACTTCTCCTGGGAGATCATCGGAGATGCGTACGCTGCCATGGTACGGTCGGTGGTGCAACGGTATCGATCGAGGAAACGGCGATGACCCTCGCCCTTGACCGGACTATCCTCCTGTGGGACCCGAAAGATCCTACCCGACTGGGAGTGGACCCCGGAACATTTGAGGCCCTCGGGATGCAGACCCTCTGCGTTCCCTACGATCGACTGGGCGGCGATGATACCGTCATAGAGCGAATCGAGGGCTCCGGATCCGAGGCAGTCGTCTTCACGAGAAATGACGACATGGACGGCAACCCGCCCATCGGACCGCTTCTGGCACGGACGGCAATGGGATACACCACCATTTCCGCCATTGACCCCGAGCATCAGGAAGAACAAACCCGTGCATGCACGGCAGATTTTCTCAATCAAAGGGGGATCGTGGATCTACCCGATCTTCCCCGTGAGCGCGGGGCTGACCGAGCCGCTCCCGGCAACGGGACGTTCTCGCTCATCTTTGACATGGAGCAAGTCGGAGGAGTCCGATTCGGCCTCCCAAGGATTCTCAAGCACATCGAGCCGCTGGGGATTAGGGGAACGTTCTTTGTCACGGGATTCATAGCCTCCATATATCCCGAGGTCATCCAGAGACTCGTCGCAGCAGGTCATGAAATAGCTCTTCACGGCAACATGCACGAATTTTTCACGGGCAGAAGCTATGAAGATCAGCTTCACCGATTGTCCCACCACCTCGAACAGATGGGGAGCTTCACCCCGATTCGCGGAGCCAACCTCATCTACAGGATGGATTCAGTCACGGTTCGGGCCATGGCCGCAGTAGGAATTTCCTATTTCGTGCTCTTCAGGAAGCACCATTTCTATCGGTCACGGTACCTGAGGCCCTCCACGAGACCCCGCCGGATGAGGACCGACGAAAGCCGGGAAGACTTGATCCTTTTCCCTGTCTCGGCCGAGACCTATCAGGGGGACTTTCGGGAGATCAAGGCTGCGACGGAGAGCGCATGGGCTACCGCTCTCAAAGAGGGGACGCGGCACGTTTCCATCCTCATGCATCCGTTCAAGGACGGATCGTTGAAACGGATGGATCTGACCCGTGGGATTGTCCAATACCTCTCGAAGGGCCTGGGGCTCACCTCCGTGACGCTCGCCCAATGCCCCGCACCTCGCCCCTTGCCCCAGACCGCTGTACGGATGCTCTATCGGTGGGACGGATGCCCGAGGGTCGAGGGCCCCGGCCCTGTTTCCGCAGGCACCCGATACTGGTGGCAGCCCCTGGAGTATCACGCTCTGCGTGTCGAGCGGCTCGCAGACAATCTGAGCAAAGCGGGCTCACCGGTGGTCCTCAGCGCGGCCGCGTCCGAGGGTGCTCCCGTTGTCACGGTCTTCCCCGAAATGGGAGCGGGCCCGTTTACCGCTGTGAAGAGGGACCCCCTCTGCTTCCCTATGAGAACGGCCCGTCTCGTAGCGAGACTGACGGCGAGAGGCCGGAACGTGGAGGTACACCCTCCGGCTCCCATGATAGACACGGCTGACCTTGTTCTCTTTCACCTCCCCAGAACCTTAGGGGAGTTGGCCGTGGTGCCGGGCAAGATCGTCCGGAGACTGCAAGGGTTCATGCTGTCGCTCTTCGACAGGCAGGCAAAGGATTCCTCAGGACCCGCGCGGCCATGAGGCGTCCTTCACGGTATTCGATGGGAGGGTCGATGTTCGGGGCGCCTCAATCCGATTGGAGCCTCCTGAGCTGTCGTGCGGTCTTCTTTTTGATGCCGCCGGCTCCAATCCCGGACAGACCCTTCTCCTGACTGCCCGCGATTTGGCATCAGGTCTTCGCCAGCGAGGCATATAGCCGTTTCACCTGTTCCATGCCGCGGGAGAATTCAAACCGTTCCTCAAAGACGGCTCGTGCGTTTTGCCCTAGTGATTGCCGCAGACTCCCGTCCTCTCTCAGCCTCAGGATCGCGGCAGCTATCCGATCGGGAAATCCGGGTTGAATGAAGATGCAGGAACCCTCGGCAGTAAACATCTCGGGAACACCGGCCACGGGGGTCGTGACGATCGCAAGACCGGCCCGCATGGCCTCCAGAATCGAGACGGGCATGCCTTCAAAGTAGGTTGGAAGGAGAAACACGTCTGCGGCCGCTAGGAAATGAGGAACGGTCTCACGGGGTACTTCGCCGGTCAATATGACCGACTTCTCCACAACGAGCTGCTGCCGGCGTCGTTGCGCCTGTGCAAACTCTCCGGGCTTCTCCTCAGCGCCCACCAAGACAAACTTGATCCTCGGGTCTCGCTGCGCTACATCCGCAGCGGCTTCGAGAATATCGAACGTTCCCTTTCTTTTCCCTACGCTCCCAACGGTTACGACGAGAAAGTCATCCTGAGCTATCCCCCATCGGTCCCTGAGATCTCGTGCTTCCTCTTCGGACGGGGAGATGTTGTCATGCGCCATATTCCGCAAGACTGCTACCCGGGAACGCGGGACGATTTGTAATATTTCGTCTTTCCAGAGCTCGTAGAGCACGAGCACCCGCTGGGGCATGCGCAACCCGACACGCGTGTACATTTTTCGAAATCCCGACGCTTCCGGATAAAAGCTCTGCCAATCCGTCCCGTGCAGATGGAGCAGCACCGGTACGCCGGCCAGCCTGGCGAGAGCAGTGAAGATGACGGTTCCGAGAAAGGCGGCGTCCGGGGAATGTATGTGAACGAGAACGTAGCGGTCACGCAGCAGAACGATGAAGAAACGTAAGAATCGTCTCAAACGGTACACGGTTCTTTGGGATGGACCGCGTAGGTGTTCGGGGAGACTCGGTTGCCGAGGGAATAGATCGAACCGATACGAGAGTGACAGCTCCGAATTGACGAGATCCTGCAACACGGACGCAATCCCCCCTTCGGGGGGAGGAACCGGCCCGATAACCAGAACGCGCTTCACGAGGGACGCGCCAGACTGTCTCTCAGGTTCAACCGGGATACGATGAACGGTGTTTTGCATCCGGAACACTCCGGCAACTCGTCTCTCTGTTCAAGAATAATCCGGATCGAGTCCGATTCCAGCGTGTTTCTCAGACTATTCAGGAGAGTATTGCTCGTATCTTCGGAGACGCTGTCCCAGGGAGCCACGACGACCCGCAAAGTGCTTGCGTCCTCCTGTATAATCTGACTCTCCCGTAACTCATCGAGTCCATGGAAGCAGTGATTCAGGATAAGCGGAGAGACGATCTTGCGTTCCGGGGTGACGATGAAGTCCGACTCCCGGCCGTCCACCGACTTGATGTCGGCAAAAGGACGTCCGCAGCGGCATGCGGTATGGTTCCGTCTAACCAGGTCGCCCGTGCGGTATCTCAGAAGCGGCATGGCGGAGTTGTGAAGAGACGTCCCCACAACTTCATACAGGTCGTCATGAGCCGGCAGTAGCTCCGGTATACTTGCCTGCATCTGAACGTGGTAGGGTCCCGGATTATCGCATTGCATGGCAAAGGCCACCGACTCTTCCTGTCCGTAAAAGTCGATGACGCGTGCTTGATAGAATTCTTCCAGGAAGTCACGCACGTGGGGATAAAGATTTTCGGAACTTGTGACAAGGAATCTCGGAGATTGAAGTCGCTTGCCCTTCCGACTCATCCACCGGGCGAGAAGGTACAGTGACGAGGGCCACGCGCTGAGGATGTCCGGGCGAAACCCTTCTAGAAGCCTGACTGCGGCCGAGAGCCTCTCCTCGTCCATTGCGGTGAAGGTCAATCTCAACTCGTGTGAGCCACTGATGACAGGCGTGTGCCTCGTGGGACCGGAACCCGGATTAGGACTGATGTATGCAACTCTATCCGACGGACTCCAGCCGAGCCAAAGGAGGTGGTAAAAGCTCAGCGCTCGCTCGAACGCCCTTGCGGTTTCGTCAATGTATAACGTGAGGGGTGCGCCCGTGCTTCCGCTTGTCGTCGTCCGTCCTCGCTGATAAAAGGAGACGTTCTCTGCCAGGAGCTCTCTTCCCAAACGTCTCACCTGTTCCTTGTCCAACAGCGGGAGTCTGCGTAAGTCTTCGATGGACTGAATGTCTTGAATCGTTATTCCCAGTTCGTCAAAGGTTCGCTTGTAGTAAGGGACGTGCCGGTAACAGTGTGAGATGAGCATCTCAAGCTTGTCCTGCTGATACTTCAGGAACATCGATTCATCCCACTCTTGACTATCCAGCAGAAGACGCAGGGCTACTTTGTAGGCCTTGCCGTACCTGAATCGTCCGGGGATAAGGTTGGCCATCTCTCTGGCTCGCGCCACGATCGGTGCAGGCATTGAGCGCACAAACAGGTCCTTGAGCCAGACCCTCATTGCTCCTCCTTGTGACGATTTATGCCGACGAATCTCAGTAGGCCGTTGATTTCGTCCGATGTGAGACACCCGGTGCGCACTATAAGGACTAAATATACCGCCGCTGAGACGAATATGGAAATAATAATACTCGTATCCCTGAGAAGAAAGGTGCAACCTCCCATAATCAGTGAAGCCACTATTGGTCTTAACATGGAGCTCAGCATCGGCAGGCTGAAGAGCCGCTGTTTGATATACCAGTACTGAGCTTGGTTAAAGAGCAGTATGGTCACCAGTGTCGCAACCACGGCGCCCATCGTTCCCAAGAACGGAATGAGAACAAAATTCAATGCAATATTGACCAGGGCGGCCATCACGTTGATTACGAGGTCCACCCGCTGGTTGTTCGTCGCAATGAGCACTTGAGCGAGAATATACACGGTGCTGAACGGAATCAGCGAAATCATGTGGACCCGTAAAATGGCACCGGCTTGGGCGAACTGCGACCCGTAGAGAAGCTCAATGAAACGATCCGCCAGTATGCATGTGCCTACCACCAAGGGCAATACTGCCAGCGCTGTGAACCTGAGGCCGTCAATACAGAGGGCTCGGAGGTTTCCGGGGGACGATGCATGCTCTCTGCTGAAAAACGTGAGAAGCGCAGCGGAAAAGGCCACCGGAACCGTCTTGCTGATGCTCAGGAGCCTGTCCGCGGCGCTGTACAACCCGACGGCCTCCAGCCCCTGGAGTTTCGACAGCATGATCTGATCGACGCTCAAGTGGATGGTGGAGAAGATGGCAATGCTGGCGAACGTGGGGGCCTCAGATAGCAGAAATCGGAGGATTCCGGAATTGAGTCCCACTTTGGGGAACCCCATCACCCTGACGTAGAAACCGAACAGGAGTAACATCCCGAAAATCCGGCTTGCAAATATCGCCGTGAAAACCGGTATTATGCCGTGCCCGGTGAGCAGAAGCCACACACACACTACGACACGCACTACGTTCTCGGCAACGAATGAGCCGGCAACGTAGTACGATCTCTCCAGAGACCGGAAGATCGCCTCCATGAAACCTATCGCCGTGGATGCCGGGATGGAGAGCGAGCAGATGACGGCGGCCCACAATATGTCAGTTTCGTATCCCATGCCGAAGACCATGGCATTCATCGCGGCCATCGAGACGAGAGATGCCGCAATTCCCATTGAAACGGCATTCACCAGATAGACGTGGGCCTGCGAACGATCTCGAGCCACTTCCCGGACACACAGGTCGCCCAATCCCATGGATGCCAGGGTGCTGAAAATTGCGGCATATGAGAGTACGAGCGAGTACTTTCCCAACCCCTCCACTCCCATATAGCGTGAGATCACCAGCACCAGCAAGAACGATATGAGCGGATTGAGTATGCTCGGCACGGCCAGAGCCAGGGTGTTATGAATGATGGCGGCATACGTACGCAATGGAAGACTCCGCGGCAAACTCCGTCTGCGTGGACAATTATATCCTCATTTCATGGCCCGCTCCCATTTCCGATCAAGCCCTCGCGCTTGCCGCCCACCAAAAAGAGCGGGGACCGCTCTCGAACACAAGATACCCGCCGGTCATTTCCATGGAATCAGACGAGAAAATCGTTTACAATCTCAGTGATTTTGCGAGAGACGTCCAGCCCTAATCGTGCGACCGTTTCGCTCGATGCGCGGAACCTGTTCTCTCCAATGTCGGACATGATTTCTGCAATTCTCTCCGTGTCCCTTCCCACCAGAACGGATGTTCCCTCGTCGATATAAATGGGCCGCTCCGTGTTTTCTCTGCATACGAGACACGGTACGTTGAGGAAACTCGCCTCAGCCTGGACCGATCCGGAATCCGAGAAGAGCAATTTGGCCCCCTCCAGCAGGGACAGAAAATCGAGGTACGACTCCGGGGCCACTACGCGGAGATGGGCCATGGCGCCTATCCGTTCCATCATCCCGAACTCCTCCAGATGCTTGACGGTCCTCGGATGAGCCGGAAAAACAAGCGGCAGCTCCAACATCTCAAGAACGTCGAGAACCTCGCCGAGATGTCGGGGATCGTCCACGTTGGAAGGTCGGTGAATGGTAACCAGGCCGTAAGACCCCGGTTCCAATCCCAACGCAGTCCACCGTTGCCGTCGTTGAATGGCGGGAAGAAACATGCTCAATGTTTCCAACATGATATCTCCGACCAAATGAACGCGGTCCATGTCGATCCCCTCCCGTCGGAGGTTGTCAACTCCCGAGGGTTCGGAGACAAAGAGCAGGTTCGACAAGGTGTCGGTGAGCCTGCGGTTCAACTCTTCAGGCATGGTCTCGTCGAATGACCTGAGACCGGCCTCCACATGGGCGACGGGAATGAACAGCTTTCGAGCGACGAGAGCGGCTGCAATGGTAGAATTCACGTCTCCCACCACCACGACGAGGTCCGGATGTAGCTCCTCGCACACCTTCTCGAACTCGATCATGATCCTCCCGGTCATGTACCCGTGCCCCCCCGATCCGACTCCCAAAGATCGCTCGGGGGGCGAGAGGGACAGTTGCCGGAAGAACACGTCGCTCATTTCCGGATCGTAATGCTGGCCGGTATGAACCGTGCACGTCCTAAATCGTGAGATTTTCCCCAGCTCCCTCTCGAGAGCCGCGATCTTCATAAAGTTCGGTCTGGCTCCAACCACGTTCACAATCAGTTTTTGCATGAGACCTACTCGATTCAGAATTCAGCCGGCAGCCGGATTCCGGCTCATTGTTGCGATGTGACCCGGGGATACGAAACGACTCTGTCTGTATATCTCACCGACGAAGCTCCGAGGATGTCTTCACCGGCCCCGACAATCAGCTTTCCCTTCCGAGCGCGTAGCGCTCAATAGGCACCTCTTCCTTTCCATACAACTCCCAAGGTTAGGAAGAGTATTTTAATGTCTAATAAGATTGAATAATTGTACACATAGTATATGTCGTAATCCAGGTTCAAATGCAGCGGCAAATCGCTTCTGCCTCGGACTTGCCACCATCCGGTGATGCCCGGCGGTACCGATACCCTTTGCCAATCATGTTTTTCATAGTCTTGTGTGAGAAAAGGCTGCTCCGGTCTGGGACCGACCAGGGACATCTCCCCTTTTAGGACATTCCACAGTTGAGGGAGCTCATCGACAGAAGTCCGCCTTATCCACCTTCCCACTCTGGTAACTCGTGGATCTTGAGCCGTTTTGTAGAGTATATCTCCCTTGGCATCCGTCTTTGCCACCTCTGCCTGATGCAGGTCGGCCCCCACGTACATGGATCGGAACTTATGCATCCTGAACAATCGCCCGTACTGTCCGACCCTCTCCGGAGAATACAGGACGGGACCCCGCGAGTCCAACTTGATCAGGATTGCGATGGCGACGAGTACGGGCCAGAGAATCAAGATGCCCACCGATGATATGAGAATGTCCATGAGTCTCTTGGTAACCCACTGCGGACCCTGTATGGCCGGTTCTCTCATACCGATGATCAGCAAGTCTCCTATCCGTTCCACCTCCCCGCGAACCAGCGCCATTTTGAGCATGTCCGACATTACGTAAATCCTCACGGGTTGGCTCGACAGTCGACGGATCAATTCCTCAAGTCGCGCCGGCCTCTCCGGGTCCACAGCCACAACGACAAAGCCGACCCCGTAGTCCCTGACGATCCGTGGAATATCCTCGCTGCTGCCGAGTATAGGCGCAGGAAGACTTAGTTGTCCGGGCAGATTGTCCTCGACAAAGCCGACGACCCGAAAAACAAGGGAGTGCTCCTCCATCATAGTCCGCGCCAAGTATGAGCCTGTGGGAGTTGCTCCGACGATGAGAACTGCGTCAGGCTCCTTTCTTATGGCACTCCATTTCCGTAACTGACTGAAAACCAGTCTGGATATGATGAGCAAGACGATGAGCGATCCACAGAATCCGATGACGAACATCCGAGAGGTTTCGCGAAGCAAGAAGAACAAAAGTCCTGCCAGAGCAACTGAGGCAATAAGGTGTGCCGGAACGAGCCTCGCCACATGGTCGAAAAAATGCGGGAGTTTCTCCAACCGGTAGACTCCGCTTAGAGAAAATATGATGTGCCAAAGCAACCCTACCGTTACGTAGAGCAGGAGGGGGACCTCAAATGGTTCGCCTGGGAGTTCCATGGCGGGCAGCACGGGCAACACATGGGTTAAAAGCTCGAACAGCCCCAGTGTCGTCAGAAAATCGGTGAAGATGAGGATAATCCTATAGATACGATACTGCGTAAACATTACTCCATCCCGGATGACCCTGTCTCGTAAATCTGCCGGTGCCTGAGCCCCGCGCCTCCAACTGCACCGACCCTACCATAGATATTCGCCACAGATGAAAGCTTTGGTCAAGGGTACCGTGCGAGGTTCTCATCCCATGCGCCGCATCGGCCGGGGATTCGGGATCCTCATGCCGGACCGGTACAAAGGCTCAACCAATTCCTCGCAACAACCGAGGTGGCGCAGCGAGTCCTTGCGACCCTGTTTGACACACGCGCAAGGATGGGCTAGGATGCATCCCATCCGAATTGGGGCCGACTACCGCGTCAGAAATCTTCCAACAGTCTCAACCCGCTTCTCGTCGAGGAAGAGGGCCACGGAGCAAGGGAAAAAGGTGAACGAGCGATCTTCAGGGGATACCGATTCCCGTTCAAGTGGGGAAGAATCTAGTGGCAGGCCGGATCGAGCAGCTCGGAAAGGCGGACCGGCCATTCCAACTGCAGTTTCTGCAAAGACCGGACAACCAAGCCCTGAACAACACGCCGGCAAGGCTCGACCTGAAGAAAGCTGGGGAAATCAAGCGCTGGATTCGGTAAGTATTTTCACCAACAATGTTACCGAATCAGGGAGTTTTTGTGTCCGCTCGGACTGGCTGGAGCCACTGTGGAATATCCTCCAGGCCATTCCGGCAGGAGTCCTGGTGGTCGACCGATCCTACCGAATAGCCTTCGCCAACGAAGTGTGCCTCGGAGTTCTGCATGCAGACAGTGGACTCCAGGGCAAAGCGTTCTCCTCTCTGTTCGAGGAGTCCGGAGAGGCAATAAACGCCGCACGGATTGCCGAAGAAGTCTACACGGCCACTACTTCCCGAACAATACAAGGACGGATATTTGCCGGGACCAAGAAGATATGGGCTCGCCTCCACTGTCGCCCTCTGAGGATTGTCGACGACCGCTGCGTCCTGGTTCTCGTTGAGGATCTTACCGCTGAACGAGAGAAGCTGGAGCTCATCGAAGAACAGCGGGAGGAACTGATCAAGGCCAGAACAGAACTCGACAGTAGCAATGCTCGCTTGATCCGGGAGATTGAAGAGCGCAAGGCGGCAAAAGCTAATATCGAAAGAGCCAAGAGAGAATGGGAGCGAACCTTCGACGCGGTCCCCGACCTGATCTCCATCGTAGACAAAAATCATCGAATGGTGCGGGTGAACAAGGCTCTGGCAGACAGACTCGGCAAGAGCTACGATGAAATATTGGGTTCCGAATGTGTCTGGACCAAGCGCCATGGAGAGGCCCCTCGCTGCCCTCACATCCAGTTGATGCTGGACGGTAAACCCCATCGCGCAGAGCTCACCGATGAACACCTTGGCGGAGTCTTTGACGTAGCGGTCTCGCCCCTTCACGATGAAGAGGGCTCACTCATTGGATCGGTTCACGTCGCCCGCGATGTTACCGACATCAAGAAAACCCAGCAGCTTCTTATAGAAAGCGGGCGAGCCAGAGTGTTGGCCGATCTGGCCGGTATGGTAGCCCACAGCTTCAACAATCTGCTTCAGGCGGCCATGGGTGGAACGCAGTTGTGTCTCACCAATCTTGATTTGGGAAATCTCCTGGATGTGAAAACCACGTTGGAAGGGATACTGGAGGAGCTGCGCCGCGGCGCCCGGACGGTGCGGAGACTCACCTTCCTGGCCCGAGTCTGCGGCCCCCCATCCTCCCGGGAGGACCGGGTCTTGGATCTTTCAGCCACTGTCCATGAGGCGCTGGACATGTGCAGTCCGTGGTGGAAAGCACTGCCGGAGCGAGAGGGGATCAAAATCATCCTGAAACGGGATCTGGGACCTGATTGCACCGTCAGGGGCAATCAGGATGAGCTCCTGGAGCTCGTGGTGGACCTGGTGAAGAATGCCGCCGAAGCACTTCCCGAAGGTGGAACCATCGATGTCCGAACTCGCAAAGAGGGGGACAGGGTTGCCCTGACGGTGAGAGACAACGGCGTAGGCATCTCTCAAGAGGATCTCTCACTGGCGTTCGAACCGCTCTGGTCGAACAAGGGGCCCTCAAGCGCCGGCATGGGGTTGGAACGGGTGAAAAGCACCGTCGATCGCCATGGCGGCAAAGTCCTCATGTCCAGCCAACCGGGAATGGGTACCGCCGTCAGCATCCTCCTGCCGGCCGAGCAAAGTCGGAAAGAGAAACTTGAAAGTTCGGTCGTTGAGGAACCGGGAGCGCTGTGTCGAATTCTTCTGGTGGACGATCTTGAGCCGGTGGTCAAGGTGCTGGCCAGAGGTTTGGAGCTGGTCGGACACAAGGTCTTCCCCTGTCTGTCGGGCACGAGAGCCGTGGAGCTCTTCAGAGCGTCGCAGTTCGATGTGGTGATTTGCGATCTGGGTATGCCCGACATGAACGGTTGGCAAGTAGCCAAGACATTGAAAGAAATGGCCGAGGAAATGAATAGGCCGAGAACACCTTTCATCCTTCTAACCGGATGGGGGGGACAGATCCGGCAACAAGAAACGATGACCAAGTACGGAGTTGACTCTGTATTGGAAAAACCCATCGACACGAGCGAGCTTACGAGAATGATTCGACGAGTTATCGGCCCGGCCTGACGGCACAGCGCCGATCTTCCGACCCGCCGGTCTCCTACCGGCTTCCCGCAGGCTTCACAACGGGTACTTCAATGCAGCGTCCGGTAACAGCCGGACAATGCGTTGACCCGTCCCTCACCATATGATATAATACATCAGAGAATTGACAGAACCTATTGGTTATCTATCATATTTTTTTACAGGAGATTCGCTGATGTGCAGAGCGTCCCGTTTCCTGTTGACCGGCATCCTGTTGGTCGGACTTGCCGCGAGCGCGTGGGCCGGATGCTATCCCCCCTGTTTTGTACCGGTCTCTCCCGTAGTACCCGTCTGTCCTCCTCCAGTCGTTCCACAGGCGCCTTGCTGTGAAGCCATGCCGTTGCTGCCTCCGGCCCCTCCGCTGGTGTCACCGATCATCGTTCCTTACGTGCCTGTCCCGTGCTCGCCACCGGCAGCATCGTGTCACCCCGTGCCCCCACCCTGTTGGAGCCCTGCTCCCGTCACCAAAGTGTATCCCCGGCGAAGGAGCCGGTAGGTCTTGCGCTCCCGGTCGTGCATGACGCCATTCGCCGAGGATGTTCTTATGCCTCGGATCTTCGACAGGTTGCTTCACAGGGGATTCATGCCTGATTGAATCAAGGTTACGTCGTGGTCTCTCCCTGCCGGTTCTCAAGGAATACCTCCAGCTCCTTCACAATCCGTTGTGCCGCCCGGCCGTCGCCAAACGGGCTTTCCGGTACGATCATACTCGCGTAGTGGTCGGAGTCCTTGAGCAACCGCGCAGCCTCTTCCACGATGCGTCGGCGATCCGTTCCCACAAGCTTGGCAGCCCCGCACTCCACGGCTTCGGGTCGCTCGGTAACCGACCGCGTCACCAGGACGGGTTTTTTCAGGGATGGAGCCTCCTCCTGAATTCCCCCCGAGTCCGTGATGAGGAAATAGGACCGCTGCATGAGGCTCACAAATCGAAGGTAATCCGGAGGAGAGATGATCTTGATTCGTTCGTGTCCGCTGAGCATGGCTTCCACAGGCCCTCGAACATTAGGGTTGGGATGCACCGAGTAGACAATGCTGGTGTCGGTGAACGACCGCGCCAAGTCCAGGAGCGCCTGTGAAACGCTCTCCAGGCCCCTGCCGAAATTCTCCCTGCGGTGCCCTGTGACCAGAATCATCCGCTCGGTGGTGAGTTTCAGTTCGTCCACGTACTTCTGGAGCTCTCCGGCTCGGCTCAATCTCTCCAGGGTTTGGAACAGCGCGTCGATCACCGTATTGCCGGTCACGAAGATCGATGACGGATCGACACGCTCTTGGGCAAGATTATGTGCGGCCCCTTGGGTAGGACAGAAGTTGAGTGCTGCAATACGGGAGATAAAGACCCTGTTCATCTCCTCGGGAAACGGCTGGAACTTGTCATACGATCGCAGTCCCGCTTCCACATGGGCCACGGGAATCCTGCAATAGAACGACCCCAACGCAGCCGCAAAGGCGGATGAAGTGTCTCCCTGTACGATCGTGACGTCCGGCTGTACGGTGTTCAGCACACCTTCCATCCGGCCCAGGACGCTGGACGTCAAGTGAAACAGGCCCTGATTGTGCTTGATGATATCGAGATCCAGATCGGGCTGAATTTCGAACACACGCAACATCTGGTCAAGCAATTCCCTGTGTTGACCCGTCGAACAGCACACTAGCCTGAATTTGTCCGACCCGGCACTAAGTTCCCGGTGAACGGGAGCGAGCTTGACCACCTCGGGCCGGGTTCCGAAAACCAGCAAGGCTGTGAACATCAGGAGCTCCGTTTCTACGGCAATCGGCGCGCCACACGGGCTTTATGGTCGGCCCTGCCGCGAATGGACCGTACCACCGGGCCTTCTTTCCAGCGCGTCGGCCGGTCAATCCATTCGCCACAAAAGGATCGGTCAACGCGCTCTGTCACGTCAATCGCGCACTATGCACGAGCTCAAGACTCGCTGCAAGGGGGTTGAATGGTGTCCGCTCTCATAGGACCACGCGTCCTCATGGGCCTGCAGTTGGCCTTACCTGTGCTCATCCCGTCATAGGTACTTTGGGAGAGCATTTCTTGCAGAGGCCCTGTTGGTTCGTTATCGCCGGCTTCTGGGAAGGAGTGAGGATGCTCGGTGCAGGTGATACCGTTTCGAAATTAAGGATGTGACTTCACGGAAAGTACGACATGCCTCCGAAACGAGCTCAGCTTCTGCAGTCCGCAGCCAAAGAGACCTGCCGTCGTGTTATCGACTTGATTGCCTGATGGTATGAGGCGGGTTTTTCGGCCCGCCTCGCTTCTCGTACCGGAGAGTGCGCAGGGAAACCTCTCAGGGAGGAAGTGTCGTTACCCGTGGATGGTCTTACGCTGAGCTGGGGCCATGTTTAAATGGACAGCCTCAGCCCAAGCCCCACAGCGTAGTACGAACGGTTGTAGCTCGCATCGTCGGTGCTTCCGGATCCTGCACGTCCTCCGAAGATGTCGGTGTAAGGATCATCGGCCGGAGCGGTTCGACCCGGAATGATAGTGGCGTCGATGGTGCCGTTCCCGCGTAGATTCAGCCAGCTTCCAAGACCCCAGACATAGGCGTCGAGCCTAGGTGCCACGGGCATGAACACCTCTCCCTCCGTTTCGAGAAAATAGCCCCGATTGGAGCTCATGGTGTAAAGCGTTCGGCTGGTTTCAGTGAGCGCCGCACTGGCGCAATTGATGTTCACGGGATCGCTCCACTTGTTCCACGCTATGACACTTCCGATTAATCGCAACTTATATGTGAGACGGGAAATTGCATTTCCACAACAGTCTTTCCCCACACATTTGCGGCCGGTTATTCGCAGTCCTGCATAAGGTATCCATGTCTTCCCGAGAGGGTCGCCGACCACCTGGCCGGAACCGCCCGGTCAAACCCGTGGACAGATAATGGCCCTCGTCACCGGTCTGTTTCCACCGGCAGCCCCGGGCAACGGGGTGGTGAAGTTCCGTGGGTTTCGGAGCTCGAAGTCGAGATGTTCTACACGGAAGCCTGCTTCCAGGGCCAGTGTGCTCGTCACCGAGTGAACGACTCCTCCCTCGAGAAGCCACCAGTGAAAATTGTGGGCTGTCCAGATCCACGGCGGAGTCAGGTTGGGGGGAGAATCGAGATTGGGATCGTCCGGATTCGCGGGAAAGAAGGCCCTACCGGTCCCATCCATCACCATTTCGGTGTCCCTGGGGATATTTCCCCCCATGCGGCCGTACAGAATCCAATCCTGAGACGGCTGCAGTTCTGCACCGACAAAACCTACCCAGAACGGTTCCGAGTTCAACTTCAGATTCATGGACTCGAAGTTGAAGGTGTTGCCCGCAGAAAAGGGAAAGTCGAATGTCATGTTCATCCACTGGTAGCCGGGCGAGACCGAAGCCGCAAGTCGCCACCTCTCATCCGAGAACACCGGCCTGCCCGAAGCTACCCAGGTTGGGTAGTTCCAGAGGGGAATTCCCGATTGAGGGCCGGCCATTACAGGCGGCGCATTGAAGGGAGCTCCCGGGCCCTGCTGTAAAGCGGCAGGGCCCATAGGATTCATCTGACTCACGGCAGCATACGGCATGATGACCACAATGAGCGTTACTACCAGCATCAGCTTGTTCTTCATGACTTCTCGTCCTCTGATTAAGATCTTCCCGGTTTTCGACGTCCGTGCTCGTCGACGTTGACACTGGCGAAAGGAGCTCCCTTCGCTAGATATTTGCTTTCCTTGGCAATCCACTCGTGGCGCCTTACGAGAGAGAACGGGCCGGTGCTAAAGGTCACCGGCGAGCTTCCGCCGACACATGATACGATTCCCGCCGGACTGTTGCCGCCCATGTTCGCAACTCCTTATCGGGAAAAGCTCGTGCGACCCAAGTCAGCCTGTATCCCCACACTCCATCCCGTGAAGAGAAGCAGCCGCTTGATATTCTGATCCACCCACACATCTGCTCTGGCGATCTTGCTCATGGGAACGAAGACGAGATCGTTCCGATTGAGCACATAGTCCGTGTCCGACGTGACTCGTGTCAGGTCGGTAGTCCTCGCGAGAAACTTTCCCTCGGGGCTCTTGGTAACGACGAGCACCGTTCTGGGTTCAGCCGTTTCCTTGATTCCTCCGGCAAGAGCAATCGCGTGCTGGACGGTGATGGGTCCCTTGGTGCTGAACACTCCCGGCCGCGCCACCTCTCCATCCACGAAGACCACGTGCCCGACGATTTCACGCAGGAGAACCGATACGTTTATCTCCGGCATGATTGCGGCGTATCGTTTGTTGATCATGGCATTGAGCTGCGGTATCGTTTTCCCGACGGCCGTCACTTCATTGACGAGCGGGAGCGAGACTCTCCCGTCAGGACGGACGGTAACGAGACGCGCCTGACCGTGAGGAGCTGTGGCCAGAGCCCGCTGAAGCTCATCGAGTTTCACGTTGAATTCGCGTACGTTAACGCTGACCTGAGGATCCTTGAATACATCCGAAAACGTTCGCGTAAGCAGCGAGCTGACTTCGTCGGCTGTCATGCCCGCGACCCGTACGTCTTTCTTCCTTGGAACACCGACGCATCCATCCGGTCGAACGCGGACAGTGCGGTTGAGCTCGGGGTGAAAGGCGAATTCCATGTCAATGGCGTCCTTTACCTGAAGTCGGTACGGGGCTCTGCTCACTTGAGGTCGCGTGAGGTACATGAGTTCCAGAACATCCCCCTCGGCAACGGAATACAGGTGCGTGGGGAACTTGTTTGTGATCCGATTCACAGGAGGGACGGGAACTTCATTCACAACGCCGCGATGCGAGGGAATTACGCATCCCTGTAGCATCAGGAGAGCGATACAGAGAGCCAGAGATCCGATCCGCGTACTCCGTGTGATTCGGTGCGACGCGCCGCATCTGCCTGCGCCGCGGTCATAGATTTCCCGTGTCATGGATAATCCTCTGAATTTTCCCGTGCGGCCGAACCTCAAGCCGTTCATGAAGAACCTCAAATGCTCAGAAGGAGCCGGCCAATCCGACGAACAGGCCGTCTCGTCTGAATTCACAATCGCGTCCGGCGACATTGACTTGATTCCAACCTTGGACCTGGTATCCAACTTTCACGTTGATGGTTGTGCCGAAGGCCATGATTGCAGTCCCCGTCAGGCCCACCTTGATCTCAAAGAGGTTGAGATAGTTAGGATTGATTCCATAGGTCAGGCGTGCGTATCCGCCCACGGTGAGCCCGGGCGGCCAAGGGATCAGCTCAGGCTTGAACAACGCCTGCCCGTGCCCCCCGATGCAAGGCACGACCTCGTCGACCGTGAAGGTGTGCTCCATTCCGGACTCAGCGGTCTTCAGCCGAACGTAGTAATCCAGGAACCGGAGGTCGCCGTTTGCTCCTGCCTGGATGCGGCGTCCGAGGATGAAGTCGAGATCATAGCCCAGTCCGAATTGTCCGACGTGCATGGTTGAGTCAACTTTGGTCCCGGCGGGTATCGTCTGAGTTTTGAAAGTGAGGTTTCGTCCGAGAACGGTGTCGCCCGAGTACGACTCCGGCACACTGCCGTAGAGGCGCAGGACGTGATGCTCCAGCGGCCTATACAGCATCTCGAGCCACAGAGTCTGGTTCTGTTTTGGCAGCCCCAGGTCCGCGCTCAGATCGTTGAGTGTTCCGGCGCCGCCGGGATCCCTCTCTAACCCAAACCTCCCATCCATGATGCTGACGAATTCCTCCCCGGATACGGCGAGGTACCCGTCCGGCTCCAACGGAGAGGCCCCGGCGAAGAGAGGAAAACAGGCGATGCAGGCCGCTGCCAGTATCAGTGAGAGAGCAGCCCGAACCGTTGTGGGGCAAGGCTGACCGTTTACTGCTGGTGACGTCTTTTCTGCATTCATTGTGCGACTGCCATGTTCTGGTAATTGGGGAGCACCCCGGTCGCTTTTAGGGATGTGAAACGATTCATTTGTGTGTTCCCTGGGACAGATCATGCGTCCCTGAAGAGTCCTTCGAGTACGACTCCGTCGTCGTGTCGATACGGTCCTGTACATCTTTCGGCCTCTGGAAAAGCGGCGTGGTCGTACAGGCGAGACGGGAGACGCTCCCGTTCGGGCGATCTGTAGGGCATGGCTCGTTCCAACGGTCGAGTAAGTCCACCGCCCGGTTAACAAAGCTCAGAATCCGTTCACGCAACGGTCGCTTCACGACAATCGGCCTCCCCGGCATAATTACGACATCGGGAGTCACAGGAATCCATCCCTCAGGTACAAGGCCGTTTCCACAAAGATGTGTTTGTTTCCGCGATTCAGCCTGTCCGGAAGCCGGTCTTGCCTGTCCTTGGATTTCCCGTTTGCGCGCCTGAAGCTGCTCCATTCCCGTCCTCAGAAACGTAACCTGCTGACTGAGGTGTTGCCGCATCATTCTCCGAAGGCCCTCGATTTCCTGATTCACCTCACGTATCTCTCGGCTGGCCGGATGGAATCGGGTTGCCAGATGCTGCCTCTTGATGGAGAGATTCACGATCTCGTCATTGATTCTGTTCAGGGACGTGAGCTCGGCTCCAAGACCGCTCGGGAGAAATCCCCCCAGGGTGTTTCCCTTCTTGCTCCTCTTCTTGTCCATGAGCGTGAGTGCCAATTCGCAGTTTCGCTTCATCAGCTCCATGCGAGCCAGTTCGCCTTCCAGCACGGAAGAGAAGTCGTAATTTCTCGAGAATCGTGCGCCGGGGCGAGTCGGTCCGCCGGCGATCGCTGCCAGATTTACCAGCTCATGTCGGGACTGCAGGTACTGCCTGGAATAGGCGTCTAGAGCGAATTTCAGGAAACGAGGATCGTCGCCGCTGAGGGCGATCGTGACACATCCGCCTCCGTCCCATCGGTCGACGCGAAACGAGAGTCTGTCCACAAGTTGATCGGGGTTGCCGGCCGAGCTCCCGAGGCCCGCCTGGGGAGGCACGGACGCATAATTGGAGACCTGTTTGACGTGCAAGGAATCCCCGGAAGGCCGAGTGCTCACATCAAGTACCCGGTGATCCAGTGTGGAGCTCTTGATAAGCTCCAATTCCTGTTCCACGCTCCAGGGTCCGTGACGTGGAGATGTCGCGGCATGGGATACAAACAGGAGTTTCATTTCCGCCGTATAGGTGTCAAAAAACGAAAGCCAGAGGGCGCCGAAGGATACCGCAATAAGAGCCGAAAGGAGAAGCATTGCTACACGTCGCCTGGTGCGGATGCCGGGCGTCGCCTCCGCGTTCTCCCCGGGCTCGCTTAGCGTTGCACGTGGGCCAAGATCCCCACTAGCTGCGTCCGTTGAGTTAAGAAGCTCGCAGCCGGTGAAATCGACCACCCAGTCATCGAATTCAGCCTTGGGGGACATGGGTTTCCCCGGATCGGGCCGTTTCCCGAGACGCGAGAGACTGCCTCCCAATGAGTCTGCCATCCGGTCCCGTCCACCCGTCTCTTCTTTCATTTTCATGTTAGGCCTCACCTTTGACAGGATCCTCACGTGTCCTTCGACCGTGATCGGTTGCACGGCCTCAATCCTGCTCGATATCCGTCCAGCGACTGCAGGAGCGGATGAAACCAAATCCGACGCCAATCGGACAACTCCGGGCTTCGATTGCGCTCATCCTCCCTGTCTCCGTTCCGGCCTTCTCTTCGACAAGGCTGCCTCGCTCATTGCGCAGGTTTAAAAGGCGAAGAAGTTGGTGCGAGATTCGACCCGCTATGTATCCGTAAAATAGTCTATCAAAATAAACAGAAAATTTCAAGCGTTTAGTGATATAATTTAAAGTAAATTATTAACAAAATACTCCCTTCACCCTCTGTCCACCGACTCGCGCACGCCCGCACCCCGCCCTGTCCGGCCGACACGACTTGACGCGGCGCCCTTGGAGAGGTAATGATTACTGTGGAATGTGCAGGGAGGACGAGCACATGGTTTCACCCACGAGAGAAAGCCTGGACACGAATTTTTACGAACTGACCCAAGTCCTGTTTCCTGGGTCGGATCCGCCGGATCACAAGGTGATCCAGATCACCTCGTGCCATTACTCCGAAGGCGTCACGACAGTAACGCTAGCCCTCGCCGCGTTTCTTGCGAGGATCTTTGGCGGCGGGGTTCTCGCTCTGGAGGCAAACGCCCGGAGGCCCTCATTCAGTGATCTGCTCGGATTGGCCGCGGATGGGGGGCTGGTTGACGGGCTCGTGAATCAAAGTCCGATTGACCGCGCCGTTCTCAAGGTGTCGCAGCACCACTTCAGCGTTGTTCCCGCCGGAACGCTCGGCAAGATACCTGCAGCGGAATGGGAGCGGGCTCTGTTTGCCCGGTTGCCCGCGGCGGTACGGCAATTGCGGGAATCCCACCGGTGTATTCTGGTGGACAGTCCGCCTTTGATCCCGCATGCCGACTCGGCCTTGATCAGCCATTGCGCCGACGGCGTGGTCATCGTTGTTGAAGCGGGAGTCACTCCCTCAGAAGTTCTCGACCATGCACTCGGGAAGCTTGCCGGAGCCAAGGCAACCATCCTGGGAACGATTTTAAACAAGCGAGAGTACTTCATTCCAAAATGGGTCTATCATTTCATCTGATCTACGGGACGTTACGTACAGTGGACCTTCAAGGACGGTAGGCGAACGAGGCGGTCGGAACCGCTGATCGGAAGTGATGCAGAGGGTGAGACCCGTCGCCGGTCCTCGACAAGAGAGCTCAGCGAGGGTACCGACGTACCGATTTCTCGCTTCCTGCCTTGCTATGCAGCCGCCATGGGACGCGGGGTGCTCGGAACCGAGGGGGCGTGCACCGGCTGGATTCAATGGAGGTGGTCCGACATGCGAGGAGAAGCGGAGATCTCCCCCCACCGGCGCCGTTTCACTATCCTACGAACACCCCAGGACGTTCCTTTCCGCTATGAAGCATGTCCTCGGCATCTATGACGTTATCTCCCCGACCTCAGATCGGTAAGACCATGAGCCCGTCGGTATGCAACGAATCTCCATCGGCACCTTTTGACCCGCAAGCGTTCGCGACGGTGTTGGGGGTTCGAGTTCACGCAATCACCGCGGACACCCTGCTGCGGCAAGCCGTGATGTGGGCCAAGGAGGAGAAGCCGCGCACGATCGCTTATGCCAACGTCCACGTCTTGAACACGGCATACCGCAATGCGGACCTACTGAAATTCATGAATAGATCTGACTTAGTGTACTGCGATGGCGAAGGAGTGCGGCGAGCGGCTCACTATTTGGGTCAGAATATTCCGGAGCGGATGACGGGTGCCGATTGGATCCTTCCTCTGTCCCGGCATTGTGAAAAAGAGGAAGTGCGCCTCTATTTTCTCGGGAGTGAGATGGGTGTCGCGTCCGGAGCAGTTGGGAAAATCAAGGAGTCTTTTCCCGGGATATGCATTGCGGCGCACCACGGGTATCTCTCAGACCCACGCATCTCGCGCGAGGCCGTTGAACAAATCAACGACTTCGAACCCGGAATACTTCTCGTGGGTATGGGCACGCCAATCCAGGAGCGATGGATTGAAGCCAACCGCACCAGTCTCAGGGTCCCCGTGGTATGGGCGGTCGGGGCCCTTTTCGATTTCATTGCCGGTTTCCAGACAAGGGGCCCTGAATGGTTGGTGTCTCACGGAATGGAATGGGCATACCGTCTGTGGTCCGATCCAAGGCGGCTCTGGAAGAGGTATGTCGTGGGTAATCCACTGTTTTTCTGGCGTGTCATGAGGAGCAGGTGGGACAACCGAGGGCGATCCGAATCATGACCTCACACTCGATGCTCTATGCAATCAATAGACTGAAATCATTGCGGCCCCAAGACCTGCACGCAAAATTGAGATTGTGGCTCCGACACGCAGTGGACAGGACCTTTTTGCCACTGGCTCCCCAGAAGACATGGCAGGAGCTCGGAGCGGCCGGTCCGGCCGGAGTGACATCAAGTGGGAAGTCCGGGGCCGATCTGGAAGACTACGATCAGGCGCTCTGCAGAGCGACCCCTGAGCACTGGTGGAACGACGGGTCTTTCTGGACCACATTCTCTCAGCGGTACCGGCGGGAGACCGAGAGCATCCTTGCCCGGGCCCGGGCGGTGGCGAATGGATCGTTCCTCCTGTTTCAATGGAAAAGCATCGAAACAAAGGGGCGGTTCGCCTGGTCAGAGACACTGGAATCCGATGCCGGGTCGGAACGCTGGCCTGAAGACTACTATTCGGCAATCAAGGTTCTCCACGATCCGCTCCACCCCCAGCGAGACATCAAGTGGTCCTGGGAACTGAACCGATTCCAGCACCTGCTCTGGTTGGGCGCGGCGTGGCGACTGACCGGGGAAGAGCTCTTCGCCCAAACGGCCAGGGAGCACGTGGAGAGTTGGCTGGCTGAGATCCGGTATCCATATGGAGTGCAGTGGAACAGCAATCTGGAAGTCGCCCTTCGGGCCCTCTCATGGGCCCGCTGTCACATTCTTTGCCGTAACAGTCCGGCATGGAGTGATGACTTTCTCAGGGTATTTCTACCGGCTCTTCATGTCCACGGAGTGCACGTGGAGCGCGAGCTGACCGTCCATCGTCCCCAGAGCAATCACCTGTTGGGGGAGGCGTCCGCCCTCATGATGTTGGGCCGGCTCTATCCACTCTTCAAGGGGGCCGATCGTTGGCTGGAGAGAGGGACTTACCTGATCTCGGACACGGTGCCTCGTCTTATCCTCCCCGACGGAGTGTACGCCGAGCAGAGCACGGGGTACTTGCGGTTCGTGGCTGAGCTCCTCATCGAGATGTTTCACTTTGCGGGTCCACAAACACCCCAATTCCTCTCCGGAGTCGTTAAGGAGAGGCTTTTCAAGGCTCTCCGCTTTGTCGGCATCATTTCCTGCGATCCCGCGGACGTCCCCATGATCGGTGACAGTGACACGGGGAGGGCCATCGGATGGCAGATCTCCGATTTCTGGGATGTTCGGTGGTTGCTTGCAGCCGGGTCCGTGCTGCTCGGCAGTCCCGAGCTTGCCGACGGAGTGGAGGAATTCCCTGCCGAGGCCTACCTGCTGCTCGGCGGTCAGGGTCGGGATCGGTTCGTTGAGTTGCGCGGGCAGGCCCATGAGCAATTGGATTGCAGCAGAGCTCCCTCCGTGTACGGTTTTCCGTCCGGAGGCTACAAGGTAAGCCGCGATGATTCGTTTCATATCGTCTTCGACTGCGGCCCGCCAGAAATGGAGCCCACGCACGCTCACAGGCACTGTGAAGCACTTTCCTTTAATCTGTCCTATGAGGGTCGGCCCCTGTTCGTCGATCCGGGGACCTACGCGTACAACTGTTCCCCGGATCTGCGGCACTACTTCCGTTCATCATCCGCCCACAATACCGTGCGGATTGATGACCGGGATCCGGCCGTGCCCTTTGGGCCGTTTGGGTGGACAGGCTCTTTGAAGGTATCAGACGGTCCACAGTGCCTGATAGGACACTGGCGGTGTTTTCGGGCCTCGATCGAACTTGGCGAAGTGCAACACGAGAGGTTCGTCTTGCACCTCACGGACAGCGTTGTGCTGATAGTGGATCATCTCCTCGGTTCAGGGGAGCATGACGTGGAATCGAATCTTCATCCGGCTCCATCGTGGCAGGTCGGTGAGCTTGAGGAAGGCGTATGGTCTCTGCACAATGAGGACAAACGTGTAAAGATCCTTCGAGAGAGCCCTCAGGCACATGCTCCCCATGTGTTGGAGGGATCGGAGAGTCCGATGGGCGGATGGTACTCACGGTACTACGGGCAAAAGGTGCCATCGCCTACCCTGCGATGGTCGTATCGCACGGCGCTGCCTACGGTCGCTGTGCTCGGTATCAAGCCGGCCGGCTACACTGTGCACGAGACCCTTCGTGTGCCCCGGTGCGGCCTGCCCGAGGAAGCCGTCTTTCTGATACAATCTCCTCGATTTCGTTCCTTCCTTGACAACAGTGCGTAGGAGCACCCAGTGAGAGCACTTCACATTCTTCACCGTTCGGTTCCGGGAACACACGGTTATGCCATACGGAGCAACGAGATTGTCCGAAACCAATTACGCAAAGGTGTCGAGCCGCTTGTGATCACGTCTCCTTCCCAGGCTCCCATGGGACCATTGGATGGTGAGGGGAGCGAGTACATTGAGGGGGTCCGCTACTTTCGAACAGGGGGACACCTTCTGCCTCCTTCTGTGGACGTGCGTGACACATCGAAGGCGCGAGCAGCCCTACGGGTGCTTCAAAATGTCGGTATGCTCTCCAAGGCCCTGTCCGTGGCCGGACGATACCGTCCGGACGTGATTCACGGTCATTCACCCTTTACCTGCGGAATAGTGGCTGATGCAGTAGGAAAGATTTTCGGCATCCCCTCGGTCTACGAGATGCGAGGAATCTGGGAGGACTCGCATGTTGCGCGACGCAAGATGGAGGAAACCTCTCCGATTTACTCCCTGGTCCGTTTTTTCGAGAATAGAGCCCTCCGAGGAGCGGATCTGTGCTGTTTCATCTGCGAGTCGCTCAGGCAGGAAGTCCTCGATCGAGGAATCGTCGATGAGTCGAAAACGCTGATCACACCCAACGGGGTCGATGTGACTCGGTTCATTCCCGGGTCTGCCGATGAAGACCTCAAGCAGAGGCTGGGACTGTCCGGAGCGCGTGTTGTGGGGTACGTGGGAACTTTTTTTCACTACGAAGGATTGGATTTGCTGTTGGAGGCAATGATCCGAATCTTCCGGCAGCATAGCGATGTGCGTCTACTGCTGGTGGGAGATGGGGAGCTCATGCCCCGTCTGAGACAGAAGGTTGCCCGAGAGGGCGCAGAGGACCGGGTCGTCTTCACGGGCCTCGTTCCCCACGATCGGGTCCCCCGTTACTACAGCGTGTGCGAAATCATGGCGCTCCCTCGCCGCGACACTCGGGAGACCCGTCTGGTGACCCCTCTGAAGCCCATGGAGATCATGGCCATGGCGAAACCCCTGGTGGCCAGCGACATTGGAGGACACCGAGACTCGGTGATCGACGGGTTAAACGGGATATTCTTCCGATCGGAAGACGTGACCGACTTGGCGGACAAGCTGGTTCACCTAATCGAGCATCCTGAGACCGGGGAGGCGATCGGAGCGCGAGCTCGAATCTGGGTCGAGGAGAACCGTGACTGGAACGTCCTCGTGGAGCGATACATCTCGGCATACGCCCAATTGCTGGGCGTGAAAGATAGAGCCGTTCCTTGAAGAACGCCGCAATGTGGGCGTTGAAGGCCAATGAGCCTTCGATCGGAGTCGTCGGCAAGACGGCCCGTCGTTCGGAAAGAGTGCCATCTCCTTAAGACTCATCTCCGATCCGATGGTGAAGCGAAGGCGGCCCTTAGGTAGACCTCCGGATGAACCAAAGGTTCTGTTTCTTACTCCCGCACTTTTCAAAGCTCTCCACTATTGATTCCTGGGGTTTTGGCGCTTCAGGCACTCGATCGGAACTTTTCCAGAGGGCTCCGGGCCCTTTTGTCCATAGACGTGAGAACCGGCAGGCCGGTGATCTGCTCGAGTCGGGAGGGCGTGTAAATACCGTGATCGAAGAAATCTGCGAGCATTACCACGGTGAGACCTATGGGAAACGCCATCAAGAATGCGGCCAAAACATAGAGAGTCGTTTTGGGAAATACCGGATCAATGGGCTCGGTGGGGGTTCCGAGGACAGCCACGGAAAGCAATTTGTTCCCGCCCTTCAGGTTTTCGATACGCGCTTCTTCCTCCTTGGACAGGTATTGCAGATAACGGTCCTTACTGATGGTGATCACCAACTCGAGCCTCTTGGCATGCTCGCTGCTCTCCTGCAGCTCCTCCAGCCTCCGTTCCAGTTCAGCCCGGCTCTTCTCCAGGCTCTCCTTCTTGGCAAGAATGACCTCCCGCTCCACGCGAATCGCCTCTTCAAAGCGATCACGGAGCTCCTTCAGCAGCCCGGATGTGAGTCGGGAGTCGCGTGCGCCCGGGGAATAGGTCTCGTGTGATTGCCAACTTTTTTGTTCCGCCTGGAGCAACTGGGATGCCAAAATGGTGATGAAGGTATTCTCACTGCCTCGCTCGGTGCTCGGGGCAAGCTGACCCGATGGGAGATGCCCCTTGGAGAATGAGCTCAACATCTCGTCGTACTGAACCAGATTGCTGTTAACATCGATTAACGCCTGACGCGTCTTCTCCTCAAGAGCGATCAGGGCTGTCTTCTGCCGTTCGGGCAGAAAAAGACCTGCCTGTTTGTTGAATTGGGTCAATTCCTCAATTGCCCCATCCAGTTTCTCTTTGTTGGCTTTTACCTGCTTTCCGAAAAACGCCTCCGCCCCGGGCAGAGAATAGACCTCGACGTGATACGGAACATAGCGTTTCACCAGTTCTCGCATGATGGTAGAGGCCTTGACCGGGTCCGGATATCGAAGAGAGAGGTCAAGACTCTTGGATTTGGAAGCCACATTCACCTTAAAATTCTTGAGCAGGTAGTCCACCACTTCCATCGTGCGGATCCGCTCCTTTCGAGCGGAATCCTGGGCCTGTTGGGGCAGCCTCAAGATACCGGTCACTCCGCGAGTCAGACCCTCAATCACTGTCCCGATGCTGCCCTGCCGAGGGTACTCGAAAAAACCCAGGCCAAGCGACTTCACCGTGCTGTTCCACAGGTGCCGGCTCGTGAGAATTTCCATCTCACTGTTGAGATCGCGCTCGTCCACGTTGAGATCCACATTCAGGGAAGTCCCCGCTATCGAGGGATTCTGAAGCAACATGGATGTCTCTTTCTTGGCGGTGATCATGATTCTGGCCATGGATTCGTACACAGGACTCGCAACCAGACATGCCGCAAGAGTCGAAAGAGGAAGTACCAGCATGATCGTCTTGAAGAGCGTTGAGTGTCTGTAGAATACGTTGAGGCTGTCGCGTAGGGAGAATTGTGCGGAATCTCTCATTTCTATCTCGAGCTCCTCTCTCTCGTCGAACCCCGACGCGTTTACGAGGATTTGCAGAGTCTCAGATGGCTAAACACGGTCCCTTGGCCTGATTCCGTGGCACCCCTCCGCTGCGTGCATGCACTAACTCGCGTTCCGTTGGAACCCTCGGCACCGGCGTCAACACGGAATCTCACTATACCAGACTCGTACCCGCCGTCAATTACTGTGTCACCTTCTCACAGGGGCGCCGGCACCCTTCCGTAGTGCGAGCCCATTTCTTGCCGACCATCGGCGGTATCAACCGGCAGCTCCGCCGGTTCTGAGGCGTCGGGATACTTCGATCCGTAAGCTTTCTGCAGGCCCGTTTCGTCCTTCACTACCTTCCTGTCGGGGATTCCGCCTCCCGGCGATGATCTCCGGGATGGGTGCCCATTCCACGTATGCTACCGGATTTCTCTTCATCTTCCGGGGCACTGGAGGAATGTGTTGTTCTCCATCACGATGTGGCAGGAGGGATGGAGGGTCGATCGATAACGGCATCCCTCGAAGACATTGTTTACGAACCGGTTTGCCTGACCTTCCTTGGGGGACTGGTTGCGGAGGACACAGGCAACGGGGGTGGGGCAATTTCGCACGGTGTTTCGATCCACGACGTTCCCCAATGCGGGGTTGGATTCTCCTTCAAAACTGGGCCCCACCACAAAAGCCCCTGACGACTGTGATGAGAGGTGGGGCGCGATTCCCTCCAGAACGTTCTCGGTCACGGTATTGTAAGACGATCCGTAGAAGCAGATCCCCGCATGGGTCCCCCCGGACACCACATTGTGCAAGACACTGTTTCCGTGGGACCTTCCCTCCAGATATACTCCGCACCCGTAACCCCGAGGATCTCCGTTATCGCGAAAGACGTTTTCACGAATCGTACAGTCCGTGGCGGATGCGTCAGGTCCCACGAGGATGCCGCAGCCCCCGTGCTCATAGTCCCCGAACCACTCGTTCTCGGAGCTCTCGTTCCCCTCAAAACGTATGCGAGCTCCGTCCAATTGGCAGCCGTGCCCACGGTTTCTCACGAACGAACACCCATGAACGTACCAATCGTCAAGGCAGGCGAACACCCCCTCGTGGTGGTTGTACCTCACGGTCAGCGTGTCCAATTCCCAATGATCGCTGTCCGCTGGATGCTTCATATCGGTGGAGATCGCATGTCCGCCGTACTTCTGAAGGGTGAGATTTCTCAGAACGATCCATCGACGCGGGGCTCCGCCCCATCGGGCCCCCGCGTGGAAGGCGATGTCGAGCTCGTACACGTCCGCCAAATGATCGGTGTTCGGGTTGGCGTCGTCCCACAGCCGTATGGTGTATGTTCCGTCGTCGGCAAGGTGAAAGGTTCCGGCCTCAATTCGATGCAACGAAACAGAGCGTTTCAGTAGACGCTTCTCGTCGATCATGACAAACGCATTCTCGGGCGTGATCGGTTTCAGCCCCTTCTTCACCCAAGTGTTCCCGGTCTTTTGCCAGTCTGTGACCCGAACGCTTCCATCCAGCACCACCCGTGCCCCATCCGTTCCCTCGTACGTGATAGGAGAGCCTGGTAGCCCCGAATTACCCTTCATGATCTGTTCGTGATAGATTCCCGAGTGAATTAGTGCTTTGTCGCCGGGCCCCAGCATTGTGGACGCGTGGGCAATGGTTTTGAACGGGTCGGATTGTGTGCCGGGAAACTCATCGTTCCCCCGGTTCACGTCAACATGGTAGACGCGAGCAGCCGCAGTTCCGGCCTGAAGTGCCGACAGGAGGCAGAGGACGCCTACGGCAATGACAGGTCCAAAGAAACGGACCATCAGCCAAGACCAACTAACCCGACACATGTCCCGCTTGTAGACCGGCACGACCGCGTCCTTTCCATGCCCGGAGGGCCGAGAGAGGCTCGGTTGGGGGAGACCAATGCGGTCCGCATGCACGGACCGGTCTTGGGGCTTGGGATTCCTCCCTCCGGTACGTCCACCGGCGCAGGCCATGGAATAACCTCACCGAAACATATCGTACGACTCTCCATTGGGCAATGGAGCAACGGAGCAACTGCCGGCGTACCACGACGCTCATGATTCGCATCCGTGGGCTGCCACGGAAAAGGGGCCCGCTGCGGAGATATTGCCGCTGCCGGGCTGAATGGGCGGCTACTCCGCAGTGAAGACCGGGCAGGATTGCCGGCGCCCGGATGTCGCCCCCAGGCTGAGCAAAGCTCCATTGGCTGCCTCGACCGAATCCTCTCATTAACGGGAGGGAAAAGATTCGCTCCTTGTCTCGAAACCTATCATCGGATATAGTGCGACTGTCTGCAGCAATGGATAACGAAGCCGCCGCGGGGCCAATTCCACTAAGAGGAACCGGATCGTGAGCGTCAGACAACTGCAGGTCACAAATTTACGGGACCGGAGCCAGGGGACATCGTCTTCTTGGGCTCGGGGCGTCGGCATCGGCCTGTGTGCTCTGATCGTGCCGCTCTTCGCGGAAAAGGCCGTCCGGGCATCCACCGTAACGTATGTGGTGTTCACAATTGATGTCTGCTGGGTGTGCGGCACAGATTTCCGCGGTTCCTATCAGGGAGTTGATTACGGAGTTCCCTTTATTGTCGACCGATTGAATTCTCACGGCATGAAAGGGACGTTTTTCGTCAGTCCGTTCTGCCCGGACAACCTGAAACAGACCAGGAAGAAGAATATGGAGCTTCTCGTCGACAGCGGGCATGATATTCAATTTCACCCACATCCAGAGCTCATGGACGTAAAACGTGAAAACCTGACGGACTACTCCCGCACCGAAAAAAGGAGGCTGTATCAACAAGGGATCTCGGAATTGATTGGCCTGGGAGCGCCCCACCCGGTGGCCTTTCGGGCGGGCAATTATGCAGTGGACCGGGAAACCCTTCAAATACTGCCTTCCCTAGGCATCCGCATCGATTCATCGATTTTCCCCAACGACTGTCGGTCAACCGTCCCGCTTCCGCTCGGCGAGGCCAATCGATTTACCAAGATTGACGGCGTATACGAGCTCCCGATAACCCTCATACGGTTCTTGCCCTTACCTGGGTACTGGGCAACCACGGCACTCGATCTCGATCGAACGATAGGGTGCGAGCAGCAGGCGGCACTGAATCAGTTGGCTTCTCACAAGGTGCCCGTGGCAAACATCTTTTTGCACTTTCACACGTTCTACACATATGAGCCTCCGGCTCAAGCGTGCGATCCCCTCCAAGTGACCGGCGTGAAATGGGAAAACATTGCTGAAATGGATGCAATCCTGAAGATGCTTGACAGTGACGCGCGTTTCAGGGTCGTCACCGTAAGGGATCTCTGGGGAATATTTCTCAACGATCCTCAATCTCTCCGGGGTCCCGCCTTTATACCGTATACGGGAATCGTCATGACCTACAAGAGGAGCTGGGCGCACTTCCGGGGCTACGGAATCAAGAACAAGATCGTTGCCTTAGTCCCCATGTTGGCGGCCACACTGCTTATTGCCGTGATCGTCCGGAGATTCTTCTCATCCCGGTGACCGGGACAATGTAACGAGGGGCCTCCTCCTTCGCTCATACCGGCCTCGGGTGTCGACGAGGGTCTGCCCGCGACGTTCACTTATTTCGGACCGGAAATCGGATCATCGTTCCCCATGGGAGTCTTCATGCAAACAGTGCGGTGCTTCGGAGGTCGAATTGATGTGAGACGTCGCCTTCCTTGCTTGCCGGAGCTCCCCTATTGTGATTGTATGGCGAAAGAGTTGCCGCCCGTTGGAAGTCGTCGAGAGCGACGAGTGTCCTATTCGGATGCGGCGACGGTGGGAAGAACTATCGAATTCGGCAATCGTGGATGTGAGGTCCATGGGCATGGAACCCGATGTCATTAATGGAAGGGGCGGACGAGCTCCTCTGATCATGGCAGCATCCGGAGCCGCGATCTTAGGGATCTTGTTCGTACAAGCGTTTACCGTCAGTTGGCGCGCGGTGGCTTTGTTCCCGCTTGCCGCGGCCTTCGTGTTCGGATGCGCCCTCTTCATCAATCGTCTTCGCGACTTTCTCCTGTTTTCGCTCATGTTCTTCATTCCTTTCCAGTTCGGCTATCACGTCCTGTTCGACCCGGTCGGCCTGGCTGAACATGCCTATCGGACAGGAATCGTTGTTGACACCGTGGACGTGATTCTCTTGGCATTGTACTTGGGATGGTTGTTCAACGCTTGCCTGAAACCGGGGCCGGGCAAGTCGCTTTCCATAGGCGGAAGCATTGGGATACTGTTCATCTGTTGGATGGGCTTCCTGCTGGTGTCCAGTCCGTTCGTGTCGAAACGGCTGGACTTCAGCTACTACGCACTTTTCGAATTCTTCAAGGGGTTTCTGCTCTTCTGGTACCTGGTAAACAATCTTGAGGGCGAGAAGGACCTCAGAATAGTCATCTATGGGCTCTTCGCCAACACAGTGGCACACGCCATCTATATTTGCTTTCAGTACGCCACCGGTCTCAATTATTCGGTGCACGGGGAGGCGTCCAGCCACTACGTACCCCTAGAAGGATTTCGGCCGATCGGGTTTTCCGGAAGTTGGGACGAGGCAGCGATTCTGCTTGCCACGGTCGTCTCAGTCATGCTGGCCCATGCCCTGGTGGTCGCCAAGGGACCCAAGAGGCAGATCTCACTCGTACTGATCTTCGTCGTCGCGTTGGGCCTGTTGTTGACCAAGATGAGGTCCGCCTGGATGGCCGGACTCGCTGCGCCCGTGCTTGTGATCGCAATAGCCTATTTCAAGGAGCGGATTCCGTCGGGAATCGTTGTCAAAGGCAGTGTCGTGTTGATGACGGTAATCATTATGGCCGGTCCCTTCGTCGTGCACCGCATGCTCACGGGAACTCGCGGAGAAGTCCGTGTGCCCCTCATGGAAACTGCCGTCAACATGTTTGAAGACAATTGGCCGGCGGGTGTCGGAAAGGGAAATTATTTTCTTCATGCCCATCAGTACCTCCCGCGAGATCTGAAGGGCACCTGGGTTTACACCGTTCACAACGAGTATTTGTTGCATCTGTCGGAAACCGGAATCATCGGCTTCGTGCTGTATTACCTTATCCTTCTGCTTGCCATCAAGAAGCTGTGGTCCGGTACCAGATCGTCAAACCCGTGGGTGTTTGCCTTGTCGCTCGGTTTTTTCGCCGCATTGGTCGCGTCATTTCCCAATCGGTTCTTTTCTATGTACCAATTTGTCACGACCTTCTTGCTGTACTGTGTGATCCTGGCACTGGCCCATCGCATGGAGGCCATGGTCCGAGACGAATGATCAAGGGGTCGGCTGTTCCTTGTACCGGGGATCGATAGGATTCACCTCGATGCCCTCCATCATCTGCTTGAGAGGATCAACTTGTTTCTGATACAGCGGCGACTCCGACTGAATGTCGCCTCTCCTGAAGTAGTCGAGCTGCCCGCCCAACTCACCGTCCGGTAGTCTCACGCCGGCCGGCCTTCCCCCCAGCCGCTTTACAAGAAGGCCCCTATATTTATTGTGGCTATCATACCAGAGATACTGTGTGAAGCGCGGAGGCCGTTCATTGGGAACACCGAATTGGAGATTGCTTCGGACCTCCTTTTCCCTTCGAAAATAGTCCAGCCCATCGTCACCTAACGTGGCTTGAATGAAACCTTTGTACTTGCCGTCGAGAGTAAAGAGAGTCCACCTTCTCTGAATCGGGTCCCACGGAGCATATCCGATGAGTTTGTGCGTCCTGTCGTCGTAAACCCATTGGGCGCCGGCGTAATTCGGGCGCTCACGCATGTAGAAGTACGCCATTTCCGAGTCCGGCGTTGCACCAGCGGCCTCACTCACCTGAGCCGTTAGCGGCGTTCCGCATCCGATGACCATGCCCATAATTAGGCAAACGATCACACGCCTCTTCCCCTGATTGAACGGCTGCATGGTTTACTTACCTCGCTCCCCGTATAGCCCTTTCAACGTACCACGAACAAACGCTTCTGTCAAATGAGAGCTCCCACAATCCACGGTCTACTTTGCCGTGGGTGTTGGGTGGACGCTTCGGCGTCCTCTCAGGAAGGTTTGCGACCTGAGCATGACCTCAAAATTGGGTCAGGTGCCATGTCGTCGGCTAACGTATGTGTTTCCCCCGGATTCGGGCACGTTTCTGAACGAGCTATCTCCCGGAGCTCGCCTCAGCACCTCTGACAGCGACCCTCTCCCCCCTGTGGCCGGTATCGGCCCGAATCGAACAAGCATGCCATCCTCCTTCGTGCTTCAAAGAGTATCTTGTTCGACGGATGCCCTCCGGCGAGCCGCACGAAAAGCCGCCTGCCGCGCTCAAGCCACGCATGAGTCAACAGGGGACCTGCCCCCTGCTCACTGACCCCTGTCCTGGCTGGAGAGTTTTCCGATCTCGCTGTTTTCGTGGTAGAATGGAGGCACGATACCGGGAGCAGCGAGCTCACTTCAACGTGGCCTGTCTGCCAACGAGGGAGATCCTCTTTCAAAGAGAACGATCGTGTCGAGTCCGAAGACGTGGCGGACATGGGATACAAAGACCGCGAACGGGCGCCGAGGTGACCATGAGAGGTTATACAGCCGTAATAGAAAGATGTCCGGACACCGGGCTTTATGTCGGCTATGTGCCGGGGTTTCCGGGGGCCCACTTTCAAGGAGCAACCCTTGATGAGCTGCACGGGAATCTCCTGGAGGTGATCGAAATGCTCCTGGAGGATGGAGAGCTGCGTCTGTAAAATAGAAAGGGGCAAAACGACGCAAGTCTGCTTTTGACTCAAATGGGACAAGGCGATATGGTTGGTACATGCCGCAGCCGTGGCGCATTCAATTGCCGGCGGTTCTTGGAGTCCAAGAGGCATCCATTATCCGGAATGTCGAGATTGCGGCTTTTCGCCCTGTTCAGACTTCGGCGATCGTTCGGGATGGCTTTGGGCCGGAGCATTACCGCAGCCCGAGCAGCGAGATCTTGAGAGGGAAAGTGGACCCGATCAAGCCACGCGTGAGTCAAGAGGCAACTTGCCCCCTATTTATATGGCCCCTCCCTATACAGGGGTCCTTTGCGAAGGGGTCGGCTAGACAGGGGAAGTCGCTCGCATACAAGGAGCGTGATCTGATAGAGTACTTCACTGAATGGGCTCATAAGGTCCCAGGAATCGGGCACCGTCAAAATGAATCAAATGCGATGGGGAATCCGCCACCCACACTTCGGTCTCCCATGCGATCTCACTGAGATACTTGCCCATGACAGCCCGAGTCGGAAAGGCGGTGACATACACCAAACCAGCAGTCGATCCCTCAAACAGTTTGGCCAGTTCTGAGTGCCGCTTAGCGTCCACTGGACCGTGGCTGGTGACTGACTCGACCAGCAGAAGCCAATTCCGTTTCGGGTCATATAATACTACATCCGGCATTTTCCCATGGGAATCGACATGGAGATCTAGTTCAGCTAGAAGTGCCGCATCGAAATACCCCCACTTGTCACCGGTATCGCCTGCGTAAACCAATTTACTTCCGGGGGCGAAACGAGGTGCGAATTCTTCGATGATGGCTCGGATCAATTCGCTATGCTCGCCTGGACTGAGAGTGATCTTCTTGCCAAGTGCGATCTGCACCGGAACACGGTTCTGTTCTCGCTCATCCGCGTACCGTTCGGCCAATGTCTCACGGTCTGCAAGATAGTCGGTCAAATTATCATGCCATGCCGGAGTCCCAAAGGTGCTCACGAGAGCTAAGACTGCCGGCGCTATCTGATAGACGGCCTTGGGGCTATTCACCGAGCGGTCAGGTTGATCTGGGTGAGTGCCGCGATTTCTTGTCAGAGTTAAGGTGAATGAAATCTTGTAGATGAGGAGGAGAAAATGTTGGCGTCCGGTCCCCGAACGGTATACATGGCGTTTGTGAGACGATGTTTGCCGAAGGAGGACCGGCGATGAATACGGGTATAGAGCGAATGAACGTCTTGGTCAAGGAGATAGTGGGTTTCGTGATCGGCC
>JBGSJS010000044.1:0-61861 GCA_041741735.1 Desulfomonilaceae bacterium | reverse complement strand
TCTGGCTATCCGGGACCACAGTCAACCCGCTGCGTGCCACCACCGTAGCTCTGCGTAGCACCATTTCTGGAAAAGGGGGTTCGGTTTGAAACGCCGACCCTGTGAATCTCTTGCAAAAACGGAGCTTGCAAAATCTAGGTTGAGGGATCATGAACCGGCATCAGGTCGAAGGCAGCCGGAAACAGCTCAAACACAAAGTAAGAAAAACATGGGGCAAATTCAGCGACGAAGAATTGGATGTCTCGTACGGAGCAGGTCGGCAATTCATAGGCGAACTCCGCGAGAGATACGGCCTCAACTGGGAGGAAGCGGGGAAAGAGCCGGATGGCGTCCGGCAAAATGGGAACTCCGGCGACAATTGCTACGGGGCTATGAATCTCATTCCCAAAATGAATTGCAGCTTGTTGGGGAGCGGAGTAACGAGGTTTTCAGATACCTGTATTCTCCGAGGGAATTCTACGCACAGGTTTCAGAGTTTCAGAGGACTGGCAAGCCTATGAGACGGCGCAGAATAACGCTATTGGGAACCACGATCAGATTGTCAATTCCGCCGGGGGGCTTCGACGCCTTAGAAATGCCCGAACCGCGGCATAATCCGCGGTCAATGCACCCCAAGGTCACAGCTCCGGAACGGGCCCACGTGGGAAGAGGATGACCATCCGCCTCCCATTGGTCACCGCTTTCCGGTCTCTTGAAAGGAGGTAGGTATGGAGAATCCGGTTCGATTCGCAGTGCTCACAGCAGGGATACTCCTTGTGGGGTGCCTGGCCTTTTCCTCAGGTGCGGTCGCACAGCAGGCGGGTCGGGTCTCCGGGATCGAGGGAGAAGCCACGATCCTGAAAAGCGAGTCCGTGGAACCGAAACCGCTCAACGGGGGAGGTCCGGTAGCTGTGGGCGATGAGGTTTCAACCGCTCCCGATTCCAAACTCTGGCTGACTCTACGGGACAACAGCCATCATTCCCTGGGAAAAACCTCTGCTGTCCTCTTCAACGACATGGGCTCTGAAGCGGGAGCGAGCTTCTTCCACAGTCACATGGCTCAGGGTATCGTTCGCTTCATCAAGAAACTGGACAAAACGAGCCCACCTTCCTCGTATGTCATCACCACCCCCACGGCCTTGATCAGCGTGCAGCCCACGGATCGGCCCGCGGACTTTGTCGTGGAGGTCCTCAATGAATATCAGACCATGGTGACAGTGATCTGGGGCCGGATCAGCGTAAAGAATATCCTGGAGAAACTCACCGAAGAGCGGGTACTCACATCGTGCCAACGAGTCCTTGTGTATGCCGGAAAAGAGCCGTCCAGGATCTACCGAGTTGATTCAGCGACTCTGCAAGACGTGATCGGACGAACAACCATACCCGGAACACTGCCCGAGGATACGCCGGCGTGCGAGTCGCCACGGGAGCGACCCTGTTCGTGTCCCTGGGGTGAGGCCATGGACCGTGACGGCAGGTGCAAGCCATGTGCATTTGCCGCCGGCGCGTTCTATGATCCTGATAGCTGCGAGTGCCTCTGCCCCTGTCCGGAAGGGACCTATCCTCATCCCATCGACGGCTCGTGCGGGGACCGCTGCCCCACTCTTGCGCCCATCGAGATGCCCGGATCATTTGGGCCGGATCCTGACGTACTCCCCCACGAGGGCTGTCCCCGCTGTGCATGCTGCCCGCACGATCGCGGGTGCGTTACCAGTGTTCCGTGGGATGCTTCGTGCTCTCACCCCCGGTGCGGCCGATGTCCTGAGCCTCCCGGTCCGGTTGTTCCCCCGATTCTCATTCCGCCGGACCCGTTCGCGTGGTCCGAGTGCGCAAAGTGCTGTGACTGCGATCTCTGGTGGGCCAATCCGGGTGATCCGTGCGGACTCAACGCAGCGGGATTTCCCAATCCCTCCCCATGCAGCCCCGGGAGCCGGTGTATTCCCCGATCCCAGTGTCTGGCCATGGGGGGCCATTTCATCAGGACCGAAAGCCGGATCCCGTTCAGACCTTGCTGGGTGTGTCAGAGGGAAGAGCCGGTCCTTGCCATGAAGATGGGCCAAGGGGGTGGTTGCGACGAGTGTCAAAGACTCACCTTCCGGAAGGGCAAACCTGAATGCGTGCCGGTCAAGGACAAGTCGCCCTGCTACAGCGAAGGCAAATGCGGCACATGCAGGAAGGGGAAGTGTGTTGAGCTCCCTCCGTGCCCCCCGAGGACGCAGCGCAACGCGAAATGCGTCTGTGAAAAGACTCAGGAGAAACCGCCCGTGAAGCCGCCGGCAGAACAGTGCACGTCTAATGAGGACTGCCGGGCAAAGACAAGGGGCAAGTCCCCTTGCTGCCGCGGAGGGGAATGCGTTTCTTTCGTGCGATGTTCTGACGGAAAGTACCACTGTCGGTGCGAGGATCAACCTGAGCCTACTCCTCGGCCCCCGGGAGTGGTACCCACTCCGCAGTGCTCTCCCTGCAACATCTGGGTTGATGGCCGGTGCCTCCCCTGCAACGCCATGAATATGCGATGCATTCATGGAAGATGCGTCCCCAAGGGCCCCGGTGATGATCCCCGTACCCGGTGCCGCCAATGCGAGGAGCGAGTGAAGGGCCGATGCCTTCCCTGCGACAAGATCGGCAAGCGGTGCGTCAACGGACTATGTGTTGATCGTGAGATCAAGCCGACCACATGCGGTCGGTGTGAGGTGAAGCTGGGCAATTCATGTGTCCCATGCAAGGCTGCGAACATGCGATGTGCGAACGGCCGATGCGTAAGGCGGGATACCCCAACGGACGGACTGGGACCAGACACCGGACCGAGTACACCGAAACCGAAGCGGTGCGGCTCTTGTGAAGTGAAGGTCCGGGGCCGGTGCCTCTCTTGCGAACAGATAGGCAAGCCCTGTCGAAACGGTCACTGCGTTGAGAGAACCGAGCCTTCCAGGCCGGTTGAAGTGAAGCCGAAGCCGTCCCATCCCAGAGATGCGCAGCCGAAGCCGTCCAAACCGGTCGATGTGGAGCGACCGCCGTCCCACCCCAGGGATGTGCAGCCGAAGCCCTCACAGCCGAAACGGCAGCAAGTGGAGCCGGACCAACGGGAGGTACCACACCGGCAGGAAGGGACACGGGAGATCGATCCTCGTCGTTACCGGTGATCATTCGACTGTGGCAGCCAGAGACATAATGGTCCGTTCCCGCGGGGAGCGGACCATTATGGCCAACCGCGAAACATTGTCCTTCCGCCACTTCTGAAAAGTCTCTCTGAAAAGAGATCGCGTGGCGTTCAAGAACTCCCTGAACCTGCTCATTGCTGTCCCTACGCGTAACACGGGCAACAAACCCCTGACTAAAAAGTCATTTGCTTCGAGTGAATGACAGCCAAAATGAACACGAACCAAGCGGTTTGCACTGCGGTCTGGGCGACCTTGGCTTTCGTCGTCTTGACGTCAATCCACGTGCCGACAACGATGACCGCCCACGCAGCGACAAGCGCGGTCAACCCGTAAGTTTCGTAAGCAAAGAACTGGCATGCGGCGAAAACGAACGCCCTCAGAATCGAGGCTATCATCGGCCGCTGCACCATATCACTCCTCCTTCAGGCAAGAATCTTCCTGAGTTTGAACACGGGGAAATTCGTGTGTCTCCGACAGAGGTTTAGGATCCATTCCGTGCCGCTCCTCTACGTTCAAGTCTACATGAACCGAGACGCCACGTTCAAGACCTGACCGTTGTGGTCTCCTCCATACGGGGAGTCAAGCCCAATTGAGGAAGGACGGGTTGGTGCGGCTTTCGGATATAACAGCGACCGCTCTCAGACCGTCGGTGAAGTAAGGGTCGCCCGTGAGATTCTTTCTCGGAGCATTCTGGTCGGCAGCTTCAACCCCTTGTACGTAGGCCACTTGCGAGACTCGGCCGGCCTCCATGAGGTCGCCCAGGACATAATCCCTTGCGTCGTCAACGTCGGGATCGATCTTGTGTGTAGAAAGATTCCAGGTTTTCGGAGTAAACCGTACGCCGATGTCTCGGCTCACCTGACCAATCCAGATCGGTTTCCCCCCAAACTTCAACGGCGTGATCCAAAGCCGCAGGTGGAGCCTTTCGTTAATCTGCTGACGCGTTCTCTGCAGCGCAAAGTCCTGGCTACGTCCCTGAAAGTAAAGGGAGCTCACGGGGCAGTAACGGTATCTTGTACCAAACAAGAATGATTGGATGGTCAACCGGCATGACGTGAGGCCAATCTTTTCCGTTTCGTCCCACCTGGCTCCAAAGGCGTTGAGTATCGTGTCGAAATCTCCGATCACGACCAAATTGAGGGGGTCTCCCTCGACCGTCCCACGTTTGTTTGTGGTGGCCCGGGGAAAGGCCTCAAGTCGCTCACGCAGCAAGGCTTCGTCACATTCGACCGTCTCCTCGGACCTATAATGTTCGTCGAATCTTTGGTACCCATGGTCTACTCTCAGACCGGGAACCAATATTGAAAACAAGAATTGCTTAGTGCAGCCGGAGCCCAAGAGATTGACGGAGAATTCCTTCGTTCCCCGGTCCAACGATGTGAAAGCAAACCCCGAGACTTCGCTGCCCGGCCTTATGAGGCCCCATCCAATACCATGTTCCTGGAAGTAAGCGTTCATCCGCCGATTGGCGGCACGTGCGCCAAGGTATTTGAGCGGCACCAGAATGAGCAACGGAAGAAAGACCCAAGCAAGCAGACCAAATCCCGCAAGCCGCTTCCCTGTGGCGAAATGGCTCACAAAGGCTGCTTCCAACGGAGAGTAATAGTTGGGGTCAAGGCTGCCGAGATGAAGCCGATAGGGTTGCCGCCCGTTGTTCTTGATCCGGAGCCAGATGGGTTGAATCCCTCTACGAGCCAACGGAACCCCGAAAAACAGTTGGCTTTCACGGTCATCCAAAACTGCTGCACTAACTGTAACCTCTTCGTCGTGCCTGACCTGTGCCCGCTCAATGAACGCACGCTCTTCGGGTTGAGGGTTGTACCGAACGCCGAGCCAGCGAGACTCGGAAAGTATCTTAGTCGGCATGTTGTACGATCTCCTTGGTCGTTCCGGCAGAGGAGGTGCATACTTCGGCGAAAGGTGCGGCGCCTGACGCATAGCTAATTCCTTTTCCGAGTGTGAGTCAAGATTTTCCTTTCCGTCATGCAGTTACAATCGGATCGGCAGGAACGGTATCATACGGAGATTGAACCCGATCATCCCTGATTTGCACGAGCTCTGTGGTTCCTCATCCGCTTACGGGCACACGTACGGTCCACAACTCAGTAAAATCGATCGCACCGGGTAGTTCCAGAGAGTCCAGAGCTCCATAGCAAGCAATACATTCCATTCCGCTCTCCACAGCCCCCTCGATCTCTTCCTCAGCCTCTCTGACCTCAATTTCATTGAACATGGCCTTGGCTATCAGCAGAGGGCAGACATACGCCTCATAATTGGTTCGGTAGGTGACTCGAGGCTATGAGACAGTATGATATAGACAAAAGCAATGCACTCGTCGCACAAGAAACCTAGATGCGTTGGGGCAATTGTACCGAGCGAGAGCGGGAGTCAAACGGTCAACCGCAAGGTTCATCAGCCATCCGATCGAGGTCGGACCGAAAGTTGCGCGTCCCGGTCGGAGGTGGTATGTTCATGTCGTTTCAGCCTTTCCTTTGGCTCGATATTGCCGGTTTGTGCTCGGTCAAAGGCCGCCGTAACGTGTGCTTGACCCTGGGCGTTACGGTAAGGTATGCTCAAAAAGAGGATAGGCTTGTCCATCAACATGACGGCGGCTCCGGGTCTCTTTGGTACTGCGGGGAAGCGCAACCGGCTTTTTCGAGCCGGAGGAACCGGTCCACGACTGTTCAATGCCCCCCAAGACGGCCAAAATAGAATGATCGGAGCATAATTCCCGATGGCGCCGCCATCGACAAAATTCAGCATCAGGAGTTGACTTTGCGATTCGACATCCGATTGTTACCGAGGCTGATTCTCGCATGGGTAGGAATGGCGCTGATGACCATCTTACTGGCTCCCGCGATAATCATCGCAAGTATGATACCGGGATCCGGATACTCAACGTACCGGATGGGCCGTGCGTGGAACCGGGCGGTAGCTAAATTCATGGGAGTGAGCTTCTCCCTTTCCGGAGCGGAGAAGGTCGTTCCCGGAGAGTCATACATTATTACCCCCAACCACCAGAGTTTCGCAGACATCCTCGCTCTGTTCGTCTGCCTTCCTACTCCTTTCAGGTGGGTAATAAAGAGAGAGCTCCTCAAGATACCACTTTTCGGCCGGGCGCTCGGCGCCACCGGCGCGATCTGCTTGGACCGCTCCGACAAAGATCGCTCCGTGCAAGCTCTCCAGGAGAGCTCCGACAAACTTCGGGGCGGGTGGTCGGTATTGATCTATCCTGAAGGAACCCGAACTCCGGACGGTCTTCTCCATCCCTTCAAGAAGGGGGCGTTCATGATGGCTGTCCAGACGGGGATTTCGATTCTTCCGGTCACATGCAACGGGGCTTTCAAGATTATGCCGAAAAAGAAGCTTCTGTTCAGGCCGGGGCACGTCACGTTGACCATCGGTGACCCTATGGTCACGAAGGGGCTCACCGTGAACGACGTGCCGCAGCTCATGGAACGGACTTGGCAGGCCATAAACCAGCATCTGAATCCGGGCTACGATCCCTTCGACCCGGCCCTCAGAGGTGCCGGCCGATAGAGCCGTGCTCCGGGTTAAGTTACAGATTGGAGGATGTTTCCGGAGTGAGGTCACACTCACGTCCTGAGAATATGTTTCTTAACCGGATTTGCACCTCTCGGTACTGTAACGTCCGGATTTGTAGTAATGCACGGTAAAGGACCGTGAAGAGCAGGTTCATCTTCGTGGTGAGGTGACCTGCGATGAAGCAAGGAGGGCTGATCCGAACCGGTGACGTCACGTATCTTCCGGTTGTTTCTGCTTATGCCCGTACGTCGGGGCTTGTGGAAGAGATTGACCGATTGTGGGGTTCCAAAGAAGGGGGCAGTCACGGGAAGTTGGTATTGGCCTTGATCTTGGACGCTCTATCCGTAAGGACTCCGTTGTTCCGTCTGCCCCGATCAGCCGTTGCCGTGGTCCGGTTGCCGGAAGCGGAGGTTTTCAAGAAGACGATCTTGGAATTGCACGCCGCGATTAAGCGTGAGGCCATATCAATAGAGCTCGTACTGTTCCCACATGACGGGATATGGTTCGCCTGACCGGAAGACATGCAGCAGAATTCAAGAGAGCTGACACGGAAGGTGATGGAGACATCAGTGGTCCTAACGGTTCCCCCGGCGGAGGATTTCTGTGGACGATCGCCTACCGGTAGGCTGCAATTCCGTGAAAATAGTGATCCCGCGGACACCTGTGGAGAAGGGGAAAACAGATCGACGAACAGAGCCTCGCCTCGGAGTCGGTGCTTCGAAGGACACGTGGCTCCTGACAAGGCAAACCATAGGAAGAGGAGATGTGGCGAAGAGACACGCTGATATCGAGGTTCTTGTCGGCCCTCCTACCTGAGCGAATACCCTGGTTTGCGGCTCCCTTGTACGACCGGATTGCTCGCACCGCCATCGACACCTACTACAGCGAAGTGGCCGGGAGTGTCGTTGCCTGCACGAGCGACGGGTTGCTCCTGGACCTTGGTACCGGTCCGGGATATCTGCCGATCGAGATTGCCAAAAGAGCACCCCAAGTAAGAGTGGTTGGGGTCGATGCCTCCGGAGAACTGGTGCGAATAGCTCGGGCAAATGCGGAAAGGGAGGACGTGTCGGATCGAGTCCGGTTCGAGAGATGCGATGCCAACAGTCTCTTCTTTGAAGACGATTCATTCGACCTGGTGATCAGCACGGGTTCACTTCATGCGTGGAAGAATCCGGTACTTGTAATCGACGAATGCTTCCGGGTATTGAAACCCGGACATGAGGCCTGGTTATTGGATCCGGCACAGGTTGTCACACCCGAGGCGCTGCAGATTCTGGAAAAGGGTGTAACGGGATTGGACAGACTTGCCGGATGGTGGGGCTCTTTAACCTCCAAACTCACACCGGCCTACAGCGTGAGGGAGATGGAGGAGATTGTCCGTCGGACCAAGTTTGAAATCGGGGACATCACAGAAGGAAAGTGGCTCACTGTCAAGCTGAAAAAAGGGAGAGCGGGAAACGGCGCAGGTGAGCGCTGACATTATGGAGTCAGGAGTCAATTTCCCGAAGTCTTCTTTTCAGGACCGATCTGAACCCGGGTGTTACCCTTGAGGCAGACCTTGGATTCCGGTTACTTGAAGTTCTCATACCTTTTCGCAATTAACAAAGTGACTTCGCGACGCGGCCGGAGAACGCCCTAACCGAGCCGCAGGCGCCCGGCGAGCAGTTGGCGATCCATCATATTCAGAACGAATCCGTTCCTGCCCGACAGTGATTTGTTCGGCGCTCGTGCCGAACGTGGTGCAACCACAATCGTCATGAAGAGCCGTCAGGCAGCACACATTCAAGGTTTCACCCTTCGGGACCCCTCTTTCCGATTGCGGACCGTTTGCAAGGCATTCACGGTGATCGGGTCCCGGGGGGCGAGCGTTTGTGCCTTCTCGAGGCAGCGGATCGCTTCGTCGATCTTACCAAGATCGAGCTTCACCAGTCCGAGGTCCCGGTACGCATTGGGATAAGGAACCGGACATCGGATAGCGCGCTCCAGATACATCTCGGCTTCCGAGATCTTTCCCATCCGTCGAGACAGCGAGGCCAGCCCGGTAAGGATTACGGGATGTCCCGGGCGCATCTTCCTGGACCTGTTCATGTAGTCCAGGGCTTCAGCCATCCTACCTTCATCTTTCAGCCTCGTACCCAAATCAAAAAGTATCAACGACGCGGTTCCCTTTTCCCACCGCAATTTTCCACTGGGAAAGGCTTCCACAGCCCTTTTCCAAAACAGACTTTGGTTGTCCCAAATCGACGCCACCTCTCGCGTCACGACTCCCAGGAAGATGGCGTACCCCAATCCAAGGATGATCAGTCCGATTCTCACGTACTTACCGATGACAGCGTTCCGGACCCTATGGAGGACCAAGGCAAGGCAGTCGATTGCGACAAAGCAAACTCCCACCATCCCAAAGAGGGGCCGGTAACCAAAGAAGGCGAACTGAGGCACCAGGAAAGAGTCCGGGGCCATGTTGACGATGAAGACGAGGATCCCCATCCCAATCAGAGGTCGTACAAACAAGAGTCGGATCCCCAGAAGGATCAAACCGGCGATCGCCGTCACCGCGGGCAAAGTGGCAGGCGGACTCACCAGGGATGAAGAGATAACCTGCGGCATGACAAGGTGGACCGACGAAGGCACGGGTAGTATTACCATGGAGAGGTACTGCAGGATCACTCTACATTGTGTGAGGAACACTTCCCCCAGGGACAGGCCGCTTTCCTTGTAATATTGCTTTACGGTTGCCAAGAGGCCCGATGAAAATGCCGACATTCCGTGGGCATGTTGGAGCAATGACACGAGGCTCACGATTACCAGGAGAATCGCCGTAAGGACAACAGATCTCCCGGCAAGACTCTTCCAGTCCTTGGAAAAGAAACATGCTTCGAAAAACAAGAGAGCCAACACAAGTGTAACGGCGTTCTCCTTGCTGAGGAGAGCGAGAAGAAAGAAGACACAGGATAGGAGGTACCCGGACCAAGTAGCAGCATAGCCCATTCGCACGAAAAGGTAGCACAACAGAGAGGCAAGATAGAACATGTAGGCAAGGATCGCCATGCGCTGCCAGATATAGAGGGTCGCAAAAATCTGCAAAGGATGAATGAGGAAAAAGACTCCCATGAACAGGCTCAATACGTACTTGTCGGCAACGCCCAGACCGCCGGCGGGATCGGTCAGCTCCAGGACTATCCGCATCAATAACACGACAAGTGTCGCCGCGATGGAGTGGAGCAGCAGGTTGACAATCCGGAAGGAAGAAGGGTCCATACCTCCGAGACAATAGTTGAAAAAGAATGAGGCCATTGGGATAGGACGTTGTGGAAACATCTCGACCACGCCCGCCAGGCCCGCTTGTTCGAAAATATGAGCGTTCGCTCCTATGTGTCCTGAGTCAAGGTACATAGGTCCATTGATTCCCGGAGCAACCAGACAGAACAGGAGCGCAAAAAACGGACCGAGCCAGGCGCCCAATGTCAACAAGTATGCGGTTCTCACTGATCTCTCTATACGCGACGGGTCTCCTCGCCGCCCTTGCCGTGCCACTGATGACGTCCGTGGTCAGGGTTCCGAGCCGTCGCCATTCTCGCGCACCACCCTACCTGTGTCAACTTTGGGGCTGTTTACCGCGACCATGCCACGGCTCTTTGTCCCAGCAATAAGTTGATGTATTCTCTTAACCTTTTTGAGAATTGAATTGGCGGTGAGGGTCCGGATGAAAGGTGGAGCATACCCATTGTAGTGGCCCCCGAATTCCTCCTCTTGGCGACAGGCTCTTTCAATTAAACTGAGACTATTGGGAGATTCGTTGAGAAGGGGCCGATTCCCTCCATGATTGCACTCAACCAAAACACAGGCACTCGACGGAATTCCGGCAACTCCATTCGATTCTTCTCTGATTAATTTGTCCGTTCGCCGCCGTGTCTCATCCCGCTCCTCGGCCCTGACCGGATTGGCCTAGATGAGGCACCCGTCGGAATTTCAATCCTGCCGATAAACCGAAGACTTCCATGGTCATGGTATCATCTGACAGAGAGGGCAACAGCAGTTGATTGCAGCGGTTACAGAGGTATCGGCTGAGGATGTACCACATCGACGGAGCCTCCGTCTCGGTCCTCCCGGCGCTCTTCATACCGACCCGGTGCGGCTTTCAGGAGTAAAGCAGGACCGACTATCCTCGGAGGGCTGCACCATGAAAAGTTGAAACTCTCCTCCTCAATCCTTTGGGGAGCGTTGACGTTGCAATAAACGGTAACCATGATAAGATTTCATGGGGCAACACTGACTTGAACGATTTCCAAGCAACCAGCTTAAGGTCATCTGAATCGTCGAACAATTCTTGGGAGCTCACTATGACTGAACGGGACCGCTTACTTGGAGAAGAGGCGTTGACTACCGACCTGGGAGAGTGCGGCGATAGGGCTCGGGAAAAAAACGACCCGGCCCGGGCTGAAATGCGAGAGAAAATCCTGGAAATGGAGCGTTTCAACCGCCTGGTCATGGCAAGAGAGCAAAGGATACTTGAACTGAAAAAGGAAGTGAACGCCCTTGCAGAATCTGCCGGCAAAATTGCTCCTTACAAATCCCTGGAACAGATGGAACAGGACGAGCTCTCAGAGCCGGCGGTACCATCCATTACGGAGCAAGGGGAAAGTGAACGCCCTAAGACCGATGAGGAATTGGAAGTCTCCGACTTGTTGGATCTGGATGATTTTCAGAGCCTCCTGAGCCACTTCTGCGACGCTGTAGGGGTTGCCTCAGCCATATCGGACCTCAAAGGCAACCTGCTGGCATTCGCAAATTTTCGGCGGGCTTGCACCCAATTCCATCGGGTTGGCGAAATTTCCTCTCAACGCTGTATCGAAAGCGACACAATCGTGGGCTCCAGACTCAAGGAAGGTCAGGATTTCACCATTTATCAATGCAAGAACGGCATGACGGACGCGGCTGCGCCGCTGATCATAGACGGGAGGCACTTGGCCAATATTCTCATCGGCCAGTTCCACTTGCAGGAGCCTGATCTAGACTTCTTCCGTCGCCAGGCTCGAGACTACGGTTACGATGAAGAGGACTATTTGGCTTCCATCAAGGAAGTGCCAATGATGTCCGAGGCAAAACTGCCAAGCATTCTCGGTTTCTTGTCAGGCTTCGCCAAGATCCTGGGCTCCCTCTCGTTAGACCGAATTCGCGCTTCCCAGACAGCCGAGGACCTAAAGAGAAAGGCGGTTGAATTACACCGCAGTCGGGCTGCCGCTTTGAGCCTGGCTGAGGATGCTGAAATGGCCCGCAGTGAGATCATGCGTTACAAGGACCATCTGGAGCTGTTGGTTCAGGATCGCACCAATGAGCTGCGATTGTCTGAAGAGCGGACCCGACTGCTCCTGGAATCTGCAGGCGAAGGGATCATCGGCGTGAACACGGAGGGCGAGATCACTTTTGTCAATCCTGCCGCTTGCCGAATGCTCGCATACTCGACGGATGAGTTCGTCGGTCAGGGTCTCCACGGCCTCATTCACCATTCCCATGAGGACGGTTCTCCGTACGAGCCGGAAGACTGCCCCATGTACAAGTCTTTTTCACACGGAATCGTCGGCCACGTCGACAATGAAGTCTTGTGGAGAAAAGACGGCTCCAGCTTTCCCGTAGCCTATTCCAGCACTCCTGTCCGAAAGGATGGCCGGATCATAGGAGCGGTGGTGACTTTTGGAGACATCACCGACCGTCGCCGAGCAGAACAGGCACTTGCGGAAAGCGAGCGCAGAACTCGCCGGATTCTGGATACAGCCAACGAAGGGTTCTGGCTGGTGGACAACGATGCCGTTACTTTGAGCGCCAACCCTGCGCTCTGCACGATCCTGGGAAGACCGCAGGAAGATATAGTCGGCCTCCGGATCCTGGACCTTGTCGATGAAGAAAACCGTCGGATATTCGTGGCCCAGCTCGAAGAAAGAGCGAGAGGGAAGTCCGGGGCATACGAAATTGCCCTGCAAAGACCTGACGGGACAAACGTGCCCTGTCTGATCAGTGCCACCCCTCTTCTCGACGAAAAGGGCATCAAGAAGGGGTCTTTCGCGCTCGTCACCGATATCACCGATCGCAAAGAGGCTGACGAGCAGATGCGGCGCGCCAAGGAGATGGCCGAGGAAGCCACTCGGATGAAGAGCGATTTTCTGGCCAACATGAGCCACGAGATCAGGACACCGATGAATGCGGTGATCGGCATGGCTCACCTTGCCCTCCAGACGGATCTGACTCCCAAGCAGGCCGACTACGTCAGAAAGATCCAGCGCTCGGCTCATTCCCTTCTGGGGCTCATCAACGACATCCTGGATTTCTCCAAGATCGAAGCGGGGAAAATGCAGATGGAGTCTGTAGATTTCAGCCTGGATGAAGTCCTCGACAATGTGTCCACGGTGGTGGGAGTCAAAGTCCATGAGAAGGAGCTTGAGTTCCTGATGGACATTTCGCCGGATGTGCCGCTGGCGCTTGTGGGAGACCCTCTGAGGCTGGGGCAGGTCTTGATCAACCTGTGCAACAATGCGGTGAAATTCACCCAAGAGGGCGAGATAGTCATATCAACCAGGGTGGTGGAAAAAGCTGAGCAGTCGGTCACCCTCCGGTTCTGTGTTCGTGACACGGGGGTCGGTCTGACCGAAGAGCAGCGGGGGAAGCTCTTTCAGGCCTTCAGCCAGGCAGACTCTTCCACCACGAGAAAATACGGAGGGACGGGTCTCGGCCTGACGATCTCCAGGCGCCTGGTGGACATGATGGGAGGGGAGATCTGGGTTGAGAGCGAGCCCGATAAAGGGAGTGAGTTCATATTCACGGCAAAATTCGGTTTAGCGGGCAAGATTTCAAGGAGGCACCTGGAGCCTTGCCTGGACCTGCGAGGGATGCGGGTTCTGGTGGTAGACGACAATTCATCATCCAGGGAGATTCTGCAAACGCTGCTGGAAACCATGAGTTTTGAAGTTACCGTGGCGGCATCTGCCGAAGAGGGCATCGCGGAGTTGGAGAAGGAAGCCATAACCAATCCGTATAAGTTGGTAGTGATGGACTGGAAGATGCCCGGTATGGATGGAATCAAAGCATCCGCCGTGATCAAGAGGAATCCGGGTTTGCTCCAAAAGCCCAAGATCATCATCGCGACGGCCTATGGTCGTGAAGAGGTCATGCAAAGATGCGAAAAGGTAGGGGTGGACGGATTTCTTCTTAAACCCGTCGGCCAGTCCGTGCTTTTTGATGCAATCATGTCGGCTTTTGGAAAGGAAGCTCCTGAAGCAGTGGCAGAGGCTCCGGTGAAGAGCACTGATGAGGAAGAGCTGCACAAGATTCGCGGGGCGAGGGTGTTGCTGGCGGAGGACAACGAGATCAACCAGCAAGTGGCCCAGGAAATCTTGGAGCAAGCGGGATTGGTCGTGAGCATTGCCGAGAACGGGAAAGAGGCCGTGGACATGGTTAAATCGGGGAATTTTGAGGTTGTGCTCATGGATATACAAATGCCCGTGATGGGGGGATTTGAAGCGACCGAGGAGATTCGCAAGGACGAGCGGTTTAAGGATTTGCCTATCATCGCCATGACCGCCCACGCGATGGCCGGAGACCGTCAGAAAAGCCTTGAATCAGGCATGAACGATCATGTGACGAAGCCCATCGATCCGGATCAGCTCATATCCGCGCTGGTAAGATGGATCACGCCCGGTGAGCGGGAATCCGGTGAGGGCGTGTGCGAGGCATTGATTGAAGAGCGGGAGGTGGAGGATATGTTCCCTTCCGACTTACCCGGGATTTGCGTATCCTCAGGTCTCTCTCGAGTGGGCGGAAACAAGAAGCTCTATGGGAAGCTCTTGTGCAGGTTCAAGGACGGCCAGGAAACGGCCGTGGAACAGATAGAGGCGGCTCTCTTGTCAAGAGATGTGGAAACGGCCGCCCGACTGGCTCACACGGTGAAGGGGGTCGCGGGAAATCTAGGCGGCGAGGGTCTCTACCGTGCTGCGGCCGAGTTGGAAAAGGCGATTAAGGAAAATAGGGCGGACCTGAATGACCTCATGACGGAGTTCGGCTCCGAATTGAATGTAGTGATGGATGGGATAAAAACTCTTGAGGCTGATCTCGCTGCCGAGCAAGGGCCCAAGGAACCGGCGGAGGAGGTCCGGGTCGACAAGGAGGCGGTGAGACCCCTCCTCCGGGAAATGGCTCGGCTTCTGGAGAGCGATTTGACGGAGGCCATGAGCCGTCTCGAGGCTCTGAAGCGACACTTGGAAAATTCACCGCTCTATGAGGAATTCAAACGGTTGGAAAGACAGGTCGAAGGCTTTGACACCGATAGTGCTCTGAAAAGCTTGGAAGTCATCGCCGGAAATCTGGATATCGAACCGCAGTGAGGGTAACAGATGGCGGAGATTGAGAGAAGACCCAAAGTCCTCATTGTCGATGACACTGCGGAGAACATCCAAGTGCTCATGGAGACCTTGAAGGATCAGTATGCCATCGTTGCGGCAATCAACGGAGAAAAGGCCCTCAAAATGGCTCACGCAGAACCGCGGCCGGATCTCATCCTCCTCGATGTCATGATGCCGGGCATGGATGGATATGAGGTCTGCCGTAGACTCAAAGGCGACGAGCAGGTGCGAGGCATACCCATCATCTTCGTTACGGCCAAGACTGAGGTGAAAGACGAGACCCTGGGATTTGAGCTGGGAGCAGTGGACTATATCACCAAGCCGTTCAGCATTCCTGTGGTCAAGGCGAGGGTAAAAGCTCACCTGGATCTAAAGCGACTGCGCGACCTTGAGGTAATTCAGCGAGCGGAGCTCGAAGCCGTGCTCGGGAAGCTCAATGACGAGCTTGCAGAGGCTGCCGATTACGTGAAGTTTCTCTTGCCGCAGCCGCTCATTGACGGACCACTGAAAGCAAGTTGGCGCTTTGTGCCCTCAACTGCCCTTGGAGGAGACGCGCTGGGGTACCATTGGGTGGACGAAGTTTCACTCGCGATCTATCTGATTGACGTGTGCGGACATGGAGTCGGCGCGGCTCTCCATTCCATTTCCGTGCTCAACGTCCTCAGATCCGAGAACTTGCAGAACACCGATTTCAGGAGGCCGGACCAGGTTCTGACGGGCCTCAATACGGTTTTTCCCATGGAAGACCATAAGGACATGTATTTCACCATATGGTACGGCGTGTACAACCGCGTGTCTCACCTTCTGACCTACGCGGACGGAGGACATCCCCCGGCCCTCTTGATAGATGGTATGCAGGAGCACGAGACAAAGATTCGAGAGCTGAAGACGCCGAATCTTATTATAGGTGGGATGGCCGGCGTGGACTTCAAGTGTGCCGAAGTCTCGATAACGGGTCCCGCAAGACTCTATGTATTTAGCGACGGCGTATTTGAGATCACAAACGACAATGGCCCGAGTTGGGGTTTTGACGAGCTGGCGGCCTATTTGGGGAGTACCGGTGACGGCGCCGCATCGGTTGTTGACGATCTCTGGGCCCAAGTCCAAGATGTTGCCGGCTCGAAGCCTCTTGAGGATGATTTCTCCATCCTGGAGATAATAATTCCTTGAAGGACCGGATACCGCCGGCTTTACTGAATGTGTCCGACCCCGGTCGTGGAGAGATAGCGGTCCGATGTGTGCGCTCCCTCGGCGCCGAGGCTGCTGAAAATCTCCCAGTGAATGCGTACCGTTAGGAGAGAGAGATGATGGAAGGTGAGAGAAAACCCAAAGTGCTCATTGTCGATGACACCCCGGAAAATATCCAGATCCTCATGGGCACCTTGAAGGATCAATACGCGATCGTGGCGGCCATCAACGGAGAGAAGGCCCTCAAAATGGCTGTGACGGAACCTCGGCCTGATCTCATTCTCCTTGACATTATGATGCCCGGAATGGATGGGTTCGAGGTGTGCAGTCGGCTGAAAACCGATCCGGCAACACGGGACATCCCGGTCATTTTTCTTTCTGCCCTTGATGATACGGCGAACAAGGTAAAAGGGTTCCTGACCGGCGCTGTGGACTACATTTCGAAGCCCTTTCAGCCCGAGGAAGTTCATGTGAGGGTCAATACCCACCTGACCATGAACCGTTTGAAAAGGAGTCTGGCTGAGAAAAACGAGGAGCTCCGGACGTACAGCGTACATCTGGAAGAGAGAGTCAGAGAGCGAACTGCGGAGTTGGCGTCGCTCAATAGCGTCTATGAGCGTTTTGTACCCAGAGAGTTCATCAATCTGCTGAAGAAGGAGAGCATTCTCGAAATCCATCTGGATGATCAAGTGAGCCGCAAGATGACCGTCATGTTTGCGGATATTCGGGGATGGACCACCTTGCTGGAAAAGATGACTCCGACGGAGGCTTTCCGTTTCATAAATGCCTACCTGAGAAGGGTGACCCCCGTGATCAAGGACTGCAACGGCTTCATAGATCAGTTCTACGGGGACGGTGTGATGGCGCTCTTCCCAGCAGCTCCCGATGATGCGGTGAAGGCCGCCGTTGGAATGCAAGAGGCGGTGGCCGAGTACAACAGAGAACGAGCCGGAGATGGGTTCGACCCCATCGCCATTGGGATTGGGCTCCATTTTGCGGATCTTATGTTGGGCATCATCGGGAGTGAAGATCGAATGCAAGGAGCCGTGGTTGCCGATGCCGTGAACCTTGCCGCGCGCATCGAAGGATTGAATAAGATGTACGGCTCCTACGTCAGCCTGAGTAACGAGACCCTCTTCGCGATGAAGGAACCGGACCGATACAGGCATCGTTTTATCGACAAAGTGCGAGTCAAGGGACGAGAGGATGCCGTCACCGTGTATGAGGTGTTTGAGGGAGATCCTGAAGGAGCAGCCGAGTTGAAAGAGCAAACGAAATCGGAATTTGAAAGCGGCCTTCAGCTATACCACGGCAAGAGATTCTCTGAAGCCGGCGTGCATTTCAATCAGGTTCTGGAGCAGCATCCCTCGGATTTGGCTGCCCGAATCTATCTGAAGCGCTGTGCCAACTACATGGTGAACGGTGTCCCGCAGGATTGGGCGGGGGTGGAAATGCTTCTCGAAAAATAGGGGAACATCTTTTTGAGATGAGAGGCATACCCTGCCTCCCGAGAAAAAATAGCTCATCCGACAAGTGCCTATTTCATGTTGTGATACCTTTTCGCAATCAAGAATGTGACTTCACGACACGGACGACATGTCTCTGAAGTGAAGTCCGGTCGTGCCTTCCGAAGCGGAAGAGGCATGCCCCCCGGATTGCCTGTTGAAGAGCGAAATGGTATGAGAGGCGTAGATCTTGCAGGTGGAAAACTCACGAGGAATCACTCGCCACTCAAGCTCGTGGCACAGAGTCCGACTTTGTTCAGGGCCCTACGATAGATGATCTCGGGGACTTCAAACTTGAGCGGGAAGTCTTCCTGATCTACAGTTAAATGATCCCCGGCAGAGCTGAAGCTTACCTGTTATATGTTGAATTGCGAAATGGTATGAAATCCATGTCCATGGGCTCGTTGTCGGTGCCGCGACAAGAATCCTCAAGGGCAAAACAGTGATCCTCCGTCATGACCATTCCGTAGTCAAGAAAGCGTCGCCTCCATCACGCTGACGGTCCCACCCCTTTGTGGTAGGAATCGTTTCCTGATTATGGTTCCGAGACTGTTACGCAGTGACATTCCTGGTGCTCCATCTCCTATCTGTGTTGGGCTTTGGCGTCAACCAGGATCCACGGGGACAATAATCAGATACCGCCGGGATGCGTGGAAGGACTTTGGATAGACCTGTGTCGGTGATGTCTCGGCTGAACCGCGTTGCAGGTCTGGGAGCCTGTTGAGCGACAAGCTCGTAGACCCCATGTTCATTGTCGAAGCGTACGGTGCCGAGTGCCGTAATTATCAGGCCGGGGATGCCGTTGACCGAACGACGGCCGAAGAGGTATGCTCTTCAACGGCCCATCTCGGTTTATTCCGCTAAAGGAACGGATTTCGGTTCCAGAGGATTAGACGATCCGCCCCGACGGTCTGTTGAGTCCCGGGATGTAATGGATGTCTGAACGAGCCTCAAGGTGGTCATCCAACCCCACAGTAAAGGCTTGGAGTAATCAAATGTCTTCAGTGACTCTCATACTGGTTATAGTAATCCTCCTGATTCTCCTGAACGGGTTCTTCGCCTGCATGGAAATCGCGTTGGTTTCAGTATCAAAGGCTCGTTTGAAACGCCTGGAAAAAGAGAAGAGACCGGGGGCCACTGCTGCCCTATTCCTTCAAAGGCATATAGACGACTTCTTTGCTACGGTGCAGATCGGCATCACTTTTATTGGGACGCTTTCCGCAGCCATCGGAGGGGACTCATCCGTGAAGCTGTTCAGGCCTCTCTTGGAAATTGCCGGCATTTCCCCTGAGTCGCCAAGCGGCAGGATTTTGGCTCTTGTGGGAGTGGCAATATGCATATCGTACTTCAGCCTCGTCGTCGGTGAGCTGGTTCCAAAGTCTCTTGCTCGTCGATATCCCGGTGCCGTCAGCACCCGTCTAGCAGGCTTTTTTAAGGCATTCTCCAAGTTCATGACCCCCGCGGTTAGAGTCCTTTCCGGTTCGACATCGGTGGTATTGAAGATTCTAAGAGTCCCCGAGAGCCAGAAACCAGCGAGCCTTACCACGGAAGAATTCAGGATGATGGCCGCAGAACTTGTGGAGAACCATCAGATGACCGAACGAGTCCACGAAATAGTTGTCCGAGCAAGCCGACTTGCGCAAATCAGGGTGGAAGATGCTATGGTGCCAAGAAATCAGATAGTGGGAGTGCAAGCTCAATCGCCGGACGATCCAAACATCCGAGAAAGAGCTTTGACGATATACCGAGAGTATCCTCTCAGCTACTTACCCGTGACCGATCTCGAAGGCGAAGACTTCTATGGTGTCCTCAACGTAAAGGACTTGCTGCTTGACCCCAACAGGAAACACCTCTTGCACCCGGTGGCTTTTTGCCCGCGGGGTCTGACTCTGGATCGTCTTTTGGCGATGATGCAGTTGAACAATACCAAGATGACATTAGTGGTGGACGAACATGGAGTTGTAGACGGTATCATAACCCTCGAAGACATTCTCGAGGAATTTGTAGGGGAAATCGAGGGCACTGCTCAATTCCCTTCTTTGCAAGCTGTCTCTCCTCTTCAAGGGAGTACGGAAATTACCGTGGAAGGAACGATCAGCCTTCACGAATTGAAAGAGACGTTGTCTATTTCCCTCCCTTCATCACATTACTATTCAACCCTGGCAGGCTTCCTCCTTGAGAAAATGGAGAAGATCCCTGCTGTAGGAGACTCGATAGAGTTCAAACGATGGCGTTTTGAGATAACCGACAGTACCGCAAGCCACATCAAAAAGGTAAGGATCATCGCCCTGAACGACCGGGATGAGCCATCGGATGCTCTGCAACAATAAAATAAAGTAAAGGGGTCAATAATGTAATGGCGTCAAGTGCTCTTGACCCAACCAGGGCAAGGTGATTGATACTATTTCGCAATTCGGCAAGTAACTTGCAAATAGAGGAAGTTCCTCATTGAGCTGACCTTGTTGGGATCGGCGTGAAGCTCTCCCAATCCTTTGCAGAGAGCCTTCTCAACAGCATCGAGTGACTTGAAGGCTTTGTTTGGTAGGCGCTGTTCCCTCAGCTCCTCGCACTGATGCTTTACCGGATTGGGCTCCGGGTTCTGCGCCGGCCGGCTCCATCCACAAGGATGATGCCAAAATATCCCTCGAGATCATTGGAGACTTCTTCCGAGAACCGATTCATCATGTCATTCGGATTCGCGATTCAGTCTGGAATTTGATATAAGCTCCCCCAGATAGTTCTTTGGGAGATGTCTGACGGGTGGAGTGACGTCAGCCGCGCCGCATCTTTCGGAATTCGAGTGTCATTACGGCTGAAGCAAACGACCCGCAGAGAGCACCGCAGACGGCTCGTGAAGGCATGGGTGCGGTTATAGAATCCGGCGACACCAAAGCCGTCCTCAGCGTATCTCAACAAATGCGATGTCTTGCCTCTCGTTGGCTGTCGCGCACTTTGGGCCGGGTTTCCGCCAAGCGACCAAGGGCATTCTCCACATCGGCAGCGAACAGATCGGCCATATCCCGAGAGAAATTTTCCTTGACGACTACGCGCATTACCGCTTCATCCTGAGCGTTCGGAGGCAGGGTGTACGCCGGGACCACCCAGCCTCGCTCCCGAAGGATCTCGCAGATCTGGAAGACGTTATAGAAGGAGTCGTCCTTGAGTTTCAACACGATGACCGGCAGATACCCGGTGTCCGTCAGAAGCTGGAAATTGCCCGATTTTAGCAGCCGTTCCTCGAGGTAACGGGCATTGTCCATGATGTTGTTCATGATCCTGGTGTAGCCCTCGCGACCCAATCTCAGGAAGTTGTAGTACTGCAAGTAAACCTGTGATGCGGAACGCGAGAAATTCAGACTGTAGTTAAGCATCTCGCCGCCGAGGTAGTTGATCTTGAAAACCAGCTCTTCAGGTACGTCGGAAGCGTCTCGGAATATGACGGTACCCATTCCGGGATACACCAAACCGAACTTGTGATTGGAAACATTGATGGAGCGCACCTGTTCCAAGCGGAAATCCCAGGCCGTGTCAGGGTGAGCGAAGGCCATGACAAAGCCGCCGCTTGCACCGTCTACGTGAATAGGTATATCCCATCCGCGCTCCCGCTTGATCTTGATCAACAACTCGTTGATCCCTGCGAAGTCGTCGTTCTGGCCGGTGAAGGTAGTGCCGACGACTCCTCCTACCGCTACGGTGTTTTCGTCGATCAGCGGTTCCACATCAGCAGGTCCGATGGTGTATTTGCTGGGACTCAGGGGAACCACGCGCATCTCGACGTCAAAGTAGAGTGCGAATTTTTCCCAGCAGGAATGAACATCCGCACCGAATATGACATTCGGACTATGAGTACCTTTACCTTGGGCCTGCCGGCGTTTCTTCCAGGTCCACTTATGGGCCAGCAGCCCCAGCATGATGGCCTCCGAAGACCCGACTGTCGCCGTACCCACCGCTTCCTTTTCTTCCGGCGCATTGAGGATGCGGGCCGTCATGTTGAGGACTCGCTGATGCACAGCCGATGTCATGGGATACTCGTCAAAGTCTATGAAGTTGATATTGCGGGTTCTGAGCAACAAATCATCGGCCTCCGGCTCCATCCATGTCGTCACGAAGCTTGCCGTGTTCAACACAGGGTTTCCGTCAAGGTTCAGCTCGTCCAGGATTAGCTGTTTGGCAGCATTGGCCGGCATACTCTTGTCCGGCAGGCGGTATTTGGGTACGGACTGGGTAAAGTATCGAGTGCTATAGGTGCTTGCGTGGCCCTGCTTTGAATCTTCGAGCTTGTCAAGATCGACCTTCTTCGTGAGCATTCCGTTCATCTCCTTTATTGGGTCGTAGTCGCCTTGGTGAAAAGGATTCTCATACTCTGCTTCTGAGCGTACCCGACCGAACGTACCACGCTCATAATCAACTCCGTGTGCTTTGCAGTAGCCTCCAGAGGATCACACGTTCTCGCCCCCGTCAAGTCGAACGGGGGAAATGTCTCGAAGTACTTCCTCCAATTTCATTTCTCCGGCGGAATGCCGTGTGGTAGACTCGGCTTGCGACAGTCAGGGAGCCCTGTGCCGGCCGGCTCCCTTTATCTTCGATCGGCGCTATTGAAGTGGAGTCAGCTTGAGTGTCACCAACCATTCGTCTACCCGTATTCCCCTGACCGGGGTGGCGCTCCTTTCAGTCCTCTGTCTCATCTGGGGAGCGAACATGGTCACCATCAAGGTCAGCAACCAGGGAGTCTCTCCCATCTTGGCCGCGGCAATTCGGTCGATTGTTGCGAGCCTTCTGCTCTGGTTTTATGCGCTGGCGTTAAGGGAACGGATCTTTCTCCCGAAAGGTTTCTTGAAGCACGGTGTGGCAATTGGATTATTGTTCGGGATCGAGTTCCTTTTCCTTTTCTGGGGGCTCAAATTCACCGATGCATCCAGAGCGGTGATTTTTCTCTACACCCAGCCGCTTTGGACCGTTCTGTTGGCTCACCTGTTCTTGCACGACGAACGGCTGGGGGTTTCGAAAACTGCAGGCGTAATCCTCTCATTAGTCGGCCTTTGCCTCGTCTTCGGGTCACGATCGGTAAAGCTGGGGCCGTCCTACTGGGTCGGGGACCTCATGGAGGTCGCAGCAGGCTTTCTTTGGGCTGCCACCACCGTATATATCAAGAGGTTCATCTGGAACACGCCGATCACACATTACCAGACGCTCTTTTCCCAGCTATTCTACTCCATTCCCGTGCTCGTCCTGGGATCGCTCCTGTTCGAGTGGGGAATGCCGATCTCGCTTACCAAGCCCGTCATGGCAGCCCTCTTCTACCAATCGGTCATTGTGGCCTTCGCCAGCTACTTGGGCTGGTTCTGGCTACTCCACCGCTTTCAGGCCGGCCGCCTCGCCGCATTCACCTTCCTGACGCCCATGTTTGGGGTCATTCTCAGCGCGGTGTTCCTTCACGAGCAACTGACGATTTTTCTCGGGATCGGACTCGTCCTGGTTACGGGCGGGATTTACCTTGTGAACAGAACGTAGGGATGCTGAAGGAATCAATTGGCAGGAATATGAACCGAAGAGTCGTTCCGCCCGCCGGTAACGAACCCGTAGGACCGTGGGAGTCCCGAATCTCCTATCTGAGGTTGACCATCAGACAGCTCCTGAAGTATGTTCAACCCGGCTGCCCAAAATGCCGCGGACCGGGGAGACCTCGGAAACGGCCTCGATAATCGACAGTCAGAAGGGCTTAAGGAGGACGGTATGAATACCGATAGACAGGCACAAGACAGGCTGGCGGTGCTCATTGACGCTGACAACGCCCAGGCTTCAATCACGGAAGGGCTACTTGCAGAAGTCGCCAAGTACGGAGTGGCCAGCGTGAAGCGCATCTATGGTGATTGGACTACCCCTAGCCTGAGCGGATGGAAGTCGGTGCTATTGGAGCACTCAATCCAGCCGATTCAGCAGTTCCGGTACACCGTGGGCAAGAATGCGACGGATAGCGCAATGATGATCGATGCAATGGACCTGCTTTACACGGGACGTTTCCAAGGATTCTGTCTTGTGTCCAGCGACAGCGACTTCACTCGCCTGGCATGCCGAATCAGAGAAGAGGGATTGCTCGTGTACGGATTCGGTGAGAAAAAGACTCCAAAGCCTTTCGTGTCCGCTTGTGACAAGTTCATCTTTACTGAAGTCCTTCGGTTTCAGGGTGACATCGAGCCCGCCTCCAAACCGAAAACCGGAAAGGAGCTGAAGGGGGACACCAAACTGGTTAATCTGCTCCGAAGTGCTCTGGAGGCTGCTTCCGACGAGACTGGATGGGCTCATTTGAGCGCAGTGGGCAACAATATTGTTAAGCAGGCTCCGGAGTTCGATCCTCGCAACTACGGATATGGCAAGATCAGGGCACTCGCTGCGGCGACCGGACTCTTCGAGTTCGACAAGAGACTTCAGAGCGACGGTCAGTCCACAGTAATTTACATTCGTGACAAGCGGAAGAAGGCCAAAGAATAGGGTTGTCACCACCATTGGCCGCGCCGGCCCGTCCTCTGTGTTCTGTGGTCAGGCAAGTTGGATGGGGACGGGGGCATACGAACAGTCCTCAAGAGATCGGCCAAGGATTTTGTGTTGATAGCGAACATTCGGCGCGAATACAATAGAAGATCTGAGCTCCAGAGGACATTCGGCATTTTCGACGGCTTCTATCACTTCATGCCTCTGAAACTAGGGAGTAAGAACCAGTGGCAGGAAGTGTGGAATGAGGCCTACAGTCACAGCGACGCGGGGGCCATGAACCTGCGGATTGTAACCGTGACACCCGGTTGGGATGACAGGCATCTGCTTGATCCGAGCCGAGAGAAGAGTCTGTGCCGTCTCATAGATCGAGAGAATGGTTGCACCTACCGGTCGATGATTGAATTCGCGCTGTCCGTGGACCCTCCTCCCCATATGGTTATGGTTGCGTCATTCAATGAGTATCACGAGAACACGCATGTAGAACCTTCCTTCAATCACAGATCTTTGTACCTCGATATGACTAGAGATTTCATCGAGACTGGAAAAGCTCTATGGAACACTGAGAAGCCATATAACTCCCAACAGTGCCACAGGCTCCGGAGTCTCCGATAATCCCACGCCGAGGAGGACAAAAAAACCGGCATCTGAGAGAGCTCCTCAAGAAATTTCCGCAATCGACCCGATTCTATTCTGCCGCGGCGCCTTTCTACCGGTCAGCTTTGGAGAGCTCACGACTTGAGTTTTACTTCCCCAATGTCGGGAGAGTAATTCTCTTTCCGCATCAGCCCGACTCAGACCGGATCAAGGACCCGGCCGGATATGGGCATTTCCTGAAAAGCGGTTCATGGTGCTGCTTTCCGTCCAACCCTCGGAGACAGAGCACCGGTTTTACAGACTACAGATCAGCCGGCGGCCCGCATCCTGCCGCTAGCCTACTGGGACTCAAACAGGTGAGCCCGGTTCGGATCGATCGTGAGAGTGACCGTCTCACCTACGCCATAAGACCTCGCCGGGGTCACTCTGACCACGAGCTTCTCCCTTTCCGCCAGGTCGATGTGCAGAAATGCTTCGTGTCCCAGGTCTTCGACAAATTGGACGGCTCCCGTGATGTTTCCCTCCGGGTCGACGGCGATGTGCTCCGGCCGTATCCCCAAGATCACATCTCCGAATCGGGCAGTCTCGCTCGGAAATTCGACTTCTATGCTATGGGAAGCAAAGAGCGCTGTTCCTTTGTGCTCGGTCGCGGTGACACTCCCCTTGACAAGGTTCATGGAGGGACTACCGACAAAGCTTGCGACCATGAGATTCGCGGGGCGCCTGTAGATTCCCTCTGGTGAGTCAATTTGCCGCACAACGCCGTCATGTAGCACGACGATCCGTTCCCCGAGGGTCATGGCTTCGACCTGATCGTGGGTCACATATATCGTGGTCACGCCCAATCTGCGGTGAAGTTGCGCTATTTCGATGCGCATGGTGGCTCTGAGCTGGGCATCGAGGTTTGAAAGCGGCTCGTCGAACAGAAACACCGTGGGTCTTCTCACTATGGCTCGGCCGATGGCCACGCGTTGCCGTTGCCCGCCGGAGAGCTGGGCCGGCATCCGTTCGAGAAGCTCTTCCAGGTGGAGCAGTTGAGCCGCGTCGACCACTCTCGATCGTACGTCCTCCTTTGGCAACCTCCTCAATTTGAGCGGAAACGCCATGTTCTCGAACACGCTCATGTGGGGGTAAATTGCGTAGCTCTGAAATACCATAGCCACGTCGCGCTCCCCGGGAGGGCTATTCGTGACGTCCTTGGAATGGATGAACACCCGACCGCTCGTTGGGGTCTCAAGCCCGGCGATGGTCCTCAGCAGCGTCGATTTGCCGCATCCCGACGGGCCGAGCAGCACGCAAAACTCGCCTTGGGCCACTTCCAGGTCAATCTCGACCAGAGCCTTGATCCTGCCGTAATTCTTGGACAGGTTTCTAACGGTCACGCAAGGAATTCTTGAAGCGGTCACATTCCGGTCGGTATTCTCTCTCGCTGGTTTCGCGTCAATCATACTTCGCTCTCTTCCGGTAAGCGTCCTTTGCCGGGACATCCGGCTGAGGTGTCTGATTTCGTATCTTCCTCGTCTATCCCTTCACTGCGCCCGCAGTGAGGCCGGTGATGATCCGGCGCTGAAAGAGTACCACCATGGCAAGCAGCGGGAGTGTTGCCACCATGGAGGCTGCCGAGATCTCGGCCCACGGCATGGTGTACTCACCGGGAAAGAGCGCTATGCCCACAGGCAACGTCTGCCACTCGCGCTGGGTCATGATGAGGAGAGCAAAAAAGAACTCGTTCCAAGAGTAAATGAACACGAGAATGGCCGCGGTAAAAACTCCCGGCGCAGCCAACGGTAAAACCACCTTGGTGAGGGTCTGCACCATGGTTGCGCCGTCAACTCGGGCCGAGTCTTCCAGTTCAGCGGGAAGGTCTTTGAAGAAATTTGCCAATATCCAGACGGTCAACGGAAGCGTCAGAGCGATATACGGCATCACCAGTCCTTGATACGAGTTGAGCCACCCCAATTGTCGCAAGATCCTCCACAAAGGCCCGGCTAACGATATCTGAGGAAACATGCCGACTGCCAGAAGCCCCAGAAGTATGGTCTTCCTGAAGCGTATCTTGAGGCGGGCCAGAGGGTAGGCCGCGAGCGAGCCGATAGTAATACACGCGAGCGTCGTCATACCGGCCACGACAGCGCTGTTCTTCAGGAAATGGAGCAATCCGTACTGCTCCACCGCCGCTCTGAGAGCGTCCAATGAAATGGAGCGGGGAAAGAGGGTCGGCGGGACGGCCGTGACTTCCAGCGGGGTTTTCAACGCAATGAAGCTGAACCACAAGAACGGTGCAAGGGACAGGACCACACCGCCGCAGATACCGAGCCCTAGGAGCAGCTTTTCCATTGCCGATCGTCTCAAACGGCCTCTTCCTTTCCCGCAAGCAACGATGACCCTATGAGCCTCAAATAGAGCACCGAAATCCCGAAGACAAAGAGAAAGACCACGATGGATATCGCGGACCCGAATCCAACCATCCCCTCGGAGAATATGGTATTGTAACCGTAGAACTGGATGAGATTCGTGAAATCACCGGGCCCTCCCTGAGTCATGACAAACACGAGATCGAACGCCCGAAACGCATCCATTGTCCTGAAGGTGAGGGCAACAAGGATTGCAGGCTTGAGCAACGGCAGCGTGATCCGGAAGAAACGTTGAAATACCCCGGCTCCGTCCAATCTTGCCGCCTCGTACAGCTCGTCCGGGATGGTCTGGAGACCTGCAAGTAGGATCAACGCTGCGAATGAAGATGTCTTCCACACGTCGGCGACTACCAGCGCGGCCAGCGCCCACCACGGCCAAGCCAGCCACGCCTGGTACAGGTTCACGTGCGACCCGAAGAAGAGATAGTTGATCAACCCGTACTGATCGTTGAAAGCGAATCGCCACATCTGAGAAGCAATGACCGTGGGGACGGCCCACGGGACCAGGATCGCGGCTCTGACAAGAGTCCGTGCACGAAACGATTCATTGACGGTCAACGCGATGAGCAGGCCGAGCATGATCTCGAGGCACGTCGAAACTCCCACAAAGAGGAATGTCGTAGCGAGAGAACCGATCGCGACCGGATCCCGAAAGAAATGTGCATAGTTGGATAAACCTACCCATTGTTCGCCCAAGTCGGGCAGGCTCAGAATGATTCTGTGGAGGCTCATCACGAACGACGAGGCAACAGGATATACGCTGAATACGACCACCACCAGAGCCAGAGGTGTCAAGAAGAGATAGGATATCAGCGCCTCGTGCCGGACCTTGTTGCGAGCCCCATCGAGAATAAGTGCGTCGGCGTGCGCTCCTCCGGATGTCCTGTCGGACGGAGGGTTGTGGTCGTGCGCTTTCATCGGTCGGCCTCGCGCATCAGGCGTAGCAGGTCTTCAATCTCCGCGTCCGTTTGTCCCGCAGATTCCTCCAGCGGCATACCCGGTATTGCCAAGACCCGGTGGAAGAATCGTTGCAACGCATTCGAGTACATGGGATAGAGGGCCAACGCCGGACGCGGTGCGGCTGATTCGAATACATCTGCAAGCCGCTTGAAATGCGGATATTGGCGCAGTACTTCCGGGTCACGGTACACGGACTTCCGCGCCGGCGGTTGCGCGGTGTCGAGGGCAAAGAGCTTCTGAATGCGATCTGACGTCATGAACCGGACGAACTGCCACGCGAGATGCTTTTTCCTCGAGAAGCTCGAGATCGCGAATTGCCAGCCGCCCAAAGTTCCAACATGCTTTCCGCCTGGAAACCGAGGGAGGACCGCGATGTCCACCTTGCCCGAAACGCGGGATTTCGCAGGATCGTTCAATATTCCTAAGGCATAGGGCCAGTTGCGATGAAACACGGCATGCCCCTGAATGAAGAGGTGCAGGGACTCCGGCTCTTCATAAATAAGCACACCGCGAGGGGCAACCTTGCCGATAATGGCGTCCCTCACATAGCGGATCGCCTCTACGTTGCGCCGAGTATGCAGTAAGGATGTCCCCGCTTCAAGGTCCACCAATGCCCCGCGATTGCCGAGCAGGAGCTCTTGCATGTTGCATACCAGGCCCTCATATTGCTTGAACTGAGCGGAATAGCCTTTCAACGCCGGATTCTCAGTTTGCTCCCCCGCGACGATCTCAAGGGCTTGAGCGACCATTTGGTCCCATGTTTCGGGAGCCTTAAACCCGTACTTGTCCAGAAGGTCTTTTCGGTAGTAGAGCAGCCCGGCGGAAATCCAAAAGGGGACGCCGTATATCCGGTCTCGAAATGTACACGCGGAGATCGCGGCAGGGAAGAAATCATCTCGCTCGCCCGCGGGGAAGTAGTCATCGAGAGACAGGGCCCACCCGGCCGACGCAAATTCCGCGGGCCATATCACATCCATGAGGAAAACGTCCAGGTCCGGGTCCTGATTTTTCAGTTTTTGAGTCAGCAGGGTGTGTGCGGCTGTCGAGGAATGCGGCCCAATTTCGCGGTTGATCCGAATCCCCGTCTCCTGTTCGAACAGAGCGATGAGGCGATTCCAGATCTCCGGTTGGCTGGGCTTCCACATGACGAAGGTGATTTCTTCGCCCGCGGCGGGCAGGGAAAGAACCAGCGCTGCAGTCACGACAAGGATTACGGCCCGGTATCGCAGCATATGAGCGGCCTCGCCCGTTCATCCGGAATTATGCGGCGGTCTTGCCGTTCTGCCCGATCGGGAACCCGTGAGGCGGTGGAGGGATTGCTCCTCCGACCCTGAAAAGGTGTGCGTGGAGTGTCCCAAGCGACCTGAAAGAGTCAAAACCGTCGACAGGTTGTCTAAAAGAGACCCGTTACCCTTGCGGTGAGCGTACCCCACCGTAGTCCTTTCCGTCAATCGACTTTTCGGATAGTTACGGGTGACTCAGATACGGGGGAGCCATGGACGGCATATCAGGCGTTTAGCCCCTGCCTTCAAAGAGGAGTGCAGGGGAGCAGTCTTGATTTTCACTCGGCTCTTGATGTCTTCTTCAATTGTTGTTCTACACTCGGATCGTCGGTCGTCTTTTTGTCTCGTTCGCCTATTTTGCGTTGAGGGTACAACAATGCATCCACAGCTTCCTCAAAACTGAGGGGGTGTAAGAATGTCCGAATAGGTTCCGGGCCTGGGCGCTTTTTCATGGCGTCACTCCCCCACTCCCTTATCTTCGGTTAGTAGTGAAAACAACTCCGACTGTTCTTCATGAACTACATGTGGTCTACCAATTCTCAGCGGGGGGTTGCCCAGTTTGCCGTCCCGCTTTGAAAGTCGAACGTCAAAGGTGTCCAATATGGGAATATGGTATTTCAAGGCGGTTGCGACATGGATGGCATCTTTTGGGTCGATGCCATAATCCCAGACCAGTTGCCTGGCAGCTTCTGCAGTACGCCTATCAACATCTCGAACTTCGATAAGATCATATCGCTCAAAGAACTCTTTGACCTTCTTTGCATCTTCTAATGGGATAAGTGCTTTGTGTTTCAGCTTGATCACTTCAGCTAGGGTTAGAGCTGAGGTCACTATAAGTATCTCACCCCTCCTTGCTGCTTCAATAACGCCATTACATGCGCCTTTTTCTGGCTCATCTTTTAGCCAGCAAAGGAAACACGTTGAATCCCAATATCTTAGTTCGTAGCTCAATCCGCATCCTTAAAAAGACCACACACTTCGTCAAAGCCTGGAAGTGTGTGTGGATCGGGGAATCCCTCAAAGCTCTCTACATCAATGTCTTTGGTTTCTCCGTTTGGATAGTACCGGATATACCCCGTAACACACACCCGTTTTCCCCAATAGGGGGCCATCTCCTTCAACGTGTCTTCAGTAACATGGCATCTGACGTGTCTATTCAATAACCTGTCGTGGATATACACATGGTTTGCACCGCGACTCGACACCTCAGAGATCTCACCTTCAATCGATCCCCAGTCTTTGTATCCTGTTGCAAAGAGGGCGCCCACATTTGCCGAGGTGTAAGGGGTTACAGAACTTATCTTGTCGTCCCGCCTAACTTTAATCGAATCTATCTCTCCATCTACTATCGAGGCTAAGTCCTTAGCTTTTTTAAGTGCAGAATCGCTAAAATAAGGCGGCCTTGTAGCAGTTTTCTCAATAGTATCAAAGCCTTCTTGTATAACATCAAGTAATGCTGGAACTTTACTAGAAGGGAAACGAGGCGTTGCAGATTCGGCCTTAAGGATTATCATTGCGCTTCCGGAGCGAACCGAGACAATCCATTTGACCGATCGAGCGCTACCAGCAAAATCCTTAACAACCTCATCAATTATATCCAAAAAGGTATTAATACTCCGCCTAAATTTATCGGAGGTAATTTTTGGACCGCCAATTTCTAGCGTGAGGGTACGGGATGGTTTTTTCGAGGAATCGGACATGACCGTCGCCTCCATCTGCTCATAATCTACCACACTCTTCCGGCAAACGCGATTCCTTTTTTGAGTAACAAGAACCGAGGTGTTTTCCTTTAGTTGCGTGATATCCTGTCCTGACTCTCCCGGTATAGCAGTCTCTTCCCTTCGGCTCCTTGAATAGCCCCAACCATCTTTACTGGGCCGTGATCTGAGGCTTCACAATCCTCCGGTACTCGATCGCAGACCGAACTATCGGCGCAATGAACTTGCCCAATGCCTTGTCGGGCACCCGTCTCCGACTCTGAATGTCCCGCCGCCGCCGCCGTAAAGAGGCATAGTCCCCGATAACCGCGGCATAGCCCTTGAGTAGCATCTTCAACAGGTCCCATCTTCTCATCTGCACGAATCTCACTGCTCGCACGGCGTCGTATGCCGTCGAGACCATCAGTGCCACGGGCAGCATCGTCCTCCCCATGTTCACCACCATATTGGATAATCTGTTCTTCTGACACAGGAAAGTCTTGAACGGATGTTCCACACTCCTAATGACACCGCCCCCCAGATGATGGTACACCACCGAGTCGGGAACATACATTATGGTGTAACCAACCAATCTCATTCTCCAGCACAGATCCACATCTTCGTGATAAATAACGTACCCGGGATCGAACCCGCCGACCTCCAGGTACGCGGACCTCCTGATCATCAGGGAGCAACCGCATCCAAATCCTACTTCAATGCATTCCTGGTATCGTCCTTCGTCCTTGGTCCATTTTCCACGATCCAGACCGGATCCTATCATGGTGAGCATGCCGCCCGCATGGTCAATCGTCGAGCGGTCCCACGCCATGAGAATCTTCGATCCGCACGCGGCAACTCGCGAATCGCTCGCCATGACGTCAAACAGTGGCTTCAGCCAGTTGTCCTCAACCACTGTGTCGTTATTGAGCAACACCACGTATTCGTAATCGAGTGCACGGACGGCTTGATCGTACGCTCCGGCGAACCCGAGGTTTCGATTGTTCCGAATAATCCCGACCGTCGGATATTTTGATTCGGTGAGACTGACGGAGTCGTCTTTCGAGCAGTTGTCGATCAGGTAAATGTCAAAGGGAGGACCGGCATTTCTCAAGAGGGACTGAAAGCAGTCGTCAAGGAAATGTGCCCCGTCCAGGTTCAGCACGAGGACGGCGACGTTCGATTTCGCTGTTTCGCACACACATATCTCCCGAATAGAACAGGAGGAAATCGCCTTTGGTCCGCTTCCGATACGCGGACACTCGACCGTCCGAGTCCGTGGTCTTCCCGTGGGCAAAGGCTCTTGTCAACTGCGACACGTTGATGCCTTATTTCTCCGTCCAACTCGGAGGCAGATTCTTTCGTATTTCAATATCGGAGAATTCGTTGCTCTGTCTTGCGCCGGTCTTCTCAGCCCATTGGACCATTCGGGCAACACCTTCCTCCAGCCGGGTCGGGGACCGTCGACCGAAGACCTTCTCGGCCTTATCATGGCTTGAAAAGGCATGTTTGACTTCAATCCTCGGATCCAGATGGAGTACCTCCCGCTGTTTCCCCATGGCATCGGCAACGACCTGCGACAGGAAATTGACCGTATAAGGAACATCCGCCCCCACGTTGAAGACTTGGTTGTACGCTTCAGGGACCTCGACGCAACGAGCAATCACCGGAGCTATGTCGCCAATATAGGAGAAGGCTCTCCTCTGCTCTCCGTCTCCGAAGATCGTCATGGGTCGCCCCTGCATCAACTGGTTGATGAAGATACCTATGACGTTTCGGTATTTGTCACCGGTATTCTGGCGCTCGCCGTACACGTTGTGGGGGCGAAAAATGACGTAATTCAGACCGAAAAGCTCTTGGCTCGCTTTCAGGTCGAGCTCGATGGAGTACTTGGCAATACCGTACGAGTCTTCGGGAATCGGCGTCGCCTCCTCGGTCATCGGCACTTGGGCGGCCCCGTACACGGCTATGGAAGACGTGAAGACAAAGCACTCGACCCCGAAATTGACTGCCGCATTGATCAGGTTCACCGACCCGATCAGATTGTTGGTGTAATTGAATCGCTTGATGAAATGACTCAGTCCCTCGGCAGCGTAGGCTGCCAAGTGATAGACGTACGTGAATCGGTGCTTCTCAAACAGGCTGTTGATCAAGTGGTGGTCCGTTACCGAGCCCTTAACGAACGTTGCCGCCTGTGGCACATTTTCGACAAACCCGCCGCTGAGGTCGTCGAGAACCACGACCTGATGACCGCGGGCCAGCAACTCATCCGCTATATGGGACCCCATGAACCCGGCACCGCCGGTTACGAGACTGATAGGACTCACTGAGCATACCCTCCTGGACCTAGTCGACGTCCGGAAGCATTCGGCGAAAAGAACGACCGTCCCGGAAAAACGCTTCCAGTAAACTCGATATACTACTTGTTCCGCAAGTTGTCCAGGCGATTCTTGGCCAAGACTCGGGCCGCCGTGAATACCGCCTTGACGAACTCGCCGAAGGGAAGTCGTCGGTAGTGAAGATAGAGGTGATCGAGATACCCGAAGCCGGATCGCCGCGATGGAATGATCAAATAGTTTGCTTCTGCTGAACGTTGCCTCACCCTTGGGTTACGGCAGAATTCGGCGAGGGGACGGATAACCTTGTCGCTGAGCAGGTTTTCTCTTACGAGTCTCGCAGCATTGGCAGAGGCTTCGGCGACCGTGTCGGGATCGCTGAGTATGTGGCCGACAGTCTCGCGCAACGATACTCGGTCCGCAGGAGAGATCAGCCATCCGGCCCGATACTCCCGAATCAGGTCGCTGAGCTCGGCGTAATCGTTATAAATAACCGGCAGCCCCGCCCAGAGGAACTCCACCGTGCGTGTGGTAAAGGCAAGCTCCCTTTCCGCATTCTGAGGCATGAGCTCAAAGGCGACGTAACCCGTGCGGTACGCATCCAGGACACGCTCGCGTGCCACAAAACCATGAAATGTCACGGAAGGGTTTGTGGACAAGCTCTGCCGGAACTCGTCAAAATCTCGTTTTTCGTCGGGGTTGGTCTCGTGACTGCCTCCGTAAATGTCCAGGCATCCCTTTCCGATGCCACGTATCTCCTCGGCCAGAGCCTTCAGCGACGGCATAGGATTCAGCCACGGATAAAACCCTCCGGAGAAAATGAACGACCGTCGTTCCAAATCGGGATAGTGCTCCGGAAGGTCGGGCGACATGGCCACGGGCATGTAGTGAATATCCAGGTCGGAGATGTCGATACCGGCCAACATCAGAAAGGCCATGAAATAATAACGTTGCCGTTTGCCCGCGCACGTGAAGAAGTCTCCCAGGGAAATAGCCTGAAGCTTACGGGTGGCCAGCGTCAAACGGGCCATGGGCAACAGGTTCTTTGCCATCTGCTCGAATTCGATAAGGTCCGGACCGTGGAAATCTATGGCTACGGGAATCCCGTGGCTCTTCTCCCATCTTTGCGTGGAGGGCTTCACACAGACGATGACGTCGGGCTTCTCACGCAGAATGATCTCATCCTGATTCGTCTCCGTCCAAAGCCGCGCGGTCACATCGGAAGGGATGCTGTCGTTGAATCTGCGTCGCAGAAAACGATTCCAGGGCATGGAGTAGACAACCTCAAATCCGTGTGCCCGAAGTCCCTGGACTATCTGCCAGCTTCGCATCCCCCCGCCGGATGTCCCACTTCCCTTCAACGGAACGACGTCCGAACAGAAGACCAAGACACGATTCATCGACAAGCACCCTTAAAGAAGAAATTGTTCATATCGCAGAGACTAATAGCACCATACCGTTTCAGCCCTGCCGAAACACCATTCGCCCGCTCAAGTAGTCTTTGAGAAAACGATACCCCAGTTTACAAGTTGCCATGAGGCCATTCCGACGAAAGAACTCCCAGCCTTTTCGCCAAAGTCGGTTACGTATGTCAGAGAGGGGATACCTGTAGAGATCCGATCCTTCAAAGAACCTGACACCCACAGCGGGTCTACCGTTGCTACAGTAGCCGTAAATCTGATCAACGCATAGACAGTTCTTGCAAGGGAACATCCACTGGTCTCGTGGCTTCTCGTACTTGGAATAGAGAAATTGACGGACTTGCTGAATCATTGGACTATTGTAAAGTTCGGCAAAGGTTTGCTCCTTCAAATTCCCGAACACAAACGTGGAGCAGCTCCCACAGCTCTCATACTTGATCCAGTCGCGGCCGTCGAATTCTTTCGTAGGAGGCTTGAAAAAGGGACGGGTAAAGAACTCACACACACCCACGTCTGTTCCGTCTTCGGCCTTGACGGAGCTTATCCGCATGTCGTTGCTCCAAATGTACCCGTCCTCGAGTTGCTCCTTGTTCCCAAATATATCTCCCGTTCGCACTTCATCAGAATACCGTTCGTAACTTGAATTATCAGCCTTTGGCTGGGTCGCTGCGATCTCCTCGGATCTTTTTCTGGAGGTCAGGCCTATCCAGGATCCATCGATTCGGGGCATACGCGTGAAGGCCAAGCGCAACCTATATCGCCTGTTCACGCAATGGTCCATCAATTCATCCATGACGCGGTTCACTTGATCAGGGATGTCCCAGTAGAACTCATCCGTCATGTGCTCGTTCGAGTAGTTGAGAGCCATAATTTCCATGTCATCTACACCCAATTCCTGGAACACGAAGTCCGCGTACTCCTTCAGGAGGAACAGGTTACTCCGCATCAGAACCAGCCCAACTCGAAACCACGGATAGGGATCCATATGACTCCGGACTTTGGAGAACCGCTTCAGGTTTTTGGTCACAGTCTTAAAGCTGTTATTCAAATAGATTTTTTCGTAGAGTTCCGCAGTGTGGGCGTCAAAACTGCACTTCAGCCAGTCCACAATCCCGGTTATTGCCTCCAGTTTATCCTCAGTGAGAAGAGAAGCATTTGTGGTAGGCCGATAATATACACCGTAGCGCCTGTAGAGCCCCATGAGCTCTTGAAACATCGGTGAAAGAAAAGGCTCTCCCAGAAGGGTGCTTTCCGTATACCTCATGGTTGGAAAGACCTCTGCGGCCAGTCGTTCCACATCGCTCCAATTCCACTCGGGAAAAGTCGCTGCGGAAAATTCGGGGCCGCGTTCTAGCCGCGAATACGTGCACTTCTTGCAGGTATAATTGCACCGCCAGGAAAGTTCAAACGTGCAGCGCGGCGGCAAAGCCGAGAGGAATGTCTGTTTGGTCCTTATCTCTTTGAGCAGGAGCTTTTCGTTTCGGATCTTCTCCTCCAAATACGGTCGCGATCCCATTTTTTGTCTCCTTCTGCTTCCCCAATACCGAAATCCTGTCCTACTCCTCAGAATTGCCAGGATTTCGGCGCCTTGCCTCGGCGACGAGGTCCAATGATTCTTCTACCGTCCTCGTCCTCAGACTCCGCTGATTGCAGGTTCAAGTCACCGTGGCCATGCATGCGGACGGTATGTCTAAGGCTAATCAGCTGAATCAATTGATGTCTCCCTCACAGTCAGTCCCGTTTCATCCACGAGTAGATCCTAGCCAATATGTTGTAGATCTCGGTAACAACGCGCGGAGGCAGTGGCAAAGTACCGAGTTTACCCCCTAGAACCACTGCCCCGGCAAGCAAGGATCGATTGTGCTTTCTCAAGTTCGCAGCCTCCATAAAGGACCGAAACGGTTTGACCCATTTCATTACCAGCCCATAATCGACACTCCTAATAATGCCCTTCCCGGTTATATGTGGAGTGGCGACATCGTATTCTTCGAAGGAGGCCGCATCAATCAAGCCCTTTGGTGCTAATTCATTGTAGAATTCGGACCCAGGGTACGGGCTGAGCACATTATACCGGACGTTGTCCGGCCTTATCTTGTCAAGGAATCTGTAAGACAGCATGTAATCCTCCTCTGTCTCTCCCGGAATCCCGACGAGCATATTTGCGTTAACGTCGAAGCCGGCTTCACGGCAAATTCTTGCGGCACTGATGTTTTGCTCGACTGTGCATCCTTTCTTGAGTATCTTCAGAATGCGAGGCGATCCGCTCTCAAACCCAAACCAAACTCCGATGCAATGCACTTCTTTCAGAATTGAAGCCACTTCGTCGTCGAAAGTGTTAGCGCGGGCGTTCACTGCTATGGGAGGCAGGTCAATCCCATCCTGTACTGCTTCTCGGTGCTTGTACTGAAACTCTCTGAGCCAACTCTTATTCCACGTGAACGTGTCATCGTAGAAGGTGACGAGCTTGATAGGAAAATGCTGCCGCAGGTAGCGCATCTCCGCGATCACGCTTTCGGCCGATCTCACTCGAATGCTGTTGGAGCCGTACATAATACGCTGATTCGGCCAACAGTACTTGCATCTGCCCGGACACCCCCGACTGGCCGTTATACCCGCCAGTCCGTTGTTGGCTTCAAAGGCTCGCTCGTAGGTTGGAAGGAAGGCTGTGGCAGGGAAGGGAAGTTCATCCAGATTCTTCACGTAGTCAACTGTCCGATAGACAGGGGGAAGCTTCTTGCCCTCCTCAATCATGTCCAGTATCTCGAAAATCGTCCGCTCACCCTCCCCGACTACCACACAGTCGAAGCAGCCCGCGCCGGCAAAATCCTCGGGCATGGCGCTCGCATGAACTCCCCCAGCAATGGTGATTAACCCCAACTCTTTGGCTATCTTGGCCCCCAGAACCGCGTAGTCCCGGCTGGGCGTTAGGCAACTGAATCCAGCTACGTCGTATTTTCCTTCAGCCAGCTTCGTCCTGAATTCATCAGGTCCCGACAACATCCGAAAGTCGAGGAGGTCCGCTTCGTGTCGCCCGTCTACCAGGATAACAGCCCTGAGATAGGCTAGTCCCTGAGGGATTGCATAAAAATCATCCAGACCTCTTCCGAAAAGGTTGTACGAATTCCATCCGATCTTGCCAATTCCGGCGTAGATCAACGCTAATCTCATCCGTAAATTTCCTTCGAATTCGATGATCGCCTCGGCGGTAAGTCGGGCCCATCCGGGGATCCCGTATTGAGTACGTTCCTTGTCCGGGCCTTTCGTCAGCCCGTCCTTTGTCAGTGTCGGTCTGTCCCTTAGTCGCCCACAAGCTCCAAGCGAATCCTGATTGTGAAGCGGCAGATGAACGGAACCCGCCGAATGTTTCTAGGATACTCCCTAAAAACTCTCCGAGTCAAGGTCCCAGACAAAAGCTTGTCCGGAGAACCTCCCGGTTGGGTCTCGGCCGTAATTCCAAGAAATTGAGATTGTGCATAAGGGAAGAACCATATGCCGCTAGAAAGGCCGCCTGTCAGTGGCCGTCAACGGTCATATCTGCATGAACGCAGCTTTCCGCAGCCCTTCGGCACGGCCCTGAGGTTCAAGGATCCTCATCTTCCTGTGTTCACAAATCCGTCCCGGTCCCCTTATCCGCCTTCACGCCACCGTTCTTCTCTTGAAGAGTGCCTCGATATAAATGTGATCTTTCGAGGTGAAAGAAAAACATGGCCATCTTGAAGGGGCCGTGATCACCTCTTCAAAGGCTTTCATACGTGGAAAGAAATCAACAGGGTAGTTCTTGTATGAAAACTCAAAATTCGCCAAATTTTCGTGGTATAAATAGCCTTTGCAGCACCTTTCGATTTGCTTCATGTACTCCTCAATTGTCCGGTAATCCATCTCGGACAAGCTGATTGTATTAATGAACAAATCAACGCTAAGGGAAGTCAGTCTGGGCAGCATGAAATTGGGCATCAGTATGATGTCGTAAGATTCAAGCACTTTATCATCCAGGGGCATATTGACGTCGCTAAAGTAAAGTATTCTCTTGGTAGGGAATGCCATTGATAAGAAGTACGACGAGACGAACAAGCATTCGGGCAAGTCAAAGTTTATGTACAGAGTGTTGTCTCCCATATTGCTCAAATAATAGCCGAAAAGTCCTACTCCTCCGCCTATTTCCGCAACTACAGGGCGCGTCGTTAGGCGCCTGACCAGCCTGGACACCAGAGCGGCCCGATAATGACTCATAAAGCAATAGGAGTTTATTAAGCTGCCGTCCACATCAAACCCGTACGGATTACCGATGGGTGGCATGGCCAAAGCGCTAATATCGACTTGCTCTCTCATGGTCAAGGCCCAGACTTCGTGGAAAGAAGCCATGTAACCTTCGGCATTTCCGGGCGGACTCTGTGCAAAGGTCCGAAAGGTCGGTTCACCGCCATATATTCCTTCTGTCAACCAATTCCTAAAGCACCCGTTCACGAGTTCGGTAAGCTCCCCAATACGGTGATCTTTTACAAGGTTCCAAAAGTCCGGCCGCGTGGACTTAATGAAGGAAGCCCAGTTGGAGCCCGGTTGGTAGACCTGGGGAAGATCACGTCTGGCTTCGAGTGCCATTTCCTGGGATTCAGTGATTGTCTCCACCAGACCCATTTGCTGATCGAGCCCTAGAGAGGGGGGAACGTCCTCGGTGACTCGTCGTCTTATTTCAAGTAATTCATAAGCCCGCCTTGGCTCACCAGCCACGAGTCTCTTCGTCCTCTGCAAAAGAAATTTTACCGGCCCAAGCTTACTGCGAGTTTCATCAGGTGCCTGGATCAGTGACAGTATCCTGTGGTCTGCGATACCCAAATTGTGAAGTACCGATCGGCACCACTCGTAATTGGGATCTGCTATAAGAACGTAGTCGAATTGTTCGAGAGGCACACTTGAGATCGGTATGGTTCTCTTAACCTGAAGCCGCTCGGGGAAATCCGGCTGAACGTCAAGATCTCCCGCTTTCCCGACCAGTCCCGGAGTTCCCCTCAGCTTATGCCAAAAACGACCTCGGAGGCTCAGAAAAATTCTCGCGCAAGCGTCCACGGTCCCGGGGCTGAAGTGTCGGGCCAAGAACGCGGCAATTCTCTTGACGAGCAAACCGGAATCACCTCTAGGAACGCTCGGAACCCCACTCGGCAGGGGTTGTATGTAAGCGGATATAGTGACTCCTCGCGCCAGGCATATCTCTTCAGCGCTTAGTGTCTTGAATCCTGATCCTAGTGCTAGAACTTGCATGGTTCCACAGGACCTCCTTACAAAAGACCTGGGCGGGTCCTCGCCCCAGTGAGGAACCCACGGGGATCACTGAGTAATGTTTGCACGCTGTGGACACTTGGCAGTGACCTCTGGGGATGTTGAAAACGGGCCCTCAATGTCCTTAACACTGACAAGAGCGTCTCACTGCTGCCCGATGGGCCTATTTTGCCTGCTACCGAGCATACCTCGGTCCGATTCGCCAGTCAACAAGAACGCTCCCGGCGTCCCTTTCTCCTGAACGCACAGGTCCAGGGATCATAGAAAAGAATCGCAATTTTAAGGGACTTGGCTAACGCTATATGTGGCCCGACGGAACCAAGATTCTTCCTGTGCCCCTATGTCCGACCGCCCAAAGGAACAGACTCTCCAGTCACTCGCAGCCAAGGTCGACCCGATCTATCGGTACGAGAGCAACGGCGTGCCGAACGTAGGACTCCGATTCTCTCCCCACCATGATCCATGGTGCGTGACGTCAAGGGGAGAACCGGAGGGTCATCTGATCTCGAAGGAATGGAAGCATCTTCTGGAGAATGGCATGGCCTCGACCGCCAAGGCCACATACCATTTTGTCCGGGAAAACGTCCTTGGCCAACGATCATAAAAGATCCGCTGCGCAACCGGATGTCACTTCTCAAAGCTCAGTCCGGCGAAAAGCGACCATCCTTTGGCCTCTCGGGTGATCCCAGTCCCCTATGTACCGAATTTCCATCGGCAAGGACTCGATGCAGTGCTCGAGATCACGTAGATAATAATGGTACGGATCTCTGTCCGGATAGGTGATTATGCCTCCCGGTTGGTGTTTGATCGGGGTTGTGATCGTGTCCGAGGTAGGACATTCAAAAAAGGTGACAAACAGCATCCCGCACTCTTTCAAATGGTTCACGAGTTTCGTCAGGCAGACGCGAATGTGATTGAGAGGTAGGTGGGTAAACAGGGATTGAGCAATGGCGACGTCAAAGACCCGGTTGAATCTCTCAAAAGAAAAGGAATCGTCGCAGAGGAGATTCGTGCGCGGCAGTTTGCTCTGAAGTCCCACTGCGGCCAATTCTATGGAATAACCGGCCTCTAGAAGGCTCGGGCTGATGTCCAGGCCGTAGTAGTTGCCGGCATTGAGGAACCCGACAAGGTGAATCCCTGCACGAAGGCAACCGCACCCGATATCGAGTACAGCCATCTCCTCCGTCAAGCCGTTGGCGCGCAAGAAATCGAGCTGCATCTTGCCGATTTCGTCCCAAACTCCTCCCACCTCCGCGCGGTGTCCTCCGGCACGGATGGAGGCCTGAAGGTAGTCTTCGTCGTAGTATTTGCTGGGCCCCGTCCTCTGTGATTCCTTCGCAGTTCTCGGTTCTCCCAAAAGCAGTGCCAGAGCCTTGCGCATAAATACGTTTCCTCGTATTGCCTGTTTCAGTCTCGACATTTTTCTCCGAGGGCCTCATTCCACTTTTCTTTTGACACGCCGCAAGTCTCGACACCTGAGAGAGAATCTCCGGCGACCCTGTTAGGCTTACGGAATCACCTTTGCAAAAACTGAATAGCCTCGGGACGTGCTCCAGGAAACCCGTAGCGTACTACCATTCTCTTGTCCTTGCTACGAGCCCGAGGCTCTATTGAGCAAAGGCCGGGTCTAACAGTCATCCACTACCACCTGATGTCATTGCGCCCATCTTCCACATCATAGATGGCACATAGCTCATCGCTCTCATAGTTCGCTTCAACGGTCAGCCTCAGTGATGTGCCGCCGGTCTTCGGGATATGGCAGTAAATCAGCTTCATAGGCGCTCAAGTTTCCTCAATTGGAAATGTAAATCGCCCGTGGCGTTCACATAAGGTTTCAAATACGCGCATACCTTCGTGTAAAGGCCACGATACGGGCTGAAAAACCGAGTCGGATGTAACGGAAACGTGAAGGTTGCAGATACACCACCGCCATGCCGTCCAGCACGTGCGCCAACCAACTCCGCGGACTCATAAAGAGCTCTAGATGCGTTAGGCCGGCGCTGTTCTCGGAGGATGTTCCTTGCAAGGCTTCCTTGATTGCGAACCGTCGCCCAAGTTCAAGGAGCACGCTCGAATAAACATCCATTTTTCCACACTACATTTTGTGGGCGAGAAAGTCAATCAAACACGGCCAAGTCGTGTTTTTCCCGCCAACTCAGATCTTTCCTGAGACTGATCCCCGCAGTGTTGGAAATATGGACGCTTGTGAGCTGATCGGGCAGTTCGTTGAGGCACTCACGAGACGCTTTGCCTGGACTCTCGCGCGCATCTCAACCAGGATTACCAAACCGGAGAGCTGACGGGTCAGGTTCTCCGACCTCGACGGCCATGGCTGGATAGGCCATTCCCTTGGTCCGACAGTTGTTTCCGACTTCAAGAATTGTCGCATTGTAGCGCCTACGCCTCGCGCACCGCCCGTCGCGTCCGGTTGGGCCAATCCCGGGGTGATCGGGTAGTTACCCGAGGCCAATGGAGGGACACCACAGAATCTTGTCACGAGAAAACTCCCTTTGCGTAGGCAAGTGACTTCAACGCAGGTCGGGCGGACAAACATGCCGTCGGAGATCGTGGAGCAACGGAAACTCCGGCACGTCGACCGTCCCTGCCGGCCGGCCGCCGCCACGACTCAAGAGTTTATCGGATTTCCACGTATCAGGTCATGGATCTTCCTCAGAGGAGCCGTGATCTTCCACGACATTGAGTGGAGCACTCTCTCCAGTTGAGCTGCAGAGATTTCCAAGCGAGCCCGCTCCCTCTCCAGGGAGTCCACCCATCCCTGTGCTTCTCTCAATCTACCGCTCAAGGATAGAAGCTCTTCCGTCAGGAAAGCCGCGTCCAGGGTCCGCGTCTCCTCCTCCAAACGCGCTTCGACAGAGGAAAGTAACTCTACCGACGGGGCCTTTTCTCCGTTCGAGGCACGGAGGAGCTCTTCGTACATTACTTCGACCAGCTCGGCAAGTAAGGGATCCTGAATTGTGAGCTTCGCGGGTTTGTGGTGGTGCCTTAGATCGGGGTCGAGAAAAGCGGAAACCTCCCTCTCCACATCCAGAGTACTATTGGGCCACTCCAGTCGGAACCCCTCAGAGATCCGATCGACAGAGGATCTCCAGTCGTCGAGAACCTGATCGTAGGTTACAAATATTCTTGGATATATCCGGCATTCTCTTTCAGACTCCAAAGTATGGAGCAACCAGAGCCTGAAGCACTTCTCCCAAGAGAACCCATCCCTCCGATGAAGAGAGTGAGCCACCTCCAATGGATGGCGAATCACATAAACGAAATGCGGCTCACAACCAACTTCGCTGAAGACCGAATGCCATGCGGGTATAAGTCTACAGAGCCTTGGATCCTTGAAACCCCAGAGCTCAGCCCCGGAGAATTCGGAGCGAATGATGTCCACTAATTTTTCCTGATATGGAGCAATCACCGGGTCCAGCCACCACTCTTCCGGAAAAGAGAAGATGGAATGCCAGACTCTTCCTATACTGTTGAGCATAGCTTCGTGCGCGTGATATATCTGCCGATGCTCCCAGTAGCCACGTGGGTTTGCGTCGTTCGGCGGAAGCATGCCCTTGCCCAACTCGACACCGAGAAGGTTGAGCACTCGGGTTAGAGCGGAGGTTCCGCTGCGATGCATGCCCAAAATGACAAGGGCTTTCTGAGCACTCTGAGTCGCCTCAGTCATGTTCTGCTCTCTTTAGTGGTTGACTCCGTCCCCTGAAACCTATCTGCCGTGCAGACCATTATCATAACATTGCAGGAGGCATTTGTCCTTGTCCATTCAAAAACTTTCTCGACAAGGGCGCTCTGCATGGTGCGTTCTGCTGGGTCCGATTCCAAACGGAAGTAGGTGGCGGCCCCCGGCTTCATTTCTTCTCTTAGGTGGATTGTGTGGTTCCCTTCAAAATTGCCTGACGAAGGATCTTGGCCACGAATCAACCCGGGGATCGGAAAATCGGAGCGATCGCATAGTCGGCCGGCGGGCCGGCCCGGGAGCCTCTCCCGAACCTTATAGGAAGCACAGCGAAAAAGCGCTTCCCCGACTCGAGGTAACAGCCCTCAACTTTGGGGAGCTTCTTGAACCGGTTGTCACCGGGCAAAGCAATTCTGACACGGTTCTTTTCGATCAGACGCAAGAAAGGATCTATGTACGGGGCCGTGAAGAAAAACGAATCAGAGTGTATCAGATCCGCCAAGTTCCCGCCAAAATTATAGTTTTGAGCACGCTGACACGGCTGGAGGAGATAGTCGTAGGAGAAAGCGACAAGACAGGCCCAGACAAGTGCTGCTATCAGAACAGCCCAGGAGAGGTTACCCGACAGCATAGCCCCTTCTTTGTCCAGAACCGCTTGAGCGACGAGAAAAGCAAGTAGTAAGAGAGCGAAGAGCCTTCTTTTTGATCTCCCAAGAACAGCGAGGTTTTTCATTTTTTTTGGCCCGCGATTAGGAGAATCCCCGGAGTCGTTCCGACCGCGCCGTAGCTACAAGGAAATTACCGCTATTTTCCACCGTAAGTACTCTTCTGTAAGAATGGAGCATGGCGTTTTCCATAGGATTGTAGTGTCTCCGTGTTGAGTTTACACTACCTTGATGCTCCGGGGTGCGGTATCCTCCTGGTCTACGAACGGCACGGCTTGCCTGCGATCCGGAGGATGCCGCACTTCGACTCGAATCCTTGTCACCGCAAAAACATTGCCTAGATACTACCTAGAAAGGACTGGAAAAATCGAGGGAAACGACGCCTCCGATCACCCATGATTTGATGTCGATCGCCCAAGCCACGGATTCGTTCGTCGAACCGGAAAGGTTCCGGGAATCGGTTCTCACCTTCAGGCTGTTCCATTTGACGAAAGCTCCCCCAAAGGTGTCCCCCCGAAGTTTGAAGCGATAATCGGCCAAGACCTCGAAGTACGAGCTTTGGGAATTTGAGCGGAAATCAGCAAATTCGGCGAATCCCAGCCGATCCCAAAAATGATATTTCATCCTGCCGGGAACCCATGGGGCGCCGAGGAAGCGAATGAGTAACGAACTGTTCGGAAAACGCCCGTTCATCCGGGCGCCGACGAGCGGAAGGTAAGCGTTGAGAATATAATCGTCGCTTGTATTGTCGCTGTAGTTAACTCTTGTACTCGTGTGATCCCAACGAAAACCCGCGAGAAGCTCAAAACCGCCCGAGACGCGGGCCTTCATGATACCGTCCACCAACCACCAGTCATTTGACGGGATTTCAAAATCGAACGAGCTCGTGCCGGGGCGGGAATACCATGTTCCTCCCACGTGTCGAGGGACGAAGATACCTGCGGAAACCAGGAGACCGAAGGTCTTGTCAAACGTGAGCTCTTCCGTTGCCTGGGCCCAAAGGCCCCTGAGCGGCCAGGAAGCGGTCCCCGTGGAAGTCTGCCGTTGAAGAGCCCAGATGCTGCCGTCTCGCTCCTCCAACCAGCCCAGGTTCACGGTCAATCCGCTCATGAGTCCCGAGCCGTCGCCGTTGCAAGGAATCGTGCTCCGGTAGCCGAAAGGAAGCCGTTCAGGGAATGATATTCCCTCCATGCCCTGAAATCCCCGCGCGGGGTCTGCTCCCGACAAACTCCATACCGCAACCAGAACCACCACGACTACGCAAACCTTCTTCACCACACACCTCCTCCAGGCGCCTATGCCGGCAGCCTTCACACGAAACAAGCATTATAATGACCCGTCGGCGCCTTGGAAGCCGCAGAGCACGGGTCCGGCAAACTTCTCATGCGTTATTCGACCCGGGCAGGTACCCCCCAAACAGGGAGACCGAAGGTACCACTACCGAGGAGTGGAGCCGGCTTCCGTTCTAAGATACCGCCATATGATCGGGAACGAGGGCCATTTGTACCAGGGACCGCGGCAGGAATCAACGGAAATTGTGAGGCAAGCCGCTGCCGGCCCCACGGTGGGCTTGTCGCCGCTTTTCCGGAGAGACACGGCCTCGGGAACGGAGAACGTTGCCCCGCGATTCTCAAGGCGGGACCAAGTATTTCCCTCTGTGCTGCAGCAGACGTGACGTTTCGAGCCGGTCCGGGAGTTCACAATGTCCGAGATTGTACTTGACCGGCAAGTGTTTGGAGAAGTATCCTTCCAAAGGGATCCGCCGGAGTGCGCATGAACAGAAGGGCGGATGTTCATCCGCCTGACCATTGGGATGCATCGAGGAGTCTTTCGCTCCGGAAGACCTTCTACCCTTCCACGATCCCGTGAATTTTCGACATGGCAGACCGCCCCGTAATTCCCTGTAACACAAAAGAACGGAGCTAAAGTCTTGAAAAGTAGACTAAGGATCGCGGCATGTTTGTTTCTTTTAACCAGTGTGATTGTCCTGATTTTTTTCTCCGCGATGACTTCGGCCGCCGAGCCTGTCAAGGTCGGTTTTTGCACCTCTTTGTCCGGTGTCTACGGAGGTATCGGCAAGGATATGAAAGACGGGCTGAACCTGTATATGAAAGAGATCGGCTCCAAGGCCGGCGGCCGTGACATACAGGTCATCGTCAAGAACATCCAGAGCAATGTTGTAACCTTGGCCGTGGACACGGCTACGCAACTCATAGAGAAAGACAAAATAGACATCCTGGCCGGGGTAGTCGATTCCGGTTGCGCGTACCGTGTAGCCAAAGTCGCTTCAGAGCACGGAGTGCCTTTCGTCGTATCGAACGCAGGCGCGGACGAACTGACGCAAAGGCAGACCAACCCATTGGTTGTCCGAATCTCCTTCAGCAATAGTGGCGGCTCTCACCCCCTTGGAGTGTGGGCTTACGAGCAAGGTTTTCGCAAGGCAGTGGTATTGGGCCCCGGCAATGACGCCGGTTACGAGCATCTCGGCGGAATCTGCCGCACCTTTACAAAGATGGGCGGCCAAGTAGTTCAGGAGCTGTGGACGCGTCTCGGCACTCAAGATTTCAAGCCGCTGTTTGCCCAAATCAAACCCGATGCCGACGTCGCTTTCGTATTCTTTGCCGGCGGCGATGCCCATCGATTCATTAAGCAGTACGCTGAATCCGGCATGAGAAAAGACCGTGCGGTGGTGGCCAAGGCATTTGTGGTGGATGAAAACGTATTGGCCAAACAGGGAGAAGGCGCGGACGGAATTTTCAGCGTGTCGCACTGGTCCTTACTCAATAACACTCCTGACAACGTCAAATTCAAATCCGCGTTCACCAACAAATACGGGCGGCCCCCTACGCTCTATGCGGAGCAAGGGTACGTGACCGGCATGGTGATAGGAGAGGCACTCAAGAAGACGAACGGGCAGGTCAAGGGCAAGGATTTCGTGACTGTCATGCGTTCGCTTGACCTCAATGCACCCCGGGGCACCATACGGTTTGACCGGTACGGATCGCCTATTCAGAATTACGATATTCGTAAAGTCCAATTGGTTGACAATCAGTGGCAAAATGCCATCATCAAAACGTATCCGGCCGTCAGCCAGTTCTGGACGTGGACTCCGGAGGAATTCCTCCCCATGTCGCGATACTCCGACATGAAAAGGAAATGGGCTCCAACCAAGTAGCCGCTAATGCCGACGTTGGACCTTCAGGGGTTTTGAGCAAGAGCCCGAGAGACTGTCACCGTATAATCGTTGCAACCGGGCTCAGGCCTCAATCTGTATGGGATCATCCGTGAGCTATCCAAGAGGGCGGTGCCGAGCTCGCCCCTACGGAGCCTGAAGAGCCGTTCGGCGACGCGCCGAAAATAGTCCGGGTAGCAGAGGGCAGGTTTCATACCTGCCCTCTGCGTGGTTTCAACCCATGGACGAGGAGAAGGAAGCATGACGGGTTTCTTTAGGGAAAGATCCTGAGTAATTCATTTCATACGTTCGGTCGCGCATTTCAGCTATAGCGGCAGTCCGAAGGTATCTGTTCGTAATCAAACGTTCTCTCCCTCATTCCTGAGTGAGGCATGAATCCAGGCTGTTCAGAATACACCGGACCCCGGCTTGCACGCGGCGTGACGATCGGGGACCATTCCGAATCATCCTGAAGTCGGTTCCCTTCCGGAACGGTATTTGTAGAATCGAGCACTGAGCACCCCACGAGGCCTTCCTCATGGCGGGGGAAAAAACGTGTCCGGATTGCTCGATCGGCCGGATGCGGTAGAGATTTTCCCTGCCATCTGAAGTTCGGCAGCGTGCGTCACGAAAGCCTTCAAACTTGTCCCTTGCAGGTCGGCCTAAATCCCGCTAACGTGCCTTGTGGTTCCTTCAGACTTTCCGCTTGTGTCATGCAGTCGGGAAACTCTCCAATTTACCGGTCACCTCTCCTCGTGCTGCCAACAGATGTATCGCACTGTTTGTACGTCTCCATCTTACCGCTGCTCCTTTTCTATTGCGACCCGTGGGCACTTATTCCCTGGATTCCGCCGACCCCATATCCATTTGACCCGATAACGCCCTATTGAGGGAGGCGTCGCCACAAACGGATGGATTGGAGCGGGTAATCCTACGTGGCATCTTTGGAATCGCCTTGGAGCCTCGAAGTGGCCTGCGGCACCACCTATTTGAAAATCGAGCTTGACCGATGTTCGTACCCAGGGTATTCTTATGAAAGGAAAAATAGAGATCTCTTCATCGACGCGTCAACGGTTTTTCGGCCGATCGGTTCATAGGGTTGCCATGCGGGGGATTTTTCATGCGGCAGGAACCGACCCGCTGCAGTTGAGCGGCCCTGCACATCGCCCCCACAACGAGACTGCCACACACATCCGGGTAAAGACAGAAGAAAGGAGTCAACGTCTTGAAAACCAGATCAAAAAACGCCTTCTGTTTGTTTCCTTTAGCCATCGTGATGGCTCTGGTCTTTTGCTTCACGATGGCCTCGGCTGCAGAGCCCGTCAAGATCGGGTTTTGTACCTCCTTATCCGGTGTCTACGGAGGCATAGGCAAGGATCTGAGAGACGGATTGAATCTCTACATGGCACAGATCGGCTCCAAAGCAGGCGGCCGTGACATCAAGGTTATCGTAAAGAACATTCAAAGCAATGTCGTCACATTAGCCGTCGATACAGCCACACAGCTCATAGAGAAGGATAAGATAGATATTCTGGCAGGGGTAGTCGATTCGGGGTGTGCGTACCGTGTTGCCAAGGTTGCGGCAGAGCACGGAATACCTTTCGTGGTGTCGAACGCAGGGGCGGACGACCTGACGCAAAGGCAAGCCGACCCTTTAATTATCCGGGTCTCCTTCAGCAATAGCAGCGGCTCCCACCCGCTTGGGGCCTGGGCATACGAACAAGGCTTTCGCAAGGCAGTGACAATAGGCGCGGCCAACGCCGCCGGTTACGAGCAAGTGGGCGGCATCTGCCGCACCTTTACCAAAATGGGCGGGCAGGTAATTCAAGAGCTCTGGACAAGACTGGGAACACAGGATTTTAAGCCGCTGCTGGCTCAAATCAAACCCGAAGCCGATGTCGCCTTCGTATTCTTTGCCGGCGGAGATGCCTATCGATTCATCAAACAGTATGCCGAATCCGGTCTTAAAAAGAATCTTACGGTGGTTGCCAAGTCGTTTGTGGTGGACGAAAGCGTGTTGGCTAAGTACGGTCAAGAAGCGGAGGGAATTGTCAGCGTGTCGCACTGGTCCTTACTCAATAACACTCCTGACAACGTCAAATTCAAATCAGCGTTCACCGAGAAATACAATCGGCCCCCTACACTCTACGCGGAGCAAGGGTACGTCACGGGCATGGTGATCGCAGAGGCTCTCAACAAGACGAAAGGGCAGGTCAAGGGTAAGGATTTCGTGGCTGTTATGCGTGAGCTCGAGCTGAATGCCCCGCGAGGAGCCATACGGTTCGATCGGTATGGATCGCCTATCCAGAGCTACGACATTCGTAAAGTGCAGTTAGTTGACAATCAGTGGCAAAACGCCGTCATCAAGACGTATCCCTCTATCAGCCAGTTCTGGACGTGGACTCCGCAAGAGTTTCTCCCCATGCCCAGATACTCCGGTATGAAGGGAAAATGGGCCACGGGTCAATAGTAACGGGCTGTTCGGCAGTGCAGACGGGTCGTATGGCGGGCTGACCGGATTACTGAAAAGAGGCCTACCTCGAAATGGAACGATCGTCACGACGGACAGGCCTGCTCCGGGTAGAAGCCTGACCTCAGGGCATTCTTGCCGCCGGTTTTGGCCAGGTACATCATATCGTCGGCCCTCTGAATCATTTCATCGACCGACGGTGGAGGGGAGAGAAAGGTGATAAGTCCCGCACTCAGCGTTACCGGCGAGCCCTGAACCTGCATCGCCCGGGAGAAGCCCTCGACTATTCGGTCCATCACTTCCTTGGCTTCCTCGGAACCGGTTTCGGAAAGCAGAACGGCAAATTCGTCACCACCGAGCCGTGCAGGCACGTCCGTTTTGCGAATGTTATGGGTTACGAATTCCGCCATCCCGACCAGAAGCTCGTCGCCAGCGCTGTGGCCGAGGGAGTCGTTGACGGCCTTGAAATTATCCAAATCCATATATGCCACCGTGAAGGGGCGTCCGTATCGTTCCGCCCTGTCGATCTCACGTTGGGCTCTTTCACGGAACCCTCTCGGGTTCAACACGCCCGTCAACGGGTCGGTATGGGACATCTCCTTCAGGGTGTCCACGGAACATCGGATGCGGACGAGAGAAAGGCTAACAATGAGGTAAAAGCCCAGCCTTACCGACGCGTTCCAGTACGGTATCATGGGATGGGAATAGTCATGTAGGGTGACGAGGTCCGCCACCAACCAAGTGGCCGCACAAAGCACGGAAATAAGAATGGCCCCAATTTTCCATGTGCATCGGCTGACCAGGGCAATCGGAATGAGGTAGAAGACGGAGAAAGAGATCTCGAATCCGGTAAGCCAGTCCAGCAGTCCAATGAGAACATCCAGGAGGACGGCTACCGGAATCAAGAAAGCCCACGGCCGTTCCTCTATCCACGTTGCCATGGGAGAGAGGCTCACTCTCGCAAAATTTACCACGTGCATCGACTCCAACTTCGGAGGGTCAGGAGGATTAGACCAGTTCCCGGAACCTTTGTCCAGGACGAGATCGTGCTATATCGGAAATTCTTATGGGCGATCGTTACTCCATTGCAGGGAGTTTGGTATGATGTAGCCGTACTAAAGCCGGTTTCAAGACCAAGTCCCCTTGTACACCGTTCTCGAAAGTTCCATGAAAGCGCTCAACGTAGGCGAGAGCCATCTTCCTTTGGACCAGATCATGATCATGGCAACTTCAAGCTGGTCTTCTTCCCACGCGAGCCTCGTCAGGTTCCCCTTCTCGATTTCTTCCGAAGCCGAAACCACGGGCAGTACGGTGATGCCGGTGCCCGCCATTACGCATCGCTTGAGCGTCTCGACGCTGTGGAAGATGCGGGTCGCCTCCAAAGGGACGCCTTCCTCTTCCAATATTCTCTCGAACAGGCGCCGGTAACTGCAATCAACGGTGGAGAGAAGGAGCGTATCCTCCTGCAGATCGCGTGTGTGGACCAGCTTTTCCTGTGCAAACCGATGACTTGGAGACGCAACCAGGGCGATGGCCTCGCACCCCAAAACTTCCGTCTCCAGATCGCCGGCATGAAAGGAATCCGTCAGCAGGAAGGCCAGATCAATGACCCCTTTGCGAAAATCCCTTTGAAGACCTTCATGTGCACAGTTCGTGAAATTGATCCTGACTTTCGGGAAACGGCTGCTGAACTCGCTGATGACGGGCGGCAGACGGTGGACACCCAGCGATTCGGGAATCCTGATGGTCAAAGATCCTTCAGGATCGCGCTCGCCTCCGATTTCGGCTCTCGTCTCCTCGGCCAGGTCTGATATCCGTTCCGCGTAATGAATCAGCCGCTCTCCCGCCTCCGTCAGCAGGATGCGCCTCCCTAGCCGGTCGAAGAGCTGCACTCCCAACTCCTCTTCAAGGGCCCGGATCTGTGCCGACACGCTGGACTGCGCATAATTGAGCCGCTGAGCCGCCTTGTTGAAGCTGAGAAGATTTGCCACGGTCAAGAAGGTCTTAAGGTGCCGGATCTCCATTTGGTCCTCTCGCAATCGGGATTTCCGATCGACCCTATCGAAATAAATCGCTTGTCACGATAATTGAAGCCTAGTAATCATATTAAGAGATAATTAAGAAATGTCAACCAGCGGAGGTAACGTCATGAACAATGTGGAGAGAACGGTGGATCTTTTTCTCTCCGGATCGATCTGCACCCAGGCGATACTCACCGTTTTCGGTGAGGCCTACGGATTGGATCTCGAAACGGCCGGCAAATTGGCCCGACCGTTCGGAGGTGGAATGGGGCACCTGGGTCGGACCTGCGGCGCAGTGACCGGTGCGGTTATCGTCCTGGGCCTGGCACTGGACCATCAGGACGAAGGTCGGGCGAGGAAAGACTCGTTTGCCCGCGTACAGGAGCTGTTCCAACAGTTCGAGGCATTACACGGGACGACCGACTGCAGGAGTTTGCTGGGCGCGGACATAAGCACTGACGAGGGTTGGCAGAAGGCCAGGGAACAGAAACTCTTCGGCAAGGTGTGTCCCGCGTATGTGAGAGATGCGGCGATGGCGCTGGAGAAACTGCTTGAGGCCCATGCCGATAAGCGTTCAGAGAAATAATGCATCGGTCATCCGGCAAACCTCCCGGTCGAAGTCGGGCCGTGCCGTCCGCAAGGCAGGAGGAATGCCGGATGCCTCAGGGGTCCGATCGAGCAACGCGAAGAGGCTACAGCAGCCCTATGTGGGATAGACGTGCCGTCGAGCAATGCTATTGGGTGCACCGGACGCGTGTCAAAACAAATCAGTGTTGTGTCCCCGGAATTCCGATAGACTCATCCGCAGCGACCGGGATGAGTCAAGAAGATACCTGAGCCCTGAATCTATTGTGGACCTTAGTATACTTCATCGTGGGCTCCGACGGTCAGTAACAGGATGGCCTCGGAGTCGCCATAGGCCACGAATTGAAATACAATCCGCAAATCGTAGCCTGCACCGGCCGCCCAAGATCCTTCAAGGTCTCACTTCAGCTTATGGGTCATCAACCTCGGATGGAAGGCATCTTCCGACAACAATTTCAATGCAGCCCGGAGATCCTCGGCTAGATCAGGACGTTTCTTGACGACCCGCTTTGCTGCGCGAATAAAGGCTGCGGAACGAATAAGTGTGCGTTTCAAGACAGTATCTCATTCATGAGATCATCGACCGTGGTAGGCTCGCAGCGGCCTTGGGCAAACTCCTCCCGAGCCTCTCGAATATCTTCGGCCAACCTCTTTCGGCCTTCCTCCGCGAGTCGGTGCCGGACTATGACAAGGAGGGTTTCCTGTTCGTCCGGAGACAATCTGCCCACCTCTTCCAATGCTTTTCCGAAGGATGCCGTATTTTCCATGGATCTTCTCCGGTTGAGGGTCTGTCGCAACCATCATACCTTATCGGAATAGGGGCCGCACTATTTTATCGAGACGTCGCCGATTTTTTATCTGCGGATGAGTTCCTTCAAACAAAGACATTGAACCACAGATTTCGCAGGTGGCCGCAGACGGAAGAGAGCGTACAAGGCGCGGTGTCATCTGCGGATGAGATGTTTCAATCCTCAGGGACGATGCTCTTCCAGGACTTTGCCGTGTCTATCGAGAACCTTTGTTATGTAGTCCTCCGGTGGGCGGCTTGTGTCCCAGACATCTTCCGCTGAGGGAATATGAACACTGGTATAAACTTGAAGGCCACCTTTGTACAGAAGGTCCGTACCGTATTTTGTCCCGAGGTACCGCCCCATAGCCTCAAGAAAGGGCTTGGGGGCTCTATCGTACTTGTCGTTTCCTTCGACCACCGTGAGCTCTTCCCGTATCGCATTGTCGTATTGCTGCCGGCTAATGTACCCGTCGTCGTACATCCGTCGCAGTACTTGGTTGCGCCTCTTTAGAGCTCTTTCCTTGTCCCTTGTCGGCGAACAGCTTGATGGGCAGATAATCACCCCCGCAATCGTCGCACATTCGGCGGTAGTCAAATCCTTGGCGTGTCTTCCGAAATACGTTCGAGCGGCCGCTTCCACACCATAAGCACCGCCTCCGAGATAGACGCGATTCAGGAACCGGCAAAGAATCTCTTCCCTGCTGAACCCGTTCTCTATGTTCCTGAGGAGCAACCGTTCAGAAAGTTTGTCGACTAGCGTGCGGAGGGGCCTATAGTACGGCCACGCCCCGCGAAAAAACGAGTGGCAAACCGGGACTGCTCTGATTGGAAGATTACCTCTGACTATATGCAGTGCGGATTCCAGGGCTGCCCCTATGCCAGGCTCTCCGTGCGTAAAGAAATTCCTACAGCATGCGGCCACGGCCGCGTCTTTGAAGGGCTTCGGCATCTCTTCCAACGTCACGGGGAAACGCTGCTCCGCTCCAAACCCGCCGATCGGCTCTCCGTTGTCGGCGAATATCTCCGTTGCCGCGGGAGGCTCGTAGCTCCTGATCTCCTCGATACTGGGAGTCTTCTGAGACACGATATAGTATAAGCCGGAACCGACCCCCAGCCCCAACGTCAGGCAGGCCAGGCACACAAAGAACAAAACACGAACCAACCGCACGAAAAGAGACCATACTCTTCGGCCTCTGCGAGGCCTCTGATCCCCCCCGCCGGACGAGTCTTCAATCGGTGTTTCCGAATCCCGCTGATCGGTCAATTCCGTGCCCTCCCTGATGATTCTCCACGGTTGTGCAAGGCATGCGGTCGGTCTGGAATCTCCGGAGTCCCCCGTGTCTTGGCCATGGTGGCCGATGAATTGCGGGCTGTCAAGTCAACGAAGGTCCCGCAATCCACGGTCTACGTTGCCGTGGGTGTTGGGTGGACCCTTCGGCGTCCTCACGTGAAGGTTTGCGACCTGAGCATGACCTCAAAATTGGGTCAGGTGCCATGTCGTCGGCAAACGTATGTGTTTCACTCCCTTTCGGGCCTGTTTTTCGGCAAGCTATCCCCCCGGCTTTTTCTCGACTTCATACTGGAAAGGAAGAATCGTCTGTGCCATACTTCGTTGCAAAAGCATTCCGTCTTCTTGATCTCCCAAGAACAACGAGGTTTTTCTTGCTCACGATTAGGGCGCAAAGGAGCGTGGGGGATGGCGGGGCGTGGTCTGGTAGAGCGCCTTCAAAGCTGCAAGGTTCGAGGCGAGGCCTTTCGGTCGTCAGCAAGCGTTAGGGCGGCCTCTTGCGCGTGCCATCTGAGGGAATAGAGTCCTTCCTTTCTTATCCACCTCAGGATCGAGGGATTGGGGAAGGACGGAAACGGCACGGAGAAGCACTGGGGGCAAGGGTTGTCTCAGACCAAAGCAATCGCGGAGAGCAGGTGAAGTTATTCTTACGGCAGAGCGCCGGAATAGGGGGTAGTTGTGTCGGAAAAGATTCGGGTTTCTGCAACAGGGTTGGTTAAGGACATTAAGGACGGGCTGACGGACGACCAACTGATAGTAAAGTACGACATCAGTTTGGAGCAGCTCCGGAGGCTCCTTTCCCAACTCGTGGAACGGGGGCTGGTTACTCACTCCGAGTTGGACGCGCGAAAACCTCTCACCGAAGACCTCATCGAGTTGGACGCAGAACCTTCAGCAGGGCCGTCAGAACCCAGGGGGTATGTTCCACCGCCATCGGGGCCTGAAGAGCATCCGGTCCGCGGTGGTGCGTCATACGAAGAAGATCCCGAGCTGAAACGGTACGGACGCTATGCAGTACTGGGAATAGTTGTTGGACTGGTGCTGCAAGTCGCCGGAGGGATCCTCCGAGGATTGGCAACGGCCCCGCCCACCCGCGGCCAGGTGCCGGAGTTGTTTGGCGTTGTCGGCCCACTCATTGCACTGCTCGGAACGGGTATTTTTCTTTGGGGCTGTTACTGCCTCATGAAAAAGAAGGGCCGGCACGGTGCGCTCGCGTTGCTGGGCCTGCTCGGCTGCTTCGGGCTGATCATTCTCCTGGTGATTCCCAATAAATACAGAGAGTCCTCATCCAACGTGGTGGTAGTGGTCGCCGCAATCGCAGGCGGTTTGATAATCCTCCTATTCTTCGCCGGCATTATCGCGGCCGTTGCGATACCCTATTACGTGGCATACAAAAGGACTGCTTGCGACAGAGCCGTCTCGGCCGATGTGGGCAAGCTCGCCGCAGCCCTGGAACGTTTGAAGAATGAAGCCAAGGATTACGGCATGGAATTCGACGAAGGGGCTGTCGATACCTTTGTGGAAAACAACGGGCTCAAATACGTAGTGGGTCCGTATTACGGCTGGGCCGGGTGTACAAAGAAGTGTGGTTCCGTGATACGGCTGAACAAGCAGGAAGGCCGGTGGGTGGTGGAAGGCGTTGCCGTGAGGGGCAGTCATCCGCGTGGTGTGCATTCGCGCTATATCTACAGGGCATATGTCACAGGTCGTGGCGACCTACGGGCCACAATAGGCAAGGACGTCACGGATGCTTACGACGGCAACTCTTTGCACTGGAATTCCTACCCCGCGGGGAAGACACTGGACGGCGGCCGGTGCTACACGAACTCCATACTCGGAAAACCTGAAACAGGGAGCAGCGCCCTGGTCATAAGGCCGCCGGGACGGTCCGCCCCCTGCGGCAGCTTCCTCAAGTAGGGGCGGGGCGGCCGCCCGTCGTGAAGCTATGGGAAAAGGAGGTTCCACGCATGCCGGACGGCAGAGAGCCGAATAAGCCTTCGACGGTACTATACGCACAGGCCTGTATGTACACGGCTCTTCTGTCGGCATTTGTAATGACATGGCCGCACATCTCGGACACTGTGAAAGAGCTCAACCTTGGCGCCGCCGGTGTCCTTCTCAGCACAATCCTGATTTTCGGTCCTTTGTGCTATCTCATATTCGAGATCGGAAGAGGAAAGAACAGGGCCCGAATTGCCTATCTGGTGCTGACCGTGGCCGCCCTGGCCGCGGGCCTTTTGAACGTGCTCCACTCACCCGCGTTTCTGCCGGGCAGCCCGTTGTTCATGGTAGTGGCGATTCCCAATATTGTCGCTTTGACATTGCTGTATCGAGCAGAGGTATCTGTCTGGTTTAAAAAGTCCAAAGAATCTCCAGTGGCCCGTGCGGTCCAAGCGGAGGATTTTGAGAAGACCGTCTCCACTTATGGCATTACCGAGCAGATGCGTTGGAGTTTGGAACCATTGTTTGTGTTGAAGTACCGGAGAAGCGCACGCTTGGTACTAATGGTGGTCATGCTTTTTATTATTGTTTTCTTTGCACACTTTGCCCTGGTGACTATTCCCCGGAGCGCCGACTCCAAATTCCATAAAGTGTTTGAAATATTTCTGATCGCGCTTGTGTGGCCGGCAGCCGTGTACTTCTTCTGCGACCAGCTCATGGTTCGTGAAATCCGTCTCTACAAAGATAGAATTGTTCAAGTGTGGTGGCTGTTAGGCTCGTACGAACTTCTTCTCCGAAATGCTCGATTGCGCGTCTTACCGGGCCATCGCGGAAAGGTCATTTCTCTGCGGGACCGGAATTTGCCCCGTTTCACGGGTCTTTTCAAGATAGTTTGTTATTACGATCAATTGCCCGATCCAAAGGATGTGAGGAGATTAAACGGGCTGCTCGCCGAGCTATCAGGCCGACAAATAGCAGAGTTTGAGCAGTATAGCGCAATCATGGACCCGCTCATTCGGAAGGAAAAGGAATAGCGGCTGTGTTAGAGGGCCATGAAGATTGCGTGAGAATGGAGCGGAGCCCGGCAGGTCAAGGCCGACAGTTCACCCAGATGACCAACAAGGAGTGTCCGCTGTGATGCCAAAAGGGAATCGGCCACCCAAGTCCCGCCGCTATGGCCAAAGGAGTAAGCAACCTCGCACTACAGCCGAAAAAGTAGTGACATATATAGCTGCTGTCGCATTTTGGGCCTGCCTATATTATGTCCTGCCCGAAACGTGGAGAGAATGGGTGGACCGGCTCACGGGGGAAAGTGTGCCGGATTGGTTGGAATGGACGGCCTATCTGGCTATCTTCGCATTGGTCGTGTTCGTGGATCTGCTCATTGAGTATGTTCAAAAAATCTCCAAGAATCGCAATGGCTCTGGGAACAGCGGGCAGGGCACACAAACGTCGCACATAAACGAGCAGTGAATTGCCGAGGCAAGAGAGGCGTACAAAACGGTACATCATGCCATTGGAGAGATCAAGGCCCGTATCTTGGACCCGGCAATGTTTCACCGGATGGTCTCGGCCGGCAGGGGGCCGGATGACGACGATAGCGCTTTGCGCAGGGAGCTGGAAAAGAAAGTTGCCGACTTCGGGGAGAGAGTGACCGAGGCACTTGTCTTGACCGATGACAAGAAATTTGCGGACGACCTGCGGGAGCTCTGCCGCCTGTCGAGACTAATCTTTCATGAAGATGAACCCGGGAATTCTCGTGTTGTTCTTCGCGATCGTTCAGTCGAACAAAAGACCGACGCGCTCAAGGCGATAGACGAATACTCTGACAACTGCCTGACCTGGTTGTCGCATGCCAATGCAATTTCGTCCTATATCGAGACCGAGTGCTTCAGGGTCAAGACAAAGAAAGTGGAGTCAAAAAGTGAAAGTGGGGTCAAGTCTGCTCTTGGCTCTCATGGGGCACGTTAATATGGGCGGTACATGTGACGGCTACGGCGCATTCATGATCCGGAGGCTTGGCACCATGTCATGTACAGGGGTAAACTCCATGAAACGATCCCCTACCGGGTCGGAGGATTGCCGATGGTTCTTAAGGCCCGTGGACGAGGCCCCCATGATGTGGATTGCCGTGTTTTGCCTGATTCAGACCGCGGCAGCCATAAGGGGAGCGTTCGGGCCGGAGCATAACAGCAGCGTGAGGAGAGTAGCTTGCCGCATGATTCAAAGGATCGCCTGCCACAGAAGCTTGAGGAAGAATCTGGAGAGGAGCGAGCGACAAATGAGTCAAGAGAAGACTTTACCCCCTTTATGACCTCTTTACGTGCAGCGGCCAGAGCGCAGTAGACCTTGGATTGTGACGAATCGGATTGAGATTAGCAGCTAGCCATGGTAAGAGAACCTGTGAATTAGTCACTGCAATTCTGAGCTGGGACGAAAACGAGGTTCAGGGATCTTGGGATGACCAATCACTGCCGGAATAGAAAGAAACCCTCAGCGATAAGCCTTTTTTCAGGTGCCGGGGGACTAGACCTTGGTTTAGAAGCGGCCGGCTTTGATGTCCGGGTCGCCATCGAAATAGATGACGATTGTGTAGGCACCCTCCGACGAAACAGGGACTGGCCTGTCATCGACCGTTCCATCCACGACATACCTTCTCAAGAAATACTCGCTCGGGCAGTCCTGGAAGCCGAGGAAGCGGATCTGTTGGTGGGTGGCCCTCCTTGCCAGCCGTTCTCCAAGTCAGGATATTGGGCAAATGGCGACACGAAGCGGTTGGACGACCCTCGGGCCACAACCCTTGCTGCATTTCTGCGAGTAATGCGTCATGTGAGGCCTAGGGTGTACCTTATTGAAAACGTTGCAGGACTGTCGTATTCAGAAAAAGATGAAGGATTGCGCTTTGTCACTGAGACAATTCGAGAGATCAACAAGGACTGTGGAACTGACTACGCGTGTGATGTGCTGCTTCTCAACGCAGTGGATTTTGGTGTCCCTCAGATCCGGGAACGAGCTTTTCTCGTAGGTGCAAGAGACGGCACCAGATTCGGGAGACTCAAGCCGACTCACTTCCCTCCGAGTGAAGATATCGCTACGGCACTGTCAAGCCTAAGCCCGGATACTCCAATTCATCGAACAGCTTGGGACGCCCTGTGGGATCTCGAGGAAGACTACAGTGAGGATCTTGTGGCTACAGGTAAATGGGCGGATTTGCTCCCTACCATTCCAGAGGGAAAGAACTATTTGTACCATACCGGCAGGGGGGAGGGCTTGCCGCTGTTTGGCTGGCGCAGGCGTTTCTGGAACTTCCTGCTCAAACTGGCCAAGAACCTTCCGTCGTGGACGATCACTGCGACTCCTGGACCTGCAACAGGTCCTTTTCATTGGAAAAATCGCCGTCTGTCCATCCGTGAGCTGTGCCGGCTGCAGACTTTTCCCGATGGTTATGAAGTGACCGGCCCGTATAAGTCGGTACTGCGCCAGATAGGAAATGCCGTCCCATGCGCCCTGGCCGAGATCCTGGGCCTAGAGATTAGGAGACGCCTCCTCGGTGATGGATCAGCACAAGCTCTCAAGCCCACACTTATCCCGGAGAAACAAGCTGACGCTCCGCCGCCGGAACCTGTGAAGCCCGTTCCAGAAAAGTACAGACATCTGGTAGGAATGCACGAGCCCCACCCTGGGACAGGCAAAGGATATGGGGCATCCAAGCGAGCAGCCCACCCCAGAGATCAACTATTGTTGTGATGATGTACAGGATTTATAAAGTCAGGAAGAGAGATAAGGAGCGGCTGCTGGACTTCATTGTGTCCTCGCTCACGCGATGCGGCTGCACTGTCCTGCACTGCTCTTACCCAAACGAAGCGCCTTTCCGTATTACCTTTGAGGCTCCAGATGGCGAGCGAATGGGTATAATCGCGTATGCATTTTTTGCGAATTCAAAAAGGACCGCCCATCGGCCCCAGGACGAGCATCGTTTTCAAGTGAAATATGGTCCCAAGGAAGAAGAATTCCAGGAATTGTGGCAAGACCCTTTCGAGCTGTACACTACTCTATTCTTTGGCATTAACTTGGAGCGTGGAGTTTTCGTCGGAGCGGACCCGGTGGTCCACAGCCCAACGAGATTCTTCATTTCCATCGAATTCAAAGAACGTAATGTCCGGGAGATCGAGGAGCGCGGCTGGAGCTCGTGGGAGAGGGAGAAGCGGACGCGTGAAGGACTGGACGAGCCGGTAGAAGCTCTGGTGGGAGGGGTGCAGGAGAAATTCCTGAATTATGCTCGTTTTGAAAGACTGGCCAAAGGCCTCGACCAGGGACATCGGGGCTTGCTTGCCGACAAGATGAGTGAGCTGACTCGCTTTCACGCGTCGATGTCACCCGCCATTATAACGGCCCCATCGACTTCACAGACTCATGCTCTTGCCGAGGAATTTCATCTGTCGCAAGATGAAATCCTGGATTTAATTGAAAGCGCACCTCGTCTCAAGATGGCTGTACGAGGATGGGTTGCTGAGAGCCATCTCCGAAAATATTTATCCGGATTGCCGGACATTGAATGCCAAGCCATCGAGCAGGATGGAAAGCCTGATTTGATTCTCCGGTATCGAGACAGCAAGGCATTATATTTCGAATGCAAGAACGTCCTGCGTAAGACCTATTCTGATGGGCTGCCGCGAATCGATTTTCAGAAGACCAGGGCGTCCAAGAGTGATCCGTGCTCCCGCTATTACAGGCAGGAGGAATTCGCAATTGTTGCCGCGTGCTTGCATCCATGCACTGAGAAATGGGAATTCTCATTTGTGCTTACCAGTGAGCTTGATCCTCATCCGAAGTGCTCGGGGCGCCTTAGTAACAACGTGCGTGTCGACGGGAGATGGTCCGGTGATGCCCTGAAGGTGATTTCACAGGCCGTCGGATGAGGTGAGCGTCCGATATGTCTTGCCCATCTTCTACAGTGAACTAAGAAAAGCTAGTTAGTTTCAATATGTTATTAGGGTA
>JBGSJS010000043.1:0-42681 GCA_041741735.1 Desulfomonilaceae bacterium | reverse complement strand
TAGCCGTCGGTTTCAACCGACGGAAACGATTGTTGGCGAACAGGTTTGGACCCTGAAAGGGTCCTCCAATGATCGTTCAAGAAGAAGTAGGAGAGACGACCACCTTATATTCGTTTTCGTTAGCGAATGTGATGTCTTGTGTCCCATGGGTTGAAGAAACTGTCTCAAAACCCAGGGTTCGACCCTTTCGTCTGTAGGGGCGGTTCGTGAACCGACCGAAATCACGGCGCTTCTCGAAGCGCCCCTACACAAGAATTCCCGCATGGCAGAGTTTTGAGACAGTTTCTTCAACCGACGGAAACGAGCATCAACAAACGAGTTTGGACCCTGGAGGGGTCCACCAATGGTCGTTCTGGTAGAGGCATGTCGGACGACCGCCCTATATTCGTTTTCGTTAGCGAATACAAGGTCTTGCGCCCCATGGGTTGAAACCCATGGCTATTCAGAGTGCGCCCCTCCAGGGCGCGGTTGTTGCCTCCGGTCCGGGAGGTCGCTTCTAGGGTAACCGACCGGCGGAACCGTAGAGGTTGCCGTAGAATACTTAACTGTACTTACGAAATGAAGTACTTGGGCCCGTCGCCACATCGCACTCCCGGTCGGTGCAACGTGTCGGCGGGCATTTCCATCTTGCCGTCATCTTCCCTCTGCGGGATTCTACAGTCCTCACTTGCCCACAGGCAGGATGGTGATCTTACGGGCTTCGGTTCTCCCGAAGTAATCGGGATCGTACATCAGCGAAATACGAGAGCCTCTCATCCAGAATTCACCCTCAGCCACCGCCCTCGCCAGGTAGGAATATTTGTACGTTCCCCCCCAAGCGCGATTCTTGAAAACTCGCACCCCGTCGTCACGAAACTCGAAGTAGCTCGGGGTGAACATGCCGTATCTCACGTAATCTCCGCCCCGGCTGCCTCCGGCCTCTTCCGCGGTGACCCCTTCCGTCTTGAGCTCCGAGTTGATGGGAACCATCCCGGCGGGCACGGGATCCACCAGCGCAAGATATTCAAAGACACGATTGTTGTAACTCTTCCGAGGATCTCCTAAACCTATCTCCAGCTTCACGCGCACCACGTCACCCACACGAATCTCATCCTTGCCGTTGAGGTTCTCCATGGTCTTGTGGAGCGAGAACCCTTCGTTGAGTTTCGAGGGATCGGTCACAATGTCGGGATAGGTCAGGGAAACGTTGTAGTTGAGTAATCGCCTGGAATCGCACTTGATACCGATGGATCCTTTTGCCATGAGCTTGCGAATGTCGAGCGTTACGTACGCGGTCGTGTCGGAGAGCTTCACCTCAGTGGGCTTTTCACCCCCATAATCCACGAGCACATTCATGCTCTCCGTCTTGCCGGGCTTCTCACCACGGAAGAAGTCCGTCAATGCCAGGAGACACCATCCCGTATCCGCCGTGGAAAACCAGTGTCCCTCGGGCTTCAAGTTTCTGAGCAGATAGCCCGCCCAGGTCGTGGCCTTCTTCCGGTCGTTGCCGACCTCCAGTGCAGCCATAAGGCAAACGGCTATTTCACGGAACGACGAATCGTTGTATGACGCCCGGGCCGGATTGAAGCGGGGCTCAAGTTTCCTGAAGAGCTTCTTGAGCTTGGCGTCGTCCATGTACCCGATCTTCTTGGCCGACAGGAGGAGGAGCCCCTTGGCCTGATCGTTCAACGTATCAAAATTGGTAAAGAACGGAGCAAGCTCCTGTTGGGTGAGCATGTTCCCCATGGCAAGGTTGAACAGGGCAAGCTCTTGGGTCCAGGCGCTGCCGTGGTACCCGTCGTTACTCGTCTTGAAGAGGCCTTCCCGCAGGTATTGGAGCGCTTTCTTCATTCGGGCGTCTGATACTTCGTACCCGGCTTGCTTCGCCGTGGAGAGGGCGAACGTCGCATACATGGTTCCCCACCACGACGGCGTCGTTTGACCCGGCCAGTAGGCGAAGCCACCCGAGTCCACCTGCATCGACAGGAGGCGGTTCACGCCTTTTTCCAAAAACTTATCGACCCGTTCCGCTGTTATGCTGGGCAAAGCGCCCGATTTGGCCAGTCCCCTGATCCCGGCCAACGGAATCACTCCCGAGCTGGTTTGCTCAACGCAGCCGTACGGATACCTCAGGAGGTATTTCAGACCCGGAGCGATCTTGGACCAGGGAGTCGTGCTCACGCTGAGATAGGCCTTGAAATCTTCAGGATTGACGTCGTTGGGATCGAACGTCTTCAACGCGCCCGGAAAGACAACCGGAATGTTCGTTTCCTTCACGAAATCCCCGATCATAGCCTTGTGAACGGGCAGAAATCGTGAATGTATCGGAATGGCGGCCTCCACTGCGTCGTCGTACGAGGCGGACGGCCCGACAAATCGACCCTGGAAAGTGAACACTGCCTGATCGTTCCCGCCTTTCACCGCGGTTGTAGCCTTGACCACCGAGGAAGACCAGGGATCGAGCTCGGTGACCGATTCCGCGAGCTTCAGCGTCAGACCGTCGGAGACCTTTCCTTTCAGGGTCACTTTGCCTTTTTCCTTGGTCTTGTTCTGGAGCGATAAGGGGAATACGGCTTTGTCTCCCGGCACGAGGAATCTCGGAAGGGAGGGCTCCACAAAGAATTCCTTGGTTACCACCATCTTTCTCTGGCCGGAGACAAACCCCGCACCTTTATCGCAAACCACAGCATAGACCCTGTACGCGGTGGTGGTGTCGGGAAGCTTGAAGCTCACTTTGGCCATTCCCGACGTGTCGGTGACCAACGCGGCATTGAAGTACGCCACCGGTCGGAAATCCTTGCGGAGGGACGGATTGACCTCGGCCAATCCCATGCCTCCTCCCGTGAGCATGCGGGTGGTGAACATGCGGTTGAGATCCTGGCTTATCAGGTCCAGTCTCAGATCCCCTGCGTACACGGACAAGGGGAGATCGAAGGTGGCCAGCGCCCAAAGCTGCGGCGTGACGTAACGCGTCAAGGCCAGTATCGCCTCATCCACCACGCACACAGTCATCTCGGACACCACACCCTTGCCCTTTGCGTTGGTGACTTTGAAGCTCAGCTCGGTCTTTTCTCCGGGGCGGCCTTTGAGGTCCTCCACCCCCGGGGCGATATCGAGCTTGAGGGTTTGGGGATCGACCTTGACTGCAACATCTGCCCATCCGTAATAGACGTTGGGAATCTCTGAGTCCGGTTGGCTGGAGTAGACGGGAAAGCCCTCCCGACCTGATGCTGCGATGACCGATACGTAAACGTTGGGGAGGTAGTTGTCCTTGACTTTGAACTCGTACTTGCCGTTGCGGCCGTTGGCCTCGACTACCTTGTACTCGAGGATATCTCCGCGCTCCACGGTGACGAGACACTTCTTCACCGGTCTGCGTGTATTGAGCTCCATACGTACTGAGTCGCCGATAGCGTATTCCTTCTTGTTCGTTGAGAGAAGGATGGAATCACCCGTCTTTACGTCTTTCTGGTGCTGCCTTTCCTCCCAACTGCCGTAAGATCTCCATCCCACGTCGAACGCGGTTCTGCTCGCATAACGCCCCGAGGCGTCCTGAAAAGCGAATTCGACCATGTAGTCTCCCGATTCCATGAGATCCAGGGGAAAGACCACCTCGCCGTCGGTCAACGTTTGCTGAGAAGAGATCTTCTTTCTCCAACCTTTCTGTGATTCCCAGTTGATGTTACCCACGTCGTTACGTTTGCGAATGTAGAACCATTGTTGCTCCATGATGGAGCAGAGAACCATCCCGGACTTCACTCGCTTTCCGTCGGCGTCAACCACGAGTACCTTCAGCGGTGCCGAGTAACCGGCCGTGACCTTCTTCGGATGCGGGGAGATTCCTACAAGGAATTTCGGTTTGGGGTTGAAGGTGGTCACGTCGGTGGCGGGCTCCCCGTCTATGTCGATGACCGTGGCCGAGATTTCCACCCCGTATATTCCGGTGAGGAGTTTGGGGTCCAACGGCATGGTGAACGAGAGCTTGCCGTTGCGGTCGAGTGTCGCTTCACCGGATTCCAGGAAGCGGGTCTTGTCGTCTTCATTGCCGAAGAAGAATCCGCTCACCCCTTTTACCGTGTTGACCACAGGCACCAGAGTGGCCTTCCAGCGCGCTCGGCCGTTCTTTACAGGGCCGCCTGTGTAATAGAGGCCCTTGACGTCCACCGTGAGGTAATCTTCCTTGACCTGAACACCCACGATATCGGTTGCAGGACGCTCGTGCCGCTTGACCGAAAGGCTGACGTAATGACGGATCTTCTTGAAATCCTGCACCATGAAGGTCGTGGTGAAGGTCCCCGGTGCCGTTTTCTGCTCCTTCGTCCTTCTTCGGTATCCTTCGTCCTCGTCGCCGGAGTTGGTGCCTCCGGAAGAGAGGAGTATTTCACCCGGCTTCGCACCTATCACGCGTATCGTGTACGTTCCCGTCGGAAAGAATGACTTTGTCGGGAAGGAATCGTAACAACTCCCGAATTCGCCCAACTTCAGCTCCTTGTTGTAAAGGACGTCTCCTTTGGGGTTCACTATCTCGACGCGTACCTTTTCCCCTGCGGGTGAAACAATCCTGTCGTCCCGATAGGCTCGCGACAGGAACTTGAAATGCACCGTCTCTCCCGGTTTGTAGGCTCCTCTTTCCGTGAACACCCGGCCGGTGCGCGTGTCGGGTCGGTCTTTGGCCTTCTTGGTCTGACGGAGACCTTTGGGGGTTAATCGGAATGACTCCAGGGGGACGGCACACGAATCCGAAGGCGTTGCGGCTACCGCCCAGACCGGCTTGGCCAGATCCAGCGGTTTGTTTTCGCCGGCAGCGGTCTCTTTTCCGGACATGACGGTCGGGTATTTTTGGCCGTTCTTCACCATCAGGAGTCCGTTGTCATCAGTCTTTCCCACGAATAGCCGCATCCCGTCGGACGTGCTCACAAACAGGTCCACACCGGAGACAGGCAGCCCTTTGTACAGAGAAGTTACCCAAAGGAGCAGCGACTTCTCCGAAAGCCGATAGCTGATGGACAAGTCCGTGATCTGGACTATTTTCTGGAGTGGCGCAACATCGGGCCGGTCGGGATCGTCAATCCGGGCAATCCAGGTTCCGCCTTTGTCGGGATTCTTCCTGAACGAGAGAGGGAGTGAATAGGGAAACACGTGGTCCGTGGCTTCAGGGGAAAAAAAGACATCGGAGTCTTCCCTGAAGTCGCCAGTGAAAATCGGCGCGATCTTGCTCAAACTCTTGCCCGATGCATACTTCGCCAGTACGGACTCCCAGTCCGCCTTAATTATTCCGATGGACGAGCTCCACGGCACGGCAACGGAGGGCACGAGGTAAGGGGGAATTCTCGTCAGCCTGCACCTGACCTTGGTCGTATTGGCAAGGTTGAGGGGTAAGAGCTGCCGACCTATGAGCTCCACGACGGATCGTTCGGTTTTCAGCGTGACTTCCGGTTTTACCCCGGGGCCCTTGAAGGAGCGGGTGTCGGCCACCATGACCGCGCTTCCTCGATCGACCCGGTTGGGCTTAATCTTGAGCTCGTAGTCTCGATCGAGCTCGAAATCACCCGTCAAAGAGAAACTTCGGCCTGCCTGGTCGAGCACGCGCAGGTTGGGCACCGCAGGAGTGATCTCGACGGCCTTGGTCACATCCTTGTTCGACACGGATTCGGAAAGGCCCAATCGGATGCCTTTGTCCTTCTTCGACCGATAGAAAGTGCCGAAACTGGTGATCTTTACTTCCCTGATAGGAACAAAGGTGTAGGCATAGTCGCTTTGCAGGAGCTTTCGTCCGGTAGCGTCCGAGAGACCTTTCTTGATGGTAATGACCACGGTTCCGGGACTCGCCGCGAGCCTCGTGGGAACCACGGTGAATGTGCGGTGGGAAGCATCGGATATCGGCCCGCCCCGATTGTCCTGGAGCTCGACCTCTTCTTTTTTTCCGTCCATGGTGACGGAAAGGTTCTCTAAGAGGTTGGATGGAAAAACCAGATTGTTGAATCTCGCCTTGACGGCCCATGCGCCGGGTTTGCTGCCTCCCCAGGGAGTATCCCGATGCATGTAAACAGTAAGATTCTCGGCTCCGACAGCAGCCGAAAAGGCGCCCAAAAGTATTACGAGGAAAAAGGCGGCCCCAAAAATAATCCCTTGATTTTTCTTCATAATTGCACCCCCTCTTTGACGAAACTAAAGAATTGGCCTCCAACGGCGGATCTTGTAAAAGACGCATCGCAGATGTAACTGCGTCCCCATGCCCTTCAGCAACCAAGAATCATACACCATAAACTAAGATTGCGATAGATCGTACTTTGCCGCACCTACAGCGAAGCGCAGGAGGCGACCCGCAGGCTTTCGTCGCACTCCAGGCGCGCCTTCTTCGTAAAACACAGCTTATGATTCACCCGAAGCGACCAGATCGATCAGTTTCTGGAGCTCGCGTCGATGCTCCTCGGCTATGTCGGTAATCTGGAACCCTGTCATCCAGTCGCCGTCGTCCTTCCGCGTCCATCGGCAGCGGGCCCGAAATTCGAACGGGGCGATCTCCCCGTACGGGTCGCCCAGAATCACCAATGTCTTGATTTCATCCACATCGGCTTCTATGCCGGCCAGCCCCACTCCTTCTTCGGAGACGTCCCGCACTTTGCCTTGAGTCTCCGGGCTTCTCAAATCGTAAATCAACGCGTCGAAGTCCAGCCGGGCCCGGTTCACGCTGCGGGCGCTCTCCGGAGTTACGGCGTCGTCCAGATGGTAGTACAGCTCTCCGTAGATTTCGTTTCGGCTTATTGCTTCAGCGTCAACCAGAATGCCCACTATTCCTTGCAGACCTGAATCGGAAAGCCCGTACTTCTCCATGAGCTCGGACTTGGTCAGACCTCGGCGAATGTCTTGCAACACCTGATCGGCCTTTACAATTCGTGTGTCCATTAAGACCACTCCTTATGCCTCAAATTACTCATCTCCTCGTTTGACGGAAAGCTCCCGCCGGAGTTTCCGTCTCTGTTTTCACGGCGGACCGTTCCGGTTCCGAGTCGTTCATACCCGCGGGAGCCTGAAAGGAGGCTTCCGCAACTCGTCTCTTCATGAAGAACCGAATCCGCCGAATGTGGGGTGCCGCTTTCAGGCATACAGTCTACCCAAATAGCCGGACATTGGGGAGTTCTTTTAGGGAGGCTTCCCACAAACACCCCTCATATAGCGGAGCGCTGCGTAACACAGAGAGGCCTCCGCGTGTCCCAAGAGTTTCATTTCCTCTTTCCGCATGACTCGACGCGCTCCCCCATAACGATTCCTTCAGATTATAGCGGAAAGAGGATATCCTCTGCACATGTCCGGATCGAACCGGAGGAGGGAAAGAGGAAAGGATCGTTACTCATGGAACGTGATGACAATGAATCAACCGACCGATTACGCGTGTCGAGCGGTCCCCTGAGGGTTCACAAGGAGGGGGATAAGATCTTCGTGACCGGCTTCGGACTCTGGATCGAAGTGAGGACCGAGGATGAGGCGAGGGTTCTCATACGGGATCTTGAAGACGAGGGCTTCCGTATCTGTTATTGAGCCGGCAGGGGGTTCGAACGGCTCCACCCTTGCCGTGCGGTGAAACGTCGGGCAACGGTTAGCCCTAGCGCATACCACCGTGGCGGTGGCTCGAGTCGATAGCCTTTTGTTTGCGGGAAATCGCAAACCTCGGATTATCCCATGGCGTAGCGGTACGGGATTCCTTCACTATTTCCCCGTCGGGTCGAGATCAGGAAAAGAGATCAATCCTCAAAGGGCCGTGTAAACGTGCTGTCAGTTGCGTCCTCTCGCCAAGCGCCGCCTCTGAGACCCTGATGCTCCTTGATCTTTTCATAATGGTCGAGATCTTCCTGACATCGTACGCAAAGTCTCGCCGCCGGGAAGAGCCTCAGTCGTTGCTCGGGGATAGTCTCGCCGCAATCTTCGCATTGGCCGTATTCACCATGCTTGATCCTGTCGAGAGCGTCCTGGATCTCTTTCACCTGTCGGAGCTTACGCATCGTAATTTTGGCATCCAACTCTCGAGAGATCTCTCCCGTGGCCAAGTCTATTTCATCACCCTTCTCGATGGCATCAATGTTGCGGCCGACGGACAGCGAGGCCAACTGGTCCAACAGCACTCTCTTGGGATCGAAAGCACGGAGCGGGCCCGGTTCCGGCTTTACCGGCTCCGGCACAACGCTTCTCTCCGGTTCCGCCTGTTCCTCTACGGCTTCCGGCGCGGCAGCCTGAATGGGGCCATGCTTGGCTTCGCCATCGGGAGTGAGCCGGTACAGGTTCTTGCCGTCCTCGATCTTGCGTTCGATCTGGCCCTTTTGGACTTTCCCCCGGACGCTGTTGGGTACGATACCCAATGCCGCCGATATTTCTTCACGAGTCATCCACATCACAAGGTACTCCTGACTGTCTCTAGTGTCCGCGATGTATAATCATCAGGAAGCACTCGCGCAAGGCCGGCGAGGACTTCTCAGGAGTTTTTCCGAGGAGAGGACCCGGCTATCCGTTGCGACGGCCCAACTCTCAAACTCCGCGGGTGAAGCGGTCTTCCGAGAGTGTACCCCAATGACGTCGGACCCATCCATTCGGTTCAGGTCCACGGTGATCGTTTGGCGATGGATGCACTACCCGTTTCGCTTGGCGAGGCGCCGGGGGCCTTCACGCGGACGGATAAAGCTATATCTTCTTCCCAACCGTGTCAAGCTTTTTTGGCTGTCAAAAGAGAGCGCTCACCCGCGCTCGGCTGGAAATACGGTGGTTTCATTACGAAGGAAGAAGGGAGGAAAGTATGACGGTGCGTGGGTCAGTCGGTAAGGATCGGTACGGAGACGGAGTGCCTTCCTACCCGAACAAAAGCGGCAATCTCCAAAAAAAGCCCGACAAACTTCAAAAAATGGTTGAAATGGTCTCTGCTTCGGTCTAAGTCTCTCCCCATAATGAGAACCTGCATGGAGACTCGATCATGGGAACCAAGTGCGTGGTAGGTATAGCGGTGATGATCCTGGTAGCGGCCGGATCGGCAGTAAGTCAGCAGAACCCTTATCCCGTCCCGGCTCCTCAGACCGCCCCGGTGCCCCAGGGAGTGGGACCTCAGGGATCGCCGCCGTACGCGGAACCTCCGGTGACTTATCAGAGGCCCGGACTTCCGGACGGCCGGGGGTACCGTCAACCGGCCCGACAAGGTCCCACGAGTCGGGCACAATGGCCGACTTATCCGTATCCTCAGTACCACAATCCGTACTATCAGGGCGCGGACCCTCGGGCAGCATTGACCGGCACCATAGATTGGCTCTTTAGCTTGCCTGCAGTGGTGATGGACAGGTTTTCAAATGTGGTGGACAAGAACTTCTTCCCTCGACAGCCCGCGACCAGCGGCGGACCTGTGACCGCGCCGCCGCACAATCCTCCGATGAATCAGCCCGGGCGGACTCCGCCGAACGCGCTCCCGCAAGCCGGCACCATCCAGGAAAGTGGGGTGCATTAGTCTTGGAGGGAACCATAGAGACCGGGATGAACCGCGGAGGGGCTGAACGCTAGATGAAAGATTACGCAGCAGCGGCTCGGGAAATGGTGCAGAAGCAGCTCGTGAGCCGCCGCATCACGGATCGCAGGGTATTGGCGGCAATGGAGGAAGTGCCGCGTCACCTGTTCGTGGACAAAAGCCTCAGAGATGAAGCCTACGACGACACCCCTCTCCCCATAGGCCAAGGGCAAACCATCAGCCAACCGTACATGGTTGCCGTCATGACCCAGCTCCTGGAGCTGAAGGGCGACGAAAGGGTTCTTGAGATCGGAACAGGCTCAGGGTACCAGGCAGCGATTCTCACGAGTCTCTGTCAATGGGTTTACACCGTCGAGGCTTTGGAGACATTGTCGCAGAGGGCGCGTCAGACTATTGCGTTGTGCGGCTACACCAACATTACGTTCCTGGTTGCCGACGGCAGCCGGGGATGGCCGGCCGAGTCACCCTTTGACGGAATCATCGTGACCGCGGGTGCTCCGGACATCCCTCGCCCCTTGGTGGATCAACTCCGCGAGGGAGGTGTGCTTGTCATACCAGTCGGCGACCGTTGGTCTCAGACCTTGAAGCGGGTCACCAAGACCGCAAAGGGATTTGAAGTCCGGAATCACACGGGATGCCGTTTTGTGGACCTGATAGGAGAGCACGGATGGAGGAGTCGTTGACCGGCGCGTTTCGGCGAAAACCCCGGGCTGTTTGCGGGGTCCACGAATGACCATCTTGGCGGACGAACGGCAACACGAGTAATGGTACAATGCCTAAGGAAAATCAGAAAGGCCGGATCGGGATTTTGGATTGCCCACCCACGCTTCCTCAAGGTCTTGTTGGTGGTGATGCTTGCCGCGGTGTCGGCCGGGTGCCCCCACTATAGCTCCGGCATTCCCCCTTCACTGAGAATTCCTCAGCTCAAGTCGCAGGTTCCCGCAACCGGTCTCTACCACACGGTGGTGCGGGACGAGACCCTCTCGGGAATAGCCAAAGCCTATCAGGTTGACCTTCAGCAACTGGCCGAAATGAACAACCTTAAGCCTCCGTACCTCATTAGAGAGAACACGAAGATATTCGTGCCGGGAGCTTCCCAGCCGAAAAAGGTTGAGGCGAGCCCTCCTCCCAGGGTTGCGGAGGCCCGCGTGGAAGAATTTACCGGGATTCTGTCGTGGCCCCTTGACGGAATCGTCGTATCGGAATTCGGGGTCCGGGACGGCTCGCAGCACAACGGAATCTTGATAGGCGCGGCCGAAGGAGCGCCGGTGAGATCCGCAGGAGCGGGAAAAGTAGGCCATGTGGTGTACGACCCCGGACTCGGCAACGTGATCCTCATCGAGCACGCAAACCACCTCATCACCGTGTACACTCATCTCAAGGAGACTCGGGTCGAGAGCGGTCAGATGGTGAAGAGGGGAGAAGTGATAGGGACCGTCGGCACATCCGGCCGAGTGGATGCGCCCGGGCTCTATTTTGAGGTCCGCTCCCGCACCAAGCCGCGCAATCCTCTCTTTTTCCTCCCCCGCAAGACCGATGCCGCCGATGCAAACGTGAGCAACACGGTCTCACCCGTTTCCCGTTGACGAATAGCCGCTCTTGCCTCACTATTGATTTGACGAAATTATGACGGGGAGACGGACGGGAACGCGATGACCGGCTTCCTCTTTTGGAACATCGTCGGAAAGCCTTGGGTGGCACGTTTGGCGGAATTCTAAACTGATTTCTTCCAGGACTGACCTGCGTATGAATAAACCCAAGAAAATCTTAGATCAACCGTGGCCGCCGGCCTCCTGGCCCGCGAAGCTCGGGATAAAATCGCCCTTCACCATTCCGTCGGGGATCGTCACCACCGTCCCGTCGGTCATCGCCAGGATTGCCCGAGAAGTGCTGGAAATAGGCTTCCTCACCACGAAAACTCTGAGCGTGGCTCCCAGGGAAGGGTACCGTGAGCCCGTGCTCCACGAGTACTATCCGGGTTGCTTCATCAACGCGGTGGGGCTCGCAAATCCGGGAGCGGCTCGATTCGTCGAGGCCATGAAGCCGTTCCTCCCCCTGTGGGATAACAAGCCCCTTGTCGTCTCCATCATGGGAAGCGATCCGGAAGAGTTCCTGGAATGCGCCATGATACTGGACCCCATCGCTGACGCGTTCGAGCTCAACCTCTCTTGTCCCCACGTCAAGGGTGCCGGTCAGAGCGTGGGGTCCGATTCCGTCGCGGTGCGTGCCGTTATCAAGCTGTTCAAGACCCGACTGAAGAAACCCGTTATCCCCAAGCTCTCTCCAAATCTGGGCGACATTTCCGGCATGGCACGATTGTGCGAAGAAGCCGGAGCAGACGGCCTCGCTCTGATCAACACCGTCGGACCCGGTACGGCAACCGATGCCGAAGGATTTCCCGTCCTCAGCAATGTGGCGGGAGGCCTGTCCGGAGCCGGCATCCTACCCGTAGGTCTGAAAGCGGTCAGAGAAGCAGCTTCGGCGGTGAAGCTGCCCATTATCGCATCGGGAGGGATCGGCAGCGCCGCGGATGTACGATCCTACCGCGTGGCGGGGGCTTCACTCTTTGCCGTGGGGTCGGCTCTGGCAGGGATGACCACACCGCAGGTAGCGGATTTTTTTCGAACCGTGGCCCGGTCGGGAACCGCGGGCCCGGATGAAGAAACCCCCGTCCCGTGCGTATGCTCTACCGCACGGACTGCCTATTCGAGAACGTTTGTGGTGGAGAACCGACCCATAGGGCCCGACCTCTTCAGCCTCCGACTGGACAGGGGGCCGGCATGCGATCCCGGGCGATTCTTCTTTCTCCGGCTCCCCGGAGTGGGTGAGAAGCCTTTTTCCCCCGTGGCCGACGAGAAGCCGCATTACCTGGTGCGCTCCGTGGGGCCGTTCACCCGGGCATTGGCCGACCTCAAGCCGGGCGATTCCATTTACGTGCGCGGACCGTACGGCAACGGATTCCCTGAACCGAAAAACGGGACACCTTTGGTGCTTGTTGGGGGCGGCACAGGCATTGCGCCCCTTATCTTGGCGGCAACCCGGTGGCCGAATGCTGTTTCCGGCGCGTTTTTCGGATTTTCAGCCGGTATATCCGATTCGTTCCGCGCGGACGTCGTGTCGATGATCCCAGAGGCTCAAATTGTCGTGGACTCCCCCGGTCGGGTCGGAGATGTGGTTCGCGTGTTGGCTTCCGATCTTACCGATCGGCCGATGGTTTACAAGGATGCATCTCTTTTCGTCTGCGGACCCGGCCCTATGATGAAAGCCGTTGCAGAATCCCTGGACGGGAAAGTGCCGCGCTATCGCATCTTCGTAGCCCGGGAAGACATCATGCGATGCGGAATCGGACTGTGCGGCTCCTGCGGAACGGAGACCGGGCTGCGATCGTGCACAGACGGTCCGGTTATCAGGCGCGAGGAGGGGTGAAGCGATCGAAGGCTCGTTGACGTCCGCCTTGAATGCGGCCGTTTCCTAAAGCGTAACTCGAGAGTATCTCGGTAGAATCTCTCTTCTCTCACCCTCAGGCCGCGGATACCTATATCTCAATGGGTTCCGGAGTGACCGGTCCCCTTCCGTATCTCTTTGAATGTAACCCTGAATTCCGTCCCTTTACCGGTCGTAAGCTCCATGGCTCCATCCATTTGTTGGGTGAGCGTTTGGACGAGGTGCAATCCGAATGAGGTCGGATGATCGAGGTCAACCTCACCTTTCATGCCTACGCCGTCGTCATTGACGACCAGGATAAAACGGTCCTCCGCAAGGGGCCGAAGGCTGATTGTGATCTTTCCTTCACGACCGTCGGGAAACGCATGTCTGAAACAGTTCGATATCAGCTCGGTAACTATGAACCCCACCGGCATGGCCGTGTCGAGATCCAGCTCGATGCCGGCGATGTCCTGCTTGAAGAGGACCCTGCTGCTTTCGATTCCGTAAGAAGCCTTCAGCGTGTTGACAAGACTTTTCACATACTCATCGATATTCAGGTTTGAGAGAAAACGGGAAGCGTACAGTTTTTCGTGTACCAGGGCCATCGACCGTATCCTGTTCTCGGCTGCACGAAACAACTCGTCCGGATTAGCGGATTTGACGTAACGTGCCTGGAGACGCAAGAGGCTGGACATGACCTGCAGGTTGTTCTTCACACGATGATGAATCTCCCGCAAGAGGACCTCTTTCTCTCTCAACGAATCCTTGATCCTCTCCTGGGCTTCCTTGAGCTCGCGGACATCCACGCAAACACTCCTGATTCCCACTATTTCGCATTCGACGAAGATCGGATTGGAATACATCACCACGGGAAAGGTGGTACCGTCGCTTCTCATGGCGAGATACTCCGTTCCAACATTTGTCTCACCGCCGAGAATTCTGGAGAAGGTCTCGAGAATGCGTCCACGGTGCTCCGGAGCCGCCATGTCATGGGCGTTGAGGCCGTCGGCCATCTCTTCGTCGCTCCTGCCCGCGGCCTCCAACCCGCAGCGATTGATAAAAGTGAGCCTCCCCGTGGTGTCTGCCTCATAAACGGTCTGCGGGAGGAGCTCGGCCAACTCCCTAAAACGGGCAGCGCTTCGCCCGGCTTTCTCTTCCGCCTCGAGGCGTCTGATGACACCGGAAACGTCCGACGCGATGGTCTCGAGGCTGTACCGTATGGAGCCCGGCACACTATCAAACCCGTGTGAAGCCACATTGAGGCATCCACCGACGGAGCCTTCAAAAAGCATTGGGATCACGGCAAGGGACTTCAACCCCTCGCGTTTCGTCAAGTCTTTGGAAACGGCCACAATTTCTTGTCGCTCAGAGTAAATGGGCAGACCTTTGGCAACCGCCTTGACGTTTGGGGTTTCCGGGCCGAGATGGGAGACCTCCTCCACGAAGTCACGGGTCAAACCCCTATGGGCTGCCAAATCCAGGCCTCCTTCGTCGTTGCCCAAGTATATGCCTGCGGAGTCCATTCCGGAAATGCGAAGAGCGGCATCTATGCAAAGCTGCAAGGCTTCTTCTCTGCTGGAAGCGGCGCTCAGTCCCTTGCTGAGATCTCTTTGGGCACGGGTGATATTCTCGACGAGCCGCCGATGCGTTATGTCCAGCAAGGTGCCCGTGACGCGGAGCGGATTACCGTGCGTGTCTCGGGTTCCGACTTTCCCTCGGGCAAGCACCCACTTCCAGTGACCGGATTTTGCTCTCAGTCGATGCTCCAGCTCAAAGCACTCGGTGCGTCCTTCCAGGTGGGCTTTCATGGCTTCCTGAACACGCACCACGTCTTCCTCAGGGAGCAGGTTTCTCCAAAAATCGATGTCCGATTCGACCTCAGCTATTTCGTATCCCAGCATTTCGGCAAGGCGATCGTTCACAAAGGCCCGGCCCGTCTTCACCGAGAAGTCCCAAAGTCCGAGATCTCCTCCCGATAATGCCAGTTCCAGGCGGGTTTCATTTTCCCGCAACTTCATTTCGGTTCGGTGTCTGTCCAAAACCGTCTCGATCGTCATTTTCACTTGCAGAGCGTTAAGCGGCCTTATCACATACCCGCACGGCTTGGGGGAACCGGTGCTCCGATCGCAGACATTCCACCCGGCGTCAATGATGTAGATCACGGGAAAACCTAGCTCCGACCGTATCAGGCTCGCCGCTTCCATGGCTTCGCTCGTTCCGGCCGACGACATGTCTATCATCACCAAGTCGGGGTTCGTCTTTTCCACGATTCGACAGACATTGTCCAGGGAGAATGACGTTATCTCCACGCTGTATCTCAGCTCGGTCAGAATGCTTTCCAGCTCCGAAGCCGGGGCCCCGCAGCTTGCCGCGATCAGAACGCGAGCCGTGATGATTTGCTGTGAGTCTTTCATACCGATCCCACCCCTCGAACGACTAAAGCTTTCGCTCGCTACTCAAGGCTCCATGGTTGGCTTGCGAGAAGAACCGTTATTGTTCCTCGAAATCACAAAAGAACGGCAACAGGTAGAGTTTATTCGTCATGCAGATGTATTACTATTTCCGAAAGTTCCTCAACAATCGGTCCGGTTGCAGCAATTAGGTCATCGTCTCTCTCAATTTGTTCCGACCAGCGGAGGATTTCCTGCAACTCTCCTAAATGGACCTTCAGCGCTGTGTAGATTCCGCGAGCCGCATATCCGGAGTCGGTCGCATCATCCTCCAGAACCCCTCCCAAGGCGTTGAGGAGCTGCGCATCGGTTTCTTGCCACTCGGAAATGACTCCCAGCAGAAGCTGCAGGTCTTCGATCAGCGGACCTGTCGCACCAGCATGGCTCATGTGAGCCACGTGCTCGGGAATTTCGATTGGCCCTTGCGACTGCTGGGATGTGGTCCGATCCCTCATGTTTCCGTCCCTTATGCGACGTTCCGTTGCGGTATGAGCCGATAGGAGAAATTGGACCGCCGATATCGCTTTCCCGGGGATCGAAGGACTGCGGCTGCTTACGCGCTCCATCTCGGACGAGAGTAACCCGAATAACCCCTAGAACATTGACAAACGGATCGAGCCCCCGTTCCTCTTCGTTACGCAGAACCGAATGCGATGAGCTTTTTTAGCTCCTGAAGGTCGTCCTCAGAGATATTGGTTATCTTGAATCCGGCTAAGGAATGTTCTTCGACCACGCCCCTTCTGACCCACTTGCACACCGCTTCGAACTCGAATGGGGCCACCTCGCCGAATTCGTCGCCAAGGACCACAAGCGTCTTCACGTCATGGATTCCCGCAGAGATCCCCGTTACCCCCAGTCCCTCTTCGTTAATATCGCGAACCCTTCCGTGGACTTCAGGAAATTCAATATCGTACACGGGAATGACAAAGTCCGTACCATATCTATCAAATACCCGGCTTTCGATCTCGCCGCTACGGAATAGCTTCCGTGCGCCCGCCGCGCTTGGCGAACCTTTCAACCCCGCTCGGGAGCTACCGTTGGCTCCCCTTCCCTTTTCCGGCTCGGAGGGTCTCCCGAAATTCTGATGTACCGCCTGCCCGAACATTCCCGAGTGAAACATTTCGCCGTACAAAGCCCGCAACTCTGTATACGACAGATTGTGCTTCGCCATCAGTGCAGTGTCGTCCATCCCCGAGCAGAGATCTCGAAGGACCCGGCTCACCAATTCTTCCCGGTCGGTCATTCGTTTCTCCACAAATAAATCTTTGTGTATTATATCATGAAAGACGCGAGCTATGCGAGCCAAAAAATCGTGGCAGCTTTAAGTGGTCCCCATAGCATCAACATTTTAATCCTTATTTACAGTGAGTTGCACTCTATCGTTATACATTTTGTTCTTTTTCTATACAGTAACCCGTAACTCTTCGGCTTACTCATGCACTACAGCCAAAGGCCAAAGCTTTACTTGAAATGTGCCGTCATGGGGCCGAGCCGAGTCCTTATGGCAGCCGGCTTTTGACGCTCATCCCCAGACATATTCTTCTTAAAAAGAGTTACCGGGAGGTAGGGGAAATCCCTTTGCAGCGGGGGTACCGGAATCTCGGCATTTTTTCACCGAGACCTCATCATGTCCATCGGAACTGTGGGAACAGCACCCGACCTCTCCATCATTTGCCCCGTGGTTCTTCCTATGGCATACTTTCTCTTCAAGACGTACCGGCACTTGATGCCCGTGCTCATCGAAGAGGGAGAGTCGATCCGGGAGCGTTTGGGCACGGAGCTCTGATTGACCGCGGGATCTCCGTCTGATTATCCGTGTTGGCAGGAAAGGTGCGCGGTCCGTTCCCCCTTCCTTGCGAAACCTGCACAGGATTCCGGGGTCGTACGAGATATGGACCCGGCGGTTTCCCGGGGCCCCCTGGGTCGGATCGGCATTATCGTGACGCTCGGATGGAGCCGCGACATGGACGAGAAAACGCACATCGACGTCCGGACGACCTGTGCGGAGCCACAGTCCCTAACTGAGGGTTCGTCACAAGCCTGTGGATCGCGGAACGATGTGGAGGAGGCCCTCCGAGCCTCGGAAATGAGATTTCGCTCCATTGCGGATTCAGCTCTGGACGCGATCGTTTCCGTCAATAGCGACGACAAGATTACCTTTTGGAACCAGGGTGCCCAACGGATTTTCGGTTACTTTGAAGAGGAGGTCGTCGGCAAGTCCGTTACCATACTTATTCCGGATCGATACAAACAGCATCACCGGGACGGGATGAAGCGGTACCTCAAGACCCGCCGGCCGGCGCTCATCGGAAAAACCGCCGAGCTTCAGGCGAGGAGAAAAGACGGGACAGAGTTTCCCATCGAGCTTTCCCTCTCCACGTGGACTTCAATGGAGGGTACGTTCTTCACCGGTATCATCCGTGACATCAGCCTGCGAAAACAAACCGAGTCGGCTCTAGCCGGGAGCATTTTTGAGGCCAAACAGAGAACCGAAGAGCTTGAATCTCTCATTCAAATGGTGGCTCACGACCTGAAGTCTCCGGTGGTCACCATATGCGGTCTGGTACGAATCCTGAAGAAAAGTCTCGCCGACAAGGCCTCTGATGAAAAGAGTGCCCTGATCCTACACCAGCTAGAAACTTCAAGCCAAACCATGGAACGATTCCTCAAGGACTTGTTGGACGGCTTGGCCTCCCAACACTCCGAACAGCAGCAGGTTCCGGTACGATTGGATGAATGCGTCAACGAAGCAATTGCAGCGCACCGGCAGAGAGCCGCCGAGAGGGGAATCAGTCTCCGCTTCGTCATGGATGAACCTGTGTCGCCGGTGGCGGGAGACAGACATAGACTTTCCCAGGTAATCGACAACCTGGTGGGCAACGCAATCAAGCACATGGGTGACGGGCAGGACCCCAGGATAATCGTTCAACTCCTGGAAGAAGAAAATACGGTGATAACCAAAATTTCGGACAACGGAGTCGGAATAGCCCCGGAGCATCAAAGCAAGATTTTCGACCGGTTCTTCCGGGTTCCCGGAAAGGGAGAAAAGAGCGGCACGGGCCTGGGTCTATCCATCGTCAAGAAGATCGTGGAAAGCCACGGAGGTGAGATTTCCGTTGCACCGGGCGAGCTCGGCGGGGCTACGTTTGTCGTCAGACTGCCTAAAGCCGTCACGGGTTGAATAATTACCGGGTTGAACCTCTCCCTTTGTGTGGGTCCGTTATCGGGTCCGAACACATTCGCTCCAAAGAGCGACCTACGGTGTAACTTCTTTGCCCGGGCTGCCGTGTCAGTCTGCGGCTTGGCGATGTCGTGAAACGTGCCTTTGACCCGAGCGCATTCCTTTGGACTTCCTCTCGGCACCCAAACGCGCCACCCTCAAAGCAAGGATCTCTGCATCCTTTTGTTTGCCCAGATACCTGTACACTTCGGCCAAATCTCCAAGGATGGACGCCAACTTCGGGTTGTCCGCACCCAGGTGCTCTTCAAGGAAAGCCAGGGCCCGCCGGTAGTAACTTTCGGCCAAGGCGTACTCTCCGCCGGAGCGACAGACCGCCGCGGTCATGCGGAGATTCGCGGCATAACTGAACCAGTCGCTCTTCCCGTCTTCACTGTCCGCGTACTCCCTGAACGAGAAGACAAGATTTTCCACTTCGCCGCTTGCACTTTCTAAAGGCAGCACACTGTGCTCAATGGGAATGTCCAAACCGTTTCGGGCTTTGAGAATAGATCGGCATGAGGTCACCGGGGGGCCGTCCTCCCAAGGAGCCGGCAAAACGCTGCAAACATGATCGCCTGCGTCGACGTCGGTAAGAACGAGCACTTCCTTCATGTCCTTCCCGAGCGCTTCATCCTTGGTCCACCCCGTAAGAACTTCCGCCAGGGCGTTGATCTGGAGAATGACGCCGTCGGGATCGGTTACGATGATGGCCCCGCCCAATGCAGAGATCGTCTTGGAGAACCAATCCGATGTCCTCCTTTGTTTGCTCTCCTGACCGTGCTTGTAGAGGGCGACTTCAATGGAGGTGCGAAGCTCCGATTCGGTGAACGGCTTAATAAGATAGCCGAAGGGCTCCGAAAGTTTGGCTTTTCTGAGGGTAGCCTCATCGGAATGGGCCGTGAGGTAAATTACCGGTATGTTATAGAGCTCACGGATCTTCGCCGCGGCTTCAATTCCGTCAACTTCACCGGCAAGCACAATATCCATAAGCACCAAATTCGGCTCGTGTTTTCCTGCTTCCTCAATCGCTACCTCTCCGTACGCAACAACTGCGGGGACAATGTACCCCAGGTCCTTCAAACGCTCCCGGAGCTCCATTGCCACGAGGATTTCGTCTTCCACGATCATTATCTTCGCAGCGGACATGAGTCTTTCCCTTCTCTCCCGGCACCGCCGGAATGGGCCATGGTTGAATCCGAAAGACCGCTTCCCGATTCACGAGTTCATACTAGGGAGATTCTCCGCAACTTTCAAGAGCGAAGAAAAGAATCGGAAGATTGGCGATAGAGGCTCCGAGGCCGATACCGACGGCCGTCTTAAGAGGCGAAGTCGGCTCTTGCCGCTTGCGGCGGAAGAGAATTGCCTTCCGTGCTATCGGTTCGATCGTGAAATAGTATCAAGGACGTCAACCCTCGCATCCCGAGGATTATCGCTCTTTGCCGACCGAGCAGCGTGCAGAGAGAGAGCGTCATTCCACGCGCGGTCCAATGGTTCGCTCAAGTGCGTAATTTGGCTTGACGGAGTACCGGTGAGCAGTTAAGAAGCATTTCCACCGGCAAGAGCTCGGAAGCTCCCTGATGGACGCGAGCCGACGGAATCGGGGCCCTGCCCAAAGGGGAGTGCGGTAGGGGCTGGATTTAACGGAAACCAAAAGCATCTTGCAGTGATTTCGTCCGTCGAACAACACCGCGTACCGGTGAGAAGATTTATCGAGGGCAGCTATGGGCTGCAATTCCTCTGAGCGAGGTTGAGATGAAAACATGGGCCGAGCCTTTCTTGGCGTGCGTGATGGGACTGTTTCTTATTCTCGGGATGCCGTGGATCGCCCGATCGGAAGGGACTGTCCGCCAAAAAGCCGAGAATCCGATCGAAAAGAAACAGGAAAAGGTGGTGGAGCAAACCGAAAAGCTCCGGCAGTGGCAGCGGACACTGGACGAAAGAAAGAAGAAACTCCGACTGGAGCAAGATCAGTTGAGCCGAGACCGCCGCAGGCAGAAAATAGACCGAGAGATCATGGAAGTGGGACAGAAAATTCAAAAGATCGATCAGGACATCGTGAAACTGGAGCAGAAAAAGCTTGAGTTGAGTCAGCGGGTGCTCGTTTTGGAGAAGGAAAAGATGAAATAGGTGAGGCGAGACGTCTCCCCCCTGGCACGGAGTCTCGCCTGCAGCGGTGAGAGACCAAGGGAACCCATGGGGCTCAGGATTTCTGTTCCTGCCCGAGGATGGCTGCCGCTGCTTTGCTCAGGGTACCGGCCGAAACAGGCTTCCTGAGCAAGTTCTTAAATCCCAATTTACGAGCTTTCGCTGCCGTCAGCGTGTCGCTGTACCCCGTGCAGAGGAGCACCGGCAAGTCTTTTCGCAGGGTCAACAATTCCCTCATGAACTCTATGCCGGTCAATTCGGGCATGGTGAGATCGGTGACCACGAGGTCGAATTCGTCGGGTCTTCCCCGAAAAATTTCCAATGCACGGTGTGGGTCGGTTTCCGCCACGACGGAATAACCGAGGGACTCAAGTATCCGTTTTCCCAATTCCGCGAGTTGTTTCTCATCGTCCACATAGAGAACCCGGGCCTGACCTTCGACGACGGATCCCGATTCAACGGTTTCCGGTTCCGCCTCGTTTCGGCATTGGGGGAGATACACCGTGAACGTCGTCCCTTTTCCGTTTTCACTGGCGACGGTGATGCCGCCTCCGAGAGAGGTGACGATGCCGTGAACCACGGCGAGGCCCATTCCTGTGCCTTTTCCCGGTTCTTTTGTGGTGAAGTACGGATCGAAAATCCTTTCCAGAATTTCCTGGGTCATGCCGTGTCCCGTGTCGGACACCGACAGTCTTAGGTAGGTGTCCGGCGGGATGTTCAACTGTTTGATCGTGGGGGAGTCTTCGTGGAGGTACTCCAGGTCGAGGCCTACGTTCATGACCCCGCGTCTTTCCCGCATGGCCTGATACGCATTGGTACAGAGATTCATGATGACCTGATGAATTTGCGATGGGTCGGCCATCACGCATCCCGTATTGCCGTCAACATCGGACCTGATCTCGATGGCCGAAGGTATGGAAGCCCTGATCAGTTTGAGCACCTCCTTCAGCACGAGCTGAATTTCCATCGGTCGGCTTTCCTGCTCGGTTTGCCGGCTGAACGTCAGAATCTGATGGATGAGGTCTTTGGCGCGGCTCCCTGCCTGCAACACCTCCCCGAGATCCTTTGCCGCCTTTGATTCTTGAGGCAAGGTGTTCTTGGCCAGTTGCGTGTATCCCATCATGGCCATGAGGATGTTGTTGAAGTCGTGGGCGATGCCGCCGGCCAGCGTTCCGATTGCCTCCATTTTCAGGGCTTGCCGAAGCTGTTTCTCCAACCTCACTTCGTTGGTGACGTCACGTTCCACGAAAACGAAACTCAAAATTCGACCTGATTGTCCCCGCACGGGCGAGACCGTGGTTTCCACTTCGTAGAGGGTGCCGTCCTTTCTTCTGTTGGTGAGTCGCCCTTTCCACGCGAGCCCCTCATTGAGCTTCCCTTTGATTTCTTCGACGATGCCCCGGTTGTTCATGGGGCTTCTCAGAATACTTATGTTCGTTCCGACGATCTCCTCACCGGGATAGCCGCTGGCTGCCGAAACCGCCGGATTGGCGTACCTCACCGTCCCGTCCGCCTCGGTCACCAGGATGCCTTCGGCTGCCTGTTCCAAAGCGGTGGTCATTCTTTTTCGATCTCTCTCGGCACGTTTGCGGTCGGTGATGTCCACCGAGATGGTGAGGAGGTGCGGTTCACCCTCCAGATCGATGATCTCCGCCGAGAGAGATCCCACGAACATCTTTCCTTCTTTGCGCCTGAAAACAGCTTCGTAATCGCGCAGAGACCCCTGCTCCTGGAGGCTTTGGATCATTTGTTCTCTATGGCCCAGTCGAGCCCAGGTTCTGATCTCCTCCTCGGTCCGTCCGATAACTTCTTCCCGGCTGTAGCCCGTAGTATCGCAAAAGCCGTCGTTTACCTCGAGATATCGCCCCTCCTCGAGTGTGGAAATCGACAGCATGCCCGGATTGGCCCGAAAAGCCACATTGAATCTGCGCTCAGAGGCTCTCAAGGACTCTTCGGCCTTTTTTCTGTCCCGGACTTCCTGTTTCAGCCTCCGTATGCTGTTCATCAACTCGGTGGTTCGGTCGGCCACCAGATCTTCCAGATGTTGCCGATGCACTCGCAGCTCTTCTTCAGCACGTTTGCGGTCGGCAATTTCTTTTTGGAGTCGGTCGTTGGCGGTTCTGAGCTCGGCGGTTCTATCTTCAACCCTTATTTCCAGCTCTTTCCTGACTTTTTGCTGGAGGCGGAGTTGCGATTTTTCAAGGGTGAGGTCTTCAATGAGTACGAGGATGGAAGAATCCCGGCCGGCCTTCAACGAACGCAAGTGCGCGCGGCCCCAGATCTTCCTGCCTCCGACCATAAGGACGCCTTCGACCACCTGAGTCTTCCGCGTGAAGAGCACCTTGTCCACCAGCGACTGGACCTTGGCGGCGTACGCCGCATCGGGGAACAATTCCGAAAAAGGCTTCCCCTGGAGTTTCCTGTAGTCGGGGCTGATTTTTTCGCACGATTGGTTGGCAAACATGATGTGCCGGGCACGATCGATCAACAGGGTGGGGATCGGCAGTGCTTCCAGCAGCTTACCGAATGACGTGGCTTGGATGTCCTCGGGCTCCGGTCGCCCGGAGGCAATATCCAACTCGTCGATCAAACCTTTGAGGTCAATGGATTCAGTTTTGTACAGGCCTCTATCTATAAGGCCGGGGCTATCGTCATCGTCCTCCACGTAGTCGAAGTTGGGCAGGTCAGGCTTTTCCATGGACGCCGCTCCGAAGGGAAGCCCTCGCCCCGCGTCCTTTCGGCTTCCCTAATCCGTCCTTTTCCCGGGCCCGGTCAGCCGGCACAAAGCCGCATCACTGTTGAGTTTGTCGGGAAATTGCTCTCCGGACCGTGCACGGCAAAAACATCCGCCATGAGCAGGCCACCGGACCGGATTACTCCTTGTTCAGCTTACACAAGACCTTTCGGCAAGTCAAAGGAACTCAACTCTCGATGAAGTCTTCGGCCCGTTTTGATATTGTCGCTATTCCACTGCCCGGAGCCTCGGACAATTTTCCCGCGGCCGGGTCGGGATTGGAAACCGAAACTTTTCGTTTGCCATTTTCCGGAATCGCGTAGATTGTTATCGGGGCATTTTGGCTCTCAGGGCCATACCTTCGAACAGGCCGATATATGCATTATCCGGTTCCCGCAAGCGAAAAGGAAACTCACAGGATGGCCTCATCAGCCAAAGAGATCCGCATTCTCGTTGTGGACGACATAGAATCGGTCGCTACGATGCCGGCCGACGGTTTGAGGAAGCTCGATCAAACCGTGGTGACCGTCCTGTCCGGTCAGGACGCAATAACCCTCTTCAAGAAATCTCACGTCGACGCGGTGGTATGCGACTTGGCCATGCCGGAGCTCAACGGGCGGCAAGTAAGCGCTGCCATCAAGAGGATTTGTGAGGAGCGAGGAACGAGAAAACCGGTAATTGTCCTTCTCTCCGGATGGGGGGGCCGTCTGGATCACGAAGAGACCTTACCCGATGCGGGGATCGATCTCATCCTGGAGAAACCGGTTGAAGTCCGGGACATGCTGCGGTCGATTGTGAAAGTCCATGAAAAACGATCGGCTTCTCAGCCGACGCATTTGTGATCGAGCCCCGACGGCCGGGCCGGCTTGCTATTTTCGTGCGGCTTTTTGGGTACACTCCGCACACGTTCCGGTCATCTGGACATGTTTGGTCTCAATGGAGCCCCATTCCCTTATTTCCTGCGGGATCTCGGTTGCGTCGAACTCTTTCCAATAGAAATCCCTGACGGAATCGCATACCCGGCAGACCACGTGATGATGGAGGGAGGTGTTGGGATCGAAGCGTGCTCGATCCGAGAGCAGCCTGACTCTCGATATCAGGCCGCATCGTTCGAGCGTTGCCAGGGTTCTGTAGACGGTGTCCAGTGAGACGGTAGGAAGTCGGACTCTTACGCGTTCGTAGATTTCTTCTGCTGCGGGATGATCGACCGCACTCATGATCTCGAGGAAGATCTCCAGCCGTTGAGGCGTGCCCTTCATCCCGTTCTCGCGGCAAACCTTTTTGAAAAGCAGTATCTGCTCTTTCCGCGATTCGTTTGCTCTCATGTCGGTCGGTCACTCGTTCGTTCACCTTGGTGAACGCCCTTCCGCTGGATCGTCTCCGTCACGTTGCCGACGGGAGAAAAATCGAATCTTTCCCTCAAAAATCATACAGGATTTATCGAGTTTCGTCTAAGAAATATCCACGATATCCTGCATCGGTCAGCAGACAATATCTTTAAGTCTCCAGTATGTGCGGGTTTCCCCCCGCTCGGGGCTTAAGGAGTCATGAGGCCAAGCTCCCGAACGGGTGTCGTCGGACGCCATGGCTAGGGGATCTGTCCGAATAATCGGTTCATCGCGACGAACACCGGTTCTTGCGATTTTAGCTCGAGGGAAGCTCTAATTGGCGAACCTTTTCCAACCTTCTCCTGTGTCTTTCCTCATTGGTGAAACGAGCCCCGAGGAAAGTGTCCACCAAGTCCATCGCCAGCGCAGGACCGATCACCCGTGCTCCCAGACAGAGAACGTTCACATCGTCGTGCTCAACGCCCTGGTGAGCCGAATAGGTATCGTGGCATAAACCCGCGCGGATTCCGGTGAGTTTGTTCGCTGCAACCGCTGCACCGACTCCGCTGCAGCAGATGAGGATGCCACGGTCCGCCTTGCCGCTGCGTACGGCATCTCCCAAGAATTTCGCATAATCGGGATAATCCACGGGATCGCAGGTGTAGGTTCCGAGATCCTGCAGCTCGTGCTCCGACGATTTTAAATACTCGAGGATCTCCTGCTTGAGATTGAAACCTGCATGGTCGCTTGCAAGGGCGATTCTCATCTTTCTCCTCATTCTCCGCGGCGCGGATCACCGGTGGGCACGCGCGGGTAAGAGCCGGCGCCGACCGGGCATTATCTATTTATAACTGCAAGAGCCTGAGATACTACGTTGTCCACATTGAACCCATAATTACGGAGGACTTCCGATCCCGGGGCCGAAGCGCCGAAGCGATCCACTCCTATGCTTTCCCCTTTGTCGCCGACCCACCTGCACCATCCGAGCGTCGAGCCTGCTTCAACGGATAGACGGGCCGTCACTTGCGGGGGGAGAACGGTATCCCGATACTCCTGAGACTGCTCCGCAAAGAGCTCCCATGACGGCATGGAGACCACTCTCGCCTTGACTCCCTTTTCCGCTGCCAGCTTCTTCCGGGCGTCAACAGCAAGATGCACCTCGGAGCCGGATGCAATGAGAATGATGTCGGGCGTGCCGTCAACATCGGAAAGTATGTATGCCCCTGTCTCGAGACGGTCGGCTTTGACGGAAGCGGTCCCTTCGAGGATGGGGAGCTTCTGGCGGGTCAGGATGAGGGCGGTCGGTTTGCGTTTCTCCAGGGCCACGCGCCAGGCGGCGGCGGTTTCGTTGGCGTCCGCGGGACGTATAACGAGAAAGTTGGGCATTGCTCTCAGCGAAGCCAGATGCTCCACCGGCTGATGAGTGGGACCGTCCTCTCCAACCGCCACGCTGTCGTGGGTGAAGACGAAGATCGAATGGACGTCCATGAGCGCGGCGAGGCGCAGCGAAGGCCGCATGTAATCGGAGAAAATGAGAAAGGTCGCTCCATAGGGGATAACTCCTCCATGCGCGGCCATGCCGTTCACCACGGCACCCATGCCGTGCTCACGGACGCCGAATCTCATATTTCTACCGCCCGGATTTTCGAAGGATTGGTCATCGGACCCTGCAATGAGAGTTTTGGTGGAGGGGGCCAGATCGGCCGATCCGCCTATGAGATTCGGCACCCGCGTGGCGATGGCGTTGAGAACTTTCCCCGAGGCTGCTCGAGTTGCGATGGCCCCGTCCTCCGGCTTGAAGACGGGGACATCCGCGGACCAATCAGGCGGCAGCTCCCCCCGGGCCTCTCTGTCAAATTCCTCTCCCTGCTCGGGGAACTGTCCTTGGTATTGGGCGAGGAGCGTTGTCCATTCCTCTTCAGCTTTTCGGCCGCGTTCCGCTGCTTGCCTGAAATGGGCCAGTGCCTCTTCGGGTATGAAAAACCGCGGCTCCTGGGGCCATCCCAATTTCTCTTTGGTGACTTTGAGCGCATCCTCTCCAAGAGGCTCTCCATGGGCTGAAGCGCTGTCCTGTTTGGGGCTTCCGAACCCTATGTGAGTGCGCGTTACGATGATGGACGGACGCTCCGTTTCGGCCCGTGCGGCCTCTATAGCCTTCGCGACGCTCTCTATATCGTTGCCGTCGTTCACCTTCTGCACGTGCCAGCCGTACGCCGCGAAGCGAGCGGCCGCATCTTCCGTGAAGGTGAGCGATGTGGGGCCCTCAATGGAAATGTGGTTGTCGTCATAGAGGTATACGAGCTTGCCCAGTCGCAAATGCCCGGCCAGGGATGCCGCCTCTGAAGCGACCCCCTCCATGAGGTCTCCATCGGAGACGATGGCATAGGTAAAATGATCCACAACCGGCAATCCCGGTCGATTAAAGCGAGCCGCCGAGAAACGCTCGGCCAGGGCCATTCCCACTCCCATGCCGAAGCCTTGTCCCAGCGGGCCTGTGGTGACTTCGATCCCCAGGTCGGTATCCCGCTCGGGATGACCGGGGGTCTTGCTTTTCCATTGGCGGAACCTTTTGAGCTCGTCGAGCGATAGGTCATAACCGGTAAGATGCAGCAGCGTATAGAGGAGTGCAGATCCGTGGCCTGCGGAAAGGATGAATCGATCCCGATTGATCCAGTGCGGATTGCGCGGATTGAACCGCATAAAGCGCGTCCAAAGAACGTAGGCCATGGTCGCGGCGCCCAAGGGAAGTCCGGGATGTCCGGAATTCGCCTGCTGCACTGCGTCCGCGGCGAGCATCCGGATGGTATTGATGCAAAGATTGTCGAGACTCTTTTCGGTGTCGCTCATAGAAAAGGCTCCTCCAGGTATTCTCATATCGACGTTGGCCTTCTGCGGCGCGGTGACCTCCCACGTCCACGTTCCGGATGGGAACAGGCAACAGACCTGTCCACGCGGTCCACCGCGCGTCGGTTGCACTCAGAACGGTCCCGCGTCCCCATGTCCGTTGGAAGGGAACAGGGGGGATTAACTCCGAAGGCTTGTTTTTTCCCCTCGTGTCTGCCGACTCATATGCATGCACGGCCGGGGGGATTGTCACGCCGAAGTATGTTACAACTCCATCGTCCAAGAAGCTATACCGAAGCACAAATCTGTCGGAAATCATTTAGTTGAGGTCGGGTATTCGAGTATTCTTCGCCCCATTGTCGGCATTCTCTCTTTAGGGTCCCGCGGCGCGATACCGATGAGGAGTCGAGCGAGCGGGAGTCGAAGAGCCATAAGGTTGCCGCTTGGGAGAAGTCGTTCACGTTACGAGCGGTAGGGGCCGCGTCCCTGCCGGCCCGGTTACTTCCCGGCCAGCAATTCGACCATCTTAGCCGGGTCGGTGGTTGGAAGCTCGCAATTGTAACCGCGACACACGTACGCTGTGGCTTTACCGTCTATCCCGTGCTGGTTTGCCGTGTATGGGGCCACGCCCACGATCGCGGGAGCGGGTTCGCCGCTGGGACGGAACAGCACTACCTTGTTGGGGAGGAACGGCTTGCGCAGTGCCTTGAGCATCGCCGCAGCGTCGTCTCCGCCGGGCGAGCCTGCCACCACCACTTCGTTCGATGGGCCCAATCCGAAGTCTATGGCCAAGAGGAGCTGCGTGTGAGCAGACGGTAGTTGGGCCACGTTTCCCGAGAAGGCTCGGCCTATCTGCTCCGCCTTTTTCTCCAGATCGGGATTCGCCGTTATCCTTCCCAGCCTCAGGAGATTGAGCGCGGCAACGGAATTCCCTGAAGGGACGGCCCCGTCATAGATCTCCTTCTTTCTCATGAGGAGATTCTCCGCATCATCGGCCGTGAAGAAGAACCCGCCGTTGGCCGAATCCCAGAAATGCTCCAGGAACAGAGCGTTCAACTCAAGGGCCGTCTGCAGACGATCGACCCGGAAATCGGTTTCATAGAGCTCCAACAGTCCCCAGATCATGAACGCGTAATCGTCCACGTGAGCCGGGAGGCCTGCGCTCCCGTCCCGGTACCGGTGGAGAAGTCTGCCGTCAGGCCTCCGCAGGGTCTTAAGCACGAAATCTGCCGCTCTTGACGCTGCTTCGGCGTACCCGGGCTCGTCGAAGACTTGTGCGGCTTTGGCCAAGGCCGCGATCATCAGGCCGTTCCAGTCGGTCAGAATCTTGTCGTCCTTGTGCGGGTGAACGCGCTTTTCTCTCACGTCGAAGAGCTTCTTCCTCGCGGTTTCGAGGAGCTCCCGAAGATCCGCCTCCGTCATATTGAGTCCCTTGGCGGTTTCAGAAAGTGGTTTAGAAAGGTGAAGGATATTGTCGCCGGTCGGATGGCCGGTCGCCTCTTCGCGATAGTTCCCGGATTCCTTCACGTTGAGCACTTGCGTAACGAGCTCAGCGGCAACGGGGTCCAGAGCGTGCCGGATTTCGGAAGCCTTCCATACGTAGAATTTGCCTTCGACTCCTTCGCTGTCAGCGTCTTCAGCGGAGTAGAAGCCCCCTTCCGGAGAGGTCATGTCTCGCAGCACGTACGTAATGATCTCATGGGCTGTGGAGGCGTACTCGCTCTTGCCGGTGGCTTGAAATGCTTCGGTATAGGCAGCGAGGAGCATAGCCTGATCGTAGAGCATCTTTTCGAAGTGAGGCACCAGCCATTCCCGATCGGTGGAATACCGATGGAATCCGAATCCTACGTGATCGTAAATTCCGCCCATGCGCATTGATTGCAGGGTTTTTTCCACCATTTCCAATGCCCGGCCGTGACCGGACCGTTTCCATTGCCGAAGGAGAAAGAGGAGGTTGTGAGGAGTGGGAAACTTGGGAGCCTGCCCGAATCCCCCGTATCCGGGGTCGTAACGTTGGGCAAGCTCCAAGAAGGCCTTGTGGAGCTCTCCGTTTCCCGGTGACTCACCCGGCAGATCGTCGGGCACCTGTCGGAGCGCGGACATCACTTTGCCCACCGATTCGGTCACCACCTGCCGGTTGTTGGTCCAGACTTCCTTGACGTTTCTCGCCAGATCGATGACGCCGATGCGCCCGTACCGACTCTCTCGGGGAAAGTAGGTCCCTGCGAAAAAGGGCTTTTTGTCCGGCGTCATGATGATGTTGAGCGGCCAGCCGCCGCTTCCCGTGAGCATTTGGCAGACGGTCATGTAGATGTGGTCGATGTCCGGGCGCTCTTCCCGATCAACTTTGATGGAGACAAAAGCATCGTTCAAAGCGCGTGCAACTTCCTCATCCTCGAAGGATTCGTGCTCCATCACGTGACACCAGTGACAGGTAGAGTACCCTATGGAAAGGAGAATGGGCTTGTCTTCCTTTCTCGCTTTCTCGAAGGCTTCGTCGCCCCACGGGTACCAGTCTACGGGATTGTACGCGTGCTGGAGAAGGTACGGGCTCTTTTCATGGATGAGGCGATTCGGTTGCCGTGCTTTACCGGCGTTTTCCATCCCTGCCTCCGGTCGGACTCGTTCATGATTCACATTCATTGTTATAACTCCCGGATTTTCAAAGGCTTGGGTCGGCCGGGGCGGCGCTGTGATTGCCGCTGCGAGCATGACGGCCATGATTGCTGTTCGGGCGACCATGATTGACGATCCTTTGCCCAACACGAGAACTTACGTCAAAGCCGCCGTTCCCGTAGAAGATGCAGGCTCAGGTAATCCGACCGATAAAAGTAGCGGCGAATTCGCCGATCCGCGTTCCCCCTCCGTAAACAGAGATTAGGTTTCCAATTCAAGGAGGCAAGGGCAATCATTTCGTGTAAGGAAATCGATCAAGGGTGATGAGGCGAGGAAGGACTCGAAGGATTTGCACGGGAACAGCGCCGCGCAGGTCAAAGGGCGGCACTGTGTCCTGACGGGGAAAGATTAGGCAACGTTGGTGAAGCGCATGGTATCGCTGATGATTGTCAGAAGCCTATTGATCTCGGTAAATTTTTGGCCGATGTCGTCGATTTTCTTATCCTGGGACTTGAGTTGCTGAATTTGATCCGTCAGCTTCCGGATCAGTTTGTTCTGATGGCTAACCAATTCGGTTAACGCCTCTATCTTCGTGTGCATGCTACGCACTTCCTCGGGAACCGGAAGGACACCCATATTTCTGTCTCCTTTGCCAGCTTCGGAATAAGAGGGCACTGCAATAGCGGAGCGCTTTGAAAATTGCGGGAAACATAGGGAAGCCTTGAGATCATCAGGAGACCTATGGATAGCCTCTGCGCTCCGTTATCGGGCCTGCCATAAGTCTCGAGCAGACGGTGCTGTTCCTTGAAGGACAGCGCCGATCTCCGGCTACAAAGTTGTCGAAGGCTCATTGGCCTTCAACACGAAGAATGCCGCGAATTTGAATGAGCGGCTCTATACCGTTGAGCGTTCAAGGGAGCGTGACTCGGGAATCCACAAGGTTGGCATTTCGGGCCGGCCTTTCTCCCCATGAACGGCGCCGGTCCCGACTGCGTCGGCAAACCTGCCTGAAAAGGACTTCAGTAATCCAGCCTATGTGAATACGCATTAGCCTGATATTTAAGGAGACTACTCGGTCGTTAATGGCGGGTTAACCAGGTGTTAGTTTTTGATGAAATACGCTTGAGGGGGGCCGAAGAACCATCTCTCCACAAGAATGGTCCTACATGAGCGTAGGAAAAAGATCCGGAGACGTAAGTCTGTCAGGAAGCCGGAGCCTTGATGCCGGAGGGCAGCTCGACACGGGGTTGTGTCTTTCATGTTGTAGGTTCGGTACTCCTTTACCCAAACACGGTGCCGTGTGGCCGGCAAAGCCACTGATTTCTGTGTGACGCCATTTCGTGAATACGGCGCCGTCCCTGAGCTCAGAGCTTTGTACCGACTCAGTACTGACCGGCCTCAGTGCCGGTCGGCGCAATGACCGGCAGGGACGCCGGTCGCTACCAGGAAGAGCTCAAAGGGTTGGGATTGTTGCTGTTTCGAGCATGTCCCTTCCGTTACGAGCCACAAGCTCTGAGTCTACCGGCGAGACCTGCCCGAAACAGCATGCTTTCTTGATACTTGGTTGAGCGTTCGTCGGCTCATCTCGCTTCAAGCAGAGAGGCGGTGTTATCCGAGCGGTCGGCTTATCATGGCCTCACCTCGTCCCCGGCTCAAAGCGATTGCCTGCAGTCATCCCTTTCGCCTTCGTGCCGCTCTGATGTCGTCCAGGTAAAGTTTGATGACCGGGCTCATCTCCGGGGGCTGCCATTTTGCATCTTTAGGCTCTTCGGGCCATACTGGTGACAGGTGCCGGATTTCTCCCGGTTTCTTGGCATTCTCAAGCATGGAGAGCGTTTCGAAAAGAACTTGGCGCTGGCCTTCCTTGTCGCCCACCTGGCCGACGGGTCTTCCGTACGGATATGCAATTGCTGTCGATCGGGGGATGCCCACGAGTCTGTGGAATTCGGGAGTGGGTGTCAATACTACGGTGGAGAGTCCGGCCTCTTCGAGGTACCGGGCAGCCAGCCCCACGGACTGGCAGCAGAAGGGTCAGGCCGGGGTGAGTATCACGGCATCGACCCCCTCTTCCTTCATTTTCCGGCTCATGGGCTCTATGGCCTCCTGAACGAAATCGGTGCTCTGCCACTGGAAGCCGTAGAAAGAATAAACGGTCGGGGCAAGACTGCCGATGATTCCTTCCTGCTCAAACTCACTCATTCGGGCGACGGGCAACATGACGTTGATGTCCTGAAGGACGTAATCGGTGTTGATATGAAGATGGCGTATATCGATGTCCGCTTCCGTTGCTTCTCTGGGGATGGCTCTGTAAGAGCGGTCGCCCCAGGTGCCCTCTTTCTTTTCCCGCTCCATGTCAAAAGGCGGGTCTGTTTTCATGCTGATACCGGCGCTGGTCACCAGGGTAAGCCTCGACTGATTCAGAGGCTTGGCGAGGGGAGTCCAGGGAATTTGACCTTTGAACTCTTCCGCGCCGATGCGTTCCGCTATCCAAGCTCCCAAACTGGGTGGAAGAAAGCGGAATCCGTCCACGGGGTTGTCGGATACTGCCATAAAGATCTCCCTTCATGCTTATGATCGCAAAAGGACAGTGACTCCGTCGGCTCTCTTATATGGAGCGCCGGAGCCAGTCCATTTTTGCCGCAGACCGGCATCCCGTGGGCCAAACCAGGTCTCGCATCGACGCGGGCTTGGCTGCAAGTCAGTACTCAATTCCTTTTGCGGCGGGGATGCCCATATCAAAATGATGTTTGACGAGTACCATTTCATAGACTGAGTCGGCCGGCTCGATCACCCGGGGATGGGCATAACGTCCGGTCATGACGAGCTCAATGTTCTCGGGCTTGGCTTCGATAAGTTTCAGAACATCCTCGACGTCGAGCAGTCCCATGTAAACGGCGACATTTATTTCGTCGAGAACGATCATGTCGTATTTTCCTTCAAGCATGCCCAACCGAGCCTCTGCAAAAGCACTCTCCGCCATTAGCCGGTCCGGAGAGTCCTCTTGCCGTTGAACAATGAAGCCCTTTCTGCCCACGGGCCTGATGGTGAGAAGGGGATTTAACGACGGGGCGGCAAAGTGCTCCCCCGAGCTTTCCGGGGCCTTCAGGAATTGAACCACGAGCACCCGCATTCCTCGATAGACCGCACGCAGAGCCAGTCCAAGAGCGGTTGTGGTCTTGCCTTTTCCATCACCGGTGAGAACGCGAATCGTGCCGTTTCTGCCCATGAAACCCCCGCTTTGGAAGCGCTGAGACAGGCCATGATACGACGGCGAACGGGCACTGTCAATCGGCTGCAAGCCGCAATTCGTTGATGTGCTTTCGCTGTGGCGCCTCGCGCGGGAAGGAATTTCCCGAATAGTGACCGAGGATTTTCAGGCTCGATTCGCCTGAGAGAGTCTTCGCCTTCACTCCCTGTTCCGTGGTTACTTTCTCGCGAGGATTCCCACAAAGAAGCGGAAAAAATAGAAGATTGAGTCCAAGGGCTCAAGGCCGCACTCTTTCACCATCTTCCGGAGTTGAGACCGATTGAAGGTGGTGCCGATCCAGATGCCGACGGAAGTGCTCTGTATCCAGTGTTGGAATCCCAGAGGGCCATACAGATTGGGGACGCCTACGAAGACCTTGCCCCCACGCCGGGTTACTCGCTCCATCTCCGCAAGCGCGGCCGGCGGGCTGGGCAGGTGCTCGATGGTGCTGCTGTTCCAGGCGAGGTCGATGCTTTCCTTCTTGAACGGGAGATGTTGGATGTCAGCCACCACCAGGGCAAGAGACGGGTCTCTTAATCGCGCCTCCAGCAGGGCCTCCATGTCGATGTCCATGGCAATGCTGAGGCCCACCCGGCGATCCGCATTGAGAATCGAAGAAGCAAATGCCGGCCCCGATCCTGCCTCCAGTACCTTGCATTCCTCACAGGTGACGGCACCCGCCAGGAGATAATTCACGAGCTTGCGGTTTACTCCCACGCGCAGCCCGTCATACAGAGCGTAAAGCCATGAGCCCGGCGAGCCGAGCTGCCACACTTTCGTGCCCATGATCACCCTCCCTTTCGGGCCACAGCCAGAAGAGAACTGCCGAAGGGCAGGTTCCATATTCGCAACACATGACGCTCCACATTGACGATTTTGAATAACAATTCATTTAAGGCCGGATACAGCGGCCGCAGCTCCGAAGTGGGGGGCCCGTCCGATCGACCCTTGAGATAGGGCGTTATAAGACGATACGCCGCCAGCACGGGCAGAAGCGCGGCGAAGAGATGAGTTATCCGAATCAACTCCACGGGAAGGGACTTTACGAGTCCTTCGAGCCTGCTCCTTGAGTAGCGTCGGGAGGCCCGAACAGCTTTGTGATGCTCTTCGGTCATGAGCCATTCATAGGCCGGTACGACCATCACCAGGTAACCGCGCGGTTTGAGCACTCTCCACAATTCCCCATAGGCCCGCTCTTCCACCACATCCTCGCATTCGAACACGTCCACCGACATGACCGTGTCGAATGTCTCCGAGGCAAAAGGAATGTCATTGATCGTGGCCAGACATGCCGTTTTGAGACCTCTCTTTGCCCAAAAAGGGGTCGCATGGGCGGAAAAGTCAAACCCATAGGCTTCGTATGTGACTTTTTCACTCAAATTCACGAGGTTCTGCCCGGTGCCGCAGCCCGCATCGAGAATCTTGGAACCTTCGGGTAAAGCCAGCTCACTCATCGTGTCCAGCAATATCCGGTGTAAACCCTTGAACCACCAATAGGAAGTCTCGTATTCAAAAAGTGTACGATATTCGTAAGACTCCACTGTTTTCAAACCTCTACGGGAAAGTGGAATGTGTCCGGAGCCGACGGGTCAAAACGGCGGGATTTGAGCATTACAAAATCCGATTCTTCCGTGAAACGAATCGAATGCGACTCGTTCACTCTCAAGATAACCCCTTGAGAGCCCCGGATCACAAAATCATCCTTCTCGCCCGTCTCCACGTTAATTGTCTTGATCCTGGCCGATCCTCCGGTGAGATAGAAGAACACCAAGGTTTCTTTGTGATAGTGATTGCCCATTACCGCATCGGGATTCATCCGCCCCGCCAAGAGCCCTTCCCAGCTCCCGGAGTTCAGAATCTCCGTGAACGTTCCCCGATCGTCGATCCGCTCGAAGGTGGGGGTCACGATTTCGTGAGGCATTAGTCAATCCTTCTCAATCGAGCCGTGAAAATGCGCATGACATACTGCATGCCCGTTCTGAAGAACTTGTACAGGCTGGGGGCCGATTTCGAGATGCCCTTTGCCCGATCCCTGAAGACGTAAGGAATCTCGTAGACGGTCAATCCCTTTGTTCGACAGGTGTAGAGCAGCTCCATGAAGTATGCTCCATAGCCGGTCGGAATAATCGAGACCTTGTCAAAGACCGTTCGTCTGAGAACCACAAAACCGCTGTCATAGTCTCTGATTCCGTAGCCCAGCACAAGCGTTGCCAACCCGTTGATAAGCCTGCTGGAGGCCACCCGGAGAAAGGCTCGATCGTCTACACCGCCCGGGGCATAGCGCGAGCCCACCACAATGTCGTATTCCTTCAGTTTGTCGATCATGACGGGAAGCAGCGATGGCGGCATGCACATGTCCGCGTCCATCCATCCCACCACGTCCCCCCGGGATTCAATGATCCCACGATTGAAAGCGGAAGCCAACCCCCGCGTTGCAACGCGTCGGATAAGCTTCACCCGGGGATCGTCCAGTTGCTCGACCAATTCCCAGGTTCGGTCGTCAGAATCATCGTCAACAACGATGATCTCCGTGGAATCTTTGACATTTTCAAAAATGTTGTGAATCGTATCGAGAATATTCTCCCGTTCGTTGTACGTTGCCAACACGATGGAAACCCGAGGATCTCCGTTCACGACGCCACCTCCCTGTCAAAAAAAGGCCCGCGTGGGAAACCGCCGCCGAAACGGCGAGGTCTCGCGAGCTCCGTGTCGGCCTCCGCAGGACGAGTTGCCGACATTCTTGTGTCACATCCGAAACTGTCCGGGCTTCTCGTGCTCCACCACAAAATCCCCCTCCACTCCTCGTTCTCTTGAGGGGTGGCGGGGGATTTGCCTACGATCCGACCGGTGATATCGAAAACTTGTTGAGTCTGCTGCCGAAGCCTCCCGGCCTCAACGTTAGCGTCAGTTCCTATGGATTACTTTCGAGGTGCCGACCCGGATGAATCTTCTGCTTTGTCGGTCAGGATGTCCGGTTGCCTCCCGAGGTTATTCATCCTCAAGGCCAAGGCATCACCACTGTCGAAAGGCAAACGATCTCCGCTTCTCGCAGTTGAACGGCCGGTCACCCATCGGGTACGAACGACCCAGAAAAAAACCTACGAAATTCGACATGCTATGAGTTTCTCCGCAACCGTCTCCATGTCCGCTCGGGTCAAGCTCAATCCCGACGGTAAGTAGAGTCCGCGATTCCACAGATCCACCGACACGGGGAACTGTCCCGAGGAGTCGGGAAAACGCGGATCCGAGTCCTTGTAGACAGGCTGCATCGACATGGGACAGAAGAAGGCACGTGTGTCCACACCCTTTTCCTTCAGCCGCTCCATGAGCGCGTCTCTGGGACCGAACAAACTCTCGTCCGCGAGAACGCCGTACATCCAGTAGACATTTTTGGCCCACGACTCTTCCACAGGGAGGGTCAAACCCTCCTGCCCGGCCAGTAATTCGTTATAGGTCCGGCCGATCCATACCTTGCCTTTCACCTTTTCTTCGACCATTTCCGTCTGGGCAAGGCCGATGGCGGCCTGAATATTGGTGATCCGATAGTTGAACGCCACCACGTTGTGCACGAAACGGGGCTCTCCAAACCCTTGATTCCGCAGCAACCGCATACGTTCGGCGAGCTCTCGGTCACGGCACACCACCATCCCGCCTTCGCCGGTGGTAAGGATCTTGTTGCCGTAAAAACTGAAGCAGCCGGCGTCGCCGAGTCCCCCGACTTTCCGGCCGTTGACTTCGGCACCGTGCGCCTCCGCGCAATCCTCTATGACGAAGAGATTGTGCTTCTTTGCTATGGCCGGAATAGCATCCATGTCGCACGGATGGCCGTACATATGGACTGCCATGATGGCCTTGGTTCGGGGGGTTATGGCCGCCTCGATGAGAGAGTGATCGAGACACCAAGTCCTCGGGTCCACATCGACCAGGACCGGTTTCGCGCCTGCCAGGATGACCATATTTGCCGACACGATGAGAGTGAAATCCGGGATGATGACCTCGTCTCCCGGACCTATCCCGAGAGCTGTCAGGGCCAAATGAAGAGCAGTAGTGCCGTTGCTGCAGGCCACTCCATGGGGCACTTCGCAGTAGCGGCTGAATTGATCCTCAAAAAGGGTTATGTATTTCCCTGCCGACGAGATCCAGTTGGTATCCAGACACTCTATGACATACTCTTTTTCCCTGCCGTTGAGCAGGGGTTCGCAAACAGGTATCATCCCGATCCTCCACATGGGGGGCAGACGTAGGCCGGCGGCTCGCCGTGCCTAAACTTATTTCCCTTACACCTCCGTCACATCGGGGTCAAGAAGATCCACGCGAAAAAATGGTCCAAGCCCCCGGCAGGCACATTTTTATTCAATGAAGGGATTCTGCGTCTCATTGAAACGGCTGCAGAATACCGTACGGGGAAGTAACAGGCGGGCGGTCACCTCAACGTTTGCCATGAAATCGAGGTCACTCGAATCTCATCGCCTCGGCCGCATCCAGGCTGCTCGCCCTCTTGGCCGGCAGGAATCCCGAGATCATCCCCAAGAGCACGCCGAACAGGACTCCTCCCACGAGGCTGAGCATGAATACCTTGTACGCGGGCACCGTTTTCATGACCTCCTTGAGGATTTCCACTGAAACAAACCCCACCACCATGCCCATCACGGCCCCCATGAGGCTGATGGAAACGGATTCCACGATAAATTGGGTCATGATCATGCCCTCGGTCGCTCCCACGGCTTTTCGGAGCCCGATTTCCGTGGTTCTTTCCCGAACCGCGGCCAGCATGACGTTGGTGATTCCCAGCCCCCCCAGGAGAAGGGTCACTCCCATGGAGGCATAGAGAAAGACTTTCACGATGAACACCGCCTGCTTGATGGTCTTGATTCGCTCAGGATAGTATTTGACCACCATGTTCTCCGAATAGCCGGGCTGATTGTGCACCAGGACTTTCATGATTTGACGATGAAGCTCCGACACCACGTCCCAGTTGACCGCACGGACGTAGATGTCCCTGATTTCGTACATGCTGGCGAACCTCGACCGGGCCACCGAGATAGGAATCAAAACGGACTCCATCAGGCTCTTGTCTTCGACTCCGCCCATCAACCCCACTACCCTGAACATATTACCCGCTATGAAGATCTCCTTGTTCGACGGGTCCACGTCTCCTTCAAACAGATTCTTTAGAACCGTTTCTCCGACCACGCATACGCTGTTCCTGGCTGCGTCGTCCCGTGCGGTGAGTCTTCTGCCCTTGGTGATGGGGATGTAGATCGTATCGAAAAAATCCTCTCCCACTCCCATGAGCCTGCTATTCATTTTCCTGCCGGCACTGCTGAAGTTCTGGCCGCCCCATACAGCCGGAGAAACCGATTTCACACCCTGCAGCTTGCGTAACTCTTCAACGTCTCGCTTATAGAATTGGCCTTGATGCCACCTGGTTTTCCTGTCCGCGTCATAGGTGGCCTTCAAGATGGTCGCGCTTCCCAGCAATTCCAGATTATGACCCAGATCGGTCTCCACCGAGTCTCCCATGGTGAGAATGGTGACCAAGCCCGCGATTCCCAGTGCAATACCCAGAATGACGCTCTTGTAACGGCGCCGGTTCCGGTATAGTTGTCGCAGCGAGATCTGTATGAGGTCAGAAGTGAGCATCCGTGAGGTACTCCGACATCATCCCATGAATCTTCTCCGGCGGACGAGATCGCCGAGTGCCATAGTAGGGCAGGAAACCGGGAAATTCAAGTGGCGGCACGGATGGGGGAAGAGCGTGCTCGTACGGTCGAGTCTTATGATGCCGGCTTTGATTCTCGTGTACCCTTGGAGGTATGAGCGCCACATGGCATACGGACGTTGATCGCCGGCCGCACCTGCTCACCCGAAGTACTGCATCAGCCTTCGCAACAGAGGGAGCTTGCCCCGGTAGGGTGGATACCTGAACGAGGTATCCAGTACAAACGGGCGCTTGACGATCGCTCTCTTGTTGGAAAACGCGTCGAAGCCGGCTTCCCCGTGATACCTCCCGATCCCGCTGTCGCCCACCCCGCCGAAGGGTAAGGTATTTGAACTGACGTGGACGATCGTGTCATTTATGGCCCCTCCTCCCGACGAGGTCTCCCGGAGGACGCGGTCCGCGTTCTTGCAGCTCTTGGAAAAGAAATAGAGGGCAAGCGGCTTCGGCTTGCTGTTGACGATGGAGATGGCCTGGGTCAGCTCGACGAACTCAAGGACGGGGAGTATGGGTCCGAAGATTTCGGATTCCATGATCTTGTGGTGCAGGGCAACATTGTTGATGAGCGTGGGAGCAATGTAGTTGTCCGACGGATCTGTTTCACCCCCCAGAATAATGTCGCCTTCGTCGAGCAGCCGGGACAGGCGGTCAAAATGCCGCTTGTTTACTATTCTGCAATAGTCGGGACTCTCCTTGGGGTTTTCCCCGTAGAACCCGATGACGCAGCGGCGCATAGCCGCGAGGAGCTCCTCCTTGACCTTTCCGTCAACCAACAGATAATCCGGTGCAACGCAGGTCTGCCCCGCGTTGAAAAACTTTCCCCAGGCTATCCTCCTGGCAGCGCATTCAACGTCAACCTGCCGGTCCACGATGCACGGGCTTTTTCCGCCGAGCTCAAGCGTTACGGGAGTAAGCGTCTTGGCGGCAGCCTGCGCAACAATCCTGCCGATCTCCGTACCGCCGGTGAAAAAGACGTGATCGAACTTGTGCCCGAGAAGATCGGTAGCGACATCGGGGCCCCCTTCAACCACTGAGATCAAACCGGGCTCGAAGTTCTCCGCAATGAGTCGTCGGATCAGCCACGAGGTGTCGGGAGTCAGCTCGGAGGGCTTCAGTACGGCGCAATTCCCCGCGGCCAGGGCGCCCACGAGTGGTGCCAGGACGAGCTGAAACGGATAGTTCCAGGGCCCCATGATCAGCACGACCCCCAGGGGCTCGGGCATTATGAAGCTCGAACCGGGAAACAGGGCGAGAGGAGTTCTCACTCTTTTGGGCTTGCTCCACGAGCGTACGCGGCGGACGGCATGATCGATCTCGCCCACAAGACCCGCAATCTCTCCGAGGAAGATCTCCTCCTTGGATTTCTTCAGATCGGCATGAATCGCCCGAAAAATCTCATCCTCATTGTCCCGGATGACATCTTTGAGGCGTTTCAACCGATCGATACGGAACGATACGTCACGAGTCTTCCCGCTCCCGAAGAAGCGGCGCTGTCTCCCTAGAATTTCGGCTATATCCACACCTGACATGATTGATCCCTCTCACGGATTTTCGAATCGTCGCAATCTCTAAGGATCTCCTGCCCTGAAAAACGATGCCCCTCGTTAGGGCCTCAGCCGGCGGACGTAAACGCCAGGTACGTGACCATCTCGTCGCCTGTTCCCCGATCCAAGTACAGAGCCTGCATGGGCATCCCTATCAGGATCCCGGCCGGGTCGGAGGCATCCACCCCTTCGATTCTGCCCACCATGCCCGGTCCCTCGTCCAACCGGACTACCCCGGTACAATAGGGGTGCTCCCTGGTGAATCCTTCTTCTCGCATAAATGAAGGACCGATCGAAATGCAGGTAAATGCCTTGAGTCGCCCCGTTCCCTTCAGCTCCACCCATTCCATCGCGGTCCCCGCGCATTTGACGCAGAGCGGACGGGGTGGAACAAAGAGCTCACCGCACGAGGTGCAGCGCGATCCCATGAGTTTTCGCTCCTTGAGAAACTCGGCAAAAGAGATGTCGTTGAAGCGACGTTGGGATTCCATGGCTTACCTCCTCTCCAAAATGGTGAACGTGCACGTCCCGCCCGTCCCGCCCAAGTTATGGGCAGCGCCGATGCGGAGATCCTTGATCGGGAGTTGGCGGTCGCCCGCTTCCCCGCGCAACTGTTCCCAGACCTCGACGAGCTGTGCCACTCCGGTAGCCCCGACGGGATGGCCTTTGCATTTCAGACCGCCGGAGGTGTTGATGGGCTTGGGGCCGTCCAGTCGCGTCAGGCCGTCGGCAACGGCTTTGTACGCCTCACCCGGACCGAAAAATCCGAGATCTTCCATGTGAACGAGCTCGGCGATGGAGAAACAGTCGTGCACCTCGGCGAACTGGACATCGCCCGGGGTGAGGCCGGCCATGCCGTAGGCCTCTTCCGCCGCGTGCTTGGTAGCCCGGAATGTGGTGAGATCGTCCGTCGCGTGCAGGCCGCTGCCGCTCCCCTGTCCCATACCCGCCACGTACAGGGGGGTGTCGGAGAAGTTTTTCGCAAGCTCCTCGCCCACGAGGAGAGTGCAGCTCGCGCCGTCGCTGATGGGACAACAGTCGAATAGATGCATAGGCCATGCGACCGACGGGTTGGCAGCGGGATCTCTGAGAAACTCCCTCTCGTCCTCCCATTGAGGTACCGGAAGACCTCTCTTTCTTAACGAGGCCCTTTTCGCGTCCATGATCGACCGAAGGGTTGCCCCGAATTGAGCCCGAGGGTTGAGGGCCGCATTGGAATGGCTCTTGATGGTGACGTTGAACAAGTCCTCTCGGGACGCTCCGTGTTTTGCGAAATAAGCCGTGGCCACCGCTCCGAACACCCCGGGAAACGTGAAGGCCGCTTTCCCCTCGTACGGCACCGTAGCAAGGGCCAGACCCTCGGCCACCTCTTCGGTGGAGCGTTTCGACATCTCTTCGACGCCGCCCACGAGGACCATGTCGTAGAATCCCGATGCAATGGCGAAGATCCCTTCCCTCAATGCCAAGGCGCTGGATGCGCACGCGCCCTCGGTTCTCGTAGCGGGCTTGGGAACGTGGCCGAGGAGGTCTGAAACGATGGGACCCCAGTGAGCCTGATGTATAAAGAAATCACTGGAGAAATTGCCTACGTACAGGGCGTCTATATCGTTGGGGTCCGCTCCCTTGTCAACGGTGGCCATCATGTTATGAAATGCTTCAGCGAAAAGGTCTTTGGAATCGCGATCCCTGAACATGCCGAACCGCGACATGCCCACACCGACGATCGCCACTCCTCGCCCCAGTCTTCTGCGTCTTTTCACTCGAAACCTCCCGAGCTTTAAGGTCCGGCGAGTCAGTGACCTCCGGCAAAGCCGGAGGCTTGAATGCGTGAACCGCTCAAAGCGGTTGAAATCTGGGGGCCACCTGAAGGTGGCTCACCTACTCGAACACATTGAGTTGATCGAGCCTGCGGTCTTCCCGTTCCTGCTTC
>JBGSJS010000042.1:0-18760 GCA_041741735.1 Desulfomonilaceae bacterium | reverse complement strand
TCTATGCCCTTGAAGAGAGCGTGCAACGGGTTGATTGTCTCGTCAATCAACATATCACAAGAATCTGCTGACAAGTCCAAAATTTGGGATTTTGAGGAAAAAAGGAAGATCCTGACAATCTCGGACATGGTCTAATGATTCGCTGATCTCCTGCTCGCTTTCTTCGGCAGGATACTCAGGGACTTGTCATACCACAGGGTTTTGCCTGGCAGGACGTCTTCAGAAATGACTCGGCGGGAATAGGCTTCGCCTATCTCTCGATTGTATTATCGGCTCTCCCGTGGTGCGGCATCCAAAACCGTCCGCACGACGTGCAGCATCTGCCTCATTCTGTACGGTTTCCCGAGGAACCCTGCGGGGCCTCCTTCCCCTTCTTCCTTCATTATCCTATCTACCGAATATCCGCTGGCGATAATAATTCTCGCATCCGGATCCATCCTGAGCAGTTTTTCAAAACACTCTTTGCCCCCCATCTCCGGCATGATCAGGTCGAGAATGACTAAATCGATCTCCCCTTTCCCGGTTCGATAGGTCTCCAGAGCCTCCTTCCCGCGGCTCGCCGTGAGCACGGTGTATCCCGCTCGGGTGAGAATCCGTTTACCCAGTTCGAGTATCGACTCTTCGTCGTCCACCAAGAGAACGGTCTCGGTACCGATCTCAGGGGGAGCCTCTGAGATTGATTCGTTCTTCTCCACCTCTTCCGATTCTATGACCGGCAAGTAGATTCTGAACGTGGTTCCCCGGCCCGGCTCGCTATAACACTCGATGTGACCTTCGTGGCCTTTGACGATGCCGAACACCATGGCCAGCCCGAGGCCGGTCCCCTCTTCAGGTCCCTTGGTTGTATAGAACGGCTCAAAGATATGCTCACAAATATGTCTTTCCATCCCGTGACCGGTGTCCGATACGGCCAAGAGAGCATATTCACCGGGTTTGACTCCAAAATGTCCCTCGGTATACTCGGCGTCAATAATCGCATTCTCCGTCATTATGGTGATACTGCCGCCTTCGGGCATGGCGTGCTGGGCATTGACGGCCAAGTTCAAGAGAACCTGTTCCACTTGGCCGGGATCGGCGTTGACGGCTTTGAGGTCATCGGCCAGTGCGAGTTGTATGTCAATCATCTTGGGAATGGTTCGAGACATCATCGTCCGGGCATGCCTTATCTCACGGTTGAGATCCAGAGGGCGAGGTCTTGTTTCCACGTTACGGCTGAAGGTAAGAATTTGTTGCACCAGCTCTGCGCCGCGAGCGGCTGCCTGCCGAATGAAACCGATTTCCTGACGGCCGGAATCTCCCTCCCCTATATTGAGCTGGACCAGTTCCGAATAACCGAGGATAACCTGAAGCAGGTTATTGAAATCGTGAGCAATGCCGCCTGCAAGGGTGCCTACGGCCTCCATCTTTTGCGCCTGCATCAATTGCCTCTGAAGGTGCACGTGCTGGGTGACATCGTGCCCCACATCAACGTAATTCTCTATTTCACCGGCCGAGCTCCGTACGGGAGAAATAGTCACATCTTCGTAATAGAGCTCGCCGTCTTTTCTCCGACTGACGAGGCGTCCTTTCCAGGCCTTTCCGCTTCGCACAAAAGCCTCCAGCTCACGGTAAAATGCGTCGTCGTGCCGATCGCTCTTCAGGAACGTCGGCTTACGACCGAGCACCTCGTCTCGGGAGTATCCTGAAATGTTCTCAAATGCCGGGTTCACGTAGACAATGTGTCCTGCCGGATCGGTGATCATCACCGCTTCTATGGACTGCTCCACCGCAGTAGCAAGGCGTCTCCGGATCGCTTCGGCCCTCACTCGGGCGGTAATGTCCGTCATCACGGCGAAGCTGCCGACGAATCGCCCCTTCTCATCCAGGATCGGGCTGCCCGACATTACCACGACACTCTTGCCGCCGTCTTTCCTCGTCCATTCGAGCTCATAGGTGCCCTTCTCGCCTTCCATGCGTTTGGCGACCTGTTCTGCCAACTTCCTTCTGTTCGTCTCGTCCAAGAAGTCACCGGCATGATGGCCCAGGAGCTCCTCACGCGGATATCCGACAATCTCGCAGGCTCGATCGTTCACGTATGTTACCAGACCCTTCTGATCCAGCACTCCGAGGCCCTCGTTCATAGTGTCCACGAGCTTTCTGTACCGCTCTTCGCTTTGCCGGAGAGCCTCCTCGGCCTGCTTGCGCTCGGTTATGTCACGTACGACATGCACCGCTCCGAAGATCCGACCCTCTTCATCCACGAGGGGAAATACCCTGCCGTCAAGCGAGGCCCCGAGGCGAGGCTCGAAAAATTCGGCACGATGCTCTTTGCCGTCTTCGAGGAGACGGGCGTGGGGGCAGAATGGAGGAGGTGCCTTCTCGTCATGTATCACTTCATAACAATGCCGTCCAATCACCTCTTCGGCCGATAGACCCAGCTTCTTGGTGAGCGCTTCATTGGTCCGCACTATTCTGTGATCGTTGTCGAGGATCAAAATCAAGTCCGAGACGGTGTTGAAAGTGAGCTCCCATTCTTTCACAACCTGGTTAAGGTTCTCTTCCGCCTCGTCCACAGCGGCTCCCACGGTGGAAGCCGCTTTGGAAGCGGCCATAACGGCCAGCACGGTAATTATGCCCGCCAGGAAGGCTCCCAATAATGCGTTGTTTACGGCGAAGAAGGCAGGAACAAAACGGCCGACAATTCCTTGTATGACAACTGCAAGAAAGACGAGCGGCACGAAAGTACGAACCAAGCGATTTTGAACGGGGCTACCCATGAAATGGCGGATCGGAAAATCGCGAGGCCTCAAGTCCATCAACGCGTTAGACCCGAGAAGCAGAAAGGCCGTGGCCGTGGTTGCTGCGACCGGCACGGTTGAACTGCCATACAGGAAAGGGGTGCCGTACACATAGCCGAGGAGGATTGTGAAGCCGGCGAAGGTCACAACAGAACCAAGAACGCCGCTCAGGTTTCCTGCTACCTTGCCTCCTTCCGGTGAGGCGGATCGAAGGAGGCCGAGAAGCATCGCTCCTCCGGAGAGAATAAACAAACCGGCAGTCAGTGGAGACATCCTGGCCAAGGGGACGTCATTGAGAAAGCCGGGTGCTGAAAAGAAGCGATCCTCAATGTACGGAACCGATTCTCCCCAGTAATCCACGAGCCCTATCAGGCAATATACGATGACGGATGCGGCCAAAGTAATCGAAACGGCGATACGGATCTTACCGGTAACATCCCGAGATTCCCATAGTTCCGTCAGTGCCAGGGCGATGAAGCAAACCGACGTACTCGGAGCCATGGGCACCCAATGGAGAAATGTGCTGATCTCCAGTTGCCTGCCCCCAATCCACCCCATCAATTCCAGACCGGCCAGAACAACCACACTCAGAAGGGCCGCCTTCTGAATTCGGAGCAATCCGGTCGATCCGTCGCAGCTCTCTTCGTCGCTCATGTGAAAGCCCCCACCCCCCGAGCCCTCCTCCTACTCTTGCAGAAAGAGTGGTCCCGGCCGCACGATATGACCCCGTCAAGGGTTACGTCGGAGTTTTGCCGTCTCCGTCCCTCTGCTCCAAAGCTTAGCCGAGTGAGCCTGAGTGCTCAAGGAAAAACGTCGGCATGTGCAGGTGCTTGGCGAGATGGGGGCTAGCGGGCCTTAACCGGCCTCAGTAAACGGAGGGTGTCGGGGAAGAATGGCCGCCTCGTCGATCGGAGAGATTCGCCATGTTTTCAAGTAGCCGGGGGGCCGCCCTTCTCCGTCGTGAATGGAGGGGTCCTATCTGCAACGGCCGGAAGTTGCACAGCGGGCGTTTCTCACACCGGTGAAGTCCGGGGAAAAGACTGCCGGCCTCGTCCTCTGTTCCGCAAGTGCTATGTGGAGCCGGTGCTCATCGTCACATACGCATCCACTGAGGTTAGCGGGGGCTTCGATGTAATTCTTTTCACCAAATCGTATTGTGGATTCATCCATTGGTTTTCTCATTTCAGCCTCACAACAAGATGCATCATCTTCAAGATGGCCTACATTTTCTTCTCGTTCAGACACTGCTCTGACGTTAGGCATCCCACCGCACCGGTTCAAGAAGCCTCGTCCGGGGAGGGCTCGTAGCGGTATCCGATGCCGTAGACCGTGGTGATGAATCGAGGGCAGCCGGGATCGGGCTCGATCTTTTTCCGTAACTGAGCAATATGCTGGTCCAGGGTGCGTGTCGTACCGTAGTAGTCAATTCCCCACACTTCGTTGAGCAGTTGCTCCCGCGAGAGAACTTCATGGGGGTGCGCATGAAAGCACTGCATGAGACGCAACTCGCGCGCTGAAATCTTGAGAGTCCTCCGGCCGGCCGTAATCTTGTACTGGAGGGCGTCCACCACTACCTGTCCCAAAGTGAACTGAATCGGACCGGCATTTGATCGGGAAGGCACGGCCGCTTCTCGTCGGGCCCGTCTCAACAATGCCGCTATTCGTGCCAGGAGCTCACGAATACTGAACGGCTTTGTCACATAGTCGTCGGCGCCGAGCTCAAAGGCCACGACCTTGTCGATCTCCTCTACTTTTGCAGTCAGCATGAGTACAGGCACGGTCTCGTCCCTGGAGCGAACGGCTCTGCACAGATCGAAACCGCTCTTTCCCGGCATCATGATATCCAGGATCACGAGGTCGAATCTCTCGGACTTGAGGAGCATGAAGGCACGCTCGCCGTCGGCGGCGGGCACGGCATGATAGCCCTCACTTTCGAGAGTTGCCACGAGTCCATGGAGCAGATTGGCATCGTCTTCGGCCACCAGGATACGAGTCTCTTTCACCGCAATTCACTCCTCTCGTCCCCTCAAACCCGACAAGCCGTCGGGGTGCACGGGTAATCGTGCCACGAAACTGCTACCACCACCGTCACGGGCTTCGTAGAAGAGATCCCCGCCGTGTCCTCGAAGAATCTTTCGAGCGATGGTAAGTCCCAGTCCCGAGCCCGGGCGACGAGCGGTCAAAGAGTCGTCCACCCGTTGGAACTTCTCAAAAATTCGCTCTCGGTGTTGCGGCGGTACGCCGGGTCCTCTATCCATGACCCGCAGCTCGCAAAGTCCGTTTCGTTCCTGCAGGCCGATCGTCAGCTCTCCTCCCTCCGAGGCATACTTAACGGCATTGTCGATTATGTTGATCACCGCCTGCTTTAGTGCATCGCGGTCCCCGTCCACACAGATGCAGGTGGGGAAGATTTCATCCTTCAGGACCATTCCGGCCTCTTGAATTCGCAGGCGGTGCGCTTCCATTATTCCTCGCATCAATCCGATAAGGTCCAGCCCCTGCAGGTCGAACCTCATGCGGTCTTGCTCCAACCTACTGAAATCCAAGACATTGTTGAGCAAACGCGTGAGCCGCTGCGACTCTGTGACGATCACTCGCAAGTACTGCCTCGTTTGCTCAGGGTCTTTGATTCTCTCCTCATACAGGAGCTCGGCGTACATACGGATGCTGGTAAGGGGTGTTCTCAACTCGTGGGACACATTCGACACGAAAGAGCTCTTCTGCAGAGCCTCGCGCCGGTCTCGGCTCGCTTGCCTGGCCAAGAGTGCTACTCCCGTCACCATCGCAACAAGGAAAGTCCCCAAAACCAACCCGGAAAGGATGAAGAAGCTCCTGTCCGCGCCAAGGCCGAGTCGTTCGTCCTCAACAAATACGGCGACTTGCCAGTGCGGCAGCGTGGGCGATAGGGAGACCGACACATAAGGCTTACGGCCCGCTTTCGGTTCAATATTCCCCGATTGGTGAAGCAATCTTCCGCTATCGTCAACAAGGGCATAGCTCATCCCTGCCGGCACGTTCTCGGGAAAATCGTCAATCAACTTCGACAACAGCCCCATGAGCTCGAGCTCGACCCCGTACACCAGTCCGTCGTGACTCCGCCGTACCCATCCTAAAATGTACAACTTGTTCTCTGCGAACCAGGGAATCCATCCGCCGAGCTCTCTTCCCTCCTCCGAACCTGAGATCGGCGGCCCAGGTCTCCCTCGCCCCTTGCTACGAGCCCCATACTGAAGGCTTGGGCGATCCCCGGCAGGCTTCCCGGACTCCTGCACGTCCTCAGTCGTTCCGCGTCGTCCGGGAACCTGTAGATGGGGAATCCTTTTCCCTGACTCTGCCGTTGGTGCGCTCGGATTTTCGCCTGTTTCTGCGTCGTCTCGCCACCAGGGGACTCTTCCGACGAACAGCGCCTCGTACCGGACGAGAAAGAGTGCTTCCTCCCGCGTTGCCGAGAATCCGGCCTTCGGATACTGAATGCCTATTCCCGGCTTCCACAAGAAGACATTTCTTAGCAGCGGGCTCCTTCGTTCCCACTGAAGCAATGTATCAAGCAGCCGTTTCTGAGGGATTCGGCGCAATGTTTCCGAGATGTCGCGCTCCACTGACTCCACCGATCGCTGCAGTGTCTGCGAGAGGGCTTTGGAACGGTCGAGGGCGGAATCCCGCTCCAACCGATCGAGGCGTTGTTGCTCGTGTCGGAGCAAGTGAATGCCTGCGGCTCCTATGGCGAAGGTCGGCACGAGAAGAAGGAGCCAGTAAATGATGATGGTGTGCCGCTTCATACATCTCCCGACGATGGTGACGGCCTCTAACGGCCCATCTGCTGGTATAGCTGCAAACGTTGCTGATTCTGCTGCTGATAGGACTCGGTTCGCAGTGTCTTCCTGTTGTGCGAGGTCATCCCTTCCGATTTAAGATTCTTGGCTTGGCCCTTGACTGCATTGGCCCTCTTGATGATTTCCGGGCTCTGCCACTTGTTGCCGGCCTCTTCCAGTCGTTGAGCGGATTGGTTGAGCACTGCCAGCGCCTCGTTCGTCTTGCCCTTGTCCGCGAGTCTGATCGCCTTTTCTTGTGCCATGCTGTTCAATAACATCTCGTACGCCTTTTGAACGGAGAGGTTTGCCGATCCTCGAACTTCGGTCTCGTCGTCGCTGAATCTTGTGGTCGAGCGTGCAGACGCAGTCTCGCTACTCCCCGTCGAGGGGCTGTCGAACTTGACCTGCGCCACTGCGATTTCTTTCAGATCTCCCGGTTTGAAATCGTGCACTTCGGCTTCAACCAGGGCATACTTCTCCTGACCTCCGTAGACCTGGTTCAGGGAAAGCTCCACTCTCGGCCCGTTTATTCGGCCTTCGCGTCCAAGAATGCTCAGCGGTTTGACGTTTGCAGCGAAGTCCACGTATATCCGGATGTTTTTGGCCACGACGGTGAGAACGTCACCCAACTCCTCGGAGATTATACGGGGAAGATCGAGTCCACTCTGGGCAAAATACGCATTGCCGTCGCTTTTTCTTGAAAGTTGGGTCATCAGATCTTCATTATAACCCGTGCCGACCCCAACAGTAGTAACGGAAATACCCTCTTTGACGAGAGCGGCGCCGAGTCGGCCGAGCTCTTCCGGCGTGCTGGGGCCGACGTTGGCTAGGCCATCCGACAGCAGGATGATACGGTGAACATATTTCTGTTCGAGGTGCTTGCGTACCTCGTTGGCGCCGCGGCTTACTCCGCTGAAAAGAGCCGTGCTTCCGCGAGGATGAACACTCCGGATCTTGGCAACGATTCCTTCCGTGTCCACCACGTGCTGCGCCGGAACCACCGTCTCGACCTCATGATCGTAGATGACTAAGGAAAAGATATCCGCCGGACCGAGTCTCTTCAGTGCTTCCACCGCAGCCTGCTTGGCTTTGGCGATCTTGTCGCCCGTCATGGAACTGGAGCGGTCCATCACGATGCACAAATTTACCGGCGGTCGCTTCCCGATCTTCGGCATCTCTGCCCCTTCAACGGTGACCTTTACGATCACCTTCTCCGAACCGCGTGCGGGCAAAACACTTCGATCGGCCTCCACGCGACATGACAGAGCGGCTTTTCCGGCAAGCGACAAGGGTGGAGCCGATAAGCTCAATACAATCCATGCACCGAGGAGACAGAAGACAGTTCCGAACATCCCCACCGGTACGAGCCAATTTCGATTCACGTTTGTCATGATCCTTTTCCTTTCCGGTCAATTCGTTCCATTAGGCTCTCGCCGGCTCCTCCCTTCCGGAAGAGCTCGCGGAACCTGCCGACGATTATGGATGGCGTGGTGAAGGGCTCACCATCATCTGTCCTTAGAATTGACATAGTGGAAAAGGAATGTTGTCATAGAATGGCAAAAGAAGTGTAAAACAAGTGTAAAATCCGGGGGAAACTCCTCTGCCTCCCCCGGACTACTCCAGCAAGCCGCTACCACAGAGTGACGACTTTACGGCCGTCTCTCATCTCTGCCCTCACTCTTTCCATGTGGCGCAGCGAAGCGATCTGTCGCTCCAGCTCCGTCTGAGTCAGGTTGAGTCGAGCGCTCAACAGGCCCGGCTCCAACCCTCCCGTCTCCTTCAGGACCTTGAGGATCTCCTGCTGGGTCTGGTTCACTTCGAGGGTGGCTCCCCCCTTCACCTCCAGGTTCTTTGCGCTGTGCACCGCCCAAGGATCGCATGACCTCGTCGGTGAAAGCGCATCCATGTAGCAGTCTTCACAGAGAATCTTTCCGTAGTAATCTCGATCGTCACCTTCCCGTATGGAAGTTCCGCATTTGTCACAGTTCATGCCGTAACTCCGTAGCCTCTCACGGAGGCGTTCGGCAGGGACGCAGGTCACCTCCGTGAGGACGTTTGGTACGTGTTTCAACACGCAACATGGACGAACAGTGGAGATTTCCCCTACCATCCGATACCGTTTCTCGATCGAATCGACGACAAGGACGGCATGTCTCTCACGCTGTGAACGGCACACCGACTTCGCTTCGGAGGCATGCAGGCCGTGTTGCCAACTCACATCCATAATTGCGAAATGTATGAGACCCGCCGGCACAAGGCCGTATCCGAAAGAGCAGGTCATCTTCCCGGCGCCCGGAGGGACCCCTTTGTGAGGCCACAACAGCTCGGGAGCTACTTCGCCGACTCGGAGGCGCAAGCGCCGCACAGTTTCTCGCCGGCTAGTTCTCTGATCTTTGATCCCATGGTCGGCTCGCCACATTTGGCGCACGGCTGCGAGGGCAGGACCGTTGCCTTTGGCGGCGGCTCCACATCGTTGAGCTCTTCCAGGGTGAAGAGAGCCCCCAGCGGTTGCTCCAGAAGCTCGCAGGTTCTCTGATGCTGAAGCTCCCTCAGCTCGTCCTGTTCTGCTGCCGTAGCCTGTTCGTTTCTGATCTTTCCCATGAGCTCCAACTGGCGCTCGTTGGGCGCAAAGGCGCCCGGCTGGAGGGCCACCCGAATCCCTTTCCTTGATGCACGTCCGAAGAACGTGAACGCCATCTTGCCGTAATCTTTGTGGAGAAAATTCCCTTTTCCAAAGGTGCAGCCGGTAAGGACCTGCACCGCATCGCATGCGCATGCGTCATTTTCGGCAACGGCCACAATCTCTTCGTCAATGGAGCGGTTGGTCTCCAGCCAATCCAAGCCGGCCTTGGCAGCCCTGTAGCCTATGGCGAGTCCGGGGCAGACATGCCCGTGAAAATCTGCACATTTTTTGAAGTCTTGTCCCGCGAGGATTTCTTTTGCATTCATATTTGCCTCCATCAAACCTACGCCGGGCCCATCCGGGCGAATCGAGTCGTACCCGACCCTCCTCGGGAGGAGGCGGCACACCTAGTGTAGTGTCTCCGGGACGGCTTGACAACACTTTGGGTCTCATTTCCACCGTTAAGATTGTAAAGATGGTTGGTTTCGGTATGTTACAAATGTGCATGTCGAGGTTGGCATCACATGGGAGCACATTGGATTGGGTGAAGGATGCAGGGAGATTGTCCCAATTCGAGAAGCGAGGAAATCAATCCGGAAATCGAGGCCCCCGAAGCCGAGGAATTCTATTGTCGGTGATTACGTACCAATCAGGAGCCGAGGCAGTTCCCGTCTCCCGGTCAAAGACGACGGCGGTAAAGGGTTCCGAAGTCCCGCGGAGGCACACCGGTTTGCTCGGCATTGTCCAACCGATAGGCTGCCCCCGTTGTCGGGATTCATTGCTGGTGGGACGTGGAGCGCCGCGGCTCATGAGAGAACCCCATGACCTCAATATGGCTGCAATTCCTACAGATTTTCAGGGCGCTCCACAATGACTTGCGGCCTGCCGGATACCCCTACCGCAGCTTGAACCTCTGTATCTTCCCCGTGGCGGTCTTGGGAAGGGTGTCGATGAAACGGATGCTCCAGGGGCGTTTGAATTTCGGTAGCCTCTTTGCGACGTATTCAATCAATTCCCGCGATAGCTGCTCCTCGTCCAAGGCCGTGCTCGACACATCGAGGACCACGTACGCGAAGGGCTTCTGGAGCCCTTCCACATCATGACCGACCACAGCGCATTCGTTCACCGCGGGGTGCTCGATGAGCACGTACTCGATCTCCATGGGAGAGACCCAAATGCCGCCCACCTTCAGCATGTCGTCACCGCGGCCTTGGTAAATGAAATGGCCGTTGTCCCGGCTGTACATGTCTCCGGTTCGGAACCATCCGTCCGACAGAATTTTCTCCTGATTTTGTTCCGGCCTGTTCCAGTAACCGGGAGTGAGGCTCTCGCCCCTAATGATGAGATGCCCGGTCTCGCCGACGGCGACCTCGGTCCCGTCATCATGCACGATTTTTGCCTCGTATCCCGGCACCACGCTCCCGGAGGCTCCTTCCTTTACCGATCCCGGTCTGTTGGAGATGAAGATGTGCAGGGCCTCGGTGGAACCGATGCCGTCGATGATTTCAAGACCGGTTTTGGCCTTCCATTGCTTGTATATTTCGGGCGGCAAGGCCTCTCCGGCGGACAGGCACATCCGCAGCCCCTGTAGCTCAACGGAGCTCATACGTTTCAGCATCGAATTGTACATCGTGGGGACCCCGAAAAACAACGTGGGGTGAAAGGTGACCAATGTCTCAATTACTTTTTCGGGTGTCGGAGGATCGGACAAGAGAACCACGGATGCCCCGAATCGGATGGGGAAGGTTAGGCTGTTTCCCAAGCCATACGCGAAGAATAGCCTGCTCACCGAGAAACAGACATCGTTCTCGCTCAGGCGAAGAACATCTTTGGCATATGCGTCTGCGGTGAAGAGCATGGAGATCTGTTTGTGGGGCGTGGGTTTGGGACGGCCTGTGCTCCCCGAGCTGTACAGCCAGAACGCTATGTCGTCGGGATTCACCTGATGAGACTCGGCTTCCGGGGAGGCTGCCGAGAAGAGCTCCTCGAATCCGGCGTCGTTGAAGATCTTCTCCCGGAGGTGGTCGGTCTCTATTCCTGCGGCCTTGCTTCCTTCCGTGGTCACCAGGACCCGCGCTTCGCTGTCGGTGAGGAGGTATCGGTAGTCTTCCACTCCCAACATGGTGTTCACGGGGACAGGCCAGGCACCGCATTTCACGCTGCCCAAGAAGGCGTAGACGAACAGGGGGGAATCGGGCAACATGATCATGACCCGCTCGGTCGGTTGTACACCCATCTCCCGAAGCACGTTCGCAAATTTGTTGACGTTCTTTTCCAGCTCACCGTATGTGACCCGTTGGTCTTCGCAGAAAAGGGCAACTTTGTCCGCGCGTTCACGTCCATGGTTTCCGAGGAGCTCATCCGCCAGGTTGATCCTTCGTGCACCGGTTCCAGCCATTTGTTCTCACTCCTTCGATCAAGGTGGGTCTTGATGGGGAAAGAGCAAGCGACGTGCCATGAGGCGCGTTTGGAGTAATATCTCATAATCACACAAAGATAGCGTCTTCCAAGAGATTCGATGGGGGGTTGAGAACGCCACGGTATTTCGAAAATCTGAAAGAACCGTTACGATTTTCGAAACAAGCGTTAAGAAAGGCTTTGCTTACGAGGCTTGAGAGGAATGTCGTATTTCTTGATTCGCTTTTTCAGTGTCGGATATGACATGCCCAGGATTTCAGAGGCTTTTCCGTAGTGCCATTTGGCGGTCTGCAAGGCATTGACGATCCGCTCTTTTTCGTCCGCAGGCGAATCCTCCTCTCCGTCGTCCTTGCACAAGATTTCGCCGTGTCCTCCGGTCTTCGACCTCTCTTCATCGAGCAACCGGGCGATGACCTCGTCACGGAGAGAATTACCTCGCGTATGCATGACCGCGCAGGTGAGAAGGTTTTCAAGCTGCCTGACATTCCCCGGCCAATCATACTCTGCCAGTGTGCCGAGGGTCTGAGCTTCTACGCTATCCACACGGGTGTCCAGGCTTCGGTTGATCTTCTTTAGGAGATGCTCCACGAGGAGCGGGATATCGGCCAAACGCTCCCTCAAGGGGGGAATTGTTATGGTGGTAACGCTCAGTCGATAGTACAGGTCCTCCCGAAAGCCGCCGGTCCGCACCATGGCCATGGTCTGTCTGTTCGTGGAGGCAATCACTCTGGCGTCCGAGGAGATGGTTTTTTCTCCTCCGACACGGGTAAATTCCCTGTCCTGGAGAAAACGCAACAACTTTGCTTGCAAGCCGAAAGGCATCTCGCAGATTTCATCGAGCAGTATGGACCCGCGGCCTGCCATCTCGAACTTGCCCTTCTTGAGGGCGGTGGCTCCTGTAAACGCCCCTCGTTCATGACCGAAGAGCTCGCTCTCCAAAAGGTTTTCAACAATTGCCGAGCAATTGATGGCAATGAAGGGCTCATCCTTGAACGGACCATGGTAATGTATTGCCCTGGCCACCAGCTCTTTGCCCGTACCTGTTTCGCCTTCGATCAAGACGGTGACCCGGTTGTTCGAGAGTATCCCGATAGTCTTGAAAATTTCCTTCATCTTCTTGGTCTTGCCGATCAACTCCATCGACTCGACCTCATGAAGTCCGTTGATTGCGAGGCCCTCGGTCCGCTCACGGGTGTGAGAAAGCTCGATGGCTCTTCCAATGGCGGCGTCCAAATCATCGAGGTCTATCGGTTTGGTTATGTACTCGAAAGCACCCCGCTTGATCGCCTCGATCGTGGTGGCCATGTCATGAAAAGCAGTCACCATGATCACCTGCGGACCGTCGCCCTTGGCCCTCAGCGTCTTGAGGAGATCGAGGCCGTCCGCATCGGGCAACCTGATGTCCAGGATGACTATTTCGGGCCTGAAGGAGCCCAGCATTTCGGACAAACCCTTCGCATCGACGGCGGATCGCACGTCAAAATGCTTCTCCGTGAGATGCATTTCAAGGATCTCCACAGCGGAGGGCTCGTCGTCAACAACAAGAATTTTGGTCTTTGAAACGCTCATGTAGCCTCAATCCGGGCCGACGGAATCTTGCCGTCAAGGGTGTCCGTTCAGCGAGGGCTTGCTGTGGGTTATCGTGTCATGTCTCTCCCGGAGTCGAGGGTGGCATCCGCACTCAAGATTCGCCGGCCGGTTGCCCTGCAAGCGCTATGGAAATAATGACCGCCGTTCCTCCCTGAAAGGTTGGTCGGAGGTCGATCCTTCCTCCATGGGCTTCGATTATCTTTTTCGCGTTTGCCAGGCCGAGACCGGTCCCTTTCTTTTTCCTGCTGAAAAAAGGATCGAATAGATATTGCATATCTTCTTCCGCTATGCCCGGACCGTTGTCAAGAATCTCCATCCGCAGGAACCCGCCCACTTCCTCTGCGCTGACGGTTACTTCGCCGCCCGGACCCACGGCTTCGATGGAGTTGAGGAGAACATTGATGAGCGCCTGAACCATCTTCTCTCTATCCAATAAGAGAGTAGGAGCGATTTCGGCCGGCTTGATGCCTATGGTGATGTTCTTTTCGCCGATCTTTGTCTCGAGCACATCCAGGCAGGAATGAATGACCGATTGTATGGAGACCGGCTCAAAATCGTATTTCATAGGCTTGGCGAAGTCCAGCATTTCAGTCACGATTCTGTCGAGCCTGGCAATTTCCTTACCGAGGATTTCGATTCGACGCTTGTCGTTGCCGGAGACCGACACGCTCTTGAGCAGGTCTTGAATGCTCATGCTCGCAGCAGAAAGCGGGTTTCTGATCTCATGGGCAATGGAAGTGGTGAGCTGGCCTATATGAGCGAAACGTTCGGCATCCCGAACACGCTTTTCGATCTCGGTCCTCTCGGTAATGTCTCGACAGATACCTATGATGGCGACCTTGCCCTCGTACTGGGTGAGGATAACCTTGTTTTCCGTAGGAAACCGGCTGCCCGCTTTGTTGAGCCGGAAATAGACGTACTGGTCCTCGTCACGTTCTTTTGCCATACGGTCACGGTAGAGGCTCACTACGTTTTCCAAAGATTCCGGTGCTACGAAGTCGCTGAAATGACGACCGATCACCTCGGAAAGTGTGTAACCGTGCATTTCACAGAACGCCTGATTGGCAAAAACGATCTTCTCGTCCTGATGAACAAAGTACCCGTCGCGGATCTCCTCGACAAGCCGGCGGTATTTGCGCTCGGATTCCGCTAATTGCTTCGTTCTCTCGCGTACGGTTATTTCCAGTTCCCGTGCGTGTCGCTTGATTCCTCTCTCGTGGAGATCTTGAAATCGGTCGCTGAACTTGTGGATGGTGTAAGCGAGGCCGGCGTTGATTCGCTCCAGAACGGGGAACATCTCCTCGGGTTCCATCCGTTCCTCAAGAAAGGGGAACACAATCGTCCGAAAGAGCTCGAAGGCTTTTTGAACCTCCGAGAGACCGAAGCCGGCCTTTCCGCGTAATTTCCCTATCTTGGCTATGACTGCGTCAAGTTTCGAGTAATCGTCGCTGCTCAATGCAAATACGTTTGCGTCGAACGCGGCAGAAATCGTACCGACGAGCTCTTTTTGCGGCCGGGCGGAATATCGGGGACTTACTTCAGAATGGAGCCTTTGGAGCCACTCTTCGATAATTGCCTCCCGTGAGGACATGAGAATGTTTTCGACGCCGTTCAACTTCGAATTCATGGGCATTCCTCGGGGGTATTCCGTCTTGACGAGCTCTATCACCTTGTTACAAACCTATATAGATCTTGCTTGAATCAAATGCAATTCCCCGGGGAGCTGCCGTACTTATTGGAAACGAGATACATGAAATTGCCGTTTCCCGCAGGTTTCACCAATATCGTTGCGGTGGCAGTCCCGGCATGAGGTCAAACGTGCTCAACCCGGCGTTACGTTAGGGTTCAAGAGGTTGCATTTTCGGGCGCGTCCCTTCCCCCGACCGGCTCCCCCCGCCTATTTGCTCGCTTTTCGAGTCACGGCTTGGGCGCTCTTTGTTGCGAGAAAGCTCCCGAGGAGCTTGACCTGGTCTTCATTCAACAGAATTACGCGTTCCCGCTGCATTTTGAGGCGCTCCGAAACGAGCTGCGTATGGTATCTCAGGAACTCCCGGTCCAGCATCTCAAGGCGGTCCTTATCCACTCTCCCGCAGAGAAACATATTGACCTTTTCCTCATTGATTCTCTTCGTGGCCGTACGACATCTCTTTATCTTTTGCATCGACCGGGTGGTCACAATCCGCATTTTGCTCGCCTGCTCCGAAGAAAGGCCGATCTCCCTGAAGAGAAACTGACGCAAAGTGCAATCCAGATTGCGTTTCGCCTCCGCAGCGGTCCCAACCGACCCCGTATCTGCGGCGAGGCCGCTCTGTTCGCCACTATCTCTCGGCGACCTGCCCTGGTTTTGTTGAAACCCTCTCACCGCCAACGGAGCCGCAAGCACGAAGATGATAACGCACAGTCTGGTGACGTTGGCTCTTAGCATGAATACCACTCCTTTAGGCCTTGGTCGGAGGGCTTCTTCTTTCCTGAGAAGCGCCCAAGTATCCAATAATACTGTAAGCAAGGGACATGACTTAGTCAACAAAAAAGAACAAGGAACGGCAGTTTGGCTATGGGGACTTTTAAACCTGGACGGGGATTTGCGCTGACACGAAGCTGGTCCCGAGCTTCATGATTGGCGATCGGAGCGGAGAAACGGCAAGGGCCTTCATGGACGACCTTGTAAGCCGCTTGGCCAATAAGGTGAAGCTCACAACTGACGGTTACAAGGCTTACTTGGATGCCGTGGAGGGAGCATTCGCTTGCGATATTGACTACGCTCAGCTAATCAAGCTATATGGCCCCGAGCCTGAAGAAGAGAAGCGCTACAGTCCTTCCAAGTGCGGGGGGACGAACAAGACGGTCATCACCGGCAAGTCCAACCGAGAACACATCTCTACGAGCTACGTGGAAGGGCAGAATTTGGCCATGCGAATGGGAATGGGGCGCTTTACTCGGCTAACGAACGCCTTCTCCAAAAAGGTCGAGAATTTGGCCGCTGCCGTGGTTCTGCACTTCATGTATTACAATTTTGGAAGAGTCCATCAGAAGTTGAGAGTGACCCCGGCTATGGAAGCAGGAATCACTGATCATGTGTGGACACTGGAAGAAATTGCCAAACTATGAATAATTTACGTGTATTTTCCCTATGAAGTTCTAAAGGCAGTACTTAAATTTTGAAACTGGTCTTTGGTCAAACAAACACCAATATCTCCCGCACATAGAAATACATTTGGTGGCTTACAATTCTTTTTGGCCCATTTTTGGGCCTGTTTATTCTTGATTCCTACTATATTGCGGTGGCAATCGTCCCCTGTCGTGCTCTTTTCTTTTACAATCTCAAATCCGTCTTTAAAATCCTCCAAGAGACAATCCATCTCTATGACCCAATATGCAAATGGTTGACCATCAAGCGTTTTGCCGTAGTACCTTTCTATATACACACAGTACTCTGCACCGGCTTCGTGAATACATTCGGCGTCGATGACTGAGATACCTCTCTCGTTGTTCTTGAAGCTATCACTCGTGAAGCGTTGACGTTCATCATCGTACTTATCGCGATGTAAGGCTCTGATGAGTTGCATCGGTTCTCCATTGCGAAATAACTCAAATAGTTTGTGGTCTCTTCGTGGCTAAGCCCTTCCCTATAATCCAACTCTTCAAAATCGACGCCTATGCCGCGCTCTAGGGTAATCGTGCACGACAAATCGAGATTAACACACACCTCAACTGTATCAACCCCCCTGTAAAATGCAACGTACACCTCCCCTTCTGAACCGGGGAAAGCGTTGGCTCTAAGCCCAAATAGTGCGCCCCACCTATATAACTTTATTGCCCTTTCCCTCACAACTCTTGGAGCTGGACCTCCAGCTCCAAAATCCCAACCATCGGGCAACGACCCAAATGAATCTATCTTCTCAATCACTTTGTTTTTAGGAAAAACACTTGGGGTAGATGATAGAAGCTTTGCTAACCAGCGTGAACATACTTCTGACCTAATCATTTCTTCCCACCAAAACACCTTTCATTGATATCTTGCATGGTAAGCAAGGGCTGGCCAGTTTGCTCTTCAAAATTTCTGATAGTCTCGACCAAGCTTACCATCATAGTCTTGGCGGTGGTGAGGGACATCTGGATTACAGCGACGGGTACAGGTCCACTGTTGACAATCATAAAGACGTCACTCAGGCTTATCCCAAGAGTCAGTCCGTTAACGTACAATTTGGTAACGGACGGGTCTCTAAGAACGTCTAGCAAATCAATTGGCTGGCTGGTGTCTTCAACATTGGACATGGGACCTCCGCCTGATTTCTGTGTCTGGATTGTCCTGCCGCCTTCTTGTAGACCATGGGCAGTTTATTCCTTGGTTAAGAGTATGACATGTTCCGCAAGGGGTCAAGCACTTTTAGTAATGCAAACCTCGTGCCAACGCGCTCTTTTTTCTGGGACAGGGATTTTCAAACTGACCCACTACCTAAAAGAAGATCTCGATGAGGCGCTTTTTCCGCCAAAGAGGAATCGGGCCTCTTCAATCAACGGACGCGGCTCCATCTTTCTCCGCTCAAGCCGGCTACACATTCTCGGATCCTATGGTCGGCCGTCACAATCCGCCATTCTTGACACCATGTAAGAAATGCTGACACGTTTGCAACCGGAGGAAGCGAAGGTTGTGTAACATCGTAGATGCCGGGCGGAGCTGGATTCAGGCCTTTCCTGAATTGAGGAGCAGCGAAGCCGGACTCGGCTCAACCCGTGTGCCTGAACGGACGGAAAGATTTCCCCGAAGCAGGAGCGTACGAACTTCGGCTCTTCCCGTTTCAAAAGGATTCGGCATCTTCTGAGACCTCAGGAAGAGAAGATGTTGTGAGATTTCGGGGAAAACGGTATGATGGACGTGCCCAATCCGGAGAGAGAGTTTCTCATTGCCCGCTCCCATGAGGACTTGACTGTTGCGGTTTTTGCAGATGCGATCGATCGACTGTCGGTACGAGCGTCCCCGACTTTCGGGGGATTCGTGCTCGTTTGAGGTTGGCAAGGAAATTGCTGGATTTAGTGGGGGAAGAAGCTTGTGCAAGGACCGACGCGACCGAAGCACGAAGCAGCCACAATCAACGCGCCGTTTCGGCTCCCTGAAGGTCCCGGTTCGCCGGAAACGGCTTGGAGAGGGAGAGAGACCCTGCAAAGGAGGTACGTAGTGAGGGCCACAACCGTGAAAGATTTGATGGTGCCGTTTTCCCAGTGCGCCACCGTATCGGAAGACGCGACCCTGCACGAGGCCGTCCTCGCCCTGGAGGCATCCAGGCAGAGGTGTGACCGATGGGATTACAGACCTCGTGTAATACTGGTATATGACAAGCATTTCAGAGTGGTGGGGACACTCAGGCAGCTCCATGTACTCAAGGGGCTGGAAAAGCGCGTGGGACAATCAGATGCCGCGGGCGATATGTTCTGGGGAGACTCCCTGAAAGATATCTGTCGCACGGCCAAAGAGATTAAGATCTGTGAGATCATGTCGGTCCCCTCAGAGGGGGAGTTCGTCGCGGAAGATGCCCATCTCA
>JBGSJS010000041.1:0-26685 GCA_041741735.1 Desulfomonilaceae bacterium | reverse complement strand
GACCATGGACATCATTCCCCAGATCATCGTAAGTGGTCTGGCTGCGGGGGGAGTATACGGTCTGATTGCGTTGGGGTTCGTGCTTATCTACAAGGCCACAAGCATACTGAATCTCGCCACGGGGGAGTTCATGACCCTCGGCGCGTTCATCTGCTTGACGGTGATGACTCAGACCTCCGCTCCGTTCTACGTGGCCCTTGCAGTGACGCTGGCCTTTGCCGCGCTGCTCGGTACGATCGTAGAGCGCCTCATGCTGCGGCCCCTTATCGGGGAGCCCATTATCTCGGTGATCATGGTTACCATAGGATTGGCCAGCATATTGAAAGGGCTGACCCACATCGTCTGGTCTCCGGAATACCGTTCTTTTCCCCAGATTTTCCCCCCCGCGCCCCTCGACCTCGGATTTGCCATCGTGCCGTCAGGGCTCCTGTGGGGGTTCATCTTTGCGGTGCTTTGCACGGTGGTCTTTTCGGTCATCTTTCGTTACACCCGAACGGGACTGGCAATGAGGGCCACGGCGAGTAACCAGCAAGCGGCTTTGTCGATGGGGATCAGCGTCAAGAGCGTCTTTGCGCTCTCGTGGAGTTTTGCCGCAATCACCGCTGCCATAGGCGGCATCATCATCGGCAACATAAGCGGTATCAGCATACATTTGGGCAATATCGGTCTTAAGGTCCTTTCCGTTATCATCTTGGGAGGATTGGACAGCATTGCCGGAGCCATAGTGGGCGGATTTATCATCGGTTTGCTGGAGAATTTCGCCGGCGTCTATCTGGATCCGATCTTCGGCGGTGGAACAAAAGAAGTGGTCCCGTTCGTCGTCCTTGTGATCATCCTCATGATCCGACCGTATGGAGTTTTCGGAAAAGCAATCATAGAGAGAGTTTGAGCCGTGAAGGTCCGACCTCGATAACGCGATTCGGGCCGGACTTGAGAGGCCATCGGGATCGAGATATCCCCTCTTGACGGCCGGAAGGCGCTCATCCGAGCCCGGCACGTGAACATTCGGCGAAAGGTTCCGCATGCGCTCCGGAGATTTCAAAGAATCGTACCTTGAAGACGAAAAGATATTTCAAACGCTCTTCGTGAAATTTTGGCTGGGAGTGCTGGCAGTATTTCTCATAATTCTTCCTGCAATCGGCAACAATTACGTCATGTACGTGGCGAATCTCATTGGGTTCGCCATTATCGGCGCTGTGGGATTGAACATCCTCACGGGATGCACCGGCCAGATCTCGTTGGGGCACGCCGCTTTCATCGGGGTGGGCGGCTATACCACGGCGGTGCTGGTCACCCGTTTCGGCATTCCGTTCTGGTTTGCGCTTCCCCTGAGCGGCTTGTCCGCAGCACTGGTGGGGGTTGTGATCGGGATACCCTCGCTCCGGGTCAAAGGTCTGTACCTGTGCATTGCCACTCTCGCGGCCCAGTTCATCCTGGAGTGGGTGTTCGGGCACTGGGAATCGGTCACCCACGGCATCAGAGGGATAAACGTCCCGCCGCCGAGTTTGGGCGGGTTCGTGTTCGGGACCGAGACGAGCTACTACTACATCACCCTGGTCTTTGTGGTGCTGAGCGTGGGGTTCGCGCGTAACTTGTTGAGGACCAAGTGGGGCAGGGCGTTTGTCGCCATACGGGACCGGGATCTCGCAGCGGAAATGATGGGGATCAACCTGTTTCGCTACAAGGTGTCCGCTTTCGCTCTCAGCTCGTTTTACGCGGGAATCGCAGGCGGCCTGTGGGTCGGGTTCAACAGGGTGGTGACCCCGGAATATTTCCCTTTCTCTCTGTCCATAGAGTATTTGGCTATGGTGATCGTAGGCGGTTTGGGGAGTGTTCTTGGCTCGATTTTCGGGGCGATCTTCATGGTCCTCGTGCCCGAGTTGCTCAACGTTCTGACAGGGGTGGTCAAGGACTTCTTCCCGGGAGCGGGACAACTCTTCATACCCATGAAGGACGTCTTGTTCGGGACGCTCATTGTCGCATTCCTGATTTTCGAGCCCCACGGTCTGGCAGAAATCTGGCAAAGGACAAAGAACTTCTTCTCGCTGTGGCCTTTTTCCTACTGAGCGATCGGGCGCATCTATGAAGCGGAAAGTGTAAGACGCAATTGACGGGAAGAGCGACGGAGCCAAAGCGCCTCATTCAGCAAGCGGAGCTGAGACAACAAAACCGGAGAAGCTCACGCGGCCGTCGGGCCCCTCATATTCTTGATTTGAGAAAGGAGATGGATTCATGAAAGGGAAGATTTCTTCGCTGGTACTCCTTCTAATGTCGGTCTTTCTCGTTTGTGGGGTTATGGAGAGACCCGCACCCGCTGCGGATACCATCAAAGTGGGGGCTGTTCAGCCCATAACCGGTCGCTTCGCCTTCGCTGGAGAGAACATCAACGCGGGCCTTAAAGACGCTCTGATGATGGCCAACGAGGCGGGAGGCATCAACGGCAAGAAAATCGAATACATCATGGAAGACGGCCAGTACGATACCAAAGTAGCTATAGCCGCGTTCAAGAGGATCATGTCCCGTGACAATCCCCTGATTATGTACGGTGAAAGTACCGGTTTGGGGAAGGCCATGGCTCCCGAGATCAAGGACCGGTACAAGGTGTTGTACAGCTCCACCTCCTTTTCCGGCGAATTGGCCGACACGGCCAAGAATCCGTTCATGTTCGTGCCCGGGCCTACGTACGGCGACATGTTCGGCATACTGCTCAAATTCATTGCCAAAGAGAAGCCCAAGGCCAAGGTGGCATTCTTCTATAGCGACACGGAGTTCGGCAAAGATCCGATCCCCTTCGGGCGGGAAATGTGCAAGAAGCTCGGGCTCGAGCTGGTCGCGGAAGAAGTTGCCCAGGTGGGCGCTGTTGACGTGACTTCCCAGGTTCTGGATCTCAAGAGAAAAGGACCGGATTACGTGATATTCCAGGGCTTCGTGCTCTCTCCTGTGGCTGCCGTTATCAAGCAAAGCAGGGATTTCGGTATGAAATGCAAGTTCATGGGGACCTTCTGGGGCACCACCAAGATGCTGCTGGACAAGCTCGGCCCTCTCGCTGAAGGGTACATGGGCGTGAACCCCTACAACTTCTGGTGGATGGATGACGTGCCCATGATCAAGAAGATCAAGGAATACACCAAGAAGACCTATCCCGGGGTGAAGTTCAGGCCGAACTCATACATGCAGGGCTTCACCACCGGACTGATCTTCGTAGAATGCCTCAAGCGCGCCGACAAAGCCGGGCAGCTCAACGGTGAAGGACTTGTGAAAGCACTCCAATCAATCAAGGATTTGGACACGGGCGGGCTCACCGCTCCGCTGACCGTGAACAACAACAAGTTCCCCGTGGCGAAGATCTGGAAGGCCAACACCACCAAGAAGATCTTTGAGCCCGCTTCGGACTGGATCACCCTCGACGGCAAATAATCCGGTCGCTGTATGGCGGAATCTCTGTTGCTAACCTTCAAGCCATTGTCGCCCCTTGCCCCCTCCATGGAAGGGGCAGGGGGACTTCACAGGGAGCCGACTTGGCGACGGCGCACGGTGTGTGAGCAAGGAATTGAACGAGCACAGAGATCCTTGGGATCGATTGCGCAGGCGATCGTTCAAGAATGTCGAAAGGAGAGGCTGACTCGGGGAATTCCCCGAACGGAGCTTTCTCCGTATCACCGGTTTTCATGCGGACGGTTGGGTACACATGGCTTCTACGCTACCGCATCTCTTGATCGAAAAGGCCCTGAAATACGGGCACAACAAGGTGGCCATCCGGGAAAAGGAATTTGGCATCTGGCAATCCGTGACGTGGCAGGAATACCTGGATAACGTCAGGGACTTGGCCCTCGGATTGGTTGCCCTGGGGTACTCTGCCGGCGACAAGCTCGCCATTCTCGGGGATAATCGACCTGAATGGCTATACTCGGAACTGGCCATTCAGTCTCTCGGCGGCGCAGCGGTAGGGATTTTTCCGGACAGCCACCTCGATCAGGTGAAGTACATCATCGACCACTGCGATGCGGCGTACCTCATGGCCGAAGATCAGGAGCAGGCCGACAAATTTCTGGAGATCAAAGACCTTTGCCCCAAGATCCGGCATGTGATCGTGGACGACCTGAAGGGGATGAGGTACTACGACGATCCCCTCCTTATTGCCCTTGAGAAGGTCCGGGAAAAGGGACGAGAGCTCCATGCGCGGGATGCGGGACTGTTCGATCGGTACGTCGGCACCATCAACGAAGAAACCGTGGCGATCGTCGCCTATACGTCGGGAACGACGGGGCTCCCCAAGGGGGCGATGCTCACCCACCGCAACATGGTCAAGATGGCCGAGAACCACGACAGCACCGATCCGGCCCTCTCCACGGACAATCATGTGTCGTTCCTGCCTCTCCCGTGGGTGGGCGAGCAGATGACCGCGGTGGCCTGGAATCTCTTCAAAGGGTTTACGGTGAACTTTCCCGAAAAAGTGGAGACCGTGCCCGAGAATGTGAGAGAAATAGGTCCCGAAATACTTTTCGCACCTCCACGATACTGGGAGAAGATCTGCTCCGACATCCAGGTAAAGATCCAGGATGCCGTATGGATCAAACGCTTATTCTACAAACTCTGTATGCCCCTGGGATACAAGCTCGCGGAAAAGAGGCTGGCAGGCAGTATAGGGGTGCTCGAGAAGGTCGAGGAATTGATCTGCCATTTCCTGATGTTCCGATCTCTCAAAAACTACTTCGGCATGGGGAATCTTCGGAACGTTTACACCGGCGGTGCGGCCCTGGGGCCGGAGATTTTCAACCTTTTTCAGGCTCTGGGAGTCAACATCAAGCAAGTGTACGGACAGACGGAGACGTCAGGGATCTGCGTAGCCCACCGTAACGGTGACATCAAGTTGACCACGGTGGGGGTGGCAACCCCTGAGACGGAAATCAACATATCGGATACAGGGGAGATTCTCGTCAAAGGCCCCACGGTCTTCACCGGTTACTACAAGAATGACGATGCCACAGAAAAGGTCTTTGAAGACGGTTGGCTCCATACGGGAGACCAGGGTCTGCTCGACGAGAAGGGACATCTGGTGATGATAGACCGGATGAAGGACGTCATGGAGTTGTCCGACGGGACCAAGTTCTCTCCTCAGCTCATCGAGAACAAGCTCAAGTTCAGCCTCTACATATCCGAGGCCGTGGTAGTGGGCAAGAACAGACCCTACGTGGCCGCCATGATCAACATGGACATGGCGAATGTGGGGAAATGGGCGGAAAGCAGGAAGATCGGTTACACCACCTATACGGATCTCTCTCAGAAGGACGAGGTCTACGACATCGTCGCAGGAGAAATCGCACAGGCGAACAAGTCGCTTCCCAAGGCCGCGCAAGTCAGGAAATTCGTCATGCTCCACAAGGAGCTGGACGCGGACGACGACGAAATGACCCGCACGCGCAAGGTGAGAAGGTCCTTCGTGGAGGAGCGGTACGCTCACTTGGTGGAAGGCCTTTACGGGGAGAGCGACAGGCTGGAGATTGCCTCGGATATCAAGTATCGGGACGGTAGTGGATTCAGGATGGAGACGGCCGTACAGATCAAGACCGTCCCCGAAGCGTAGAACCCGGAACAGCCGCGTAGCGCCGGCGTACACCGTGAGCGAAAAGGTACGAGACACGAAGAAACCAAGGCACGAAGTTTCCAGAGCATGGTTGCGGCCGAATCTGTTCGTCGATTTCGCCGTTCCCTCAACAGGGGACGGTTTCAAGACATCATTCCTTTGACTTCTTCGTGTCTTGGAGTCTCTGTGGTTTGATCTTCCCGTTCGACACAAAGGAATAGCGAGTAAGAGCTTCATGGCCGACACCACCAAGAGGACCGACTCGGAGCCGAATCTCTTGCAGATTGAGGGGATCTTTCTGCGTTTTGGAGGAGTGAACGTCCTCACCGATGTCTCCACCGCGGTGAAAGAGGGGGAGATATTTGCCATTATCGGGCCCAACGGCGCGGGCAAGACGTGCCTTCTCAACTGCATCAACCGGTTTTACCACCCTTCCGCAGGGAAGATTGTGTTCCGGGGAAAGGACATAACTCCGCTGAAACCGTACGAGATCCCTCCGCTGGGTATCGCACGAACGTTTCAAAACGTGGAGCTTTTCAAGGGCATGACCGTCCTGGACAATATCAAGTTGGGCCGCCACGTCCATCTGGATACGGGCCTCCTCTCCGCGGGCATCTATTTCGGCAAGGCGAAGCGAACCGAGCTCGCCCTGAGGAAAGAGATTGAGGAGCGGATCATAGACCTCCTGGAGATCGAGCATATTCGCAAGAAGAAGGTCGGCGCACTACCTTACGGTCTGCAGAAGAGGGTGGAATTGGCCAGGGCCCTTGCCATGAAGCCGAAGTTGCTCCTCCTCGATGAGCCGGTGACCGGAATGAACCTGGAAGAGACCGAGGACATCGCTCGTTTCATCCTCGATATTCACGACGAATGGGGGGTGACGATCATTCTCATCGAGCACGACATGGGGGTTGTCATGGACATCTCGGACAGGGTGTGCGTCCTCGATTTCGGGGTGAAGATCGCCGAAGGAGCGCCCCGGGAAATTCGCCACAACGACCTGGTGATCAAGGCATATCTCGGAGAGCAGGATCTGACCTATTCCCGGCTGGGGGCGTGACGAACCATGGCAGCCATGTTGGAAGTGAACAACGTCGAAGTGATTTACAATCAGGTCATTCTCGTGCTCAAAGGAATGTCCCTCAAGGTGGAAGAGGGGCAGATAGTCACCATACTGGGAAACAACGGCGCGGGCAAGAGCACTACCCTCAAGGCGATCTCCGGCCTGCTCAAATCGGAAGACGGCGAGGTCACCGACGGCTCCATCTCCTTCATGGGCGAGCGAATCGATAAGGTGGACCCGGAGAAGATCGTAAGGAAAGGGATCTTTCAGGTCATGGAGGGCCGACAGGCCTTTGAGGATCTCTCCGTCGAAGAGAACCTTCTGGTGGGGGCACACACCGTCAAAGACCGAAAACAGGTGAAGAGGGACCTCGAAAACGTCTACCATTACTTCCCTCGGTTAACCCAGCGGAGAAAAGTCCTGGCCGGCTACGTGAGCGGCGGAGAACAGCAGATGCTCGTGATCGGCAGAGGGCTCATGGCCCATCCCCGCCTCATGCTGCTGGACGAGCCCTCCATGGGCCTCAGTCCCATGCTCGTGGGCGAGATCTTTGATATTATCCGACGGATAAACAAGGAGGAAAACGTGACGATCCTCCTCGTGGAACAGAACGCACGGATGGCTCTCTCCATTGCCGATCATGGGTACGTTATGGAGAACGGGCGGATCGTACTCGATGATGATGTGGAAAAACTGAGAGAAAACGCCGATATCAAGGAATTCTATCTCGGGCTGACCGAGATGGGAGCCAAGAAGAGCTACCGGGATGTGAAGCATTACAAGCGGCGCAAACGGTGGCTCACGTGACCGGACAAGTCTTGCCCCCTCCCAACGCGGAACGGTCCCGTGGCCGTGCGTATAGGCAGCGGAGAGGAGAGAACCTTTCCCCTCCGCTTGCATCTCATACCATTTCGCTCTTCAACAGGTAATACGGACGGCATGTCGCTTCCGCTGCGAACGGCCCGACCTGACTTCGCTTCAGAGACTTGCCGTCCGTGTCGTGACGTCACATTGTTAATTGCGAACTGGTATCAATGATTATCTTGGGTAGGAGAACATCGTAGCAGGGGGATGGGACGAAGCGGTCCTCACCCGTAAGAATCCTATGCCGGAACTATGAGAGGGGGCACTCGATCAGTTCTTGGGACCCGGCCTGGAGAGCTGCTTCGAAAGCGCCTGGAGCTTGGCCTCCAATTCGGTGAGCTTGGCCTGGGTGAGTGCGTTGATGCGCTCTTGGTCGGTGGCGCCTCCTTTGCGATCGTTTCCGCCGCCAAGGGACTTCTTCAGTTCCCTGATTTCGGTATTGATCCCTTTGAGGCTCTTGATCATGGCGCGGTCGTTGTCGAGGAAGGACTGGCTGTAGTTCTGAATGGTACGCTCCATCTCAGGTCCTTTTTTCTGAAGGTTCTTGAGCATACCGTTGGATTTCTGCTCCATCCGCTCGGCCGCGTCCGCCATTCGGGAAGTGTTATAGGTCATGTGCGGCATGCTCGATGCCATGACCCCCATGTAATAGACCATCTGATCCATGTTTCCCTGTATGCGTTGCATATTGGGCAAAGCAGAACAGCCCGACACCCATACCACGCACGCGATGATGACAATCTGCTTCAGAGCTCGTTCCACGATGGCCTACCTACTAAGTCGTGATCGGTCGACGAACCGGATTCCGTCGATCAGTCCGAGTACTTAAGAAAACGGAAATGCATGTTTGCAGCCGGATCGGCCGGCGGCGGCTTCTAAACCCGAGAAGCATATCCGCCTGCCTTCTTCAGCTACCGCGGGTGTCAAGGTCCTACATCTTCCACTTGAATGTGCCGAACTTGTCCGCTTCGAGAAGCTCGTCGGGGATCTCCACGCCGAAGACGGCATTTTCCTGACGGACCAGAATTTTGATGTCTCTTCCCGGAATGAGAATCTCTTCTTCTCGGGGGAACTCCTTGCCCTCGGTAGTCTTGAACAACTCCGTGACCCGAAGCGACCGCTCGACCTTGCCGTCGGGTCCCATATTCTGGGACTTCATCATCACCAGGCTATTCTTGGAGATCCAGATGAGACGCTCACCCTTGACGTCGGGCAGCGTCACCTTGACGACGTAGCATTCGTGGCCGTTGAGCTTCTCTTCCTTGACCATCTCGACTTTCTCGTTGCCTTTAGGGACAAAGACCTGAATGTCACCCATGGTCAGGCCCGTGCCTCCGATGTCCACCGAAGGATCGTCCGTTGCCATGGGCAGGGTCCGTTTGGTCGCGGGAAGATACATGTAGGCCTGCGGCGGCTTGGCTTCGGGGACCAGTACGAGGAATCTCAACCCCTTGGTGTCGGCAGGCTGATCGAATTCTACGAAAAAGGAGCTCAATTTCTTATCCACTCGGCCCATGAACCAGAGCGACTTGTTTGAGATAACCTTGTTTCCCTTGAGAGTCTTGACGGTGAGAGCTATGCGGAAGCTCTCCCCGAGTCCCTGTTTCGCCGCCTCTTCGAGGATTTCCTTCGCAGTCAATCCAAGGGAGAGGGCGGGAAGGCTTAAGGCGAGGATTGACAGGGCAATAAGAGATACAAGGCTGCGTCTCGAAATCATCATGGAGTCATCCACTTTCCGAGATGCGCCGGGAACTGAATCCCGGACACCATCGAATAAAATGATGACCGTGAGCTTTCGCTCGCGGCCGACACATAAAGTATTACTGTCGTGATAGCACAAAAGCCCTTAATTTGTCAAGCAATAGTGGTAGAGCCACTTTCTGCGCACAACTCTCCAGCGACCGAATCGGCCTTCTCCGGGAAGGGTCCCCTTTGCATTTGAGATTGCGTTTCCCGCCGGGGACGGTTCCGGTCGCTTGAATCCGTCCGGGGAAACAGACTGCGGTGTCGTTCGGAAACGGCGGCAGTCTACCACACCGATCGGCGGTCGGGCAAGAACCAACGAAAAAAACCGAAGGAACCGTGGAGAGCCGTCGCTACCCCCGAAACGGAAAGCCGGGCCATGATTACGGGAGGCTCCGTCCCAAGCGCGTATTTGACGGTCCCCGGCTCGCCATATATAATGTGCGCGTGTCTGAAGGACGCGAAAGCACCGGTGTGGATCGAAGCCTTGCCGGTGGAACGACGGCCGCGGTCCCTAATCGACGTTCGCGACCGGGGACGACGGAAAATTGAGGATCGTTAGAGGCCAACGGGAGTCAACCGATGAGAAACGCATTGTTGTGGCTTGCAGTTCCGCTGGTATCCCTGATGGCAATGGGCCATGCTCAAGCTCAATGGCCCCTGGGAGAAGGCTTGTCGAAAATGCAGAAAGAGCTGCAGCCTTCTCCGAACCTGACCACCAGCGGGCGATTTCAGGTCTTTACCTCACCCAACATCAAAGGGCACACCTTCATGCTGGATACGGACACGGGAAAGGTGTGGACCATGAAGAAGGACAGTACGTCAGGCGAGTTTTCGCTACAGAGGATTCACGTGGACCAGGTGGACGGGACCAAAGCCGAGAAACCCTCAGGGGACAAGAAGCCTGCCGATAAGTAGTCCGTACGAGAGGGTGTCAAACCTGCCCCGTGTAAGCGTTCAACCCACTGATGAGAAGACGCAACGATTACGGATTTATTTCGCGATTGATCCTATTGGGCATGGCCGGATTTGTCGGCTTCTACGAGACCTAATATTCTATGCCTTCCCGGGGCGGAATGCCGCTTTCAAAATGATGCTTGATCTTTCGCATCTCCAGGGCGGTGTCGGCCCGCTCGATCACCGAAGGGAGGGCGTACCGTCCGGTGATAATGAGTTCAACTCTCGGGGGTTTGGCATCAATGATGTGCAACAGATCTTCCTCCACGATAAGCCCCACGTGGATCGCCACATTGATCTCATCGAGCACGATCACGTCGTAGTACCCTCCCATCATCTCTTCACGCGCCATCTCCACGGCTTGCCGCGCCATCTGTCTATCTTCGGGCTCAATCCCCCGCCTGTGGATGAAACCTCTTCTCCCCATGGGACAAATTCTGAGTGACGGGTCCAGAGCCTCCACGGCAACGTGCTCGCCCGAGGTGTCCGGCGTCTTGAGGAACTGAGCCATGAAGACCTTCAATCCTTTGCCGCCGGCTCCGATGGCCAGCCCAAGGGCCGAAGTGGTCTTTCCCTTTCCCTCTCCGGTGATGACGCGGATTCGTCCTCGATCGTTCATGAGCTCAGCCCGGAAGACAGTGATACTTGATAAAGCAGTCCCGTGAAAGTCCGTACTCGATCGGCCTCGGAAGAGACAAACCGTTCAAGCGGCAGCTCGTGAGAAAAAATCCCCCCACTCCCGCTGGGGAGTTGAGAGGATTTCACCGCACGGACCGCTTCGCTGCCGGTGCTCCGGCAAATCTCAAAGGATTGCTTCGACTCCTGCAGCGACGTACGTTAACGAATTGAAATCGGTCGGGTCTATGTACCCGACTTTTCCCTACTTCATGGTTTCCTTGGCTGCCGTCAAGGTGTTCTTCATCAGCATAGCGATGGTCATGGGGCCTACGCCGCCGGGGACAGGGGTAATGGCCGCGGCTTTTTCTTTGACTTCCGCAAAGGCCACGTCGCCCACGAGCTTGAAACCTTTCTCCGTTCCCGGGGCATCCACGCGATTGATGCCCACGTCGATGACAACGGCTCCTTCCTTGACCATGTCGGCCTTCACATACTCGGGAATACCTATGGCCGCGATCACGATGTCCGCAGCGGCACAGCGCTCCTTGAGGTTCTTCGTCTTGGTGTGGCACATGGTGACGGTGGCGTTCATGTCGCGCTGATCCAGCATGTTGGAAAGCGGACGGCCCACGATGTTGCTGCGGCCGAGGATGACCACGTCCTTGCCCGCGGTCTCGAATCCGCCGCGCTTAATCAGCTCGATCACGCCTGCGGGAGTGCAGGGGAGGAAGCGCACTTCACCGATGCTGATCAGACCGACGTTGAACGGATGGAAGCAATCCACGTCCTTTTCGGGGAGAATGGAGCGCAGAATCTTGGCTTCGGGGATATGCTTGGGGAGCGGAAGCTGGCACAGAATGCCGTGACAGGTCTTGTCCTTGTTGTACCCGTCGATCACCTCGAGGAGCTGCTCGGTGGTGGTTTCGGCCGGGAGCCGGGTTTCCAGAGATTTGATCCCGATGTATTCGCAAGCTTTCTTCTTATTGAGAACATAGACCTTCGATGCCGGGTCTTCACCCACAAGAATGACCGATAGGCACGGCTCGAGACCCTGAGCCTTAAGCTTGACCACCTCTTCCTTCATCTCGTCTTTGAGTAGCTGGGACACTTCATTTCCGCTGATGATTTTGGCCGACATGAAATCCTCCTTGTTGATATGATTTTCAAGACTAAAAAGGCAGCAGTGTAGCCCTGGAGTCAGAAGTGGAAAAGAGTGTCCGGGCTCCTCTAGGCCGCTTCGGCTTCCAGCGATGCTGCAATCTGTTGGACGGCCCGGAAGATCACGGGGTCGTCGAGGGAAGGGGGACGGCCTTCGAGGTCGGCCGTCGCTATCTCTTCCGAATAGGGGAGTATCCCGATCAGAGGAATGTCACCGAGATTCCGTCTGAGAAACTCCTCCTGCTCCTGATTGTGAACTTTGCTTCCCACCGCGGCGACTCTGTTAAGGCCGATGTCGCGCGTAAGCTCCCTGACCTTCGCCGCTGTATCGATGCTCCTCTGACCCGGCTCCACCACGATGACCAGCCGGTCCACGCCCTGAGCCGTTCCCCTGCCCAGGTGCTCGATACCGGCCTCCATGTCCATGATGACCACGTCCTTCTGATAGAGCACCAAATGTGACACCAGCGCCTTGAGAAGCACGCTTTCCGGGCAAATGCACCCGCCGCCCCCCTTCTTAACGGTACCCATGAGCAAGAGGCGGACGCCATCCTTTTCCTGGCCCAGAGACTCGGGGAGGTCGTCCACCTTCGGATTCATTTTGAAGAATCCGCCGACTGTCCCGGGTTTCACCCCTGTTCGTTCGTGTATGAGCTCCTCCATCTTTGCCACCGGGACAATATTGGAGGTATCTATCCCCAGAGCAGCCCCCAAGTTTGCATCGGGGTCCGCGTCCAGCGCCAGCACTCGGTAACCATTTCGTGCCCAGTAGCGGGCCAACAGACTGCTCAGCGTAGTCTTGCCGACTCCGCCTTTTCCAGATACGGCTATTTTCATGACTGTCCTCGTCCAGGTTCTATTTGGGCGTTCTTCCCATTCTTACATTGCACACGGTGGTTCCCGGACGGAAGTCTACTCCCGAGCGGCCTTCAGCAATTCCAGTACGGCCATTTGCCCCGCGACGGCCATGTCCTCCGCACTGAAAAAAAGGTCCGCAGTCTCATCAAAGAGAACGCTCGCTTCGGCGGGGAATTCTTCATCTCCCTTCCAGACAATGCACGTGATGGGCAGGCAAGGGAAATAGGGAAGCTCCACCGCGGCGTCACCGGTGGAGAGAATTTTCCCCTTGAGCCGTTCTCCGCCGCGGAGGATCGGTGCGGGATCGTTACCGCACACTTGGACGAGGATGTCCTTGGTCCTGCGGTTGAAGGCAGGTTCGTAGAAATGGCCCTCCTTGAATTCTCGAAAATGCTTGAGAACTCCTGTCGGGTGTCTGCCGTCCGCGTTGTTGAGGTAATGGACCGTGAGGATGGCAAGCCAGATGGGGGCCTCCTGATCGGTCGCTCGTATGGAGAAACGGAGGGAGTCCAGGTCCAGTAATATTTCTCTGTCCAGGTGGGGGACGATGAGCGAACGACCCACCAATTCCGCCTTGGCCTTGTCCGCGATACGTCCCGGATCTTTTCGTTGGAAAATCTCCAGACCTATCTTGAGTGCTTGCTCGTAATTGTCCTGCGTGGGAAGCTCAGGGCCCGAGAGGTCTTTAATGTTGAGCATTACTCCGATCCGTCAAACGCAGAGATTCGCTTCGCCGTGCCGCGAGCTGAATACAGGATTTCTTAAATTCGGTCGCACATTTTACTTGCAGCGATGCTCCCTGGTATCCGATCACCTCGAACGCTCTCTCCGTCATTCCTGCGGAAGCAGGAATCCAGGCTGTTCCGAATACCCTGGACCCCGGCTTTCGCTCGGGGTGACGACGCGGGACCATTTGCGGACATCCGGAAATCGGATGCCTGCCCGAACCGTATTTCAGAAAGGGAGCACTAAGCCGCACATTCATTTGTCTACGGCCCTCTTCACCGCGGTACGGCTCACTGAAGGAGGAGACCGCTCCCCAAAAAAACTCGATTCCGCCCGGACTTGGGGGATAAAGGATAGCCCTGAATCCGGGCGGCATTTTCCCTCAATCGAGTCCTCTCATGTGCCTTGACCGGCTCCAAAGAGTGATCAATGCTCGCCGATCTTGAGACGACGCACCGCTACCACGTGCTCCAATTCCCGAACAGCTTCCAGGCAGGCATCGTCGGCTCTGGAGTCGGTATTGAGGAACAATAGGGCCTCGCCTCCTTCAACCTGTCGAGCGAACTGGAAGTGGGAGATGTTGATTCCGCAACCGCCCAAGGCCGTTCCCACTCTGCCGATGACGCCGGGCTTGTCCACGCCTTGAATGAGGATCAAGTCTCCGGACAAATCGAATTCACCTCTGAAAGCCCCGTACCGGACCATCCTCGGCTCGGATCTCCCGAAGAGGGTTCCCTCCACGATATGCTCCTGCCTCTCGGTCACTACCTTGTACCTTAACAGAGAGAGGTAGTCTTCGCCTTTGCTCACACGGGTTTCCGAGAGTACTATTCCCCTCTCCGCTGCTACCATGGGGGCGTTCACCTGATTGACGTCGTCGCCGACGATGGGCGACAGCAGCCCCATGAGGAAGGACGTGGTGATCGGCTTGAGGTCCATATCCGTCACTGCACCTGAATACTGAGCTTCGACGCTCTTGATCCCGGTCTGGACGGTCTGGCCGATGAAGAGTCCCAAGCGCCCGGCCAGATCGAGGTAAGGCCGCAGGTTTTCCAAAGCTTCGCCCGAGACCGCCGGTGCGTTCACCGCGTTGCGAATGGTGCCGTCCACGAGATAGTCCCGGATCTGGTTGGCCACTGCGATGGCGACGTTGTCCTGCGCCTCTTTGGTCGAGGCGCCAAGGTGGGGCGTGCAAATGACCTTGCCCAGGCTCACGAGTCTCGACAAGCCCGGAGGCTCGGAGGCGTAGACGTCCACTGCGGCGCCGGCGACCTTTCCCGATTCGATGGCGTCGGCGAGGTCGTCCTCGTTCACCACGGGTCCCCTGGAGCAGTTGATTATCCGCACACCGTCACGCATCTTTGCGATATTCTTTACGTTAATGAGACCGCGAGTATCGTCGGTGAGGGGCACGTGCAGGGTGAGGAAGTCGGCCTCTTTGAAGACATCGTCCATGGTGGCGAGACGAACGCCCATTTGCTTGGCCTGATCCTCGGAGAGGAATGGGTCGTACGCGATCACGTGCATGCCCAGCCCGATGGCCCGGTCGGCCACCACGGAGCCGATTTGCCCCAGTCCGATAACACCGAGGGTCTTATCGAAGACTTCTGTACCGGCGAATTTTTTCTTTTCCCATTTGCCCTCTTTCATGGAGGCATGGGCCTGAGGAATGTTGCGTGCGAGGGCCATCATCATGGAGAGCGTGTGCTCGGCGGTGGTCACGGTGTTCCCGCCGGGGGTGTTCATGACCACGATGCCTCTTTTTGAGGCTGCCGGGATATTGACGTTGTCCAGACCGGTTCCCGCTCGTCCGACAACCTTCAGGTTGTGGGCTACAGCGATCACGTCCTCGGTCACTTTGGTGGCTCCACGAACGGCCAATCCGTGATATTCGCCGATGATGGCTTTGAGCTCGTCAGGGCTGAGGCCGACTTTCACATCCACTTCAATGCCTGCAGCTTCACGCAGGATCTGCACACCCAATTCGGAGAGGTTATCCGATACCAAGACCTTCACAGCCCATTCCTCCTTTTATGTTGTTGTGCCGTACACGGCGGGGTTGCACGACGGCGAGTCCCCGGAGAACGGCTTTTTGCTTACCGGGCGCGGACGGAGCGCTCCCGTTCCGAACCGTAATCCCGAGGCGTTTCGGGATCACCATCGGCCGCGTTATCGATTGCGCGTAGAAAACAGGATTCTGACATTACTAACAGGAAGCGAGGGGCATGTCAAGACAGGGTTTTTCGCTCGCGCGACCGTTCTGCCCGGAGGTGCAACTCCCACTATTACCGCTTCGCGTTTGACAGAGGTATCCGCCCTTTGTAAACTCAGTTCGGATCAGCCGCACACCCATCATGACTGCCCGCGAGAAGAGTCGCAAGAAGATCGTTGAGCTCCTGAAAGCTCACGGAGCAAAGGCAAGCAATAGGGCGGAGCCTAACGGGGGGACTCTACATGAAAATTCGACACATTCTCACCATCGCAGCGTGGACGGCGGTTTGGGCCGTGGTTTCCGTACTGCTGCCGTGTGCCGGGACCGCTGAGCACAGGCCGAGCCTAGAATACCAACTCGTCAAGGCAGCGGGCCGGGGTGATCTGAAAACCATCAAGCGCCTTCTAAACAGAGGCGTGAACGTAAATGCTGCTGCCGGCCAAAAGACCCGAAGGACGGCATTGATGGAGGCTGCTGTCGGAGGCCACATGGCGGTGTTGAAACTACTGATCGAGAAGGGTGCTCAAGTCAACGCGAACGACGGTTATGGAAAGAGCGCTCTGATCGATGCCGTCGAGAGGGGAAAAGTGGAGGCGGCCAAGTACCTCTTTGCCCATGGCGGCAAACTCAGAAGTCGCTACGCTACGGCGCTGAATCGGGCAGCGGCAGGAAAGAATCAGGCATTGGTACGGTGGTTGATCGACCATGGGGCCGATGTCAATGAAGCGGAGCCAGGCGGCGTGACCGCTCTGATGAGGGCCGCCCTCGGCCCGCCGAAATTGGCAAGACTGCTGATGGATGAGGGCGCCGAGGTCAATCGACAGGACATGTATGGTGTTACGGCTCTCATGCAAGCGGTCAGTTTCGGTCGTGCTGAAACCGTAGGTTTGCTGCTTCAGAAGGGGGCGAACATTAATGCAATAACAAAGGCGGGCGAGACTGCACTCAAGAAGGCTATCGACCGTGCGGAACCCGAAATAGTGAGGCTCCTGTTGGACAATGGCGCCGACGTGAACGAGTGCTTTTCTTACGGCGAGACACCCCTCATCCGGGCAATGATTCCGGGAAACATAGAGGTGGTGAAACTCCTCCTGGATAAGGGCGCGGATGTTACTGCGGCAACCGGGGACGGCTCCACCGCTCTGAGGTGGTCAACCGACTTGGGACGGCGTGACATAGTGAAGCTTCTCAGATCTTACGGAGCGAAGCCTGACCTATGTACGGCAGCGGCGCTCGGCGACGAGCAAGAAGTTCGTCGGCTTATTGCGGCGGGCACTGACCCGAACGACAAAGACGAGCGCGGATGGACTCCACTCATGAATGCCGCCAGTGCCGGGAATGCCGGCATGGTGAAAGTGCTCCTGGAAAAAGGCGCCGACATCGATGTGGCCCGGCCGGACGGTTCCACAGCATTCACAGACGCTATCGACAGCGGAAACGTCGCCGTCATCAGACTGCTCTTGGACAAGGGAGCGGGAGCGAGGGCTCCACTCAACCATGGGTCGTACGCTTCATCGCCTCTTGTTCGTGCAGTGATCCAGGGCCGACGGGAAGTCGTGGAATTACTTGTGGCCAAAGGAGCCAGGGCCGGGGGCTACGACAATTACGGCTGGACACCTCTGATGATGGCTGCAGCTCGGGGTCACTCGGGAGTGATGAAAGTACTCCTTGCACACGGCGCCGAGGTTGACTCGCGCGGTCCGGGCGGCATCACAGCCCTCATTGTCGCTTCAGACTACGGTCGCGTGGAGGCGGTCAAAGAGCTCCTCGACCGGGGCGCGGGTGTGAATGAGGTCGCCTCCGTAAGTGGATGGACTGCCCTGAGCGCAGCAAGAGCAGGTCAACACAGCGAAGTTGTCAAGCTTCTCCTCGAAAGAGGTGCCCGTTGATTCGGCGTATGCCAGTGCGAAGAACAACGTGAACAGCCGGCAGGGTGGACACTGCATCTATTCTTCGCGATCTGTGAACGTGCTTATCGAGGCGGGCTCTGAGGTCAACATTCTGGACCGATCGGGCCCATGGGGCTGAATGTGGTCGAGGGCCGTGAAGACATGAAGACTTTGGATCTCCCTAAAGCCTACGGCGTTGGGGAGCCAACTTCCGGTGTGCCGACACCGCTTAATGATGGGAATAAGATGAGGTCCATAAGCAGTTTGGTGTTGTGTCTGGTGGCAGCGAGTGCGGTGCTCGTCTCAGATCTTGCCCGGGCACAGGTGCCCCCATTGGTGGTAGGAGGCGTGGTCTCCCCGGCGGCACCGCACGAGACCATCCGACTGGTGTCGGCAGAAACTATCATTCGTCTCTACGAATCAACCTGCGAGATCGACACCGTGTGCCGGTTCTTCAATGATGGAGACCTTGTTGAAGAACGACTCGGCTTTCCCATCTATGTTGACCACGTAGAAGTGCGGAGTCTTCCGATTTTGAAAGCTTGGGTGGACGGCAGAAAGCTGACGTTCACGACCTCCGACATGGTCCCGCTCTTTTGGAGCACGATCCCGTCTTTGAGGAGCAATATTCGGACTCCGCGATCCCACCGGCATCCGCTGGAGGAACGCCGACTACCAATGGATTTGAGGGAATGTCGCTGGCTCGTGAAGCAGGTATCTTTCAAAGGGCATACGGAAACGCTGGTTCGCACCGCCTATAGGCCCCCTTACTTCTTCGACCATGCCTATTTCCTATACGGGACCGCCTCCTACTGGAACGGGAGTATCGACCGAGCTGCCTTCATTGTCGATGCGGGCAACGTAGGCGGTCTGAAGAACATTGAAGTGAGCTTCCCTGTGGCTGCAGGCCCCAGAATCGTCTCCGACAACGTCGCACTGTACGAACTAAGCAATTTCAAGCCTGCTCCCGGAGACTTTCTCGAGATTCGACACCTGAGGAATCGCTCTCCCTGGGAATAAGGTGAAAGACGTGCCTCTTAGCTCGATGTCGAAGCGCGCCGTGCCGAGAAGCGAAGGGGGATAAGGGGCTTTTCGTCCAACATGCGTGATGGCACAACAGTGGTCGCCCGCTTCGTCAGCGGATACCTACCCACGGGCGAATACAAGATTCGCCCTCACGAAATGGGACGCACGTTCGAAGAGACAGAGAAATGTACAAAAGAGAGGCGAGGGCAGGGCCTCGCCCCTCTCTCAGACTCAGAGTTTGACGTCGATCTTGATGTTCTTCTTCTTGGCGGACTCCGCCTTGGGGAGCTTCATACTGAGCATGCCGTCCTTGAAGACAGCCTCCACCTTGTCTTCCACAACGTCCGCGGGGAGTCGGAAGGACCGGGAAAAGCTGCCGAAGGACCGCTCCACGGTATGCAAGTTTTGGCCTTTCTCCTCTTTTTCTTCCTTCTTCTCACCCTTGATGGTCAGCACGTTGCCCACAAGGTTGACTTCAACATCCTTGGGATCGACGCCGGGAAGCTCCGCCTTGACCACGAATTCGGTCTCCGTCTCGGAGAGGTCGAAGGCGGGTGCGAACCGTCGGGTCCACGCTCTCTCCGGCAACCAGGTGCCGCCAAAGAAATCGTTGAACAGGTCGTCCATTTCCCTGCGGAACAAGTCCACCGAGGCTTCAGGACTTGACGCAACTTCCCTTCTTCTCCACGGTATGAGGCTACGCATAGTCACATTCCTCCTTTACGGAAATGGTGTGAATAGATGATTCGAGCCGTGCTCGATTTCCCTTTTTGGTTAACTCATCTTTCAGATTATCATTCTGCTGACGTTGTCAAGGGGGGAGCACATTTTTTTGTGATGGTTGAAATTGGTGAAGGATTGTAGCCGGTCGGTGCATTTGTTATCGCGAGGCAAGCCCGTGCAAGGATGGGGTGAGTCCTCGAACCCCATCGGTCGAGTCAAGAAGTCGGCCGGCGATGGGATTCACTTTGTCCATCCCGTCCTACTTGAATGAGAGGCCGTACTCAGGCAGTCTTCATCGCCTGCAATGCTGCGTTGGTCAAGAAAGCGGACCGTGACATGTTGTGCTTGCGAGCATACGCGTCAATGTCTCTGAGGATTGTCTCCGAGACCGTGATGTTGACACGTTTCGTCTTAGCCTCCGGGATTTGAACGGGAAAAGGCACGGCGCCTTCATTGTCCGGATCGGCCGCTATCTCCTCAAGAGAAGTAGGCTCCGGGATTTCCTCGCCGTCTTCGAGCATGCCTCTAATATGAAATCGCAGTACTTCGGGCGCTCGCTTGTATGCCGCGTCAATGCTCTCGCCGCCGGTGATGCATCCGGGGAAATCGGGGAAATCCACACCGTAACCGCTGCCTTCTTCTTTCCGGAGTAGCGCCATATAGGTTTTCAAGGTGCCTCCAGGTGTTAAAACCGTTACCTAAGATTCTCGGCGGCAATCGCCACATACTTTCCCGGGTGGGTGAAATAGAGGCCGGTTTCACAGACCTTCTCGCCGGTGATGGCCTCCCAGGCCTCCTTGTATCCGGCCAGTTGGGGGGTGTAGTGCTCCGTCAGCTCGTCCAGGCGTCCCTCGGCCACGCGGTCGCTCTTGTAATCGACAATCACCCAGCCCTCGGGCTCCTCGAAGGCGAGGTCAACCACCCCCCGCATGACGATCCCCACCGCATCGGGGTCCGTGGCGGGTATGAACCGCTGGAAGGGCGTTTCCACGAGCCTGCGCTCCGCTGCCTGCGCTCGCCGCCATATCTCCGACCGGGTCACTGACTGCACGATCTCCAATGCGTCGGTCAACAGCTCAGCATCGAGACCCTGATCGGCCAGAGCGGCTTCCGCTAGGGCGTGGAGGTCCGTATCGGGGTTGAGCATGGCAGCTTCCAACAAGAGGTGGATCACCGTGCCCCACTCAACGCCGTGCTCCCCCTGGGAATAAGTGAACTTGCCGCGCTTGACGGAGACGGCCTTGACCGCCTGCACGTCGTACGTGGGCTGTGCCGCGGTATCCCAACGCTGTCGGATTATCTCACCTGCGTCCACGCGATCCTGCTCGGTAACGGTAAGCTCTTCCGGGGCCGCAGCCTGTTGAGGGCCGGGGTCTTTGAGCGTCGGTTTACCCTTGAGTCGAGGATCGAAAAAGGCCCAGGGGTTGCGGTTCTGGTAGCTCGCTCTCTCCGTCACGGTCATGCCGCAGCCCGCACGGGTGGCGGCTACATAGAGGAGTCTGAGCTCTTCCGCGTCCTGAAAATCCTGCTCTTTCCGTGCAAGGGCATCCCATCCCACGGGCTGGGCAAGTATCGCCGCGGCGCTCGACCCCGGGGCCGTCCCCTGTACGGTCATGTAGCCGCTCACCGTAGGGCCTGATCGATCGATGAAGAGGCTCACGGGATGCGCGGATTTGCCCGAAGGATCGGCGAGGAAGACCACAGGCGCTTCAAGTCCTTTGACCTTGTGCAGGTTCATCACCCGCACCACTGATGACCGAGGCGGAACAGCCGGGATGGAGTCGTGGTTCTCCTCCTGGGTGACGAGCCGATCCAGACAGGTCACCAGATCCGCGGTAGTCCTGAGGTCGGCCTCTGCATGCCGCAGCAATTCCAACGCTTTGGCGAGGCTTCCGGCCTGCACGACGCCGCCGGGACCCGCGGCCGCGCTCACGCTGAGACCCAGGTCCGCAACGATCCTCTCCACTGCAGGAACCAGAGGCATGATGCCGAAAAGTCGGGCGTACCCATGCAATCGATTGAACGCGTCCTCGAAGAACGGGGCTACCTCAGGGTCGAGATCGGACGGAATCGTAGAGAGATAGGAGAATCGGCCGCCTGCCTCTTTGAATGCAAAAAGCGCGGGATCGCTGATACCGAAAAGCTCCCCCCGCAGCGCGGCGACAAGGGCCATTGGATTGTCCGGTTCGGTCACCGCTTTCAGGCACGAGTGGAGGAGGAAGAGCTCCTTGACCCGATTGAGGGCGCTCCCTCCGGTCACCTGGTGGGGAATTCCAAGCTCCTGGAGCTTTCCGCCGTACATACCGAGCTTGGCTGTCTTGGGAGTGACGATGAGGAAATCCCCCGGAGTGGCTGCAGGGGCGATGCCGGCATCCGTCTCTCCCTGGGTTCGAGGGAGGGTAAGTCCGTTCTCGATGGCGTTTCGGATAGTCCTCGCGATGAGACTCGCGTCGTATGTGCCCACCTCGTCGCTATTCTTCAGGTCCTTGGGAATGCGGAGCACCCCCACCCCGGAGAGGGACGAGGCCCCGTCGTCATCGCGGACGGCTTCCAGGGCAACGTACTCCGGCGAGCAGTCCTGAGGAAATTTTGTGAATTCGTTCTCAAACGTCTCGTTGACCCACTCCACAACCGGCCGGGTTGTCCGGAAGTTGGCCGAGAGCCTCACAACCCGTCCGCCGTTGGCAACGACGATCTCCTTGACCTGGTTGTAAGTGACGATGTCGGCACGCCGAAACCGATAGATGGACTGTTTGGGATCGCCCACCACAAAGAGCGAGCCCGGCTTGGGCCTGCACAATCGCCAATCGGTCTCTTCGGTGTTTTCCGCGGTCAAGAGCATGATGACTTCGGCCTGGATGGGGTCCGTGTCCTGGAATTCATCCACCAGCAGATGGGTGAACCTCTTGGCAAAGTACCTTCGGACCGCCGGCCCGCGATCCCTGAGGAGCGCGGCCGCGGTCATCAGCAAATCCTGATAGTTGAGCTTACCCGCGCTTGCTCTCAACCGATCGTACACGCCAACGGCCGGTCGGACGGCCCTCATCAACGGGCCGTACCGGTGCTCGCGCCAAGCCCGCACGAGCGGCTCCGCGTGGACGGTTCTGAGCTCGTCCCATAGTGCGGCCTCTTCGTCCGCTTGAGCCGGCCCGCCGGGCCAGTTCTTTTTGACGACGGCCGGCTTCTTGAAGCGATCGAGAAGCTCCATGATTTCATGGGTTTTTCGCTGCCGAAGCACCTGCCGGTACATGAGGGGAATCAACCGGTACTGGGGTATGAGACGGTCGTTTCCGGGGTCCTGGGGGAGGGTGGGTGCCAGGTCTTCCATGTGCGCGACGAGCCGACCGAGGGCTGCCATTGCCGCGGTGGTGTCGGGCTCCGGGACTTCCTGAACGGGCCATTCGTCAACGTCCGGATATTCCGCAAGGCTCGTGAACGCGTCGCTTAACTGACCGATCTCTACCCCCAGCTCTTCCAGCTCGCCGAGTAGAGGATCGTCGTTGTCGTAGAGGCTCCGCACATACTCATTCCAGGCGGTGGCTCGTAGAGCGCTATCCTCGGCATCGTCCATTTCCCGGAAGTCAACGTCCACTCCCGCTTCAACGGGTCTCTCCCTGAGCATGCGACCGCAAAAGGAGTGAATGGTCCCGATGAAGCAGCGCTCCACTCCGGATAATGCCGCGGCTAAGAGTGCCCGCTCGGGCTGTTTCGCTTCACGAAAAGCCTTTTCCAATCCCACCTGGAAGCGGGCTCTCAATTCAGCCGCGGCCTTGCGGGTGAATGTCACAGCGGCAAGGGTGTCGATGGAGCACTCGCCCGCTGCCAGGAGCCGCACCATCCGACCGATCATGCTCGTGGTTTTGCCCGTACCGGCCGCGGCTTCCACGAGGAGGGTGGTCTTCAGCTCGTGAAGTATCACCTTCCGGTCACGATCATCGGGAGGAATCAATGCAGTGTCATTCGTCAACGTCCCTGAGCTCCCTTAATGGTTGAAGTTCCCGGTTTTCCCCGTGAGCAAGCTTCCGACCGGCAGCGGCCGCGACCGACTCGGGATCGCCGCAGACCGATGTGTAGTCGCAGAATTTGCAGTCGTCCTTGAAACTGTTCGTGGCCAGGAATGAGCCGTCCGAGACCGTGCGACAAAGATTCTCGATGATGCGGCCCGCGGTCTCGATCTCCTGCGGAGGTCTTACAATGCGCACTCCCCGGCTACGACCGCCCGGAAAGAAATAGCCGAAATGAGAGATGCGAGCCGATGGGGATATTTTCCGCTTCAACAATGCGGCAGCCACCATTATGTAGAGTGCGTGTTGTATGACGCGCCCCTGTCGGAACGGGTCCGGTGATTCGTACTTGAACGTGCTGCCGGTCTTGTAGTCCCAGATGGAAAAGATGGGCTCCGGGCCGTCATCGATACAGTCCACGCGGTCGATTCGCGCCCGTGCTCGGATGCGTCCGCCGCCGGGGAGGAGCACCTCGACCGGCTCCGGGGTGTCGAGGAGACCGGGCTCCCCTTGCGGGGGCATGCCGACGGAGGCTTCAAGAAACATCGGCCGGCTGGTACGGCAGAGGATCTCCTCTTCCAGGAGGAAGATCCTTACAGCTTGATTCAACTGGAGCAATTGGCGGCGAAACGCGCTTGGATTGGGCGGCGGCCGGCGATGCTCGTATCGTCGCACGTGATCGTCCAGGATTTTGACCAGCCTCGGCATGTCACGGTCGTACAGGGGAAGGCGGCCTTCGGCAATGAGGCCGCTCATGAATACATAGAAGACCTCATGGAGCAGGGTGCCGAACAGCATCGGGTCGAGCCAGACCCCGGGATCGCCCACGATATCTTCAGGCGGCTCGATGCGGAGCACGTAACGATAGAAATACCGAAGCGGACAAGCACCGATGGTTTCCAGGCCGCTTGCGGACATGACCGGTCCCGTCGGAGACAGAGGACTGCGCGAGGAGGGGAAGCCCGGAATCTTACCGTCGTGGACGGTGAAGAGCGGGCTTTGCCTCGCCCGGGTTGCGATCAGCCCCCGACCGAGATGGGGAAAGTGCGTCGCAACGATCTTTTGGCCGTTGGGGATATCCCGCCCGCACAGGGTTGCCAGCCACCATTCGGTCTCATCCAGACTTCGACCCGGATCGTCGGGCGCGAAGGAAGCCGGTTGTGAGAGCCATCTCATCATGTCCGATTGGTCGCCCTCTCTGTTGTCCGAGAGAATGCGATACGCGGAAAAGACCACAGGGCTCGGGAACATGGCCCGGTCTTCCGGCAGGTTGTGACAGGAAAGGCTCAAGGTGACGGTTCCCCGCAGCCGGGCTACCAATCGGGCAAATTTGAGGATTTTGAGACCGTGCTGCACCGCCGCCTTGGGCAAATCCTCCGAAAGCGCCCCCCGTTCGCCGTCCAGGAGAAGAGGGTCGCTGAGCCCCGCGCCGGGGAATCTCCCGTCGTCCAGCCCCATGATGAACGTGTGCTTCCGCCCCGAATGGCCGCCCGACATGAGGTGAGCCACGTGAACGCGGCCGGGCCTCGGACCGCTGCCGCCGACCTTTACTTCACCGGGGAGATGGGCAAGCCAGTCGTAAAGATCGATGCTTGATGGATCGGCACCTTCTTGAAGCCACTGTGCGGTCTCCTTGATCCTGGCAATGAGCGCCTGCGCTGAATAGTTGTCCAGTTGATTCGCTGTTCGGGCAACGTTTTCCAGGAATGTCTCCGCGGCAGAAAGAATCTCCACCTGAGGGCATCCGGCTGCGGGTGAGATCTCAAGGAGATTTTGGACGAGATGGAGCAATGCCCGTTCTTCCGAGCTTCCGTGCCCGTCCCCGTGATGCTGCTCCTTGTTTTCAGCTTCGACGACGATTCCCGATAGCTTGGGAATGTACCGGTCTCTGCCTCGGCCGACGACCACCCCACGGAGGATTCTCGCCAGGGCGGTGTGAGGGATCTTTCCGGAGTCGTCGGGCATTTCGAGGAGCCCGTCCTGAAGCATGTTCACGAGGGATACTTGGGGAAAGCCGTCTCGCATCCAGTCGACCCATGCGGCCAGGGCTCGGCCCGGTCGGGAATATCGAGTGGGAATCCCCTCGGCAAAGGTCGCGGGCACGCTTGATTCATCGAAGCCCGAATCGCCCACGAATCGTACCAGTGCCTCAAAGATCAGCGGTACATAGGTCTCCGAGTCGGCGTGGAGGATCTCCACTTCGTCCAGGCGCCAACCTGACCCGATCACCCGCCTCAGGACTTCTCGCACCTCGTTGGCTTCGCCCACGGCCTGGAATATTTCCGCGGTACCGTCCTTGAAGGCACTGGGCGCTTCTGCAGGCGCGGTAACCCATCGTAACAACGAGGCGTCGGTATGGCAGTCCCGGACCGTGCACGGCGTGGGGTCGTCTACGTTCAGGTCGCGTCGATTTCGCAGGGAAATAGCGGCACGGAGGTCCCGCTCCAGACGGGAGAGCTCCAGGTCGGTCGGCAAGAGGACGAGCGGATCTCCGGGAAGTGCTCCTTTGTTCTTCTCGAGCTCTTCTACGGCAATGGCGAGGACATCCGCGTAATCGACGAGATTCTTTTCCTCCAGCTCTCGGAGGAACTCTCCCAGCACAAAGGCCAGATCCGCGCCTTTGGCCGCGACCTCGAAGCACTGTTCGTGCAGTCGATCGACTCCCAGGCCTGCCATGCACAATGCCTTGACGGCCGAGAACATACTCTCGGAAAGAGCAGGGCCGGGCGGAAGGGACGCAAAATACCCGGCTGGGTTGTTCCTCAGTCGATGGAGGATGCGGTCCACAAAGATCGTTCCGCCGAGGTCCGAAATGAGGGAGACCTCTCTGCGGGTCATTTCAGGCCCCGCAATGTCCAGGGCAGTACCTTTGAGAGTCTTGATGCGGAGATTGAGAACGGGAGAGCCGCTCCGGGTCAGAGAATCCACCCACTGGTGCCCGATCCGGAGAGAGGGCGCCATAAGCCACTTCTCCCGCAGGATATTCTCGGCGCAATATTGGGAAAGCTCTGAAAGGAACGTATTCAAGAAGATTTCTCCGCTTGGACCGGATTGAGGGACCGGCACGGTATGGAGGCTGCAATTGGGTGCAAGCGGTGAACCGTACTTGGCGGCCGTTGTCCGTAGGTTGAAACCTACGGCTAGTGCGCCTGCGAGCGTACTGAATCAGAGAGGTGAAAGTCCTCTCCAGGTCTACGCTACAACCTGTAACCGACTGTAACTGCGTCGCCGTGAGGCGGGGTGGAGAGCAACAGGAGGTG
>JBGSJS010000040.1:0-41589 GCA_041741735.1 Desulfomonilaceae bacterium | reverse complement strand
CACAGCGGAAGTGGTGGGCAAGCTGGAAAAGACCGTTCCCATTGCTCAGGACAGAGCCGAAGTCTTCAAGAAGCTCCATGAGGAGGATGTGGTCTCCAAACAGGACTATCTGGAACGGGAAAAGGTGCGCATCGAGCAGGAGGCCGATCTCGCCGCACAGACCCTGCAGTATCAAGCAGTTAAGTCGGCTTACATCGAAGCGGTGAAGCAGAAAGCCTCGCTGGTCGGAGAGACACGCCGAGTCACCCTCGACAGTCAACGAGAGGCCGACCAGAAGGTAATCGCCAATACCCAGGAGCTGATCAAGGCGGAACAGCGACGTCGGCTCATGAGGCTTACGGCTCCTGTGGGAGGTACGGTGCAACAACTTGCCGTTCATACCGTGGGCGGCGTGGTGACTCCGGCTCAGCCCCTAATGGTGATCGTCCCCAAGGACGACCCTATTGAGGTGGAAGCCTTTGTCGAGAACAAGGACATCGGTTTCGTGGATGCCGGGCAGGTAGCGGAAATAAAGATCGAGACCTTCCCCTATACCAAGTACGGGACCATACCGGGCGAAGTGAAGAGCGTCTCCTGTGATGCGATCCAGGACGAGAAACGGGGCTTGATCTATTCCTCAAGGGTGAAGCTGGAACGGACAACGGTTCCGGTGGAGAGCAAGGTGGTGAACCTTTCCGCGGGTATGGCGGTCACGGTAGAGATCAAGACGGGAAAACGCCGGGTCATCGAGTACTTCTTGACCCCGCTCATGCAGCACGGGAGCGAGGCTCTCCGGGAACGATAGGACAGGAACACACTTCGCAAATTTTCCTCACAGCGGCTCCTGGAACCGAGCTGGTGGGACTCATGAACAGGCTTACGTGGGAGCGCAGGCGAGCAGCGACGAGCGACAATGGCTCTGACAGCGGCAATCATACCATTTCGCAATTAGAAATATGACTTCACGAGAGGGACGGCATGTCTCTGAAGCGAAGTGAGGTCGGGCCGTTCGCAGCGGAAGAGACTTGCCGTCCCTCTCACCTTTTGAACCGCGAAATGGTATCAGCTCTTGACCCGGAATAATCTCAGATTAGAGTATTGCTTTAAGGTTTGTCCGAAATAGCGCCGTCGTTCATCGTCCCGGAAACCTGAAAAGAATGCCCGCGGGCATCGGTCACGTTTTCAAAGACTTGGCCGAGATCGGGTATGATGTTGTGTGGGACGTGTTTTCCGCGGCCGAAATGGGTCTTCCGCAATACCGTGACAGAGTATTCGCTCTGGCCTACCGTAACGACTGCCGAAGCCTTCCGATTCGGGTTCAAGAAATCAGCACGTGTCAAGATGTATTGGAAGCGAAAGCTGGTCTATCAGCGGATATCGGCGTATTTAGGCGAGGCGCTTACGGCCGATCTCGGCTATTTCCTCACTGCGGATTTCGGGGAATGGTCAATGGGCTTCCCGAAAAATTGGAGTGATCCGAACGTATCTGTGAGGATGGTCGATTTCGCTGCCCGGGAAACGCTGTCGTGCCTGTTGTTGCAGCGCGCGCCGTCACGATGCTGACGCAGGTGCACGGTGAGGTAGGGCATTAGACCCTTCCACTAAAGGATCGATCAGTGAGCGCGTACCTCGTGCGCGCTCACTCGACATATTGACCCATCTGAGAGCGCTCTGTGGTATCACGCTCACGTTGTCAACCAACGATTGAACGGACGCATCATATCGGGGGCGGGCGCAATGGCCGACGAAGAGCAACTGAAAATCTTGCGGCAAGGGGTCAAAGCCTGGAACGCGTGGCGGCGTGAGCATGAGGATCAGCGCGTTGATTTGAGGGGCGCCGATCTCAGCGGTGCTGATTTGCGGGGAGCCAAGCTTTCTCGTGCCGATCTCTTCAAAGCTGATCTCAGCGAGGCTGATCTCAGCGAGGCCGATCTCAGCGAGGCCGATCTTAGAGGGGCCAATCTCAGAGATGCCAGACTCCCCGGAGTAAACCTAAGCGGAGCAAACCTGAGAGAGGTCGACCTGAGCCATACCAATCTGAACGCGACAATTCTGACTGGGGCGAATCTGTACCGGACAAACCTGAGTGAGGCAAATCTTGGCCACGCCAATCTAGCGCGATGTAACTTGATTGAAGCAAATCTGAACGAGGCCTATCTGCAGGGAGCCATCTTGAGAGATGCTGACCTGAGAAGGACAAATCTCGGGATTCGGGATCTGCGAGGACTGAATTTGAGTGGTGCCAACCTGAGCATGACGGCACTTGAGCAAGCTGACCTTCGTTGGGTGAGCGGAGCCGGCTGCGACCTTAGTGGTTCGAACCTCGCTGGCGCAAGCCTCAGAAATGCTTCATTTTCACGAGCGACCTTTTGCGGTTCCAACCTGAGTAAAGTCGATCTTAGTGATGCCAATCTCAGGTGGGCGAACCTCAATGCAGCGGTCTTGAACGAGGCCAGACTCAATAGGGCTTGCATGACAAGTGCCAGGCTGCAGGGTGCCGACTTACGTGGTGCTTCGCTGCTGGGAACCAAACTCAGAGGTGCTGATCTCACCGACGCTCATGTCTATGGCATCTCGGTGTGGGACGTAGGTCTGACCAAAGCGGTTCAGAAGGATCTGATAATAACCGAGGACGGTCAACCCGAGATCACTGTGGATAACTTGCTGGTGGCTCAGTTCATTCACCTGCTGATCGACAACAAGAACCTGCGCGACATGATTGATGCCGTGGCCAGGAAGGTGGTGCTCATTCTCGGGAGGTTTACAGAAGAAAGAATCGATGTCCTAAGAGCGATTCGAGAAAGGCTTCGACTCGCTGGCTACACACCAGTGCTCTTCGACTTCGAGAAGCCAGTGAACCGGGACTTCACAGAAACCGTCAGGACCTTGGCACACTTGTCGAGATACATCGTTGCCGATCTCACCTAGCCGAGGTGCATTCCACAAGAGCTGCAGGCTGTTATTCCTTACTTAGCGGTGCCTATCTTACCGATTCTTCATGAAGATTACTCACCATATGGGATGTGGGAGGACTTTCGAAAAAAACACTACTGGGTTTTTCCGGAATATCGCTACAGAAAGACCCAAGTACTGGTTGAATACGTTGTCAGAGTCATGATTCCTGTAGCAGACGCCAAGATTGAAGAATTCAGGCAGAAGGCAGAAGAGAAAAACAAGGAGACGTGGTCACAGCTTGAAGAAGGCACCATTCTGGACAATGACAACGGGAATCCTGAATGAGCCAAATGCGGACAGGAGATCGCTTTGAAACCGGGCTCGAAGCTAACAAGAACCGACCACGATCTTGGAAGCGAAAAACCTAATAACCAACGTGAGGAGTTGTCCGGAATCGAGCGGTCGTTTGTCCGTTTTCGCGGCGGCGACTACAGGAGCGCAGGAGGCGATTCGTAGGCTTCCCGATGGCCCCAAGGCTCCCTTTGTTTCCCACAACTTTCAAAGCGCTCCGCTATAGCAGTTGAGCTCTTCGGCGATTCCGCGAAGGTCGTCCTCGTCCGGAGGGAAGGGGAAGTTGCGTATTCCGGGGCCGGGCTTTTCGTTTCCGTACGGACGATTGCACGCAACCTGCCCGTCGGGTCCGGGACAGCCTGACGTCCTGAATGGCTCCCCGCTCCCGATGACGGTCTCGAGCAGGCTGTCAGGAACCCCGAAACCGCGGATGTGGCCTTCCGTATCGAATTCCAGTCGGTCCATGGGAACCCTGTCATTGTCTATCAGCCACCTGGCCAGTTGGATCCGCCTATACGTCCCCATGGCCGGAGGAAGGTGGCTCTCCATGGCAGAGCCCTTCTCGGGGAAGAACGAAAAGAGGTGGGTGCACCCTCCCATGTCGCGAGCCCTGGACATTGCCGCTACCAGTTCCCGTTCGGTCTCCCCGAGCCCACAAATGAGGTGCACCCCCGACATGCCTTCACCGAACACGTCGAGGCTCGCTTCGAACACCTTCCAGTAGCGATCCCAATTGTGGGGACCGCCCACCGCCTTCCCACGCAGTCGGTCGAAAATGGTTTTCGTTGCGCCGTCGATGGCCACGCCGATGCGGTCGGCTCCTGAGTCCTTCATGGCTTTCAGGTCGTCTCGATGCATGACCGAAGGGGAGATCAGAAGGGAGACCGATTTGCCCGTCTCGAGAGAGATCCGGCGAGAGAGCCGCAGCACATCCTCCCGGCACCGCGGATGGGTGATCATTGATATACAGACTCGCGTCACATAAGCCGGCGCACTCTTGATCCCGTCTATTACCTGGTCCGTGGGGAAGGTCTTCCACGGGACTCGAATGAATTTTCGGTCGGCCGACGGCCTGTTCTTTTCTCCGGCAAGGCCGCAGAAAGAGCAGTTCGCCTTGCATCCCTCCGCATAGGTCAGAAGGAGGTTGATACACCCCAGTCGTGCGTTGCGATAGAACCAACCTTTCACGAATCCCAGCGTCATGGCCGCGGCCAACGACAGTCTGACATGATCGGGGCTTTCTTCTTGAGTATATCCTATGGAGTCCGCCTTAACGATTTGCATCAATCATTCCTTCTTTTTCATCAGGATCTTTGAGAGAGACTACCCGAGCGAGCAACAGGTCTCACGGTACACGACCAGAAGGCCTCGTCGCTGTGCCTCATCCAACGCCCGATCCGACGGCAATGCCAGAGAATTGATCCCCGCCCGTACTGCCAGGAGATCGAGATCCCGCCGATAGCGGCCCCGCGGCCTTGCGCACCCAAGTCCGCCCTGCAGCTCGGGAAACCGTAACCTCGCACGCACCAGAAAGCGCGCGGTCTCTTCGGGGCTCGGCGGAGATATGTCGGCCATGGGGGTCCCCCGAAAGGGCATTATGACCACCACGACGTACTTCTTCAAGGGATAGCCTGCCAGCATCTCCAGCGCCGAGTCTTCGCCTTTGAGGCGGCCGAAGTGCAGGCCCGCAAGGATGTGGGGCACAATCTCCAGGCCCGCACGGGCCAGCGAATCCAGGGTGCGGCGTATGACCGCGGTTCCTTCGCGTAGATGATAAATGTCACGTGCGGTGGCATCGTCCCCGATTACGTCCACCAGGGCCTGATCCACGCCGGCCTCCTTCAGGGCCGACGCCTCGGACCAGTCCACCTGCCCGGCATGTACGGTGACGGTCAGGTCCGTCTGCGATTTCAAGGTGCGGATTGCCGAAATGAAGTCGCCCCACGGTAGTTTCCCTTCGGCGTCGCATCCGCCGGTAACCAGGATGCCAAAATCTCCCCTGGCCGCGGCCTGCATGCCATAGCTCACCAGCTCCTCCGGTTTCGTCGCGTGGGGCATGGTCTTCAGCAGTGAGCCCTTGCAGTGCTCGCAATCGAGATCGCATCGCGAACCGGTTATGGAGATCGCCCGATAGCGGCCCCTCCGGCCGTTCACCACGAACATCCCCGGCACGTGGACGGTGAGCAGGTTTCCATGTCTGGTACGGGAGACTTCCCACGCTTGATCGAGGAGTGCCGCGAGGTCGCTCGCTCCGTGGTAAGCGTCTTCTGTTGCGTCATCCTGTGGAAGCCTTGCCGTCAACAGTTTCGGGCCGTCAAGAGCGAGCTGTTCCGTGCCGAGCTTCTCTCCGTTCATGTCCACCGGTTCCGTTATTGCCATGAGGGGCTCACCTGGCCGTCCTCTGATTCAATCCGCCCTGCTTCTCCCTGATCCGTTTGTTGTACCCGCGAAACCCGATCCACGTCTCCTGGCAGAGGGCCGAGAAGTCTCCTTGATTCCATCCTTCTCTCATGAAAACCCGTTTGGACCGCGCGTGCCTCATGACTCCGCCGTATGTCCCGGTCATTTGGGTTACATAATCGGCGAGGTGCCGATAGTCTCCCGATTCAGCGGCATTGGCTGCTGCAATGCCCGCAGCGTCACCCGAAAAAATAGCCTGGGGAATGCCCGCACCCGTTATGGGGTGTGTCAGGCCCGCTGCGTCACCGCAGAAGATCACGTTATCGTTGACAAGGGATTTCCGCAATCCCGACACAGGGATGACCCCGCCGGTACGGGAGAGAATGCCGGGCCGGATGAGTCCTTGAGATACGAGAAACGCCAGAAACTCGTCGAGGAGACTTGCAGGGGAATTCCCAGAGCCGGGAGATATGCCCAATCCCGCGTTGGCCGCTACCCCTTTGGGAAACAGCCAGCCATATCCACCCACAAAGCTCGGATGGAGAAAGACGATCGTCTTGCGTAACGGCCCGGCCAGCGGCACTTCGCATTGAGCCCCCGTGAGAAGCTCGGGAGCGTCCAAGCCGACGCACTTGGCGACTCGGGAAAGCGCTCCGTCCGCCGCGACAACTACCTGCGGCCGGAAGGAGAGCTCCTCACGCCCTGAAACGGCGAGCCACTCGTGGCCTTCTGTGCGGATCAAGCGGGTGGAGCAGAGCACTGTGGCCCCGAGTGATGCGGCTTGTCTTGCCAGATCCCGGTCGAAACGAGGCCGGTCGATGAGAAATCCGGGCGAGGGTGTCTCTCGCTGGAGCACCGCCGCCCCAAAGGAGCCTTCAACCTCGTCCTCGGGTCTCGTGAGAACTAGTGTCTCCATGGAATCGACACGTTGAATGATCGAGGTGTCGTCCAGACCGAGCTCGGTGAAGAGCCTGGCAGGGACGAACTCACCGCAATGAGGTTGCTCGCCGATCCTGGTCTTGGCCTCTATCAGGACCACGCGGGCACCTTCTCGCACAGCCGCTGCAGCGGCACGCGATCCCGCGGGGCCCGCGCCGACTACCAGAATGTCACAGGGAAACGTTACGGCCATTGAGACGCCTGAGAGTCTTTTGAATCAGCGACAGGTTGAGGAAGGTCTTGTTTTCAAAGTCTCCCTTGTATGCGCTGCCGTACTTGCCCAAATCGTAGCAGGTGGTGGAATCGAGGTTCACGAGGACTCCTCGCGCATCGGCTCCCTCCATTTCCTGCTGATGCTTGGCGTAGAAAGCTTCACAGCATGAGCCCACGTACATCCCCTCAGCGGAGGAGCACGGCCCCCGGAGCACTTCCATGAGATGCTCGAAGCTTTGGACGGTGATCGGCTTCAGGTGAAACGCCCTGGCCATTTCGAAGCAGTCGCCGATCTCGCACGTTCCGCACTCGTCGCATCCGGGAACTTTGCGGAATGCACAATCCACGTCTTTTGAGCAATAGGGCAGAAGGAGCCATCGCGGCGTGTGGCGGTGCAATTGTCGAGGGCTGAGGTTCAGGAAGAAGAGCTCGTTGGCCTCTGCCGTGGTGAATCCGCTTCCTACCAGGAGGAGCCGTTCCGCTGCCGCTGCAACCGCTTCCCCTAGTTTGGCGGGCTCAATGCCGAGAACTTGGCCGTCTCCGGCCCTGAAGAAATCTTCGACGGCTTGTCTCAGCGAGTCCTTGTCCATTCTCACCCCGACTAATGCGGCCTCAAGATCATGAATGAGGCGGCCGGGGATGGCGAAGAAATCTCCGGCAATCAACGCCTGACGTACCCTTTTACCTCCGGCGGAGGACCAGAGATGGACCCTCAACGTCCCCGCCTCGGTTTGGGTGATGGAGCGCACGGGCTCACCTTCGCCTGCGGGTCTGGAACGACCGGCGATCCATTTGTCGGAGCTGAAATAGGGCAGCTCTTTCTGTAGCCGGGATTTTTCCCGATCGGTGAGTCCCCCGGGCACCGGACGGATTCCCAATTGCCGGGCAAATTCCGATGCCAGCGTTTCCTTGATCAGTTCCAACGGAGGAATTGGCCGGATCAGGTCCGACAGAAAGCAGACCCGCTCCATGAGCGACTCGATCTCTCTTTTCTTCAGCTTTTCAACCGGTACTCTGAGGGCTTTGAGAAAAAGCTCCACCTCGTTTTCCACGAGCAGCGTCCCCTGGAACATGAAGCCACCGGATATGGTGGTACCTCCTGTTCCGGAGATTTTTCTGCCGTCCACCTCTATGTCGTTGCGGGGTCTGAAGCAGGCCTCGGGACCGAGCCGGGAAATTGCCGATGCTGCGATTGCACATATCCGATGGAGAATCGACTCATACGGGCCGATGAACGGTGGAGCTCCGGGAACCCCGAACACCTCCCATCCCAGGGCCGATTCCTGAAAGAGTATGCTCCCGCCGCCGGTAAGTCTCCGGTTCACGTCAATGCCGTTGGCCGCGCAGTACTCCTTGCGGATCTCCAGATCCACGTCCTGGTGGTAGCCCACCAGAGCGGCTGCCGGCTTGAACTGCAGGAAACGCACAGTGGGTGGCGATGCGCCGGCCGCCACCTCTTCCAGAATGATGCTGTCCAGAGCCATATTGGCTGCTGCGGAGATCCAGCCGGTGTCGAGGAGCCTAAATTCGGTCACGGGGCTTCATTCCTCCGGCCGTTGAATAATTTCGAGTCAGTATCCGAGCAAGCACTTTCGCTGCCCTTTCTCTTTGTGAGCGAGCGTCCCGTCGCACGCACCGTACTCGTCATCCCTCTGTTGTTCCCGGTACGCTCTTCACCCGTGCCGCAGCGTGAATCGGGCCGTCGAAAAATCCCAGAGCCGTTTCCTTCATAGTTTCGGCCAGAGTGGGGTGGGCATGTATGGTGTGCGCTATGTCTTTCACGGAGAGACTTTTGGCCACGGCAAGGGTGAGCTCGCCGATCAATTCCGATACCTGCGGCCCAATGAGGTGGGCTCCCACAAGATTACCGGTTTCGCTATCTTCGATCAATTTGAAGAGTCCCCGGGGCTCACCCATGGCCAGCGCTTTCCCGCTTGCCGAAAGTGACAGGACGCTCGTACGGAAAGGACGTCCGAGCCGAGATGCCTCTTCTTCCGTCAGCCCCACCCACGCAATTTGGGGGGACGTGAAGACGCAGCCGGGTACCGCCATCTCATCGACGGCTTTGTCGTCTCCCGCCAGATTCTCCGCGACAAGCTCGCCGTGATACGAAGCCACATGGGCCAACATCTTGCGACCGATCACATCCCCAATGGCATAGATGCCTTCCACGGATGTACGGAGGTGATCGTCCACATCAAGAGCGCCGTTCCGCATCAGCAGATCCAATCCGTCTCCGAGCAGACCCTGGAGAAAGGGGGCTCTGCCGGTTGCTAATAAGACGAGATCCGATTCGGCGATTTTCTCTTTTCCTCTCTTTTCGTACACGACACGCAATCCACGATCTGTTCTTTCGATGACCCGCACAAACGCCCCTGTTTCGGTGGTAATTCCCCGTCCTTGGATGAGACCGGCATATCTGCGGGCAATTTCCGCGTCCGCCTCGTTGAGAATTCGGTCGAGGGCTTCCAGAATGGTTACCTTGACCCCCAGTGCGGAAAAGATACCGGCAAACTCCTGGCCGATGACCCCGCCGCCGATGATAATCAGTTGCTTGGGGACCGTTTCGATGCTCAAGATCTGCCTAGTGGTCACGACTCCCGGAAGATCGGCTCCCGGTATGGGGGGAATCCGCGATCGGGAGCCCGTGGCGATCACCAGACTCTTTGCGTGGATCGTATCGCCGGTGTCGCTGAGAACGATCCCGGGTTCGGGAATCCGCCCGCACCCGCGGAATAGTTTGATGCCGGAGCTCTCGATGAGTTTTTCAAGATTGGAGACGAGACTCTCAACAACCTTCGTCTTACGGGACATCATGCGAGAGAAATCGTGCAGGGGCTCACGGTCTATGATTCCGTCACGGGCCGCGCGACGGCACCAGAGGAGGCCCTCAACGTCCGCGAAGAGCGTCTTGGTCGGTATGCATCCCCGGTTGAGGCAGACGCCTCCCACTCGCTCTTTTTCCACGAGGGCCACGGTCAAGCCCAATTGGCGACCCCGAAGAGCCGCCACGTAGCCTCCCGGACCTCCGCCGACCACAGCCATGTCAAATTGTCCGCCCATGCCGGCTCCAACAGCTTATTCCGATACTCTTTATAGCGAGTGGGTGTGCAGGGTCAAAATGGAAGGGCGCATCAAGGAGGCCGACAGGCAACAGTTTCCCTCCGGACCTCCGAGGCCCCCCTTGGTTCGATGCTCGATTTCGTTTTCAGCAGTGGCCCGTTCGCTCTGGAGGGGAGGCTTATCGCAATTCCAGGCCTCCCCATTGGGTCCGGGAAACAATCCGGAGAGATCGGGTCTCGCCCTCAAATCCGAGTCCTTCAACTTCGGTCGCCCTTACCTGCTAGGGTTTTTCCTTCTCGATGGCAGGCATGGCGTCCAAGTCCTTGGTGACTCTGTCGGTGAGGTCGAGCACACCGGCACCGGAATAAGCGAGGGACTCCTGGACAAAGACCGCTTGCAGGTTTTTCTCTTTAGCGATCTTTGCAAGCACTTCTTCAATCTGCTTGGTCAGTATGTTCTGAAAGGAGCGCTGTTTAAAGGCAATTCGCACCCTCACGGACTGCTGTTCCGACTGCAGTTCCTGGAGTTTGTTTTGACGGTCCGTCTCAAGCTTCTTCTTCTCTTCCGCTTTGAGGCCGGCTTTCTTCAACTGTTCGTCAACCGCCTTGACCTCCGCAGAGAGGGAGGCAATCTTGGGAGAGCCCTCTTCTCTGACTGTCTTGAGCGCTTCGAGCTCGGCCTTGACCCTGGCTGAGTTCTTGAAGATGGTCTGATAGCTCACCTTAGCAATCTTAAGATCCTCAGCGTGGCCGGGGGTATCAATCAAAGGGAGTGCAATGAGGCAGGCAACAAGGCCCACAGAGATTTTCATCAGGCTCGCAAATTTCAAAGTTTGCTCCTTTCTGCATGTTCTTGCCCTGAACATAGAGGAAACTTCCCGGACTGTCTACGGGGAAATGAGGTCCATTCGTAACGAAGTCCTTTCATAACCGCTTCCGAGGAAATCGCCCGGTTGCGGCGTCGTTTCACTGTACGATGCCACACCATCTCGGAGAATGCCGTTCCTGGAGGAGGTTGTGTACTTCGCGGGGATAATGCCTCTTTTTCGGCAATACGGTTCCGGAAGGCAATCGCTTTCAGGATGACCCCGAATGCTCTCAAGTCGTCACTCCGAGCGCGGATCGGGGTCCGAAGGGTTCGATCATTAACAGACGCCTCGGAAGCGCCGCCAGGGGTGAAATACGCGACTGGAGTCATGAAATGGAATACTCATGCCGATGCGCGTTCGAGCAAACGGTCATGAGGGGGAAAGGGGATGTTGTCTCGGGGTGTCCGTTCTGCAGCGAACGCCAATGCCCAAGATCGGTTCAGACGCCGGCCGGTCTTCTCCGACGAGGCGATGGAGCGATTGTATGCCTCAAGCGTGAACAATGCGGGGGCATTCGGGGAGCAGGCCCTGCGGCCTAGGTCACCCATCCTGCCCGGACTGCATGTTGCCCATCACGTAGTGCGACCACGGGGAGATTAAGATCCGCCCAATTTCTTCTCAATCTGGGCCAAACGATTTTCGATGGCACTGAGCTTGGCGAAAATCATTTCGAGGAATGAAGTCATTCCCGCAGAATCGATGGTCGTACCCCCTTGCGCCTTGAGGAGCGGTTCCGTCGTGATTGCCGGAGCAGCGGCCGGGGCCGGGGGCGGAGGGGGAGGCGGTACTGCCGCCGCGACCGGAGGCTCGGGTGCGGGAGCAGAAATGGGCTCGGGCGCCAACGGCGAGGGTGGCTCCGGAGAGGCGGTCGCCTCGGCAGGAGTTTCCGGTACTACTTCCTGTGCATCAGCGACGGGCTCCGGAGCAGGCGCGGGTACGATTTCAGGCTCAGGAGCCCCGTGCTCGATCGGTTCGTCCGGCACTTTCGCTTCCTCTGCCGGTTCGATCGATTCAACTTCGATTTCCGGTTCCGCTATAGCGTCCAGGTCTTCAAAGATCTCCGATTCTTCCAGGAGCTCTTCTTCGACGAGACCTTCTTCGCCTGCAACCACCTCTTCAGATATCGGCTCACCAACAACATCCGTTACGGGAGCAGGTGCGGGAGGGGGAGCAGCCGCAGTGGTATCGGGAGCAGGAGCTTTCTGAGTCGGTTCCGGTTCCGTCTTCGGTGCAGGCTTCTTTTCCTCAACCTCTCTTGCAGCGGGCTCCTTCTTAGGACGCTCCTTGGGAGATTCTTCCTTTCGTGGAGGCACTTTCGCTACAGCCTCCTTTGCTTCCGTTTCCTCAGCCGTTTTGATGGCCGCTTCCACCACTTTTCGATCGTGTACGTCGGTGAGGGCCTTGAAAATTGCCGAAGGAGGTTCATCCTCCTCCTCCTTCTTTTCCGCGCTGGGCTCCTCGGGTTTACGCAAAGCAACCCCTTTGAAGAAGTCGTTAAACTCTTCTTTCGACAGGGTTCCGCTGCGGTACAAAGGAAGAAGCATCATGGCCAATTCCTGTTCGGAAGTCCTGAATTTCTTGATGACTTCGTTTTTCAGTGCACCGTCCCTGATTATTTCCAACATCTCGGGCGGAGTTACCTGATCTACCAGTTTGGCCATGGGAATATCTCCTCGGAAGGATTGACGCACGCATTATATACGCCAACTCGTTGAGTTTCAAGCAGAAACAGACCGGTACCCGAATTCTTTTCCAGCGGGTCCGAACCCTCATGTTTGAATAGCTTACTGCTTGGGCGGCCGAATCGGTGAGCTCAACCGATATTTATTTCTCCATCAACTTTCCGTGGTTGCGGTCATCTTCGCCTGATTTGAGGGGGGGCTGCTCACATAGTGTGCCGTCGATGAATCGGCGGCAGTCAGCGTCAACCGGCCGGTGAGCTGATTCGGGCTTCAGCTCCCCCACGAGACGAATTCGTTAAGAACGTTCCCTGCTATGGTGGGACGCTTTGAAAGTTGAGGGAAGAAGAAGCGAAACCTCTCCGGTTATTCGGAAGCTCTTCGGTCCGCCCTCTGCGCTGCACTACCGGGTCGGCCGCAAGCCGCCGGTAGCCGGAGCTCCGACGGCAGGGACCAAACAGATCTTTCGCGAAAACTCGATCGAAGCTCATTGGCCTTCAACTCGAAGAGAGCCGCCCATTTCGGGGAGCGGCACGTTACGCCTTGCTCGCCGCCTGCGCCAGAGCTTTTCTTACCACATCGGGAGACATAGGAAGACTTCTCAATCTGATGCCTGCGGCGGCAAACACCGCATTGGCCACTGCAGGAATTACCGGAGGCAGCCCCGGCTCCCCAACACCGCCCATCTTATCATTGTTGGTGATGATGTGTACTTCAATCTCCGGCACTTCGGACATGGTCAGAATCTCGTAATCGCTGAAATTGGACGTGGCCACGCCCCCTTTGGCGAAAGTGATCTTTTCCTTAAGAGCAGTGGACAGACCCATAACCGTGGCGCCTTCAATTTGGGCCACAACGCTGTCGGGGTTCACCACTTGGCCGCAGTCAAAGGCTGCCACCATCTTACGAACCGTGATGACTCCGGTTTCTTTGTCAACAGAGACTTCTGCCAGTTGGGCAGTGTAGCTGCCGAAGCAGAACCGTTGCGCAATGCCCCGGCCGCAACCTTTCGGCAGAGGAGTCCCCCAACCTCCGGCTTCCGCTACCTTTTTCAGCAATCGTGCAGCCCGGGGATGATCCTTCAGCATCCCGAGGCGAAAGGCCAGGGGGTCTTTTCCCGTTGCGTGGGCTACTTCATCTATAAATGATTCCACGGCAAAGGTATTGCCGGAATTGCCCACGGATCTCCAGAAGCCTACGGGGATGGGAGAGTCGAGTCGCACGTACTCGGTATGTTGATTGGCCAGTGAGTACTCCATATCGACTATGCCCTCTATGGTGGTGGGATCGATGCCGTCTTTCACCAACGCGGGCAGGACCCGCTCCATAATGGGCGAAACCACTACTTTATGCCGCCAGACCATCAGTTGACCGTTTCCGTCCAGGCCTGCCTCCATCCGATGCAGGCTGCCGGGGCGATAGAAATCGTTTTTGAAATCTTCCGGGCGTGACCAGATATGCTTTACCGGTTTTCCCACCGCCTTGGAGATTCTTACGGCCTCCGTCACCACCTTGACCTCCGCGCGACCGCCGAATCCGCCGCCGAGCTGGGTGGTATGTATGTTTACTTTGTCCGCGGGAAGACCGGTCTCCTTCATGGCAACGCCGAGAACGGCCGTCTGGAACTGTGTGGGGCACCAGATCTCGCACGTCTCTTTGCGCACGTCCGCGGTGCAATTCTGCGGTTCCATCTGAGCATGGGCTATGTACGGAAGCGAGTACATCGCCTCCATTCGACGGGAGGCCTTCTTCAAAGCTTCTTCCGCGTTCCCCACATTCTTGGCAACGAGTCCTTTCTTCTTCATGTGCTCCGCAAGCATCCGCTCAACGGCAGCGTCGTCAAGATTCGGTAAGTCTCCTCCCTGCCACGTTACTTTGAGAGCAGAGCGTCCTTTCCATGCTGCTTCGATGGTGTCGGCAACGACCGCAACCCCATCCGGAATGATCACCACCTGCCTGACTCCCGGCGTCTTCTCCGCAGCGTCTTTCTCCACCGAGGCGAGCTTGGCTCCGAAAACAGAAGGTCGTGCCAGCGCGGAGTAGAGCATCCCCGGGACGAAAACGTCCAGGCCAAACACCCCCATTCCGTTCACTTTCCCCGGCGTGTCCAGTCGGGGCACTGAAGTTCCTATGAAGCGGAAATTCTCCCGCCGCTTGAGCTGAACTTTCTGAGGAACGGGAATTTGGGCCGCTTTCACGCATAGCTCACCGTAGGTCATGCTCTTGCCGGTCTTCTCGTGAACAACCTTCCCCTTGTCGGTCCAGCACTCGCCTGCGGGAACTTTCCATTCCCGTGCCGCTGTTTTTATCAGCATCTCCCGGCCCACGGCTCCTGCATTGCGCATCGGGTCGTACATGTGCCGTACGCCGGTGCTGCCACCAGTGATTTGCATGCCGAAGAGAGGATCTTTGTACGCGTCGGTTACGGGAGAGGCCTCAACCCGCACATCCTTCCAATCGGCATCCAGCTCATCGGCCGCCGCCATGGCCAGGGAGGTCCAGGTGCCCTGTCCCATTTCGGATTTGTTCATCAGAAACGTTACCACGTTGTCGGGCGTCATTCTGATCCAAACGTTCGGAATCCATGTAATCCCCGAGGTAACGACCTTCTCTTTGACCTCCGACGATGCGTCAACAGGGAAGGCCCCCGCGCTCACGGCAAGCACCAAGCCGGTACCTGCCAGAGAGACTTTCAAGAACTCTCGACGTTTCATGGCTCTGCTCATTTGGCACCTCCGGCAAGGGCGGCCTTCTTGATGGCCTTAAGTATGCGAGGGTACGTTCCGCACCTGCATAGCACATCATCCATGGCCTGCACGATTTCCTCCTGGGTAGGATGGGAGTTCTTGGCGAGAAACGCCGCGGCTTCCATCATCTGTCCCGGCTGGCAATAGCCGCATTGGGGAACCTGTTCTTCTATCCACGCCTTCTTGACGGGATGATCCTGCGGGATGCCCTCAATAGTGGTAATGGCCTTGCCGACCGCATCTCCGGCGGTAAGCTGACAGGAGCGTACGGCTTCCCCGTCCAGGTGTATGGTGCACGCGCCGCATACGCCCTCACCGCATCCGAACTTGGTGCCCAAGAGTCTCAGATGTTCCCTAATGACCCAGAGCAGGTTGGCCCCCGGGTCCACATCGGCCTTGTGTCTATTCCCATTAATAATCAGCTCTAGCATTTCCGATTCTCCTTGTGGTCAGGAACTTGCCTCAAATTACAATAACCATTCTATCATGGTACCTCTTTTTGCCATTGCCGTCATGTCAATTTGATCGACGAACACGAACATTATTCGAAACCAAACATAGGAATATCCTATACTGACGACAGCATTTCGACAGAAAGCTTTGGCAGAGTTGCGGAGAAACTCTTCGGTTTCTCCGATCTCAAGGATTCGCCGGCTCGCACAGCGACCGGAATTAAAGAAAAGGAGAGTGGCATCCTCGACAACCTTGGGCTTGCAAAACGGAGGCAAAAGAGATACAAGTCCTCTATGCAGGAGAGCTCCGCACCACGGCGAATTGTACATTTGTAAGGTGCAGATTGAATAGGGCATAGGCTATCCCCGAGCTTATTGTCTTCCGAACGACTTCCGGAAGTTGTGCCGCCGCTATTGTGCAGCTCCCGGATAAGGAGAAGATCAGGGGTGGTCGAGACGGTAATCTCCTCTGATTCCGGGTATATAAGTTGGATTCCGCCGATGTGGGGAGACTGTGCCTTTGTGGGAAGTCCCGTCCCCTTCCTCCTCTGCCGGATCGATATCAACCACGCTGGAAACGGACTGCGGTACATGCCGATAGGGCAGTCCATCGCTTAGTCGTTTATCTTATTCGCCGGAAGGACGAAAGACGGGCCGCGAGGCTCGGGGCCACGTGAGGTCTTCATCAGTCAGGAAATGGGAAATGCTTACGTCGGAATCTGCACGCATTCTCTACGTTGAGGATGACTTCGGAGCCGCTCGATTGCTTCAGAGGTATTTGAACAGAGCCGGGTACGTCGTGGACCTCGCTCACGACGGCATGGAGGGCCTCACCAAGTGGGTGGAGGGCTCTTACGATCTGCTCGCCACGGATCATGACATGCCCGGAATGACCGGTCTGGAGCTTATCCGGACATTGAAATCCCGGGGCCCTCTACCGCCCACGATCATGATCACCGGGATGGGAAACGAGATTGTTGCGGTGGAAGCCATGAAGCTCGGTGCCGATGACTACATCATCAAGGACGCCGAGGCGGGCTATCTGAAAATTGTTGCCCAGCGGGTCGCACAGGCTCTGAGGAAGAGACGTCTCGTCGACCAGGCCCGGCAGGCCGAGGAGCGTCTCGCATGGGAATCGAACGTCAACGCGGCTTTGGCTGAGCTGTACGTCCCGATTCTCTCGCCATCCTCCTCCATAACGGATATCTCGCTGGTGGTGCTGGAAAAGGCACGGATGGTCACGCAGAGCGCCCATGGGTACGTCGGTGAAATAGATGCAATGACCGGAGACCTGTTGGTTCACACATTCACGAAAATGGTCGAGACGGGAAAGTGTGAGGTTGAAGGTTCTCGGCAGGTGACCTTTCACGGTAACGCCGACGGAACTTTTTCCAAGCTGTTGGGGTTGGCTCTGAACGCGAAGGAGGGCTTCTTTGCAAATGCTCCTGCGATCGATCGGTTGACCGGAAGACTCCCGCACGGACACGTGCCCGTAACTCGCTTTCTGTCGGTGCCTGTCGAGATAGAGAACGAATTGGTGGGCCACATTGCGGTGGCCAATGCCGAAAGGGATTACGCCGAGCCCGACCTAGAGGCCGTGCGGAGGTTCGGTGACTACTACGCTCTGGGTATTCAACGCAAACGGGACGAGGCTTCCCTCAGGCTGGCTCAGGAAGAGCTTGAAGCACGGGTTGGCAAACGTACGGCGGATCTGGCGGCAGCGAACCGCAGACTGGAAGACGAAATTTGTCGCCGGGAAACGATCGAGCATGAGCTTGTGAACAGTAAAGATGTTGTGGAAGCACTTCTGGACGCGACGAATGAATCGGTCTTCCTTACGGACTCGGAAGGTCGGGTCCTGGCGTTGAACCGGACAACCGCACTGAGACTGGGGCTGGAGTCCGCGAATGTCCTGGGAAAATCCGTCTTTGATTTCTTCCCTCCCGATGTGGCGAAAGAAAGGAGATTGGCCTTCGGTCAAGTGCTCGCCTCGGGTAAACCCGCTCGTGTTGAAGGAGAAGAATTTGGGAGGATTGTCGGCAGCACGTTCTACCCGGTGGTCGATGCGGACGGACGAGTTGAACGGGTGGCGGTTCTCGGTATTGACGTGACGGAGATGAGGCGGGCTACGGAGGCTCTGCAACGTGCCGGCGAAGAACTGGAATGGACGGTTCGCGAGCGTACCGCTGAACTGTCCCGGACAAATGAAAGACTAGTGGAAGAGATAGCCCGACGCGAGAGAACCGAGAGAACGCTCAGGGAATTGACGGAGGCATTGCGAATTCGCGTAAAGGAATTGGACTGTCTCTACGGAATCTCATCTCTTCTGGCTGCCTCCGATGTGTCCTCTTACGAGGTGTTCCAACGAATCGTCGAACGCATCCCCAGCGGATGGAGTAATTCCGGAAAAGTGAGCGCAAGACTCGTTTTGGGCGACCGCGAGCTCGCCACGGCCGACTACCGGGATTGTCTTTACCGCCAAGTCGCGGATATTGTGGCGGACGGCGAGAAGCTCGGCCGGGTTGAGGTAGGTTTCGTGGAAAGAGTCGATGGAGCGGATGACGGTCTCTTTCTGGAAGAGGAGACGAGGCTTCTGAGAGAGATTGCGGACAGATTGAGTACCGTCGTGCAAAACCGGAAAATGCAGCAGGCCGTCAAGGAGAGCGAGCAAACCCTCTCGACGATTCTCGAATCGGTTCCCGTAGGTATCAGCCTTGTTGAGAACCGCAGCCTCGTATGGGTCAACAAGGCCTATCGAGAGATGTTGGGATTTGAGGAGGACGACGATTTTTCCGGCCGGAACACGAGGTTCCTCTATTACTCCGACGACGAGTATTTTTCGGCCAGGGAAGTGTACGAGAAGCTTCGGGACGGGAATGCTCACGAACTGGACCTGCTTCTCCGGCGTACCAACGGTTCCCCTTTTGCCGGAAGACTCACAATGAAGGCCTTCGATCCGTCGAATCCCTTGAAACGGGTTGTCTGCTCCCTCGTGCCGCTTTATCGGAGGGAATGACCGTGGCCGGACGTCGGAAACGGACTGCCGAGGGGGATCAAACTCAAGGAATGGATCTGCGTGCCCTCGCAGGGTACCGACACGGAGGATCGGCCCTGAATTGAAAACAACCTTTATTGAGCTGTTTCTCACTCTGGTGGCCATCGGGGTGTTGCTCTGGTTGATCAAAGTTGTGGTGCGAAACGCCGCGAGTTGGTCTGCAGACGCGTTCGAGTCTTTCAAGAAGATGATGGTTGTCTCCAGGGTAAGGAAGATGATGGCCGGCAAGTCCCGTGCCGAGCTCGAGGGGATAGCGCTGGCCCTGATATTGGCCGACTATCATTGGCCGGTGAGGCGATCCGCCGACGATGAATCGTTGGCAAAGGCCGGAGCCAGGCACGCGGCAAATCTGAGAGCTCTTTCCGATCAAAGTGTTGCGGATCTGATCGAGCGGCAGCTCCGGGACAAACACTCCATCTTCTTGAAAACGGCCGTGGAAACGCTGAGCAAACCCGAAGGGGTATAACGGCGCATTACGAAAAGTGCGGTACAAAGAAACGGAGCCCGAGTGATGCGCTCCTTGGGTTCGGGCCGTTGTATCGTGAGTGCTTTGCCGGTAGAGCTCTCCGTAGGTGTGTGATCTCCTTACCGGTGGCCTTCTCAGATGAAATCCGTTATGGCGGACCTACCCTGAAGTCGGCAGGCGGGCCGATTTAGCACCTCCTCTCTCCGATGTTTTCTATCATCCCGCAACCCCTTGATAGCGGGGAAATCATGGCACTTGCGATGTCTCTGTGTTAAACTGAAACAGACTGGGACCTGTAACGTGAGATCCTGTTCCAACAGCGTGTGAGCGATGGGGAGCACGCCGGCGAGGTCGAGCCCGGTCGTGATCGCGGGGGCTCCGAGGAATCCATTGTTAAAAAGGGGGCTGCACGAAAAAACACGCTCTTGAAATCTCGATCCGGGGAATTTGAGCCGACGTCCGGCACAGAGGGTCGACCGGAGTCGCGGCCTGTGGCTCGGACCGGCAAGAATGGCTGCCCTTGTGCGAAGAACATGCGGTCTTCTGTTGATGCAGGCTCCCAACCCGATATTGATAGCCGACAAGTGTGCCCTTCCCTCGTGCCAAAGGGGTATTTCATGATTTGTGCATCCGAGCCTCGGTGGGCAAACACCGGTAGAGCGGTCGGGTCATCCGGGGGTCTTGGAGATGCATCGGTGTAATCGCAGATTCCATGTGTGGTTATGTGCCTGGGTGTCTGTGGCCCTGGGAGTCTGTCTCACTCTCCACACGACGGGCTGCACGCGGACGGAACCGAAAGAGGCGCCACCCGCCTCTGTGACACGCTCGGCACTCCGTACCCCTCCAATTGGAGAATTTAGTCCGGACCTGGAAACCGATGCTGTGTCATACGCCGCCTTGGTAGCTCGTGCGGGAGAAACCCGCCGCCGCCGTACCAAGCACAGAATCGGAGCGGTGGTGAAGTTCTTCGGCAATGAATACTGGGATCTCGTGGCGCGGGGCATGAGCGAAAAGGCCGCAGACCTGGGGGTTTTCTTGGACATCCGGGCCGGAGCAAACGCCCTTGACCCTGAAGGTCAGCTCTCGGTAGCTGCCGCTATGTTTCGCAAAGGCTATGTCATGGTCCTGTTGTCGCCCCAAACCGACGGGAATTTGGAAAAGCTCGTTGCGGACGAGCGACAAGCCGGCGGCAGAGTCCTTAACGTGCAAGACGGCGTCCTCAAGGATGCCGATCATTGGGTAGGCCCGAATCAATTCGACGCCGGCGCCTTGGCTGCCCGGCATCTCATGAAACTGTTTCCTCAAGGGGGAAAGGCCGCTGTGATCAAAGGTCCGTCAGGGGTGTACTCGGTGGAGCAACGAACGCAAGGGTTTGTCGGCGCTCTCAAAGGAGCACCATTTCAGGTGGTGGCCCAGGTCAATTGCGATTGGGATTTACAGTCGGCTCTGGATCAGTCGACCGCAATACTGAAGGAGCACCCCGATTTGAAGGGTTTCTACTGCAATAGCGACATCATGGCTCTGGGGACTGCCCGAGCGGTCAAGATGGCCGGGAAGACGGGCTCCGTGGTCGTTATCGGCGCTGGAGGCATCACTCATGCTCTGGAGTCCATCCGCGCAGGAGAGATGACCGCTACGGTTTCCACTTTTCCCCGTGAAACGGGTCGGATCGCTGTGGACGTTGCGGTGAGGATTCTCGACGGCCAGGCAATACCGCGTGTCGTGCGCACACCACAAATGCTTGTTACCCGGAGTAATGTGAATGAATGGTTGCCCCCCCCTTGATGGCATTTTGAAAGATTTCCCGCAGGCTTAATGGCGAAGAGGGCTCCCATGGAAGAGTGGTCAAGAAGAGACTTTCTCCGGATTGCCGGAATCGGCGGGTCTGCTTTCCTTGTTGCCAATGGAGGGCGCCTTGCCGGAACGGCCCGAGCCGCCAATACGAGATACAGAGGCGTCACGTACCTCACCCGGGCATACCGTGCGATCATGCAGATGATTGACGGCTTCGTCTTTCACCTGAGGGACGGGACTTCGTCTTTCCTGGACATTGAGTTCTTCGATTCGGCGACTCTCATGACCGCTGATCAACAAACTATGGGCCTCAAGAGCGGGACTGCGGACTTCGCCTTCCAAGCCACCTCGTACCTGACCGAATCGTGCCCGGTATTGGGGATATTGGGGTTGCCGGGGATCGTGCTCGACCTCTACGATCACGGAAATCGAATTGTCATGGACTCGCCTCTCCAGAGACTTATCAACGAGGAACTAGCCAAGCGCAACCTTTTCATGCTCACCGCAGGCGGCGGCATAATGGAGCCCGAGTACATTTGGAGTCGGACGGAAAAGATTAGTAATCTCAAAGATCTGAACGGAAGGCGGTGTAGAGTGGTCGGCCACGAAGCGAGTGAAGTTCTCCGGAGTTTTGGCGCGACCCCGATCCGGATTCCGTCCTCGGATTGTTACCTTGCTTTGCAGCGTGGCAGGGTGGACGCATTGTTGGCCAATGTTAGCACCGTCATCGGTCGAAGCCTCTACAAGCAGCTCAGGTATTGCTATCAAATGCCGATCACCGCGTTCAGCGTCGCCGTCTTCCTGCAAAGAGATCGATGGGATGAGATGCCGCCCCGGGACAAAGGGGCGTTCATCAAGGCTGCCGGGTGGTACGACCGCAATGCGGCCGCGACGATTAACACGAAGACCTATCGAGAAGAATATTGGCCCATTGTAGAGAAATCCGGAATCACAGTTTTCCGGCCTTCTGCGGAGGAACTGGAAAACTTCCATCAACAGGCCCTCCTTACGTGGGACATGTGGAAGAAACGGGTTGGGGAAGATGTGGGCGCGAGAGCCATCCGTCTTGCAATGGGGACGGATCGTGAATGACCTTTTCTTGATGTATCCGAATGGAGGGGAAGAATGCCGCGAATTTCAATAAGCGGCGCCATAACAGACCCTGAGAATTGAGTGCGGAACGAGCTGATCTCATGACCAACATTCCCGATCGTTCAGAAGACATTATAGGATCGCTTGCCGAAGACGGATCGCCTTCGGGCGGCCGCGACGACGGACGGGATCGGGATGAGGCCGAAACCGACGATCTGAGAGCGAAAGGGATTTACCGTGTCGTGGGGATAGGGCTCGTTTCCGGCATCCTCGTCTTGATGCTCAAGGCTTGGATCTACTATTCCACCGGTGCCTGGCAGGTGGCGCTGTCCGCTGCGGGAACGGGCCTTGCGATGCTGTGCCTCTTTATCGCCGCCCGCCAACTGCTGCGCGACCATCTGGAGTCCGCCGCATTGAGCGCAACGGCCGGCCCGCTGATCGCCGGAGTGTTGGCTGAAGCAGCCTTTTCGGACTCGTCGGTACTGGTTGCGACAACGGGGACTGCCCTGATCTTGTCCGTGGGACTCGTGGCTTTTCCGAAAAGGATGTCGATACCCGTCTGCTTTTCCGTCCTGCTGGTCATTCTGGTTGTTGCCGTCGATCTCGTCCTGCCGGTTCTCCGTTTCGATCCGTCAACCTCGCCGCTATTGACGTTCTATCTCCTCGCGGTAGCCGCGCTCTCGATCGCTGCTATCGTATGGCTGAATTTCAAGGCGTTCTGGGTGAACGGGACAATTCGGAGCAGGATGGTGGTGGCTTTTGTCTTGCTCGTTCTGCTTCCGGCCGGTGCCGTCAGTATAAACGCGATCATCGTAGGTCTTCAAAGCGGAAAACGGCAATGCCTGGAGCAACTTGAAGCGGTGGCGGCACTCAAGGAGTCGGAAATCAGGACATGGGCCCGAAACATGGAGATCGACCTCCTCGCACTGGCCGAGGAGGACATGTATCGGAGGGCCGCCGAGCTGCTGTCGGGGAAGACCCCGCAGGACCGAATCCCGGAAGAGCGCAAGAGTCTGCGGGAGCGATTCAATCAGGTCATTAGGCTTACCAAGAGATTTGACGAGATGTTCCTCATGTCTCGTGACGGCACGGTCGTGCTCTCCACGAACCCCGCCAAGGAGAACGAATACCGAGGTCTTCAGGACTACTTCAAGCAGGGTCTGAAGGATTCCGGGGTACACGTGCAAACGGTCGCTTATTCTCCTGCATCGGAAGAGCTCAACACCGTGATGGTCGTGCATCCCGTAACGGACGCAGGACGACGTGTGGTGGGGGTCATGTGCGGCAGGGCACGGAGTGCCAGACTCAATGTCATCATGGTCGAACGGAGGGGATTGGGGCAATCCGGCGAGACCTGCCTGGTGACTCAAAACTTTGTGCTCATGACCCCTTCGCATTTCCCGGGCTACGGCGCCAACAGCACGTTTATCCACAACTCGGCCGTTAGAGCCGCCGTGCTGGAGCATCAGACGGGATATGGATTTTACGAAGGATACCGGGGTGGGGCGGTCGTAGGGGTTTACCGCTGGGTGCCGGAGCTGGGAGTGGCATTGCTGGCCGAGCGCGATCGAGCGGAAGCCTTACGGCCTCTCCTGACCAATTTGAGGCTTAATGGGGCTGTGGCCCTCGTAGCGGTCATTCTTGCCGTGGCGGCCTCGCTGCTGTTCACGAGGGGACTGGCCTCGCGACTGGGAGGTCTCTCCGAGACGGCAACCCGCGTTGCGAGGGGGGAGCTGGGCCTCACGGCTGAAATTGGACGCGACGACGAAATTGGAGCTCTGGCCAAGGCGTTCAACAGGATGACGGAACAGTTGCGAGATGTCATCCGGAGACTTCGCTTCCGTATCGATCTGTTACGACGCACGGAGGCCGCCCTGACGGTCAGCGAGGAGAAGTATCGGAGCATTGTGGAGAATGCTTTGGACGGCATTTTCCAGACCACTCCTCAGGGGACGTTTGTCAGCGCAAACCCGGCCCTTGCACGCATCCTCGGTTTCGAGTCCACGGACGAGCTCGTCGGATCGGTGACGAGCCTCGCGGATCAAGTCTACACGGACCCTAGAAGGCGAGAAGAGCTCTTGCGGTTGGTACAGGAGCAGGGCAAAGCGGAAGCCTTCGAGGTTCAGTTGCGGCGGAAGGACGGCAGCGTAATGTGGGGCTCGCTTCACGCGCGCTGCGTCTACGGCGAAGACGGGCGACTTCACCTTATTGAAGGCATTGTGCAGGACATTACCGCCCGACGTCGTGCCGAAGAGGAATTGAGGGAGAGTGAGGAGAAGTTCCGATCGCTCTTCAATGCGGCTCCGGAGTTGATCCATCTGCTCGACATGCAGGGGACGGTGCTGCAAACCAATCCTGCTGCTGCCGCGCAATTGGGTTACACCGAGAGCGAAATTGCCGGCCGATCTTTGACAGGCCTCATTGTACCCCAATCCCGACCGGCCTTTGCCGGGCAATTGCACTCGGCTCTGGAGGCGGGCTACGATAGCCGAGAAGTGGAGATCGTCCGAAGCGACGGATCCACCATCATCCTGGATTCGTGCGCTGCTCCGATGCGAAACGCACAGGGAGCTCCCACGTCATTCGTAGTCTTTCAGCGCGACATAACAGAGCGGAAGCTGGCGGAAGAGAGAATCAGGCAGCAGAACGAGTTTCTCAAAGAAGTTCTGGAATCATTGTCCCACCCCTTCTACGTCATCGATGCGGAGAATTACGACATACTCATGGCAAACTCGGCAGCCAAAGCTGCTTTTGCCGCGGAAGGCTCCACGTGCTACGTTCTGACCCATGGTCGGCAGGAACCCTGTGAAACCGCGGCGCATCCCTGCCCTGTCGCGGAAGTCAAAAAGACGCTGAAGCCGGTAGCGGTCGAGCACATACACTACAGCCGGGCCGGGGACCCCAGGACCATCGAGATGCACGCGTACCCGCTGTTCGATACTGAAGGCCGGGTCACCAGAATCATCGAATACGCACTCGACATTTCAGACCGGAAGCTGCTGGAGGAGAGGCTCCGTCAATCGGCCAAAATGGAGGCCATCGGTCGCCTGGCCGGAGGGGTGGCTCATGATTTCAATAACTTGCTGACAGTGATGATCGGGTACGCGGACATGCTCCTCGGCGAAATGCCCGGCGACCACCGGTACAGGGAAAAGATCGTTCACATCAATCGGGCTGCCGAACGGGCGGCTGCTCTAACAAGTCAACTTCTCGCATTCAGCCGGAAACAGGTGCTGGAAGTCAGGGCCTTGAACCTCAACGAGGCGATCGGAGGCTTCCAGGAAATGCTGAAACGGCTCCTGGGAGAAGATGTCGAATTGACGAGCCACCTCGACCCTCATTTGGGAATAGCGAGGTGCGATCCGAACCAGATCGAGCAGATCCTCATGAATTTGGCCGTCAACGCGCGGGATGCCATGCCCGAGGGCGGGAAATTGTCCATTGAGACGGCCAACGTGATCCTGGAAGCGGACTATGCAAGGGGCCATCCCGAAGTGAATCAGGGACCGCACGCGATGATAGCGGTGAGCGACACGGGCGTCGGCATGGATGCCGAGACCCGGTCGAGGGTCTTCGAGCCTTTCTTCACCACCAAGGAAAAAGGGAAAGGAACCGGCCTTGGACTCGCAACGGTATTCGGGATCGTGAGACAGCATCAGGGCCACATATCAGTGTACAGCGAACCGGGTATCGGCACTACGTTCAAGATCTATTTCCCCCGTATCGAGGTCGCAGAAAAAGAGTCCTCCATCGAGGAATCCGAGGACGTGTCCTTGGGACCCAAGGGACGCTGCACCGTTCTGGTGGTGGAAGACGAAGAGATCGTGCGAGACTTCGCCTGCGAGGCACTCAATATGCTCGGGTATTCGGTGTTGGCTGCCGCAACTCCGGAAGAGGCGATGCGGGTTAGTCTGGAACACGGTGCAGACATAGATCTTTTGCTCACCGACGTGGTTCTCCCCAGAATGGACGGGCGTACGCTTTACGGCCATTTGAGCGAACGACGACCGCGCCTGAAGGTCCTATACATGTCGGGCTATACGGGGAATTTTATCGTAAGACACGGGGTGCTCTATCCGGGGGTACACTTTATCCAGAAGCCGTTCACCGTGGAAAAACTGGCGCAAAAGGTCGAGGAGGCGCTGGACGATTCGAGGAAAAGGAGCGGATAGGGGGGCTGAGCCTTTGCAACAGGTCTCCGTACACGTTTTGCCAACGGAGAATGACCTTTCCCGGAATGGCGGGGCATGGCAGCCTCACCGCCGGCAGATCAGATCTCCTTTTTACCGAGTTGTCGGGCGGTCTCTATGGCCGTGAGGAGTTGCTCCATCTCGTGCGGTTTCATGATACAGTCAAAAGCGCCGAGTCTTTTCCACTCCGTCGAGCTCTTCACCGTCGGGTGCGCCGTCAAGACTATGACCGGAAGCAGCGGATAGGCTCGCTTGATCTCCGTGAGGGTTTCAATCCCGTCCATCACAGGCATCTTAACGTCCAGAATCACCAGATCGATTGCGGGATCTACCGCCAGGACTTCCAAAGCCTCTCTGCCGCCCGTCGCAATGCTTACGTCTATGTTCCGCCTGGCGAGCCGTTTGGTCAGAACATCGAGAAAGGCTTGTTCGTCGTCGACCAAAAGGACTCTTGGTGCCGTCATGGCGATGCCTCCTTCCCCGCAGGTGTGATCGAGCGGAATTTTTTGGTGGAGAAGACCGCGAGGAAAGGCCGAGGGTCGTTTTTTGTGGGAGATCGGCGGGCCGGACAATGTCGTCCGCCCACCAGATGGGAGAGGTCCACCTTGGGTGTGGAATCTACCCTTTGTCCCTCTCCCCTTAATTTCGGGCCGACACGACCCTTGCCGTCAATGGATTACAAATTACCGGCAAACCGTTACTTCTTTCTCAGATCCTGTTTCGATACGTTCATGACCCTGAGAGCTTTGTTTTCCTTGCCCGTCTCATAGGCGACCCGAACGATGTCCCCGGGCGCCGGTGTGATACCTATCAAGGCGCCGGCAGTGCTCACGGTGACCTGTTTCCCCGTGGGTGTCCCGTACGGATACTGTTTGGTCATGGTGAGGTTGTATTCATCCACGGTCAAGCTGTTCTTGGTTTGATCGAAGCTCACGCATTTCCCTTGTACCACCACCTGGCCGGCAAGTGCCGGACCGGCGAGAAAGAGCCCGAGGGCAAGGGTTAGTGCGTAATAAAGGATCTTTCTTCTCATGCTGTCTCTCCTCTCTCCTGCCTCAGGACTCGGGTTAGGCGGCCTTCTTTTCGTTGGCTTTCTTTTCTCTCAGCTCGTTGGCTGCACCCTTGACCATTATCCCGCAGATATACACGCAGATCGCACCCACGGCGCCCAGGATAAGCACAGTGGCGGGAGCGGTGTACTTGAGCTGCTTCAAAATGATAGAAAACATACAGGCTACCACTGCCAGACCGAATGCTATGCGGATGCCGTATCCCTTGGCGTACTTGGTGGCCACGGTTCCGAACTGAGCTCCGATTGCGGCTCCACTCAACATGACGAACACGGCCCAGATTTCGATCCTACCCTTGGCGCCGTACGTGAACGTCCCGTAGAGGCCGGATATCATGACCTCGAAGAGATCGGTTCCCACAGCGATATGGGTGGGACAGCCGATCAGATAAACCAGTGCGGGCATGCGAAGCAAGCCGCCGCCGATGCCCAGGAAGCCGGCGAGCACACCGGTGAGGAAGCTGACCACGATCGGGAGCCACATGGAACAACGAAGCCCCGCGACCTTGAAGGTCATCATCGGAGGAATGTTGATTTTCTGCAAGGTTTTGTACCAGGTAAAACCCTCGGCACCATGCTCGCCGACGATGCCGGCCTTCTTCTTCGCACGAGCCTTCATGTAATCCGAAAAGACCATGAGGGCTATAAGGGCGAGCACCACCACGTAGACCCATCGAACCACCGAGCCCACCTTGCCGATTGTTTCCAGCCACATGACGATCTGGGCTCCGCACTCGATACCGATGACGGTCCCGACAACCATGATCAAGCCCAGTTTGTAATCGACGTTTCCGAATTTGGAGTGCCGGAAGGTCGATATCATAGACTTACCGGCAATATGCGAGATGTCGGTCCCGATTGCGAAAGCCATGGGAAAACCAAGGATGTTCAATCCCGGAGTCACCATCCAGGCCCCTCCCATCCCGAAGAAGCCTCCGATAACCCCAACGGCGAATCCTATGAGCAGGAGTCCCGGCCAGAGTATTTCGAAGCCGGCTATGGGCATGTACATATAGAGCCAATCCATGTCGATAACCTCCTTCAGGTTTGTGGAATCAATGTTCCACGATCTTGCGGGATGTGAGGTCTATCCCCGTGTGTCTCATGATGAAATCGGTGATCAATCCCAGCGAGCTACCTAAGGCTGCGGTCAAGATCACGCACCAGACTCCGAACATGAACGGGTCAGCGTTGTACATGTCCAGGAACCAGACGGACACCCACCAGTGCACTCTCCGCACGTCTGCCACGTTGACGAGCATGTGGGCCTTTCCACCCGCTGCAAGAACCCAGTCGGGAAGGAACAGGAAGGCCGAGACACAGATGGCCGCTATTCGGTAATAGGCTTTTCTCATACTGGAGAACCTCCTTTCTGCCTCATGAAGCCTTCTCGGCTTCTTCATTGGGCAGTCGGGAAGAAAAGACGCAAGGCATGTGCCAAGGCGTCCCAGACCCGGATTCCCATGATGTTTCAGCGAGAGAGTGCACGATACGAATCCATATGAATCGTCTCCGCGGGATTGGGCCGATTATGCCTGTCAGGTTGTTTTACAGGTTGTAAAAGATTGATCACTATCAAGCGCCGTCGGCATGTACAAATAGCAACCCCTGGGGAGGGTTGTCCTTTGAATATGGCCCTATATAGTTGGAAATATGGAACAAAGCAGATAGAGGCTGCGGTCGAGGCTCCTCCCACGGCAATGTCGTCTCCGGAAGGCTACGAAAGGACCGCTTCGGCGATCTTCCTCCTAGACGCGAAGCGAAGGAATCACTTCTCCATAACCTTCTTGGAAGTTCCGGACATTTGGCCAGCCGGCCAACCCGTGGGAGGGCTCGATCGAGGGTAGGACAGGGGAAGTGAGATGTGGTGCTCCTTTCGGTGACGGTCCAATGAGCGGTTTGTCCCGGTCCTTCGTCTTTGCCTCAAGGCACGGTAATTGCTTATAATACGTGGAGCGGTCGCGAGATCGGCGGGACATGGATGGCGCCGAACGCACTGACCTGCACTTGAGGCTTGAAGGCAGGGATTCACGGAGAACCGTCGGATCAGAGACGGAAACGGAAATCTCGTCGGCCGCACCTTGGGAGTGCTCGCGCGACTTTTCAGGAGAAACAGGCGCAACCATGGGCAACTTCATTACAAGTCTATCGAACAAGATCAGATCGTGGGTGTCTCGCGACAACGCAGAGGATCGAGAACGCCTGGCGAGGCTGTTCCGCTTCAAGTATGCCTGTTTCAAGGATCTTCTGGGATCCAACACCCAGCTTCTCAACATCATCACAGACCTGGAAGAGAAGCTTCGGGGAGCGGAAGTCTTCGGTATGTCCTACATCCGATCTCAAGCCACTCGGGCCGTCTTTCACACGCTCAAGATGGTTAAGAGCCTTGACGACCTGTCGGGCCACCACTATCCGCTCCTTTTCGCCAAGGTGGAAGAGATCAACGTCGCCATCCGAGAAGAGCTGGGAACCCGGAAGGAGCTCCCGATCACCGATTATGTCCTCCCTTACTTCCGTGTCACCAAAGAGATGGTGGACTGGGTGGGAGGAAAGAACGCCAACCTCGGGGAGCTCCTCAACAGGGCCAAAGTTCCGATTCCGCAAGGTTTTGCGATTACCACCAGGGGCTACGTGTTCTTTCTGGAGTACAACGATCTCGTGGACGAGATCAACCGGGTACGAATGGACCTCGACCCCAACGATCCCCAGGCCGTCAACGTGGTGAGCGAAGATATCCAGCGTTTGGTGATTACCGCACAAGTGCCGGCCGAGCTGGAAGCGGCCATCCGCGACGCCTACGACGAAATGGCTCTGGTCATCGGGAAAAAGAGCGGCCGACCGGGGATTCGGCCCCATGTGGCCCTCCGGAGCAGCGCGATAGGCGAAGACAGCGAGCTTTCCTACGCGGGTCAGTACCTTTCGGTGCTCAATGTTCCGCCCGATCGGATCATCGAGACATACAAGCTCGTTCTCGCAAGTCTCTACACCCCTCGCGCTATTTCGTACCGCCTCAACAAAGGGATGCGTGATGAAGACATTGCCATGAGCGTGGCGTGTATAGAGATGGTCGAATCGGTAACCAGCGGGGTCATGTACTCGCGCCACCCGTTTAACCCGTTGGACGACAACATCCTGATAACTGCCGTCTGGGGCTTGGGACCCTATGCGGTGGAAGGCATCATCACGCCGGACAGCTATGTGGTGACAAAAGACGACCCGCCCGAGCTCCTGAGCACCACCTACTCCCACAAAGAGGTTCAATTGGTCTCGAATCCGGGTGGGGGCCTCAAGGAGCTCGTCGTGGCGGAGGATAAACAGGACAGCCCGTGTCTCTCGACGTCGCAGATCGAGACTCTGGCCGTTATCGCTCTACGGCTGGAGAAACATTACAAGTATCCGCAGGATGTCGAGTGGACCCTCGACCCTGCCGGGCGTATCATGGTGCTGCAGACCCGTCCCCTTCACATAGAAGACTTTCAGCAGGACGGGATGAAAAGCTTTCCCCGTGTTGAGGGATATCCCCTGATTACCGAGGGGGGATCGATCGCCTTTCCCGGAGTTGGATGCGGTGTCGCGGTTCACGTTGCTTCCGACGAGGATCTGACTAGCTTCCCCGAGGGGGGAATCCTCGTTGCCAAGCATTCGGACCCCCAGTACGTCATCGTGATGCAGAAGGCGGGCGCCATCGTCACCGACGCGGGCAGCGTGACAGGGCACATGGCCTCGGTGGCCCGCGAGTTCGGAATTCCCACTCTGCTGGGGGTGCAGGACGCGACATCGAGCATACCGGCCGGTGTTGAAATCACAGTGGATGCCTATTCCGGGCGAGTGTACCTGGGGAGGGTGCCGGAGTTGACGGCCCTTCAAAAACACCGGGAGACCGCTATGAAGGATACCCCGGTGTACCAGACTCTTCGCAAGCTTGCCGATTGGATCGTCCCGCTCAATCTTGTCAATCCCAGGGCGAAGAACTTTACCCCCGAGGCCGCCAAGACCCTGCACGACATCATGCGGCTCGTGCATGAGCTCTCGTACAAGGAGATGTTTCAGATCAGCGACGCCGTCTCAGACACCCATGGTGCGGGATCGCTCAAGCTTGTCGCGCCCATCCCGCTGGATCTCCACATCATAGATCTCGGCGGAGGTCTCGAAGGAGTATCCGCGAGGGCAAAGAGGGTGCTCGTCGATCAGATCGTCTCACTCCCCTTTGCCGCCCTCATGAAGGGGATGCTCAACGAGAAGCTCCGAAACCAGGGACCTCGACCCATCGACCTCGGAGGATTCTTCTCGGTCATGCGCGAGCAGATGCTCGCACCCAACAACATGGCCGAGCGTTTCGGCGACCGAAGCTATGCCATCGTGTCAGATAAGTACCTCAATTTCAGCTCCAGAATCGGGTACCATTACAGCGTGCTGGATTCTTACTGCGGAGACACCATCAACAAGAATTACGTGACCTTTTCCTTCAAGGGCGGAGCCGCGGATGAAGTTCGCCGCGGCCGGAGAGCCCGCGCCATTGCAGCCATCTTCGAGGGGCTCGATTTCCAGGTGGAGGTGCGAGAGGACAGAGTGGACGCACGATTCTACAAGTACGAGCGAGCAGTGATCGAAGAGAAGCTTGATGTCATCGGACGCATGCTTCAGTTTACCCGCCAGATGGACATGCTCATGAACAGCGAGAGGAGTGTACGAACTCTGGCCGAAAGCTTTCTTGCCGAGAACTACAATTTGGATGCAACACTCTTCTCGGACCCAGCGCCATAAGAACATATCTTTCGAAACCGCATATAAGAGCTACCTTGCAGGTACTCCGGCCGTGAATGTGTCCGGGTGCACCCTCTCACACCCGAGAATCCGCTGCGCAATCCTCTCCGTGTGTGTCGTCATCGGCCTGAAGACACGACGAAACCGCAGGATCGCCTAACAATTTCCGTCAAGAAATGATAGAAAGACCCAATCGCTTTGAGACAAATCAAACGGATTGGAGAGATCAGTGAAGGAAATTAAAAACGTAGCCATTCTTGGGGCAGGGGCGATGGGGGCTGCTTACGCGGCCAGGTTCTCGGATGGGCCGCAATTCTCTCCGGTATTTGTCGCTCGGGGTCCTCGCTACGATTTCTTGCGAGCAGATGGCGTGACGGTCAACGGAACACATTATGCCGTTCCCGTCGTACACCCCGATGAGTCCACAGCGCCCGCGGATCTGGTCGTTGTCGCTCTCAAGCATCACCATCTGCCGGAAGCGACCAAGGATTTGAAGAACGTGGTCGGCGACGGGACGACGATCGTCTCCGTGATGAACGGACTCGACAGCGAGGAATATCTCGGTTCCGTGTACGGCATGGACAAGCTCCTCTATACCATTGCCGTCGGCATAGACGCCGTCCGTGACGGAAACAAGGTCGTCTTCACCAACCCGGGGAAAATTATATTCGGCGAGCCTGAAAATTCACAGATCAGCGACCGGGTTAGGAGCGTCCAGGAAGCTTTTACACGAGCGGGAATCGCCTTTGACACACCCGCAGACATGATGCGCATGCTGTGGTGGAAGTTCATGGTCAATGTGGGGGTGAACCAGGCCTCGGCAGCGATGCATGCACCGTATGGAGTCTTTCAATCTTCGACGGAAGCTCAGGCATTGATGGATTCGCTCATGCGCGAGGTCATCGTGTTGGCTCAGCGCATCGGAGTGAATCTTGCGGAGCAGGACCTCGACGGCTGGTATGCCGTTCTCAAGAGCCTGTCTCCCGAAGGCAAGACCTCCATGTTGCAGGACATCGAGGCGGGCCGAAAGACCGAGGTGGAGGCTTTTGCGGGCAAGGTGGTGGATCTGGGCAAGAAGCACGGAGTCCCCACGCCGGTGAACGAAACGCTGTTCAGCATTGTGCGGGTTTTGGAGCAGCGTATAGTCTGATGCGCCCGACCCGAGCCTCGGTTTGCCGTGGCTTCGACCGATCCTGACTGTGCTATTCCAGGCTCACCATATTGGGAACATTGAGAATGCCCAGGGGGTCCAAGGCCCGTTTCACTTTTCGTACCTCGTCAATGCCGCGGCGCCCGATCATAATCTCAAGTGCTTCGTGCTTGAGCTTGCCTATGCCGTGCTCACCGGAGACACTACCGCCGAGGGAGCAGACCTTTCGGGCCAAATCCCCATAGAGGATATGGCACGCTGCGGCATCTTCACGGCTTTCGGGCAGCACGTTGGCGTGAATGTGGGCATTGCCGATGTGGCCGAAGACGTAGGTTCGGTCTTGGGGAAGGGTCTCGTCGTAGAGGGAAAGAAGTCGGCCGAGATGCTCACGTGGCACGGAAAAGTCCATCCCGATTTTCACCATTCCCGGCCGGACAGCTTCATTGAGCTTTTCCGGGACCCTCTCTCGATCCTTCCTCAGGTTGCGTATCTGCTTCTCGTCCAAAGCGACTTCGGTTTCGATAGTCCCGCGCTCCGGTCCCCACCAGCGATCGATCAAGTCCATGAGGTCAGCCCACTGGGAGGCAATCTCCAGGGGGTCGTTTCCCGCCGGATATTCCTGTTCCAGAAAAAGCGCTCCGTAGCATCGAGCCAAACTTTCGGCCCTTTCGGGAGAAAGAAACCTGCCCACGGCAGACCCGAGCCATTCCATGCATGACGGCACCACACCGGAAAATCGGCCGAGATCCAGTGGAGCAGATTCACCGCTCATGGCTTGAAGGGTGCCGGAGAGCTCCTCCCGCAGTCCGAATTCTCCGTCGTGGAAGAGTCTCCTGAAGTTGTGGAGGAGATTGACCAGCTCAACGGTTCGCCCACGGTTGGGCAAGTAGATCATCAGTGCGAAGCATGGTTTACGCCGGGGAAGGAGGACGGTCTTGATTCCGAGAATGACGCCGAGAATGCCCTCGCTGCCGATGAAGAGATCCACGAGATCCATGGGCTCCTCGGAAAATAGCCCGGCGGCATTCTTGCACGTATTCCAGGTCGGTGCGCCGGTCCGGGGAATCGGAATGACGAGATCTCTGCTCGGCCGAGGCTCCATGAAACGGGCCGGTACCGTGAAGGTACCCCCTCTGCTCACTATCCGCCCTCGTTCTATTTCCAGGACCGCACCGAAGGGGAGAAGCATTCTGAGGCCCTGGATGTAGGCTCGGGTCGGTCCGTACAGGTAGCTCAACGCTCCCGAGGCGTTGCAGGCAACGTTACCCCCCAGGGTGCACGAATCTTCCGATGTGGGATCGGGCGGGTAGAAAAGGCCTCGTGCGTCCACCCAGTCCTTGTACACTTTGGTAATGACGCCGGGCTCGACCAGTGAGGGATCGTCCGGGTCAATCTTGTCGAGCCCCTTCACGTCGAGCACCACGCCGTCGGTCGGTACGGATGCTCCGGTGAGGGAGGTCTTTCCCGACACAACCGTCAGGGGGAGGCTCTCGGCATTCGCGAGTCGCACTATCTCGATCACATCCCCCTGATTCCGTGCCCGAACCAGTGCTGAAGCCTGACCTTGGAAGCGGGACTCGTCGTGGAGATAGTCCTCGAAACCGTCTTCTCTCACGATAAGTCCCAGTTTCCTGCATGCCGAAAGGAATCGTTCCATTTCGCTCAACGACGGGCGGTGAGGGTAGGTCGCTCCGAGGCTTTGGACTTGGAATTGGGGGAGAACCAACTGCAACAGGGTCTCCCCCGTGTCTCAGTAGAATGCTTTCTTAGACCTCACGGGCCAAGGCAAAGGCATCTTCAACGGCGTTTCCGATGCGGCCGCACTTGTTGGCGTCACCGATGACCCGGACTTCGACGCCGCAGTCTTCCAGCTCCTTTGCAAGGGTGTTTTCCGGCCGGGAGCCCATGGCGAGGACCACGGAGTCCGCAACGAGAGTGACATCCTTGCCTTCGGCATCGGTGTACACGATCCTTTTCTCGGAAATTTCCTTCATCTTCGCTTCGGTAATCGCGGCGATCCCGCGCAGCGCCAATTCTTTGAGGAGCACCCATCTGGTGGAGGGGCCTACGTCCTGGGCAATGCGCCGCATCATTTCGATGACGGTGACGTTCTTGATACCCTTCACCATGAGATCCCTGAGGACTTCGGGGGACTCGGCGTTGTGCAGGGTCAGGAAGTAAAGCTGCTCTGGCGAAATAGTGCCCTTGGTCGCCAGGAATATGGCCGTTTCCAGACCTACCGAACCGCCGCCGACCACAACAACGTCTTTGCCGGTTTGCACCGTGCCCTTGAGCACCTCCCAGGCCTGGTACACGTTCGAGGCTTCGACGGCTTCAATGGGAGGCTTGAATGGCGCCGCCCCTGTGGCAACGACTACCAGGTCCGGTTTCTCGCTTTTCACGAGATCCGGGGTGACGGCAGCTCCGGTGCGGATCTCAACCCCCGCCTTGCGGAGCATTGCCCGGTAATAGTCGAAAATATAGTGAAAATCCGGCTTGTTGGTAGCTTCGGCCGCCCAGAGGACCTGTCCCCCGATCTCCTGTTCCTTTTCGTACACGGTGACCTTGTGTCCCCGCTCCGCTGCGATAAGGGCAAATTCGCATCCCGCGGGGCCGGCCCCCGCCACCACGATCTTCTTGGACGAGCTCGTGGGCCCGTAGGTTGTTTCAAGCTCCTTGCCGGCCCTCGGGTTGACCATACAGCCAATGGGCTTGAGCATGAACACGTGGTCGAAGCACCGCTGATTGCAGGCCACGCAGTGGCGGATCTCGTCATAGCGGCCTTCTTTGGCCTTGTTGACGAATTCCGGGTCAGCGATGAGGCCTCGGGCCACTCCCACGAGGTCGGCGACACCCTCCTTGAGCACTTCCTCTGCGATGAACGGATCATTGATGCGGTTGCAGCCGACCACGGGCACCGTCACGTTCTCCTTGATGCCCCGTGCCAGGTACACGTAACCGGCCTGGGGAAGATCCATGGTTATCTGAGGCACGCGACTCTCGTGCCATCCCCCGGTGACGTTGATGCAATCGGCACCGGCATCCTGGGCCGCCCTGGCGAACTGCCGGGATTCTTTATTGGTATGGCTGTCAGGGACAAAATCGTTGCCCGCTACCCTGACGAGAACCGCCATATCCGACCCCGCGGCTTCCCGCACTTTGCGGATAGTCTCCAGCCCGAATCGCATGCGGTTCTCCAGCGAACCGCCGTACTCGTCCTCCCGCATGTTGGTCTTCGGCGAGAGAAATTGGCAGATGAGGTATCCTGCCGATCCCAATACCTCAACACCGTCGAATCCGGCTTCCTTGGCCCTTCGGGCTGCGGCAGCGAAGTCCCCCTGGACTCGGTCGATGTCGTCCGGGGTCATGGCAGTCGTCTTGGCTCGCGAAAATTTGCTGACATATTCGGACGGTGCAAGCACGGGGAGGCCCTTCATGCCGCAATGGGAGTACGCTCCGGCCATGTAGAGCTGGACCGCCACCTTTGCACCCTCCGCATGCATGGCGTCAACGAATTGTGCCAGACCCGGGACAGTGTCGTCATCCTTGATGGAGAGCATGAAATCCATTCCAGACGACTGGTCGTTGATGTCGGCCCCTCCAATAACGATCAAGCCCGTGCCGCCTCGTGCTCGGGCCCTGTAGAACTCCAGGAATTTATCCGAAACGTGACCGGTAGGGGTGTAGTTGAGGTGCATGGCCGTCATGACGACCCTGTTGGCCAGAGTGACCGGACCTATGGATATGGGTTCGAATAATTTGGTAATCAAAATGACCTCCGGTAAGACTTGTTTGCCGATCGAGCCCGGGCTCTCAGGCCCCTTTGAACGTTCCCTCACGTTTCTGCATGTACGCGGCCATGGCCTCAAAAATATCCTGAGACGGAATTATCATGCTCGATCTCGCTGCATTGTGGTCCAAGGCCTGATCCATGGGAACCTCGTCGTTGTAAAGGAAGCAATCTTTGGCCCCCTGCACCGCCAACGGAGGATTGCTTGCAATTTCCAGCGCTATTTCCATGACCTTCTTGTCCAGGGTTTCCTTGTCGGGATAGACGTCATTCACCAAGCTAATGGAAGCAGCACGATTCGCATCGAACCGATGCCCCCTGAAGGAAATCTCTCGTGCGTGGCCGGGGCCGACCACCTTGGGCAGCCGCTGAAGGCCTCCCACGTCGGTAATGATGGCCAGTTTAGCCTCCGGGAGCGCGAAGGTCGCGTCGGACGAACAAATGCGAATGTCGCAACAGAGGACCAGCTCAAGCCCTGCTCCCAGGCAATGGCCGTGAATCGCGGCGATGGTCGGGAGCGAGAGTCTCTCCAGGTTGGTATGAATCCCCTGAACGTGCTTGACTATTTTGTAGAAATCCATTTTCTGGGATGCACTGGGCTGCGCGGTGATGATCGGCATCAACTCGTTGTCGGGGCTCAGATCCAGCCCGGCACAAAATGATTTGCCCTCGCCTCTGAGAATGACCACCCGTGCGTCGCCGTCGCTCCCCGCTGCCGAGACCGCATCGCCCAACGCGTTCCACATGGCCAAATTCAGGGCATTCCTCTTCTCCGGTCTGTTCAAGGTGATAATGCCCACGTGGCCTTCACGGTGATAGGTTACCGGGCCGGTTGTTATTGTGCCGTCATTGCTCATATGGAAACTCTCCTCGATGTCGTTTATTGGTCTCTGTTTCCTCTCATTCGTAATCCTCCTCCTCATACCCGTGAACGATGGGAGGCGCCGCGGACTGCCCCACTCTGGAAGCGGCCTCCCTGGTCAGAGCCGCGGTGACCCGCAAATTCAGGACATGGTGCTCCAGAGAAGGAATGCGCTTGGAATGGGGACGGGCGGCTTTGAGGCATTGGAGAAGGGTTTCCTGAAACTCGGGACTCGGAGACTCGTCCAGACCTTCCATTAGTCGGTACGCATCGTCCCATTTCTCCATGCTCAGCAGACAGCGCACGGTCTTGAGAAGAGTAGAAGGAAGATCCGCGGCCAAGGCCTCGTAGTATTCGAGGGCCCAGCCGAACTTGCCGGCACCCGTGAGTGTGTCGGCAAGCGCATTGAGTGCGGTAAGCTTTCCGTCGAGCATCTTTGCCAGCTCCCGGACCGCTTCTCTTTTGCCGAGCTTGGCGAGCCTGTGAACGAGCATGAGAAAATGGCTCGGCGTCTGCAAGACCACATAGGGGTCGGCGTCCCGGAGGGCCAGGTAGTACAGGATCTCGTTCTGGTCTCTGAGCAGGTCGAGGTCGTTAAAGAGATACCGATTCTTTATGTGAAGATTCTTGAGATCCTCCATGGTCTCGACTTCCACCGACCTGAAAACCTTGTGAATCTTGGCCTGTACCTCCACTTCCTTGCCTCGGAGCTCCTCCTGTTGATAATCGTCTGGAAAGACAAAACCGAAGTGGATCTCCTCTCCGGCGGACGCACCGACGAAACCTTCCTCGAAACTGGGAAGGAGCAGTCCTCTCCCCAGGAGGACGTCCCAGTATTTGCCCGAGATCCCGGTGAAAGGAATGCCGTCGATGTAACTCCTTGAATCGAAGATAACCCTGTCCATCGCTCCTGCAGGCTCGTCCGTTTCCTGAAAAAAGCTCAGAGCCGAAAGAAGCTCCTCGAAGGGCATGTCTCCGTCTGTCGATCGTTGCCGGTATCCCTCGAGAAACTCCTCCAGGAGCGAAAACTCTTCGATGGCAGAGCACGCAAGAGCCCCATATGCGTAGTAGGCGACTTCATCCTGAAGGTCGTCGTGATTCTCCAGGAGAAAATCAACAATTTCAAACACTCGCTGCTTGTAATAGACGTCGATCTTGATTTGCTCGTTGGAAAGCGTCCACAGGTTGCGCACTTTCCTCATTTCGGCCCGGGACATCGCCGAAGTCTCGAACTGCTCCCCAACAGCGAGGTACAGCGGGATATAGCCGGTAGTAGGTCTGATTCCGTATCGCTCTGGCTTTTTTTCGTACATGGAGCCGAAATAGAGCTGCATTTGCTGTGACCCGGAATTGGACTGTATCGGTATCCCCAGCGACTGGACGAGCTTCATGGTGCTCCGGGCATCATCCACCGTTTCCCCGGGCAGCCCGAATATGGAGAAAAGCTCCGTCTCCATGCCGAGGGATTGTGCGACGGAGATGTTCTGTCGCAACTGCTCCAGCTCGATTCCTTTGCCGGTGTTCTGAAGGACCCCGGGACTGCCGGATTCCAGTCCGAACGCGATGGTGTCGGCACCGGCCTTCCGGAGTTTTTCGAGGACTTTGGCATCGACCAGATCGCTCCTCGTCTGACACCAGAAGGGCGTAGAAATACCTCGCCGCATCTTTTCTTCCAGAAGCTCCATGGTTCTGTCGGTGTCGGCGGTAAAATTCGGATCTGCGAACCAGAACCGCTCTATACCCTGTCGAGTAAGCAGGTCCATCTCCTCGACGACTCGCTCCACCGAGTGAAAGCGGATCTTGCCCCGGCAAACGGACGGCGTGATGCAGAAACGGCAGACATGACGACACCCTCTTGACGAAAGCAGAATGGCGGTGCTCTTACCGTCAAGGTTGAGCAGATTCATGAGGTACGGCGAAGGATAGACGTCCAGGTCTTCCGGGGCTTCCGGACCTTTGCCCGTGTCAACGATCCTGCCGAGGCATCTGCAACTGATCCCGTCAATGCTATCGAGGCCTTGCCCCGAATCGAGCGCGTCGGCCATCAACGGCACAACCGACTCGCCTTCCCCGCGAATGAGTGCGTCCACATCCTCCAGTTGCTCCAAGGCCGGTGAAGGCATAAGGATTGCCTGGGGCCCCCCCAAGACCACGTGGATTCTCCGATGTCTCGATTTGATGTACCGACAGAGGAATCGAATTCTGTGCATGGTGCTCTGGTACGCGGTAAAGCCCACGACCCAGGGGTCCACCCTTCTGATCCACTTCTCCAAATTCCTCAAACTGAGGGGTCGATCCCGGAGATCGTCAAGTATGACCCCGTTCCAACCCCGACCTTTCAGAGCAGCCAGGACGTATCCAAGCGATATGGGAATACTTTCCGACGATTCGTATCCCACATCGTGGTTGACGTTGATGAAGAGAAAAGACACCGATCGTCCTTCCATCAAGCTGATTTCCATTAAACGCCAAGCATATCATTAACCGAAAAGGAGTTACAGCAACATCTTGCCCCTTTGCCTTTTCGCCTGCTATAGTGCCGTGCCGGAGACGGTCGAAGCTCATGGGGCCTGACCCTCGGGCCCGGAGCACATGGCAGGCCGGGTCGGCTCGGTGACGGCAGCGTTAGGGCCGAGGGTCCGTCGCTCCCAGGATCTCGCGTATTCGATTGGATACCTTATCATCATGAAGAAGATCAAAGGCCCGTGGTACGGGATACTCTGGATTGGAATCTGGACTGCCGGTCTCGTCTGGTTCCTCACCTCCGGACGATTCGACCGGACCGAGAGCATCGGTCTGGTCGTGGTCTGGGCGGTGCTGGTAGGAATTACCGTTTACCTGTTAATACAGCATCTGCGATTTTCGCCAAGAAAGAAGGACCTGAAACCGAAGGCTCAGCCGGTCGCTCCTTCCCTGAACGGTCCCTGCCCGTGCGGCTCGGGAAAGAAGTTCAAGCGCTGCTGTGGTGGTGGTGCTGCGGCAAGCTGAGTTTTCGGGGACCGCGCCTCATTGCGAAAGCAACTCGATGACAGGGCCCGCGCGATTGTATCGGCAGAGATGGACCGCCAACGCGACCGAGCCCTCATCGATCTTCACCATAGGCTACGCCGCGCATATCAATAAACGACACGATTCCGGTTTTTACCGGGTCAGGGCGTACGTACTCTCGATAGTCCTGATGACCTGCTGTCTGGCTCGATCCTGGGGCCACCCCGTCTTCAGGAGACAAGTGAGGTACTGCCGGGCGATCATCTGCATTTCTCCCTGAGATCGTGCCCGAGCGATGGCCAAGGGATATCCGGTGCAGTCCGGGGGCTGCTGCATCTGAGGCTGAGATCCTGGTTCGGGTGGGGGAGGGGTGGAAGCGGTTGCCCGAATTCTCTGAGGACGCGGAACCGGTTGCCGCTGTGATGCGGGCCCCAGGCCTTGCCGCGTGACCGGGGCTTTGGGAGCGTACGGTCTGACCGCAGTGTAGTAGGCTCTCCCCTGGGACGCCTGCTCTTGGCCGCCATTGCGGGAAGATCGCTCCTGAGACGGAGGGGGGTCGGAACCGGGCCCGAGATAGTTGCCCCGGTAGTCGAACTCCGGAGCTTTGGGAACGCTATAGGGGAAGTCCTGTGCACGGGCCAATTGCCACGATCCGTGGCAGGACACAAACACTAACCATGCAAAAAGATAAAATAAGGTGACTCGAACCATGCTCCTAACTCCCTCTTACTGGAGAAGGGACTATAACACAGAGGGTTTCAAAAATCCAAATTTGAAACGGCT
>JBGSJS010000039.1:0-5945 GCA_041741735.1 Desulfomonilaceae bacterium | reverse complement strand
CTATCCGGGACCACAGTCAACCCGCTGCGTGCCACCACCGTAGCTCTGCGTAGCACCATTTCTGGAAAAGGGGGTTCGGTTTGAAACGCCGACCCTGTGAATCTCTTGCAAAAACGGAGCTTGCAAAATCTAGGTTAAAGGTTCTTCTGCATGCAAACGATTTCGTCATCTTTCGTCTCCTTGTTAGCGCGGCGGCACGGAGCGGTAGCCCCCTGCCGAGTTCAGAATCAGGTTCCAGGGACAATGAGACGGGTGTCCGCGGGAATGCTAAAGAGAAACTCCCGTCCCCATCCCTGAAGAGGTTTGCTATCGCGGGCTTACGACACGCTGGTCTGCCTCCCCCTGTGGCTGGGCGTCCCCAGTAGGTTGGACGGGGAAAGTGAATTCCGAGAACCAAGTGTTCTCGGCAACTCTCACCATCGGCTCGTCGAAGACGTATTGACCGTCCACCTTTCGCGCCGGCTGCAGCCCTCGCAAGTAGCTTTTCGCATCACGGGCCACGACCATGACAACCTCGGTGGCAACTTCATCGGAATCTTCGCGTTCCTCGTGCGGCAGGTTTACCCAGGCAAGCATCATGGCAGAGTCAGCGCCAAGCTCGCTTATCTTCGTCCTCACCGTGTCTTCCATGAGGGCTTTTTCTTCGTCCGACCAGGTGGTGGTCCCGAAAGCGGTAATACGTCTGCCGAGCCAATTGTCGGAAAAGATGAGGAAAACCGTCCCGAGCTCGTCAGTGGTGCGCAAGCAGCGGCATCCCTCAGCGAGGAGTCGTTCTACTCTTAGGGAGAGTTCGCCATCAGCTACTATGACGGGAAACGCTTTGCTGAAACCCTCGTCTGACGTCCAATGTTTGTTCCTGAATCCAGAGATCTCATAACCTTTCAGCAGAACGTCATTCTCACCTACGGTTTCGCTTGGGTGCTTTGCCGTTGGCTTCGAGGGGAACATCCCTTCTTCCATCAGGACGCTTACCAAGCCGACAAAATCGTTATCGGTCTGATGGGATCGCCTCACGAGCCATGGCCACAAGTGTTCATTGAATCCGTAATTCTCGAAGACCGACTTCATGATGGGGAGATACTCACCATAGACGGGATTTCCGCTCCTATAGACCGTTACACACCAACTGAGGATCATGAGTTCCAGGACAAAAGCCCGCTGAACACTCGTGGGGTCATCTCCTGGTTGATACTTCTCGGCCAGCTCTTTCAGACCGTCGAGGAGAGGGTCCCGGCCTTGCTGATACCCGAACCGCTCTACGGTGTTGGCAATTTCTTCGATGACGGAGAATGCCTCCTCCGGTCGGTCAGCCCCCATGAGGGTATTGGAGAGCAGACTCAGTCCGCAGAAGAACTCCTCGGAATTAGGCTCCAGCCTTGCCCTGCAGACGCTCAGATAACTCTGGATGAGCGGCAAAGCGTCTTCGTATTCCTCCAACGTGTAGTGCATTGAGGCCAAGATCAGCCTCTGCCGGGCAGCTTCGAGGCTGTCCTCGCCGTGAGTCTCGATGGTTTGGTTCAGATCCTGAGCGACTTGATCGATCAGATCTTGTATCGCTTCCCTGCCGGCGTCCGTAACCCGATTTGCGAATAGACGTATCATGAGTAAATCTCCTCTTTCTTTAAGCGAGTTCCGGTAAGCACAGAGCATTCTTGCGGCTTGTGCATTGGTCGTCCCTGGTCGTATCGGGACGAGATGACGCACGAGGTGCATCCAGTGCTTTAGGCGCACCAGTCGCCTTGCTTCCACATTTCTTCCTTGGGTGTGGTTTGGATGGACGAGGAGCCCATTCGGCACTCCCCGTCCCGCGGGGTTACTTCTCAACATACCCGCGCATCACACCGTCGTCCGGTCAGTCCCGATTCATCGCCGGTTGATTTTCCCGCCGAGCCTCGCGTGGCTCATCGGAAGCAGGATCTTCGCTGTCGTCGAATATGACCACTAGTTTCGCGAACCCCTTGAGGATCAGCCATCTGGTGTAGTCCAGGGATCGCAACGTGCGGTCGAGACTGTCCAGATCCCGGTCAAGGCCTTGTTTCACAACCCATTCGGTAGGGGCAGTGGCCAAACATCGGACCTGATCAGTTATTTCCTTGGCGAAGCGGCTCACCAGCGATAGAAGCAGCTGCGACTCGTCAACGAGTTTCGACTGAGCAGGCCCTTCCGCGTCTTGCTCCGCCTTCCGGCACAGAGATTCGAACTCCTGCCGGGATTCCGTTTGTAGTCCGAGCACCATCTCCGTGACGATGAGGTGCTTGAGCAGGTTTACGGAGATTACGCCTATCGCTTCAGCGTTGAGGTCGGAGAATTCGATGACCTCTTTAGCCCTTCTGCCTTTCAGCCATGGCTCGATGGTGTCGTGGACAACCTCGGTCATGGAAATCATTCTGCGGCCGGTTGCTGTGAGTTGTACCAACGGATGCGTTGCCGCCATTGGATTACTTTTGTCCTGCGATGTCATGGTTGAACTCCTTTCCTGTGATGTTTCCTCTCCATAGTAGATGACTTATTGTAATCGTTGCTGAAAGGCGCCGTCAGCGTGTGGCCGCAGCTCTACTGTTGGCCTTGTTCGTGTTTATCCAAGACCGTGTCCTTCATACGATCCACAGAGCAGCGAAGATTTTTATGTGATGTTCAAAACGCTATTCACTTGCCGAAGATTTGAGTATTAGGTCGAGTGTCAATTCTTCGGCAAGTGTACCAAAACCTCGATGATGTTGTGATCAGGACTCCAGCAAAACTTTACCGGACGCCTGGTCCTTCTTTGGCTGTCTTTCTACGAAGTTCTCCCGTAGATTGTCTTCCAACTGTTTCAACATGTCCTCGGAATCTTCTACGGCTTCACGGAACTTCCCGCTGAACTCCAGCAACTGGGCAATTTCGGTGGGTTCCAAAACTGCCGATCGCTCCTTGTCTTCGAGAAACCCCTGTACGTCTTCATCTGAAGCCAACCGGACGAATTCCCGTAGTTGCCGGGTCAACGCTCGGGCGATCTGTTTGTCCTGAGAAGGAGTCTTCCCAAGCATGTTATCGATGATCTTCTTGAGCTCACCGCATGTGAGTTTATCGTTATTTGCCGCCTGCGCCTTCTCCAGCCTTTGCTCCGGTTTTTTCAGCCGGGCCAACTGGAGCAGGTGCTCGTAATGAACGTGGTCAAAGTGATGGCCACGCTTGTTCATCTCCATGTCGACTGCAGCTGCCTTGATACAATCGGTCAACTTCTGCCGGGTGAACGGGATATCGTCACGTTTGGCCAAATCGTTGAGCGAGGTCTCTTTGTAAGGGCTCTTCGAGAAGACCAGGCTCTCGTCGTTGTCGAAGAAGGCGGCCAAGAGGTAGTAACCGATGAGCAAGTACGCGTGAAAGATGCTCGTGATGACTATCCCTTTTATGTCATTTGCCATGCGGTCTACGGTGGACTTATAAAGCCCCTTGAACACGCCGTTTTGGTACATGGCGTATGGTGGAGCCCACACGACCGTACCCTGGTTCTTGCCTGTGAATCGATCAAGAATTCCCTCGTAAGAATCTCCTTCGGTGGCCTTTGGATCGCTCGGTTCTGCCTTCGCCTGCGGTCCAGCTGGAGGGCTTTGAGCCCCAGTTGCGGCCGTTGTATCTTTCGAGTCTGATTTCTCCCTCTGTTTGTCGCCCGGCCTCTCTAGGATCTTGGCCGGTACAAAATCGTCGTCTTTCATCCTGTGTCTCCTTTTCCTCAATGAGAGGGATGGGACGGCAGTGCATGACTGCACGTCGAAGGGAGGCACAGGAGCCGTTAGCGCGGTTGTTCTAACCTCCTTGTCACCATGAGCAAGGGACAGTATTGTGGGTTATACCGGCCAACGGGACTCCGGTACCTCGGGGTTTACACGTCAGCCGACTGGTGCCCGCGCCTGCGCCCTGTGAAAGCCACTCGCGGGCACCTTCCTTCTAAGCCACGAGAGTCAGCGTATTGTGGGTTTCGTAAACCAAACCAATGTCCTCAGATTCGCCAGCCTTTCGCAGAGTATCCGCGATCTCCGGCTGCCCCCAGTCCTCGGCGAACATGGCTGCGGTCCAGCCGTCCGGCCTTGAAACAGAAGGCTCCGCCCCGGCGCAGAGAAGAGCACTGACTACTTCTTTGTGGCCCATGGCTGCACTTCTCATCAGTGCTGTCTCACCGTTGTCGTCTGCCAGGTTCACATCGGCTCCAGCCTGGACAAGTGTTTGGACTATTGCATGATCCCCCCACTCGGCCCCTCTCATGAGAGCGCTCATTCCTAGGCGTGTCCGGGCATTGGGGTCAGCACCTTCCTTCAGGAGCGTCTGGACGATCTCCGTGTTTCCAGAGTCGGTAGCTGCCATCAGGGCTGTGTAACCGCTTTTACTCCCCACATTCGGATTCGCTCTGAATTTCAACAGGAGCTTCACTGCACTCAAATTCCCCGACAGAGAGGCAAGTATCAGAGGGGTCTCTCCGAGGACGTTCGTCCCCTCGACCGCTGCCCCGGACTTCACGAGCATGCGCGCAAGTTTGAGGTGCTTCTTGTCGGAGACCGCCAGCACGAGGGGAGAGTTGCCGTACTCATCCCGGCTGTCGACGTAAGCGCCCTGTTGGACCAGGTTCTGGCACTCGAAAAAGTCCCCTTTGGAGACGGCCAGCAGCAGGGCCAGCACCAGTGACTGCGCGGTCATTAACACATTCTTCATCATTCTTACCTCCTGAGTCTGTTTATAGGCCTGATCTTTCGATCGGCAGTTTCTGCCGGTTCTCACCGGCAGTTTAAGACAGCCCCGGACGTCCGCTCCCAGCATCCCTTACGGTCGCTTGATGCGGCCAATCGTTTACCTGCACGGTCGGATGGGGCGCACTCTGTGTCCGGGACATCCTCCCGACTACGGTTGAGTTGTGGCGAGGCCGTGATAAGGCGCCCCGAGAGTCACCCTGGAAGACCGTGTCGAGGATGAACTCACCGATCTGCATCATCTCGGGCGGCATAGCCTTGGCGATTTCCCTGTTGATCTCGTTCACCATGCTATGGTAAGATTGAATCTGGTTCCGTGGTCCGCCCCGTCGGCACCCTGGGATTGCCTTTGTTTTTTCATCACTTCACCTCCTCTATCTTTCGGCCTTCGGAGGTCCTTGTCTCTCCACGCATGAGAGGGGTAATTCCCAATTCCATCCGATCCGGACAAAAAAACTTTGGGACGGGTCATCTTTTTTTAAATGATAGCTCTGTGAGCCACTTTGAGCACCAGGCAACGATTCCGTGTCGTCAGGCCGCTGGCGAGTAGTCTTCGATTTGTTTTTTCCACGTCCTTTATTTCCTTCATTGGCCTTATCTCTCCCCCTACTACCGGAATTTCCAATTTGGGGCGATCCGGACAAAAAAAGTTCGTGGAGAATCATTGTTGTCTGGAGATTGGTCCAGGAGGCACATCTACAGCCACTGAGAGGTTTTAATTCCGGGGCACCCCCCGTCCTGGAAACAAGCCGTCACTCGTGCAGTTATGTGCCGGACAAACATATGATGCTGGATTTCGGCTGCTTTCGTGATACCTTGTCCTCAGAGTGACCCACGGGTGGGGTTAGATGGAAGGAATACAACGTTTATTCAAGCTGCTTCACGTGTGTACCGGTGTGTACATATGGCACTGGAAAGGCTCCAATCCTGCGCCGTGTCCCCTTTATGAAATCGAAACGAGGCAATGCGAGGCAGTTACCAACCACAGACTGGAAGAGACATTCTCGAAAGGCGGATGTCGGATTGTGCTTGAGGAGCTTCTTTGTCGAGCCACCGATAAAATAGCGAGGATGAATCCGGATGGAGTGCAACTACTTCGCGTCATTCCTCAGGCGGCCCGGGGCAGTTCATTTGTGTAGAAGTCGTTATTGGCTTCGCTGGAAAGCCCGTAGAGGCGAGTTCTCTCTGATTTTCTTCTGAATCTCCAGAAGTCGGCCCAGTCTT
>JBGSJS010000038.1:0-22863 GCA_041741735.1 Desulfomonilaceae bacterium | reverse complement strand
AGAAGCAGGAACGGGAAGACCGCAGGCTCGATCAACTCAATGTGTTCGAGTAGGTGAGCCACCTTCAGGTGGCCCCCAGATTTCAACCGCTTTGAGCGGTTCACGCATTCAAGCCTCCGGCTTTGCCGGAGGTCACTGACTGCCTGCACGGCTCTCTGAAGGAGGTTCGGTTCACGAGCCCGATCAAAGTTTTCGGCAATGAGCCGTTTGAGGCGTTCGTAGAGGTGGTCAGGGCACGCGGCAGCAGCATCGACTCCCACACTGAGACAGGGTCTTCAGGTGGAGACACCCCGCATTATTGTGCTCGGATCTCATCTTGGTTTGTGGACAAGAAGGGAGAGAGGGGCGGACCAGAAAGGCTGCATCAAGAGTGTGTCCTCGAACTGGACGGAATCCAAACGGAACCCTCAGTGTCCGTGGCGTATCCTGGCGATAGCTGCATGTGGCTGGAGGCCCAAGATGTCTATGCCGACCTTTTTCATGGTCCTGGTTTTCGGTTTCTCGACTGGGTTTCGGTACACGATGGAGGGAAGTGCGTACGCTTTCGGTTTGCGGATACGAGCGAGCGCGGCCGGATGTTTGGGGAGGTAACCCCCGCGCTTGTCGAGGCGGTTTTTCAAGCCGCTGCAGTGGCAAGCAACGAATACCGAGGAATCATGGCATTGCCTACCGGCATAGGCCGATGCGCAGTGAATTCTGTTTTGCGTGCCAAGGGATATGTTACGGTTGCCTGCGGTCAGATTGTTCTGCGTGAGGAACGTGCTTCATCCGATGTCATTCCGAAGCGCTCAGCGCTTGTATACGATGCGGTTGTGAACGATGAAGCAGGAAAGGAATTGCTTACGATTTCAGGCCTGGAAATGGTCCCTACTTTTCCGTAGAAGACCTTTGCCGGGAGAGTCTTTGAAGACGTCGTCCGGCTGGAAGATGTGAGCCGCCGGAATGACGGAGAGCTCCAACTGTTAGTGGACAAGGTGTTGTGCCACGATGAGGTTGGGGAGTATCGAACAAAGACAGGTGTTCCCAAGAGGGCTGCCGAGTGGTTGGCGGGCCGTCTGGCTGCCAAGCGGAGCGTGCAACGGCTGCTTGCTCAATCGCGCGGAGCAGCTACAAAGGAGAATGAGCTCTGCATCTTGACAAATGGGCAGGGCAAGCCGACAGCCCACCTCGCTCGGCAGCCGAGGAGTAGTGTGGCGGATTTGTCGATTTCCCACTCCAACGGCTTGGCAGTCGCGGCAGCAGCATTACCCGGCACTTTTGAAGGGCTAGGGATCGATGTGGAGAAAGTTGAGCAACGCAGCGAGAATTGGGTAGAGGACTACTTCACTCAATGGGAGATTAGGATCGCGAGCCAGGGTCGGGACCAAACCTCCCTTTTCACTGCTATGTGGGCTCTCAAGGAGGCGGCAACGAAGGCCCTGGGGACCGGCCTCGCCTTTGATCTGCGGGATATAACGGTGGTGGAGATCGATGCTCTAGGAGGGGCGCGGCTGGAGCTCAGGAACGAAGCTGCACACTATTTCGGAAATTACTTCACCGGGACTCTGAAAGCCATGTGGGAACGATGGGGCAACATGGTCCGGGCCCGAGTCATCATCCGATAGCGATGCCTGATACCATTTCGCAATGAAGAATGTGACTTCACGACACGGACGGCATGTCTCTGAAGCGAAGTAAGGTCGTGCCGTTCGCAGCGGAAGAGACATGCCGTCCGTGTTACCTGTTGAACCGCGAAATGGTATGAGCCTTCCGGTGGAGCAGATCGATGAATTCAGGGAGCGTCCGGAAGGGATCATGGAGTCTTCCAGCGGCATTGGGTGGGGGTATCATGACGAGCTCCGCCAAGACTTCTACGAAGCTTTTCCGGAAGATGAACAGCAAAGACGGGCCTTAGCTCCATCCCGGAAAAAGCCGGAAGGCTCGCACGAATAATGTGGGCCCTCTACTGCCTTCGCGTGGGGCAATCCAGCTCGCCGTTACACAGCAGCCGCTTTCGACGTACTTCGGCCATGTGGCCGAAGTACGATTTGCATTTCCTCAATTTGTAAACTGAGCGGCTCTCAGGGTCAGCCCACTAAGTCGGCTTTCGGGGATGCTATTCATCGTGGTCTTCGCCCCCGTTTCCATGGGTCCGAATGCCCGGACCCGGCAACGACCGGGGTTTACAGGTCCGGTTTGATGGTTATGCCCTTGTCTTTCATCTCCTGAAGAGCCTTGGCCGACGATTCCGGGGCCACTCCTCGGCACAAATTTTCGATGACGGTAACCTTGTATCCCTCTTTGGCTGCGTCAATGGCAGTGGCCTTCACGCAATAGTCTGTGGCGATACCGTAGACGATAAGCTCCTTGACGCCGCTTTGTTTAAGAATCTTGGCCATGTCGGTCTTCTTTCCGCCATCGTCCTGAAAGCCGGAATAGCTGTCATACTTCTTGTCCTGGCCTTTTCTCACGACGGCCACAAACAAGTTCTTGTCCAAAAGGAGGTCGGCATTTTCAGTTCCCTGAACACAGTGAGGCGGCCAGAGCACTTGGGTCCTTCCGTCTATTTGGATAGCCTCAAAGGGCTTCTTGCCTGAATGATTAGTGTGGAACGAGATATGGTCTTTCGGATGCCAATCCTGCGTGGCGAAAATAACGTTACCCTTTTTCTTCAAGGCTTCGGTAGCCTGTTGCACTTTATCCACAAAGGCTTTGTCGGTTCCCTTCACCGCAAGTGACCCGTTCTTCAAGTTAGTGAAATCTCCCTGCAGGTCAACCACTATGACTCCGACAATGTCCTTGCAAAAAGCCGCCGGAGCTGCCATCAGAATCGATGCTGCAACAACGGCCGCTGTGAGAAAAAAGACTGCTCGTCTCATAACCATGCCTCCCTTGTGATGTGTGAATCTACCTTGTCGATCGACCGTTCAAGCTTGAATCACGATATCTTTCCATATCCAAGCCTTCTGCGGCATTATCGGGAATCGCCGTACTCCTTTGACTCTCGAAATGCCCTGTACGGCCACCGGTACGCGCCGGCACACATAGAACGGTAGTCACTTTGCTCAAAAAGCCCATATTTTAATATTCCCGAACGTACCGCACCGCAGGTCCTCGGTCAAGGACAATGTGGTCGGGTCTTTAGCCAAAAGGCTGGATACAATGACTCCAAGGCGAAGGCTGATACCACTTGAACTTTCCACATCCGACCTTGATCGAAACGTTCGCCCTGATCGAGGGCTGCCCTATGAGCGACGAACCCAATTTCGATCAACTTCGGACACGTATCCAAAGTAACCCATCTCCTCGGATTTCTTGGCCCAACCTTCCGGAGCCGTGATAAACTCAACCAAGGCAGACCGGAGAAACGCGATCATGGACATTCCCGAAGATCCGCAAGAGCGTAAGAAGTGAATGATGCAGCTCCTGCAGGACTACGGACGGAAGCTCCTCATCTTCGAGCCTGAAGACCGGCCCAATGCCTTCGATCCTACCAGAACAGGCGTCTTTGGGCCCTCATAGAGAAATACTATCGATTCTTCTGAACAGCCTCGCCCTGAAGAATGGGAGCCGGAATCGCCTGGGGCCCGATGAACCGTTACCGATGGAGGAAGAATTGGTCGAAATCAACGAAGCCGCGGCACGGGGCGATCTGGTAGGTGTTACACGGTTGGTGGAAGCCGGTGTAGACGTGGATTCCCGAGACCAATACGACGAGACTCCACTGCATAGAGCCGCTTGGGAGGGGCACTACGGCATCGTGGATTTCCTACTGAGCAACGGGGCTGATGTGAACGCACAAACAGGGTATGGTAAGACGCCATTGCACAGAGCGGCTTGGCGTGGTCACCTACAGGTGATCCGCCTCCTTCTGGAACACGGCGCCGTTCCGCAGACAACCAATCGAGAGGGAGACACTCCTTTGCACTTTGCCGTAAGGGAAGGGCATAAGCTTGCGGTGGAGTTATTGCTCGAGTTTGGGGCCTCGCCTCATCAGCGAAACGCATCGGGTAAATCCCCCCTTGATTGGGCGGAAGAAAACGAAGCAGAAGACCTGGTAGCGGTTTTGGGCCGTGCACAGTGACAGGGCCCCGGCTTGAAGCAAGACAATATCGTATCTTCGGAAAGATACACTGCCGGCCACCTGCGATGCTCTCTTCCCGTTGTTTGGCTCGCTGTATTGACACCTCGAATCCCGAAAGATGCGGAGCGGCTGACGTCACTCGAGCCATCAGACACCTCTCAAAGAACTACGGGGGGAGCCTATATCAAATTCCGGACTGAACCGCGAATCAGTATGAGCATGATCTTTTTCCGTGAGAAGGGCCTTTTGGGCTTGTATGAGCTTTCTCCACTCGCTCACATCGATCCAGCCAGGGCTGATGCAGTTGACACGGATTGTTGCCCCAGATTCACGGCCATGGAATGAGTGAGAGCCAACAAACCTCCCTTGGAAGCCGAACAGGCCCCAGTGTTTGGCTCCGACTGGATTGCTCTATACTCGCACTTTGTGTTCGAAGTTTTCGATTACAACGATCATATCTATTCGTTTGACTCGGTCTTTCCGATCGATTACAAATTAATTCAGCCCCTGAAACCAATTCATTCTCTTGACGGACTTCTCAGAATCGTACGAAAGAGATTTAGGTCTGCAACCCGAAGGCTCAAACACAGAATGCCGCGGATATTTTTCTTCCGCAAGCGGAATTCAGCGGATCTGGTTCCTCATTTCTCCGGGTGTCTGACGTGACGTTATCGCCAACAACTCGAAGCATTGTCTGAAAGGACGAGCTCCAACCGGGTTTGTCCGAAAATGATCCAGCCATGAATCGAACAAACAGGAGGGTTTGATGGAAAAGTATGCAACTATCGGTGTGATCGTGATGTTCCTGTGCTTTCAGGTTCTTGTCGCTCAAGCAGGGCAAGCAGATGAAGGAGGCAAACTCAAGACCATTGGGCAGCTTGTCAAAGAGGCGCACGAAGGAGTGGATTACATAGGCATCGATGACATGAAAGAGAGAATCAAGAGAAACAACAAGCTTGTCTTGTTGGATGTCCGAACACGGAGAGAATATGATGCCGCACACATAAAGGGCTCCGCGTGGGTCGAACGTGGCGTAGCGGAATTTGTGCTGGTGCGGACATTACCCGATCCAAAGGCTGAAATCGTGGTCTATTGTAAGAAAGGAAATCGGACGGGATTGGTGGTTAAAGCCTTGAAAAGAGCGGGTTATGTGAATGTGGTCGGACTTGAAGGCGGCTTTGATGAATGGACACGTCAGGGTAACGCTGTTTGCAACTTCTTGGGTGAGCTCAAGCTGGTAAAACCCAACGAAATGAATGCGAGCTCGTGGAAGGTGGACTATTACCGGAAGAAAAACTGAACACCCGATGCAATCTTTGGCCATTGTAGCCAAGGATACCGACAGATTCCGAATATCAGCCATTCTCCCATGACACATAGCGTCAGTCGAGACGCTTGAGCCTCGGCACCTTCCAAAATTCAAAGAGGTTCTTATGAGGAGTGTTGACTTGTTGGGACTCGTTCCGTCATACCTGCTCAACCGGGCCGAGATTGCAGCGCAGGGCCGGGAGAATGACGGCCGCAAATGAGTTGTCTTTCATGGGCATACGTCCGCTTGTCTTTGATAAGGTCTACCCCTCGGGGTGAGGGATCTGATACCATTTCGGAACCAAAAATATGACTTCACGACCCGGACGGCATGACTCTGAAGCGAAGTTGGGTCGGGCCGTTCGCAGCGGCAGAGACAGCCGTCCGGGTTACCTTTTGGACAGCGAAATGGTATGATATTATTCTGCTCCTTAATGCTCTCCCGATTGATGCTTCGCAAGGAGCACATTCCAAGATCAAAATGGCTTAACTGACGGCACAAAGCAGGTACCCGGTCTCATCATCTTTTATCAGGTCCACTCGCAAGCCTAAGACTTCAAAAATTTTTCTCATCTCGGGTTCGGATGGAATCAGATCGTTGAGAACTGAAGCATCGACCTTGCGGTGCAAATCGTTGATCTGTTCAGAATTCATGAAATGAAGAACAACGAAGCTCCCGCCTTTCTTAAGAGCAGCCGCCAGACGAGCCACGGCAGCCACCTTGTCGTCAAAATGGGGAAACACGTTGTGACACACCACGGCGTCATAACTTTGGGGAACGAAAGAGAGGGACTCAATCGACGCGCATTCGAGGCGGACATTGGACAATGCACCGACCCGCGTACGAGCGGCCTCGACCATTTTCGGGCTGATGTCCATCGCATGCACAAAGCCGCCGGAGCCGACCGTTGAAGCCAAAACGGAAGTGAGGCGCCCGGTGCCGCAGCCCGGTTCAATGATTCGCATCCCTTCGCGAAATTGAGCCTTCCTCAGCATTCGATTCACCTTTTCTCTCTCCTCGGGACCGAATTCTGAGGCGGCCCAGGGCTCATTAACTTGAGAGTCGAAGAAATCCGCCTTCGCCTGATTCATATTTTCTTCTCCTGACAAAGCCGACCATGAAGCAACGAGAATGTCTATCATCCCGATCAGAAAGCCATTGTCAGGGTGACCTCTCCTCCTACGACCGGATCGATCTTCCTGCCGGGGCTGATTCCGAACGGATAGAATGGGGTTGAGTCCGTTTGATTGTCCCATCCGGGCACGCTTCTGTCTATACACGCGTAGTTGAACCATTTGCCCGGCTGCCAGTAAGAGATCAACCCGCCCAGGGTGTAGTTCTCGAGGAGCTTCCAATTGAAGCCCGTCATGACCTCATATCCGAGGCCGGTGTCGGGAATATTGGGAGCCCCCGCGTGCTGCCGGGCCGTGACTGACGGAGTCCACGTCACGCTGTCCACTATAGCACCGGCGGGGTTCACCACTCTGCTGACCGATGCTGTCTGATTCGGTCTCAACAGACCCCATGCGTAGCCATGGGAGGATCTTTCGGCCCAGAGGAAAGACCCGAATACGTTCAGATTGGCTGCGACGGCATAATCCACCCGCGAGGCAAGCACCCAGGCAGCATTGATATAGCCGTCTCCATTGATGTTGAATGCGTTTACGCCGGAGCCGTAGGCGTACCCCAAGAGATAGCTGTAGGGACGAAAGACGTCATACGCGCCCTGCCCGGCTCCCTGACAAAAAGGTTGCTTATTGACCAGGATTCCGGCCCGACGATCCGCGCCGGGCATGAACGCATAGAGGAAACTTGCTTTCATGGGACCTGACGCAAAGCCCGTTTCGAGCATGTAGCGCCAAGATTCCTTGTAGCGCGGGCCGGGGAGCGCGCGGGTGAGGGAGTTGACCGTCTCGAGATAGTAGGCCAATTCGGTGTTAAGAAAGGCTCTCCCATTGAAATACTTGACATAGAACGTGCCGAGGTCCGTCACCGCGTCGTACGGGTTGAAGCCGACTCGGGTACCGGGTAGCGCACCGGCAGTGGTTGCCGCGATCCCTTGGGATTCACGCCCCGCGTGCCATCTCGTGCCCGCCCAGAATATCCCCGCGTCAATGGGACCGTTTCGATACGTCATGAAGAAGCGTAAAATGACTTGGCGAAGATTGTTCTTATCAAGCTTGTTGAAGAAGTTGTACCGGGTTCTCCGATCCGGTCCGTTCAGTTCCGGGTCCGGCTGAAGAAGCCATTGCGGCCGCACCCCCAGACTGATGCGGAACGGGCCGTACGGGGCTATGACGGTCACACCTTCGGTGGTACAGTTGCTTGCCCCGTTGAATTGAAGGCCGGTGCCGAACGCCTGTGGTCTCTTGCCCACTACGATTTGGCCCATCGGAGTTTGCGCTACCACCCACCACATGGTCCACTGTCCGTCGGAAGTGGCGATATTCGTTCCGGGTCTGGTGTTTATAAGGTAATCGGAATTGCTGGGATCTCCGTACGATCCCACGCGGTATTTCGCTCTAAACCGGAGGGCTCTATTGATCCTGAGCTCCGGCCACAATTCGAGATTCTGGTAGTGTTTTACCGCATCGGAACCGGACGCGAAATCATTGCCGGATCGACCGATCTGCCTACCGACCCAGCCGTTGAGCTTGGCGTAGTCGCCGGCCGCCAAACCTCCCACCCCGACACTCCTGTCAAGGTCATACGTGCCGAAGAATCCCTGATCGCCTTGCTGCATGTAGTATTCGTAATCGTAGTTGAAGGCTCCGTCCATCCGAAACTCCCACGCGTGACCGTGAGAAGCCTGGCCGACGGCATAGAGGACAGCAAACAGAATGACCAACCACATAGGACGCGAAGACATGTTCTCACCCTCCCACACGTTTCCGCGGCTTTTCACGAAGGACCCGGAGGTTCATAAGCGCCCGCCGTTACAAGCCTGCGGAACACTAATTTAAAAATAGTGGCATATGTTGCGATATTGTGAGAATACGTGCCATCACATCCGATTGTCAAGTTCTTTCTCGTACTTTATCCGGAAGAGGTCATAATAGAGGAATTTATTGGAAAGAGAGGCTTAGAGAGGTGTCTGGTACGGAGAGCTCCACGATGGGGCAGGGTATTTCCCCATCAAGTTGAGAAGAATACTCTGCCCCGGGAAATTACTTTTGAAAATCAGCCACGCGTCCGAGCGGGCCGAAATCCTTTTCCATAAGCCCGTACAATGGTTTACCGTACATAAACGTGTAGATCTCGTCCGCCTTTCCCGCTACGTCCACATCCTCAAAACGCTTGGGATAAAGGATCTTTCCCACGGCGTATCCGTCTCCAATGGCGGTGCCGACATTGGTAACGTAGTAGTTGAACGGATAGATGACGTAGACTTTCTTGTTACGGAACGCCTTGAGCCCTTGATAAAACTCCGGCTTCTTGGCGAAGTCTTGTTTCACCAGGTTCAGACCGCCCCCGTCCAGGAAAATGACGTCGGGATTCCATTCGAGGAGCTTCTCCTTGTCGATGAACACATGGTCCTTGGGTGAAACGGTCTTGGCGAGGTTTTTGGCTCCCACCCATTCCAGGGGAGTGAAGCTCGAATCGGTGCTCTCGATCCCCTGAACGCCTTTGTAACCTACCGACCCGACATACACCGACGGTTTCTCCGTCTCGGACACTCCTTGAGATCTCGATTGCAGATCTCGCCGAGCCGCTTCGATGAAGCCGATGACCTCCTCGGCCTTCTTCTCCGCCTTAAGGATCTTCCCCCCCAGCCGCAACGAGCCGTACACCGCCTCGTCAAAGGACGCAAACCTCCCGTGGCTAAGAAGGACCACGGGAATGCCCAGCTTTTTCTGGAGCTCGTCCGCATTGGCCGGTTCCATATAGGAAATGAAGATCAAATCCGGCTTGACCTTGAGCACTGCCTCGAGATCCGGTTCCTTGTTGATGCTTCCCGGGCCCCCCGGCCCGACCGTGGGCAGCTTGGCCAGCTCTGGGTGTGCAAGCATGTAGGGTCTTCCGATGGGCCTCGTCTTTTCGAACTCCTCCACCCCGACGACCCTGTCCGATGCTCCCAGATAGACGATAAGGCGTAGGGTTCCCGGACTGAAACAGAGTATCCTCTGGGGGTTCAAGGGCACTTCCACCACCCGTTTGCGCATATCCGTTACCGTGATCTTCTCTACCGCGAGCGCATCGGCTACCGTCAACGCCGAAGTAACGGCCGCAAGGGCCGACACTACCAACCAAACACCATATTTCTTCATTCGCACACCTCTTCTTGAGCTGGTACAGGCCTGCAGCAGTGCACCGGAATGATCACCGGGAAGCCCTCGACGATTCTCATGAGGCTGTGGACGCCGTAAACCGCCTCAATGATCTCCGGAGTCAATGCTTGTTGAGGCCCGGTCGTGTGAATCGAGCCGTCCTTGAGCAGGAGGAACCTGTCGGCGAATCTGAGGGCAAGGTTCAAATCATGAATGGCCACAACTGCGGAGACTCCCGCGGCCCGCACGAAGGAGGAAACCAAGTCCATGACTTCTAATTGATTCCTGAGGTCAAGGCTGCTCGTGGGCTCGTCCAACAGGAGCACCTTCGGCTCCTGGGCCAGCGCCCGGGCGATTATCACCTTTTGGGCTTCTCCGCCGCTCAGGGTGGAGATCGGTCGTAATGCGTGCTCCTCAAGCCCCATCGACGTGAGCAGCCGCTCGACTATGCGCATATCTTTCTCTGTCGCCGCCCACTTGATATGAGGCTTACGTCCCAGTAGGACGGCATCGAAGACGGTCACCTGATGCTCGCTGAACCGTTGAGGCACGTAACCGATACGTCGAGCAACCGCATCGCCTTTCAGCGTAAGCACGTCCGTGCCTTCAACCAGTACCGAGCCGCCGCTGGGACGCAGGATCCTGTTGATACATTTGAGCAGTGTGGACTTGCCCGCGCCGTTGATGCCGAGAACTGCCAGGATTTCTCCTCGCGGCAGATCAAAGGTCACGTCTTGAAGCACGTGTCGGCTGTTATAGCCAAAGCTCACGTCGTTAACACTGAGAATCAACGGCCTTGCCCCCTTACGAGGAGATACAGAAACAAAGGCGCTCCCATGAACGACGTGAGGACTCCGACCGGTAAGGTGCCCGATCCCACCAACGTCCGGCTCGCCGTGTCGGCAACGAGCAATAAGAGCGACCCGATGATGCAGCTATGGGGAATCAGAAACCGATGGTCTCCGCCAACGAGCCGCCTGCCGATATGGGGCGCCAACAGTCCCAGAAAGGCGATGACTCCGAGAAAGGCCGTCACCAGAGCGGCAATTAGGGCGATGAGGAGCATGCCGAGGAGTCTGCTTCCGTCCACATTGACCCCGAGACTCCGGGCCACGTCTTCACCGGCTGCCAGGGCATTGAGCTCCCATCTCTTCAGCATGAAGTAGAGCGTCACAGCGAGCGTCGAACCGGCCATGATCGCTATTTCCCGCCAATTGGACCGTCCCACGTCGCCAAAGGTCCAAAAGACCACCGAGGCGATTTCCACCTCGGTTGCAAAGTACTGAACCAGTATGGTTCCGGAGACAAAGAGTGACGAAAGTGCGACGCCGGCCAGGATGATTGATTCAGCAGCCATTTTCTTGATTCGTGCAAGGGTCACGATGGCTACGGACCCGGCGACGGCTCCCAAGAACGCGCAGATAGTGACTGAATAGATGTTGCGGATGGTCATGGGGCCCACGGCACTCGTCGTCTGAACCGTGCTCGTCTGCGTCGTCATTTCCGCCCCGCCCGCGCCGAGAACCACAATCGCAAAAGCCGCTCCGAACGCGGCTCCTTGGCTTATCCCAAGCGTAAAGGGAGACGCGAGGGGATTTTTGAGCAGACATTGCATCACCGCGCCGGAAAGCCCGAGACACCAGCCGGCGACAATCGCGGCGAGTATGCGCGGCATCCTGATGTTCCAGACGACAATGTTGACCGGCCCTTGCGCCTGTCCGGTCAGGGACTTCAGGATTGCCCCTACGGTCAAATCGTAGGTCCCCGCACGAACCGCGTACAGGGCCAACCCGAGAAGGCAAAGCAGGAATAGCCCGAATAAATAAGCCTTTTTTCGAGTATGCTCCCTGTAAGAGTCCGTCAATTCCCCTGATCGTCCGGGATGAGTTGTAATCTCCGTCATAAATTTCGCACCTTGTTTCGCAGAGCGGGGAGCACCTGCGGCTAAAGATCGTTCACCGGAGCCGCCTGAGCCGCATCCGGATCCGAACCTCCCGTTGCGTAGCACGTTATCAGAAAAAATATACTTAGGCAAGGTGACGGACAATCGGAATCGAAGACATGCTTGATAGAAAAACTCCTCGTCCGGGTGCCGAAAGAGTGCCGGCGATGGCCTTCAAACTCTCACCGGAAAGGAGCCGCCGGCTTTCCGAGCGCAGGTGAAGTGAGCATCTTCGGGAGTTCCCGGTTGCGGAATTGAACGCTCGCACATTGAGGACGGTGAACGAAATCTCAGCACTCTTATTGAGCGGTGTGAAAAAAAGACTTGCAGGTTTCGTGGTGCTACGATATCGTAAGTAGTGGCACGGTATCGTGCCTGCTCATTTATGACTTTTGGATCGAAAGAGGGAAATCCGACGTGCCGACTGCACGGCCGTCGATAGCTTTGGAGGTTCGTCATGGGCGCTTTGCCGCAGGTCAAATACGCCGGAAAAATCCGGGAGATCAAACTGGGTAAACCTGGCTGTGAGGTGGTAGTGGGTGGTGAGACGGCGTACAGCTTCTACTCGTTCGAAGGTAATATGCCCAACCCGCCCAAACTGGCTCTTCAGGTTCTTGACGTCGAACCGGAAGAATGGGCTCCGGAGGCTTTGGAACCGTATAAGGACGTGATCGGAGATCCGGTCGCCTGGGCAACCAAGTGCGTGGATGAGCTCGGCGCCGACATCGTGTGCTTATGGCTTACCGGGACCGACCCGAACGGGAAAAATCTCCCTGCCGAGCACGCTGCCCGGGTTGCTCGGAAGGTGGCTGAAGCCATAAACGTTCCTCTCATCGTCTGGGGCGTCTCCAGCGACGAAAAGAATACCGAAGTGTTGAAGGCCGTCGCAGAGTCGTGTGCAGGATTCAACCTTGTTCTGGGCCCCGTTACCGAACATAATTACAAACAGATTGGGGCCGCGGCCATAGCGTACAAGCATACCGTTGCCGCCAACACTCCCATAGATGTTAACTTGGCGAAGCAGTTGAACATCCTGCTCGAAAACCTCGGCGTGCCCAATGACCGCATCCTGATAGATCCCACTACCGGCTCCGTTGGATACGGATTGGAATACTGCTATTCCATCATGGAGCGAATCCGTCAGGCCGCGCTCACCCAGAACGACGATAAATTACAGTACCCTATCATCAACAACATTGCCGAGGAGGTCTGGAAGACCAAGGAGGCCAAAGTCGGCTTGGAAGAGAATCCTCGTCTGGGTAATCCGGCAATGCGCGGGGTGAATCTGGAGGCCATCACTGCGTTGAGCGTGCTGCAGGCGGGATCGGATGTCCTGATCTTGAGGCATCCCAAGACGTTGTCCCATCTTCGGAAGTATCTATCCGATATCATGGTCCGGACAGACCTGGACTCCATGGGCGTAGACCTTTCTCTCGTTGCCGTGCCCAAAGAGCAGGCCGACGCCAAGCCTGCCGCGAGCCCGGCGGTAGCGAAGGAGAAGCAGGTTTCCCAGGCAGCTCCTTCACCGAAGCCACCGGCGGTCGAACCACAGGCGGAATCGGTGACCGAGCAGAAGGCCCCGACTGACGAATCGATTACGGAAGATGTCGGATCGGTTCCATCTCCGGAGCCTTCTTCAGTGGTACCGCAAGAAACGGGCACCATGGAGCTGACTTCCGGCCCGAGTCAGATGCCGGGAGCAAGGAAAACGGCCGACGCTGAATCGGTGGAGCTCTCTGACGCCGACATCGAAGCCCTACGGGAGCTATTGGCGGCCTTTCGTGCCATCAGGAATCTTCTCTCCGGCCTTTCCCATCTCGTCTCCGGGGTTATGAAGCAGCCTTAATACCGGGCGGCACAAATTCAGTGACGTTTTCAGCTCGGGGATTGCTTCGTCGCTCCGCTGCCGGTAATGACGCCCGGAATCCGTCATTGCGGACGAAGGGAAGCAATCCCGATTATTCCCGGTCCGGATAGTCATCAGTCTTTGGTTTCTCTTTCACGTTGTTTGTAGAGAGGATCGTTGCAATTAATAGTCTCAGGGTCGATCAACCACCGGAATTTACCCCGTGCAGCAGCCTTGTCCAGTTCGTTTCGGTAACGGGCATAATTCGCCGGAGCCATAAGGACAAGAGGCTCCCAATCGGCTCCGATGGAAAGCGTCGGGCAGACGTTCACACATCGCCAGCAAAAAATGCATGGGCTTTGAATCCGGGGTGGATCGGCTTCCACATCAATGCCGTGAACAGGACAATTCTCTTCGCACTCATGGCACTGAATGCAGGTTTCGGCGTCAATGGCGAGTTTCGGCGTCACCTTCTCCAGAAAGTCCCGTGTCAGCCTCTCACCTTCTTGTTGCCATTCTTCAGAGGAGACAGGATAGGGAGCTCCGAGGGGATCGATCGGTTGTTCTCCGGAAGCGGTGTAACGTGTCGCAAGCTCTCGGCCGAAAGCACGTGCCCTGCCCAAATCGTGCCGATCCGGATGACCCGACGTATAGCTCGGCCTGGGATAAAACGGGACGGTAATGTTTGCATAACTGTTGTGCCAACCGATGACCGCTGCATTCTTTTCTTTCAATTGTTCCGTGACCGACGGGAAAAAGTTGCCGATAACATTGCCGTGGGTGCAGAAGACAAACCAGCGCTGCTCGTTCAGGTCCGGCAGGGCTCGCAAGAAATCTCCCACATGGAAAGGCTCCCTGTAATAGAAGACGGGAGAGCCGATGCCTACGAGATCGTAGTCAGACAGGGATGCCTCGTCCACCTCCTTGAGGAGCCGCATGTCGCAGTGATCGGTAACCTCGGCTATACCCTCCTGAATGCATTCCGCAATTTTGCGGGTGTTTCCTGTCTGAGAAAAGAGAATGATCAATGCTTTCAACATAGTGCCTCCTTGAGCGCGCTCGGCTTAAGACACGGTGCCTGGTTTTGGTCACCTGTGCCTCGTTGATGTCGCTGCATGGACACGAGTACACGAATGAGCCGTGGATCGTTGGAAACAAACAATATCCATCTATCGTCACACCGGAGGACGGCATTATCCTGCATGAGCAACAGTGGAGGGCTTTGAAAATTTCGGGAAACGAAGAGACTCTGAGTCATCATACCATTTCGCAATTAAGAATGTGACTTCACGACACGGACGGCATGTCTCCGAAGCGAAGTCAGGCTTGCCGTTCGCAGCGGAAGAGACATGTTGTCCGAATTACCTGTCGAACTGCGAAATGGTATCGGGAAACCCACGGATAGCCTCCTGCGCTCCGCTATCGGGCCTGCCATAAGTCTCCGCCGGCGTCGCTACTCTTGGAAAAAGATGGCGAAGATCTCCGGTGACAATGTTGTCGAATGCTCATTGGCCTTCAACTCGAAGACTGCCGCGAATTTCAATGAGCGGTACTCTATTGTATGCCGGTGATGTCTTTCACGGTTTCAACTTTGGGGTCCATCCACCTCTGAGAGCCGGTAGGGGACAATCCATGCAAGCGATGTAATCCGTACAGCGCACGATGAGCGAGAAGTGCGGGAAGCCTGAACGAACGGCCGATCGATTGGGACGTCATTTCTCCGGAACCTCCCGGAGAGCCTCATCGACGAGCGACGACGATCCGAAGGCTCGGCCGGGCTCAAAGAGTATCGCGTCCGACTCACGCTTGTAAAATGGGCAGGATCCACGGATACACAACTCGTTCCGATCCCACCTCTCGCACGAAGTCCATAGATCGGCCCGGATGGTCACGGGAAGATACTCTGCGGACTTTTCCGCTGCCGTGACAAAGGCCCAATGAGCCTCTCGTCGGCAACAGCGGGCCGCGTTCTTCGAGCAAATCTTCGCCAGCGTCTCTGATACGACACTTTGGACAATCCGCCTCGGTTTCGCCTTGAGGGGCGTCGCTTCAAGGATGACGCCGAACGCTATGCCCACGCCCACCGCTGCACCGCATGTCCCCAGGAAGGCACACGAGCCGCCGGGCACAAGCGCACCGCGGTTAATACCCTCAAGTATCCGATCGTTGTCGATATCTCCGCCGAGGTTGCGGTATACGGCCAAGAGCACACCGGGGACAATCCCATGATACTCGGGACCGTGCATAGGAATGATGGGATGGTTGGTGATTCGATAAAAGAGTGGAAACACATCTGTCTCGCGGGAGCCGAGACAGAGCCTCTTGGTGATTTCCAGCGGTCCGTCCGCGTGACACGCGTCGCAGACGAAATGGCCTCTTCGGCACCGGGCTTTGGTAGGAGCAAATTCACCGCAGATCGCACAAGATTGATATTCGGCTACGGTCTGATAAACCAGGTCTTCCCCGCATATGAGGCAGCCGGTTGCCGGCGGTGCCTGTTTTGCCGAAATTCGTGACTCCGTGGGTGGAATGAAGCAACCGCAGGAGGACTCTGCATCGATGTTTGTCACTCCGCCCGACCCGTTGTCCAGCGTGAAAAGACCTCCGGCAGCCAGCTTTTCCGGTGAGAGACCCGGTCCGACGGTGATATCCGTCCGTTTTCCTTTCCTCAGGACCTGCCCGTCATCGGTGATCACCGCCTGGAAGGGGCCGGCGTACACAACCGGTTCAGGACTCGCAGGTGTCGGCTTGTAGGCTCGGAACGTCAGGGAATAAAACGGATGCCCCTGGGCTACCCGGTAAGGGAAACGTTTGACCATGGCGGCGTTCACGAAACCGATCTCGCGCAGCATGGTGAAAAGGTATTCTTGCACGAGTGCGCCGCCGAGGCACTCTCCGATGAGTTGATGATCGGCTCGCACGGAGAGCGGCGGGTCCGATTCCGCGACTACGTCGGAAATGACAAGCCGGCCTCCGGGCTTGAGCACACGGAAAATCTCACTGAAGACTTTCCGCTTGTTATGACTCAAATTCACAACACAGTTCGAGATGACCACGTCGGCAAAATCGTCTTCCAGTGGCAAGGATTCGAGAAACCCTTTCCGGAAGTCCGTATTTTCGTAACCAAGCTCGCTGCTTACGTGGGGTTGGGCTTTTCGAGCGATGGCGAGCATGGCGTCGGTCATGTCCACGCCCACGGAAAGACCTTCTCGTCCGACCGCCTTCGCCCCGACAAAGCATTCGACCCCGGTGCCGGACCCGAGATCGACAAGGGTTTCACCCGCCGCGGGCTTGGCGTCGAACACGGGGCTTCCACAACCATACATTCTCGCCAGCGCTTCCAGCGGGATGTGCCCGATCTCTGCCCGGTCGTACGTTACCGGATTGAGAATGACCTCGTCCGGGCTCTGTGCTCGTTCCGAGTAAAAAGAGCGCACCAGTCCCCGGCCGTCGCCGATTCCCATGGAAAGCAGACAATTGCAGTGCGTGAAATTCACGTCGCGTCCCGACGGACAATCAGTGGTAATGTCACCCATGCGGAGAACGAAGCCCGGACCTTTTGGCACAGGGAGCTCCATGGCTTCCTGTTCGATGACCATAAGCGCCATTTCCCGGTAGATCGGCCTCAGGGGATCGTCCGACAGGAAAATGCCTTTCTGAGTCCTTTCGCTGTTCACCAAGCACTGATCCAGGTCGCCTCCGCCGATAACGAACCGCCAAGGGTCAGCGGCCATGCCGGGAACTTCGGTGAGCGACGCCGCTCGGATCTGCTCCAGAACGGGGCTGTCTCTCCATACCCGTTCGACACCGTCCCGTGCGGACCCTGCTCGCACTTCAGTAAGATCAATGGTGACCGGCGTCGGATAGATCGACTCGTCCGGCCCGATGGCCAGCGATTCCCATGCGGCGTTGCCGAAATCGTAACGCGTTCCCGCATGGGAGAATACCTGCGCTCTCATGGCTTCCAGGTTGTCGACAACAACGTTTCGAGATCGGGCTTCTTCAACGGCCTCCTTGAATCTTTCGATCAACTCTGCTGTACCTATCGCTTTGAGAGACCGGCCTGTTCCCCGTGAGATATGCCACATGAAATGAAGCGATTGTGACCCGATGGAATCGACGATCCCGACCATATCAACCATGTGAAAGACGTTAAGCGCATTGACTGCCATGGCTATGCCGCAAGGAACTTGTGCGTCAACCATGCGTCTCAGCGAATCGCACGTCGGGTCGTACGTTCCCTCTCCTCGAAGCGTCTCATGAAGGTATTTGGGGCCGTCCAAACTGACCTGAATGAAAAGCCGCTCTCGGTCGAGGGCGGAAAGCTCGCCGAGATGATCGGGAACAAGGAGACCGTTGGTGAGAACAGCCACGCGGATGTCTTCGTAACGAAGTAACCTGCGAAGCATTTCGGTGAAACGGGGGTAAAGGAAGGGCTCACCTCCGGTGAAACAGAAGACCCTGGATCCGAGCCCGTAAGCCTCTTCCGCTAGCGCAATCAGCCGTTCGGGGTCAAGCATGCGGACAGGGCCCGGTTTTCCGCCAAACAGGCAGTGGCCGCATTGGAGGTTGCAGGCGTCCGTCAGATGAAACCAGACTTCGGACAAGCGCTCGAGCGGTCCTAAGCGTTTTCCGGCATAAGGCCTGAAGCCGTTGGGCGACAGGAGATCCAACCAACTGCCTTCCTGGGCGCAGTCTGAGACATCCGTGTGATCTTCTGAATCACACGAGGCGACTATCCTCGAAAGGAGGTCGGCACCTTGAGTGTTGGGCACGAACCAGAACGGCGTTTCCGGATCGATCAGGATCTCGATGTCTTTCCGATCTTCCTTGTGAAATCGGCGCAACGATCGGCAACGATGCATCTCCATATGGCTCAATTCTCCCTTGTCCGCTTCGGCAGACGTTCAATTCAATATGTTCTTCCTTATTCGGTTATAGAAACTGAATTATCAAATGGTCCACACATTGAAAGGCCTGATAACGTCACGGAGCGCTAACTCAGTTCCGTCAATCTCTAAAAGTCTCTTGTACGATCTCTTCGATAACTCGATAAAGCTCGAACCGCAGTTCCGTTGACGAAAAAACATTTTGTAACTCATGGCTGAGCGTATCCGACACAAATCTTCTCCGTCAACTGTTTTTCATCCATGTTCTTTACCTGGAAACACGTTCAAGCGAGAGATCTCGATCTTTCCGACCGAACATCACCTTTCACCGAGATCGTTCTCTTTCGGATAGTGCCTATTCAGGTAGACCCGGGAACCGCTTCCTCCGACCTGCGCCCTCCGGTCACACGCGAAATGGTCTCAAGATACCGGTTGACTTCGACACCTCACCAATACGCAGACACTCGCCGGTCGCTTCCTACGATTCCATGAGCATCGCGCACGCAAAGGAGTCGCTGTCTATCTCTTCAATCGGCCGTACCTGGGTTGACGGTTCCTTGACGAGCAGCTTCAAAGCACCCCTCTGCCGATACCTGCAGAGGGCTGTCCATATGTCCACGGGAACCGGAAGATCTCGCGGATGAGACGAGGAGCCTTCCGCGTCCTGGCAGGCCTCCTTGAATCCGTCTAGACAGTGCCATCTCCGATATGTCCGTGTTACAAACCTAAACCCTGCCGTGTCGAGCTGTCAAGGTCAATAGGCCTCTCACCATGGGTTCCTCACACGCCGTGCAGGTCCCGAATTTCCATGACCTGAGTCTCCCTTGAGCGCGCTCGGTTTAAGACACGGTGCATGGTTTTGGTCACCCGTGCCTCGTTGGTGTCACTGCATGGACACGAATACACGAATGAGCCGTGGATCGTGACACAGAAAAAACAATGATATCAATTTGTTGACAAACAGAGGGTGCGGCCCCATCTTATACTTATAGACACTGAATTGATCTCTCAAATCAACGTACAACCCAAGGAGGAAATTTATGCAAGGCGACCACGAACACACGCACGTGCACGGTCACGATCACGCTCACACCCATACTCATGAGCACGCGCACGGCGAGACAAAACACGCCCACGAACACGCCCATGCCCATGCCCATGAACACGTTCACGAACACAAGCACCCCCACGATCACCCTGGAAACGCCGCTGCCCACACCCACGATCACACGGACGATCACGGGCCTCACGATCATGCTCACACGGGCCATGAGGCGGAACTCCACAGCCATAGCCATTGACGGGATGAAGGAATTCTCGTGCAGGGCGGCCGCTCCACATCGATGAGCGACCGCCCGGCCCGCTTCCCTTTAGGTCTCTGATGACTCGTCCGCATATTTTGCAGCGAGAGGGTCTTTCCCGTCAGGAAACATTGCCGAGAACGGCTCGAACCGATCGATCCCGGTAACAGAGGCGAAGTGCATTCCCTTTCTGCTCCCCGTCATCATGAGCGGTCGGGCCTTTTCGATGTCAAGGGAGCCGTCCGGACGCATCAACTCGTCAACGACTTCGAGCCTCAGTACCTTTCCGATAATAAGGACGTGAGACTTCTTCTCGAATTCCTCTTCCAGTCGGCATTCCATCCAGGCGTAGCACCCCGCTATCCCCGGCGGTCTTATCGAAACGGAAGGCTTTTCATCGAGGGCCGCAAGAACAAACTCGTCCTCTTCGGGCCGTGACTTCCTGGCTGTGGGAATGACTTTGTCCGCCAAATCTATGCCGGCCAGATTTACCACAAATTCGCCGGTGGCACGGATGTTCGCCAACGTGTCCCGACTCTTGGCCGAGGCCAGGCAGATGAGGTCCAGTGGCCTCAGAACAGGCATTATGCAGGACCATGGGGCAATGTTTCGAATTCCATCCGTGCTGACGGTTGAGATAAACGCTACGGGAAGAGGAAGCAATGCCTCTCTCAGAAATGGTTTTAAGATCATTGGGCTTCTCCTGGACGGGTGATGTCGGCATCGGGGTAGTCGGCCCGTAAAATTTGATGCGACCGGGCTTCCTACGGTTTGCGGATTTGTCCTAACAACTGGTGTAGATTAAGCCGGTCGAGCACCGGGAGTCAACTTGAATTTCACACGTTTTTGACTATCGTGGCATCAGAGCTGAGCTGAAGAGATGCGTCGTACCCGGATTCCCGCTTGCCCTTAGCGCCGGGAAAAGTTGTCTACGAAGCTCTGGTCCCCGAGAAAAGCACAAAAGGATTTCGTCGGGTCTATCACGGGTGCTCTTTCGTATGGAGAAAGGTCTATCGGTTAATTGCCCACGTCTCCGTCACATCTTGAAAGGCGCTATCACCCGCTCCAGGACACCTTGAACCTTCGAGATGGCAATGCCGTAGTTGGTGACGGGTACCCCCCGGCGTTTGCATTCACGTATCCGTCTCAGCATCTCCCGACGGTTGATCATGCAGGCGCCACAGTGGACGAAAAGCCTGTATTGTTCCAGATCTTCCGGAAAATCGTGACCGGAGTAAACCTCGAACGAAAGATCTTTGCCCGTATATTGGGCGATCCACCTCGGAAGCTTCACTCTTCCGATGTCGTCCGCTTGCACGTGGTGGGAGCAGGCTTCGCCCATCAAGACTCGGTCCCCGTCCTTCAACCCGTCTATGGCCGCGGCGCCCCGGATCAGTTCCGACAAGTTTCCTTTAAAGCGCGCGAACAGAGTGGAAAACGTGGTCAGAGGAATATCCCCGTTTACATCTCCGGCCACTTTCAATATGACCTGGGAATCGGTGATGACCAGAGCAGGTTTTCGCTTGAGACATGAAAGCGCTTCTTCGATCTCTCTCTCTTTCACCACCACACCGATGGCATCGCAGTCCAGTATCTCCCTCAGGACCTGCACCTGGGGCAAGATGAGCCTCCCTTTGGGGGCTGCCAAGTCTATAGGTACAACGCAAACGACATGGTCCCCTTCGTGTATCAAATCGCCTGCGAGGACGGGCTCCCTCTTCATTTCGAGAGGGGCCAGCGATATGAGCGCTTCCCGTAGAGCCGGAACGCCCTCGCACGTTTTTGAGGAGACCGGCACGAACGTGATGCCGTGGAACAGGCAGTACTGCTTGTCCACAGAGCTGGGTTTGGCGACATCAATCTTGTTAAAAACCACCAATACGGGAATATCGAGAGGCTCAATCTCGTCCAAGAGGTTTGTCTCGGCCCGCGTTCCGCACATGAATGAGGCATTGTTGAAGTATTTTTCGATTTGGCGTTAGAAAGGGGTTGTACACAGGTTTTTTGTGTGGTACACCATGGCCGCCTACACGGAGGTGCGTCATGGAAAAGGTACTGGAGGGATTGGAGGCATCGGATGTCTCGTTTCTTCCGATCGTATCGGCGTATGCACGGGAATTGGGTGTTGTAGAGGATATCAACCGACTTTGCGGACGAGCCAAGGGAGTGAATGCGGGACAGGTTTGTCTGGCTCTCATTCTGGACATTCTTACGGGCCGCAGTCCTCTGTTCAGGCTTGAGGACTCCTTTGCAAACTCGGACATTGAGCTTTTGCCGGGTAAGGGGATTTCCGTATCCCAGCTCAACGACGATGCGGTGGGAAGAGTGCTGGACCGTCTGTACGATGTGGGAACCAACAAGATTTTGAGCGCTGTGGCCCTGCGTGCGGTGAAGCTGTTCGATCTGGATGTCTCCCACGTGCACCAAGACACCACGAGTCGCAGCGTTTACGGAGACTATGAGCTTCGGGAGGAGGGCGACAGCTTGTCCCCGTTTCTCATCACGCACGGCTTCAGTAAGGACAAGCGTCCGGATTTGAAACAACTGATCCACAGCCTTTTGTGTGTGGACGACGGTATCCCCATTTACACGAAATGCGAGGACGGTAATGCCTCCGATAAGGTCATCAACAGGAACCTGATCCGGAAGATGGTGGAGCGGATGGCCGAGCTTGGACAAGACAATTTCGTGTATGTGGCGGATTCTGCGCTGGTTACCAAGGAAAACCTGAGGTTGATGGATGATGAGAAGAACGGATTCCGTTCTTTGTCCCGGCTTCCCATGACGTTTCACGAGTGTGGAGATGCGATAACCAGAGCGGTGGACGAGGAAACACAGTCGCTACGCGGGCTCCCACAGCATGCGAATCCGTACAGAGCCGCCGAATTCCCAGCGTTCTCATCGTCACCGATTAACCCTGTGGTGTCAAGCAGAAGAAGCTGCATCGTCGCCACCGGTCTCCCCAATGGGAATGAATGATGGACCCGGTTCATGGAATGGGGATGAGAAGAAGTGCCTGCAGGCGCTCTATCTCAACATTTCGGACCAGCAGCTTTTTGAGGCGATAGACGTGATGAAATTCGACGTGGGAGAGACGGACATACGGGTGAGGAAGTGAGAGCCGTGGCAAAGCGCCCCGCGGCTGGAGCGGACGCAACAAAGTGGAATACCCCCAGCCTCGTTTGGGATCATGATGTCGGCCCAATTCATTTCAAGGACTTGACGCGATCGAGGGGAAACGGTAT
>JBGSJS010000037.1:0-70154 GCA_041741735.1 Desulfomonilaceae bacterium | reverse complement strand
TTTTCCTTAACCGCAGCCCATGCAGCGGCCTGTCAATCCGCTCGGCGGTGACCCACCGACCGGAGAGCCGTGTGCGGGAGATCCGCCTGCACGGTTCGGAGGGGGGAGCGCCGGGTAACCGAGCGTTCCTACCCCTATTTCGGCGTTTGCCCCTTCGGGGCATGTCCCTTTCGCAGGCAGGGGAGAGCTCCACACTAAACCTTTCTGTCGGATCGACAAAGACCTTACGCACAGTATCGCACCTACCTGAGAAAGCCCGACTCAGAGATCCGGCTCACATCGCGGCATCGAGAGACAGCATCTTTCAATTATCCCACCAGATGAACGTGTGCGTATCCAGAATCAGCTTCATGGATTCTCCGTCCAAAACTCCTCCGGTAACGGCTCATCGAAATCCTCGGCGGACCAGATTGCACCGACATGCAGTCCCGGCACTCTCTTTCCGACGGGAACCAGCCGAGCCACCGGGGTATCTCCTTCGGTAAAAAGGACCTCGGTTCCCTCGGCAATGAGGGATAGGAGCTGGTCCGCATCGGTTCGTTCCTTCTGAATGTCAATCGTTCCATCCGACATTGCGTGCTCCCCATAATTGAGCCCAATCAGCAAAGCGTTGGTGACTCACGCTCTTTCAGCCACCGACCTGAAAAAGATCTCACCCGTTGAAAACTCTCGTTATCGGTTCTTACCGCAGTTACGCGGATTTTTCACCTACGAGCTCCCAAATCCTCGCCGAGCTCCGGCACAATCAAGCCAAGAAAAGGGAGGATCTCGCCGTCATCAGTGTACAGAACGACCTCTAATCAAGCCTCACAGGAACTATTGTGCCTCTCCTGCTATTTGGTGTCAACGATTCTCAGATGCATAGCCAAGTCGTGAGCGAAGCAAACCCGCGTCGGCCTCGTCGAGAAAAGACCTCATACCAAGGTGTTTACCCATCTCGCTTCTTCAGCTTCGTTCTTCCGCATCGACGCTCTGCTGACCGATATGAGATGGAGGGATTACTTTTCATCAAAGACTCTTTCCCCGTTCACCCGATCATGAAGCGGGCTTTGCTGCCCCGGCGATCGGCGGTGATTTCCAGGCGGGTGTCGATGCGCTCCCTGAGCTCGGGGACATGGGAGATGATTCCCACGAGACGCCCGCTGCGCTGGAGGTCCACCAGGGCGCGGAATGCCAAATCCAGAGCTTCGGGGTCGAGGCTGCCGAATCCTTCGTCCACGAATATGGTATCGAGGTGGATACCCCCCGCGTAAGCCTGCACCACGTCCGCAAGGCCGAGGGCAAGAGAGAGGGATGCGAGAAAGCTCTCCCCGCCCGAAAGGGTGGAAACCGGTCGAGCCGTGCCGGTATAGGCGTCCTCCACCTCCAGGTCCAGACCGAATGAGGTGCGGCGGTCCGTCCGGACGGTGACCCGTTGCAGTCCGTATCGACCGTTGCTCATTATCCGGAGCCGTTCCGTGGCCGCAAAAAGGACATCGTCCAGGAGCGCGGCGAGCACGAAGCGCTGAAAAGTGATCCCCTCCCGGTTGACACCTCCCGCTACTTCGGAGATCTTTCCGATCACTTCGTAACGTGCTTCCAGAGCCTCGAGATCGGAGGAGACCTTCTGGAGATCGGACGCCAAGCCACGGAGCCGCTCGACTTCTTTTTCCAGTCCGGTGCTTTGCTTCCAGGCTGCCTCCAGGACTTCCCTGGCCCGAGAGGCTGAAGTCTCAAGAGATGCCAGGTCCGGAGGCTCCAGCCCCTCGGCACTCTGCTCCGCCCTTAACAACCTGTCACCCGCCGCAGCCAATCCGCGGTCAAAGTCGTCGATCTCTTTCTCCAAACGTTGAATTTCCGCCGGGGATCTCTTGGATGCCCTGAAATGCTTGTAATCCTGAAAGTTAGCTCTGAGGAGACTTTGTGCAAACTCCTCACGGGCCTTCATGGCCCGGCTCGCTGTGAGGGCTGCTTCGTCTTTGGCCGCATCCAATGCAGCGTTACGAGCCGACACGTGCTCTTTGGCCTGAGCCAGCTCTTGTGTGGCCTTGTCAAAGGCCTTCTGCAGTTCTCTCATCCTCTTGCCGGTGCGAACCTTAGCGCGGTTCAGCGCTGCCATCTCCCGCAAGTCTTCGGGAATCCCGCTGACCCGGGTATCGACTTCGGACATGGCCTTGAGGCGCTCCGCCTCTGCCACACGTTTGTGCTGTCGGGCTTCTTCGAGCTCCTTCTCGGCCTTGGCGCGAGCTTTCTCGACTGTTGCTACCTCCTTTTCAAGGTCGGAAGCCTTCTTCCCGGCTTCTTCAGCAGCCTTCAGCTCCTTCTTCGTTCGGTTCAATTCTCTCCGGAGCTCTCCCGGGTCCTTCTCTGCGGCCTCTCCGAGAGTTTCCCTCACCTCCCATGCAGCGGCATGAATCCCGGAAAGTTCTGTCTCAAATTCGATCTTCTCTTTGGCAATCTCTTCATAGAGGGCTCTGCAGCGTTCAGCATCTTGCCCTTTGGCTTCGATGAGCGCCTCGTTGGGGAGCTCGCGATCCGAGCGCGCAGGTTGCGGATGGTCAAGCGAGCCGCACACAGGGCAGGGCGATCCCGGTGAGAGCCCGGCGGCCAGGATCGCCGCCTGTCCCTCTAACCAGGCCTTTTGCAATAATTTGTGCTCCGAATAGGCCTTGGCCGAGTCTTCTTCCGCCTGGCTCAGCCGCGCGATCGCCTTTTCCAGCTTCTTACCGAGATCGATTTCTTTCGCTTTGAGCCCCGCCAGTTTGTTAAGCTGAACGTAAGCCTTCTCGGCATCCGAGGTTCTCATGCGAAGGAGCTCTTGTTGCGAGGCCTTCTTCCGTGCCTCTTCAAGAAGCCCCTTGATCGATTCAATGCGACCGACACAATCCTCCAACGTGCCGGTGGCTGTCTCAAGCCGTCCGTCCGCTGCTGTTTCCTGCTCTTGCGCGGAGGCAAGCCGTTCCCGGGCTTCGGCAAGCTCGGCCACCTGCCTGGTCAGCTCCTCCAAACGTGTCGACTCTCTCCGCGCTTCTTCCAGCTCCGGTTGGCGGGCGGTTTCGGCTGCGAGGACTTCCTCTGCCCGATCCCTTGCGGCCGTGGCGATTCCCAGGGCCTCCCGCGCGGCTTTCAACTTCTTGTCCGCGAGGTCCGCCTCGGACTGTCTCTGCTCCGAAGCTTTTTCTTCATTTGCTATGGCTGCGGCCTTTCGTGCCTCATCCAAGGACCGCCGTTTCTCATCGAACGCGGGGACACGGGTCTGGAGCGTTTCCAGGGCGCGGCGGGAGAGCTTCACCTCTTCGAGCTTCTCCATGACGGAGCGGCCTCGGGTCAAATTCTCCTGAGCCTCCTGTTCCGCAATCTTCAAGCGATCCAGGGTCCCTCGTATCTTCTCCGATTCCGCCTTTGCCGATTGATGCGCTTCATCGAGATGAACCGCGGATTCCGCGCCGGCCCTTTCCAAAATGAACTCGCCCCGGGTATTCTTCTCCCGGATGTCCGTTGCCAAATCCTTGGCCGCCAGCTTGAGCGCCTCTTCGATGCGCCGGTACAATGCGGTTTGGAAGAGAACCTCCAGAATGGCCTGTCGTTCTTTGGAGTCCGCCAAAAGAAGTTTACGAAACTGCCCCTGGGGAAGCATCACCACCTGGCTGAACTGATCGCTGCGGAATCCCAGCAGACCCTCCACTGCTTCGGTCACGCGGTTCCACTGGCTCGCGACGATCTTCCCTTCCTGAGCGTCGTCCCCGAGGCCGGTCCGCTTCCAGAGGTGAGCGTCAGCGCGAACCGTCGTGGTCCCTTCACCACGTTTCTTTGGACGTTGTTGCTCCGGCCTCCTGTACACGCGGTAGTCTTCCCCGCCCAGTCTGAAATCAAAGGTTACTTCGGTCACAACGGACGGGTCCGCGTGGTCGCTTCTTATCCGCTTCACGTCGCGCTCGTTTCCCGAGCAGACCCCATAGAGAGCAAAGGATATGGCATCCAATATGGTGGTCTTTCCCGCACCGGTAGGACCGTGGATCAGAAAGAGCGACCGGTCCGCCAACAGCCTGAAGTCGAGGGCCTGCTCGTCAGGGTACGGTCCCACGGCACGGGTGACGAGCTTCATGGGCCTCATGAAGGCACCGCCTCTCGCTCCTGCCCGCGCAGATCGTCAACCACCGCTTCATAGGCCTTCGCGTGCTCGGGGCTGAGATCCTCGCCCGTGACCTGGGAAAAAAAGTCTGCGAACAGGTCCGCGTCGTTGAGCTTCCGGTGATCGGCTCGATTCCGGCAACTTCCTCCGCCGTCTGCAAAACACGGCCGTTCAACGTGGAGCACGTTCGGATAAACCTCTCGGAGCTTACCCATGGAGTCCAAAAGAGCGCCGGTGTCGAGCAGCGACACCATGAGATAGTCGTCCGGATTCTCTCCCGGACCGGGACCTTGCAGGATCTCTTTGAGGAATCCCGTTACTTTCCTCACATCCCGGCGAGGCGTCAGAGGGACATGCTCCACTCGACAGACGCCCCTTGCGTCCATTTCCACGAGATTCACCCCTTTGGTGTCGGAGGTCTCCGAAAAGGAATACTTCAAGAGCGAGCCGGAGTACCACAGGTGAGGGCCGCCTGCTGTCTGAGGACGGTGGAGGTGTCCCAGTGCGACATACTGGAAGTCCTTGAAATTGGAGGATTCCACGCTATCAGTTCCGCCGACCGACAACGGCCTTTCCGATTCGCTGACCGACGCTCCCACCACAAAGGCGTGGGCGAGAAGCACGGACCGTGCCGCGTCCGGATGAGACGCTCTTGCCCGTCGGATCATTTCCTTCATGGCTGTCTGGTGATCCCTGATGCTCTCGTCGGCAAGCTTCTCTCTGACCACGGCCGGTTCCGCGAAAGGCAAGGCGTAGAAGACTACCGGACCGAGCTCGTCCGACAGGGTCACCACTGCCGTCTCAGGACCGACGGTCCCGAAGAGGTGTAACCCCCGGTCGGCCAGCACCTTGGAGGCGAATTCCAATCGGCTCGGACTGTCGTGATTTCCCGCTATGGCCAGAACCCGAACGTTGAGCTCCAACACCATGCGGGAGAGAAAATCGTCAAGGAGTGTGACCGCCTCTGCCGGCGGTACGGGCCGGTCGTACACATCTCCCGATACGAGGAGTGCTTCCGGCTTGAAATCCCGAACGAGATCACAGAGCTGGTCAAGTACGTACGACTGATCCTCGGTCAAATGCCTGCCGTGCATGAGGCGACCCAGGTGCCAGTCCGCCGTATGTATGAATCTCATAGTCCCTCCGATGGCGAGAGTATTCTACGGGGAAGTCGGGCAGTCAAGGCCTCACGCGTGGATCGCCCTCACGGCGAATTGCTCTTCAGAGGATTGATTTGGCGAAAAAAGGACTTTCGTACGGTGGGTGAATGGGGCACAATCGGGTGGTGCTTCATCCCGCCGCAGGCGATAAGCCACACTTCATTGGTATTTCGGAGGCAGAGACTATGGCAGCACGCGTACAGCGTTCGATGATGATATTACCGGCAAACGTCCCCCGTTTCATTGAAAAGGCTTACCAGAGAGGTGCGGACGCCGTTGTGCTGGATCTTGAAGACTCGGTGCCTCCCGCGGAAAAGGTGAATGCCCGGAAATTGCTCAAAGAGGCTGTCGGGCTTGTGGGAAGAGGCGGAGCCGACGTGCTGGTGCGCGTGAACAACGAACCGGACCTCCTGGCCGCAGATGTGGAAGCCGCAGTTATGCCCGGGCTTCACGCGCTGTTTGTCCCGAAGATCGAAAAACCGGAGGACGTTGTCTTCCTGGAGGAGATGATCTCTACTCTGGAGAAGGAGAGGGGAATTGAGACCGGTACGATCAAGACCTCGCTCCACGTGGAAAGCCCCCTCGGAGTTTTGAACATCCGGGAAATTGCCGCAGCGGGAACCCGGACGGAATCCATGAGCCTCGGCGTGGACGATTACTGTCTCCACCTCGGGGTGGAGCCGACGGAGGAAGCATCCGAGCTCCTGTTTCCCCTCACCTTAATGGTGACGGCATGCAAAGCCTTCGGCATAAGTCCTCTGGGGATTATGGGGACGGTTGCGGGTTTTCGCGACCCCGCGGGCTTCGAGCGCGCTGCACAGCGAGGCCGAGGTCTCGGCTGCTCGGGCGCGTTTTGCATCCATCCCGATCAGGTGCAGATCCTCAACCGTGTCTTCACGCCTTCTCCGGCCATGGTGGATCACGCACGGCGAGTCGTGGCGGCCTTCGAGGCGGGACTTAAGACAGGACGGGCATCGGTGAGCCTGGACAACCGCATGGTGGATACCCCGATTTATAAGCAGGCCTTGCGCGTTCTGGAACGCGCAGCAGCGGTGGAAGAACGAGAGCGGGAAAAAGGCGCGGCTTTGGCGTCAATCACGAATTAGGGGAGCTGTTGCGGGTATTCCCTGAATGCGCCGGATGTCGGATGAAATATAACTCAAAACAAGCGGACGCCGTCGAGAGACCTTTCATGGGGTCTCTGCCCCTGGACCCTCCTCCGTTCTTTCTGGAAGGGGAGATACGGATGGGCCGTGCGCGCTCGATGATCGCCGCTACATTACTCGGGCTGCTCATTCTGCTGCCCTATGGACTCGGCCACCCCCAGGCCGGCGGCAAGTTTCCCTCGTTGTTTGCGCTGTTCGTCGCGGCGGTGGCGGCTGCCGGGGGATACTTTGGCGTTCGTTTCCTCGTATACTGGACCCAGTGGGCCCGAGCTATTCGGAATTTCCCCATGGTAGGAGGGGTTCATCCCGCAGCCAGGGGTGAGCTCCCGAGGAATTCCTTCCTTTGGGTCCTTTTGACCCCGGTTGTTACGGTATTTCCACTCTGTCTGTGGCTCTCTCTCAGAACCACCGATCTCTCCCCCGCCTTCTGGTTGGCTGCCTCAGTAGCCGCCGGGATTGCCTTCCCGGATCTCGTGGCGGCCGGCCGGCTCTTTCTGGTGCCCTCGGATCGATGGGTCAACGAAACCCCCAAGGGACTGGATGTGCTCAAGCCCGTCGCACCCTGATGTGCCTGCCCGAAGGTACTGCTCCAGCATGCGCACTTTTTTTTTCGACATGACTCCGACAGCGGCCAATTCAGCCACGTCGCTGAACGGACCGTGCTCTTGTCGGTGGCGCACGATTCGTTCGGCCAGAGCAGGGCCTATTCCCGGCGCGGCACGGAGATCCGGCGCGTCGGCAGAGTTAATGTCGATTTTCTGATGAAACCTGATGATATAGGCGCCGGGAATTCTCTCCGTCGAGTAGCGTGGAGGATCGCTCCACATCTTTACCACGGTTCCACAGGGAATCTTGCGTTCTCCCCCGAGGCTTTTCTTGTGCCCGAAGGCTCGGGCAATCGCCTCGACTGATTGAGGTCCGTCCAAAGCAACGGTTCCCTGGCAGATGTCCTCCAGGAAGAGCTGGTACATGCAGCGGCAGTCTTGGTTTTCTCTCCCCGGCGGGGAGGGGGAGAAAAACGCCCCCTCGGGGATGAATGAAAAGAGAGAAGCGATGACCGCGCCGATCCCTACGATCAGCAGGCCGTGGTGAGGTTGAGCGTGCTCGGTGTCGTCGGATGCGTTTTTCAACCTTGAGGGACCAAATCTCTTTGCAGTTTGTAATCGATGCTGTCGACGAGCGCATCCCAGGAGGCCTGGATGACGTTCTCGTTGAATCCCACGGTCCACCAGACATCTTCTCCGTCGGTGGACTCGATGAGCACTCGGACTGTTGCTCCCGTCCCGGAGGTCCCCTCGAGCACTCGGACCTTGAAATCGGTCAGGCGGACTTTGCTCACGGTGGGATAGAAGGATATGAGCGCTTTTCTGAAGGCGGAATCCAGGGCGTGGACCGGTCCGTTGCCGTCCGCTGCCGAGAATTCCATGGTGTCGCCCACCACGATACGGATGACCGCGTCGGAATAGGTTTTGGTATCTCCCTGCCGCTTGACGTTGGTCACGTGAAAGCCGTGCAGGCTGAAGAGTTTCTTGTGCAGCCCGAGCATTCTCTTCATCAGGAGCTCGAAGGACCCGTCCGCCGCGTCGTAGCTGGCGCCCCTCGCCTCCAGATCTTTGATGGTTTTCAAGATTTCGGTAATTTTCGGATCGTCGGGCTTCAGGTGAATGCCTATCTCACCGGCTTTTTGGACAAGAGCGGCTCTTCCGGCCTGTTCGGAAACCGGGAAACTCCTCATATTTCCCACGATACTAGGATCGACGTGCTCGTACGCCTTGGTGTTCTTGACCACCGCGCTGGTGTGGAGTCCTCCCTTGTGGGCAAATGCCGACGCCCCCACATACGGTTGCGATTTCCATGGGGATCGATTGGCCATTTCGTCCACGAATTCCGAAACGTGCTTAAGCAAGCCCAATCGTTTCGAATCCGGGGGCATTGTCTTCATTTTCAGCGCCAGTGCGGGAATGATTGAGATCAGATTTGCATTGCCGCACCGCTCGCCAATACCGTTAATGGTTCCCTGAATCTGGACCACTCCGGCTTCAACTGCCAGGAGGGAATTTGCCACGGCGGTTTCCGAGTCGTTGTGCGCGTGAATTCCCAGGGGAGTGGAGACGTGCTCTCTCACCTCTCGGATGATTCCTGCCAGCTCGGTGGGCAACGTGCCGCCGTTGGTGTCGCAGAGCACCAGAAGATCCGCACCGGCGTCCGAAGCGGCCCGGAGAGTCTCCAAAGCGTACTCCCGGTTGTTCCGAAACCCGTCGAAGAAGTGCTCCGCATCGAAAATAATCCGAGAAAACTGAGGCTTGAGATAAGCCAACGAGTCACGGATCATCGCTATATTGTGATTCATGGATACGGCGAGGATTTCACGAACGTGCAAGTCCCAACTCTTGCCCACGATGGTGACCAGGTCGGTCCCGGCCCCGACAAGACTGGCAATTTGGGGATCTTTGTCGGGTGCCAGATGTGCGCGGCAGGTGCTCCCAAAGGCGACGACACGAGCCTTCTTCAGGGTGAGCTTCCTGACCGTAGAAAAGAAGACCCGATCTTTGGGATTGGAACCCGGATAACCGCCTTCGATGAGGTCGATGCCCAATTCGTCCAGCTTCTGTACGATCCTCACCTTGTCGTCGAGCGAAAAGGTGATGCCCAGAGTTTGGGCTCCGTCCCTGAGTGTGGTGTCATAGAGCTCGATGGTGTTCAACCTATCTCTCCGAGAGTCGAAAGACGGCCCGCATCAAATCGGTAGCAGAGGCGGGCCGCCTGAAACCGGAGTAGGCGGCATCGGTCACCGGGTTCAGAGAATTGACCGGTTCAGGACGCTGATGCCGCCTTATCCAATTGGAATGCGTCGTGCAGGGTCCTCACCGCCAGTTCGGCGTATTTCTTGCGGACAACACACGAGACCTTAATTTCGGACGTGGCAATCATCTGTATGTTGATTCCCTCGTTTGCCAGGGTGGTGAACATTCTCGACGCCACACCGGCGTGTGACCGCATGCCCGCGCCGATAATGGAGATCTTCGCGATGTCCGAGCATCCCTTCAGATTCGCGGCGCCCAGGCTCTGCTTGACTCGTTCGCAGATTTCAAGGCCCTTGGCCAGGTCGGCCTCGGGAATGGTGAACGTAATGTCCGTCTTACCGTCCGCACTGGAGTTCTGGATGATCATATCGACTACGATGCCCGACTCGGCAAGGGGCGAAAAGACCTGAGAGGCCACTCCCGGGCGATCCTGGACCCCGGAAATGGTGATCTTGGCTTCTTTCATGTTGCAGGTCACTGCACTGACCAATTCTTTTTCCATGTCCGAATTCTCCTCGGTGACCAAAGTTCCCGGATTGTCATTGAAACTCGATCTGACCAGCAAAGGAACACGATAGAGCATCGCCAGCTCCACGGCCCGTATGTAGAGCACCTTTGCCCCCAGGGAGGCCATCTCCAGCATTTCCTCGTACCCTATCTTGGCCAGCTTTCGGGCTTTGGACGTAATATTGGGGTCCGTCGTGTACACGCCGTCCACGTCGGTGAATATCTCACAGCAGTCAGCTTTCAGTACAGCGGCAACCGCCACTGCCGAGGTGTCGGATCCGCCCCGGCCCAGCGTGGTGATGTTTCCTTCGGGGTCTACTCCCTGGAAGCCGGCCACGATGACGATGTACCCGGCGGCCAAATCGGCCATGATGGCCTCTCTCTTGACATCGACAACTCGCGCGGTCGTGAACGCTCCATCGGTGATGAAAGGGATCTGCCATCCGCAGTACGATTTGGCTTTGTATCCCATTGATTCCAATGTAATTGCCAACAGGCCTATGGTGACTTGCTCCCCGGTGGAGACCACCACGTCCAATTCTCTTTCGTTGGGGAGGGGGGATATCTGCTTCGCCATGTTGATGAGTCGGTCGGTCTCTCCGGACATTGCCGACAGCACCACCACCAGATCATTTCCCTGGTCCCGATACGCCGCCACCCTACGCGCCACGTTTGCAATTCGCTCAAGGTCACCTACCGAGGTGCCCCCGTATTTCTGAACAATTAAGGGCATGAGATTGCTCCCTTCTCTTCTTGCACAATCGCCTCGCAGAGACCGTCCACCTCAGGAGGTTCTTGCTCTCCGATCGAGGCTGTCCGTAAACGCCTTCATTGCCGACGAGAGCCGTTCATCCCACGAACCGGATTCAGCCCATTCCATCACTACTTCGCGGGAGTCTTCCTCCTTGCCGTATCGGATGCGTATCGTCAACGGATCGGAATGGAGCCCGTCAATCTTTTCGGCCCATTCTATGACGAGCGCCCCGTCTTCCTCGAGAGCGTCGTCCAGCCCAATTCCTTCAACATGACACGCGTCCAATCGATAAAGGTCCGCGTGGTGGACCGGAAACGTACCTTCAAACCGGTGGATGAGCGTGAACGTCGGGCTGACCACGTCATCCTGCGGGACGCCGGTCGCTCCGGACACGATCCCTTTGGCCAGCCTCGTCTTGCCCGCGCCCAACTCGCCCACGAGGAGGACGACGTCCCCGGGCCGGAGAATCCTGCCGATCGTCGCACCCAGCTCGATGGTGCAACCCTCCGAGCATGTCTTCAGCCTCACGGTTTGGAGCATTCAGCACCATCCCGACCCTTCAGTGCTTCCGTCCCTTTGCACGGCCTAGCGGGCCCGAGCACAACTTTTCAGCATAAACCCGGAGGCCCATCCATGCAAGCGCTTCGTTGACGCTTCGGATTTTTTTTGCCGAAATGCCCTTTTCTCGCGAGGGAAGAGCGCCCGGGACCGGTGGACGGCTTGAACCTTCACGATCAGAGAAACAGGAGAACTTTAGCGATCCGCTCATCGATGGTAAAGGGAATGGAAGCAAATGTCTCAAGCCGGTTTTGGCAGATCTTGTGTGGAAGGGGATTTCATGTTATGCATAAGGATACTCGGAAATGTGCAATGTCGCGAATTGCGTGCCGGGTACTGATTTTTCTTGAGAGACGCTCTGCCGGTAGCCATGGATTTCATCAAACCTCTCATCGCTGGTGCTGGGGATCATAGACGACGTAAAGGGACACCCTTTGTTACTCTCAGCTATGCCCAGAGTCTGGACGGCTGCATTTCGGCGCGCCCCGGCGAAGCCATCGCATTGAGCGGTCGTGAATCTCTCAAACTGACCCACCGGCTCAGAGCGAGCCATGATGCCATTCTTGTCGGTATCGGCACCGTTCTTTCGGACAACCCGAGACTCAACGTCCGGCTGGTGAACGGGAACAATCCCAGACCGGTCGTGGTGGACAGCCGCCTGCGGCTGCCTCTGAATTGCCGCCTCTTGTGTGGAAACGCGAGTCCGCCGTGGATCGTGACGAGAGAGAATCCCGACAAAGAGCGCGTAAAGGCACTTGAGGGGGCAGGAGCAAGGGTGATTCCCGTTGCGTCCAACGCCAGGGGGCAGGTCGAGCTCAAGGCTGTGCTCCAAGAGCTGGCAGAGCTGGAGGTGAACAGCCTCATGGTTGAGGGAGGTTCACGGATTATCACGAATTTCCTCATGGAGCGTCTTGCCGAATTCCTCGTGCTGACGGTTGCACCGGTGCTCGTAGGGGGGCTGCGGGCCGTGAGCGACCTCGGCCAATCGGACCCCCGACATTTTCTCCGCTTGAAAGACTTCGGACATCGCTGGCTGGGAGAGGACCTTATCGTATGGGGACATCTCACCCAGAACTCCTCTGAATAGTCGCGTCTTTTCCTCGACAACACTTTGAGAGAACAACATAACCGGACAGGAAGGCATAAGGACCCTCGTCCCGGGTATCGTGAGGGTGATCGCCCCGGTAATTCCTGCTGCCTCAGGGGAATCGTTGCGTTTTGTCCGCGGTTATTTTACTGTGCTCCCTGTCCGGCTCCTCCCATGGACCGGTGTTGACGATACCCGGAGCTCATAATGAACCGCTTGGCCGTCCTTTTCTCCAAGCCCTTTGACGTAAAGGTAGTGGAAGAGTCGCTCTCCGAGCCCGCGCCCGATCAGGTGACGGTGCGCACGATCGTGTCTGCGATCAGTCCCGGAACCGAGATGCTCGTGTACCGCGGAGAATGGCCCAAGGATCTCGCCGTGGACGAGTCCATTCCCAGCCTGGCCGGCGGCTTCTCCTATCCCCTCAAGTATGGCTACGCCGTGGTCGGTCGAGTTGCGGCGGTCGGAAAGAACGTCGATCCCCGGTGGATGGGCAGATTGGTCTTTTCGTTCAATCCCCACGAGAGTAGCTTTCTCTGCCGTCCGGACGCCTTGATTCCCGTCCCGGACTCGCTTTCCCCCGAGGAAGCAGCGTTCCTGCCCAACATGGAGACGGCCGTGGGCTTTCTCATGGACGGCCGCCCCATGATAGGGGAGTACGTCGCGGTCATGGGACAGGGGGTTGTGGGCTTACTCACCGCGGCGCTCCTGGCGCGCATGCCGTTGGGGCGTCTCGTGACGCTCGACCGCTTTTCGCTCAGGAGGGAGAAGTCCCTGGCTCTGGGCGCAGATGCTGCCCTGGACCCGGGGGACGGCTCAACGGACCGTAGTCTGAAGGAACTGTTCCATATGGAAAACGGCCGAGAGGCCGCGGACTTGATTTACGAGCTTTCGGGCAATCCCGCGGCACTGGACAATGCCGTTTCCCTGGCCGGTTTCGGCGGAAGAATAGTCGTGGGCTCCTGGTATGGAGAAAAGCGAGCGAACCTGGACCTTGGAGGACGATTTCACCGGGACAGGATTCGTATCGTGAGCAGTCAGGTGAGCACTCTGGCACCCGAGCTCACCGGGCGCTGGACCAAACTCAGGCGCCTGGGGATTGCTCTGCGGATGCTCGAAGCGGTCAAACCCGCTCGACTGATCACCCATCGCTTTCCCGTGACCGAAGCGGCTCAAGCTTATGCCGTTCTCCATAACGAGCCGCACACGGCGGTTCAGATCGTGATAACCTACGAGGATGCCTTATGAGCTGCGATTCGATCACATCGTTCTACACCGTTGCCGTTCAACGCAATTTTGTGGCCCGACATTTTCTCTTCGGAGGAGATTGGGGACCGGAAAACCAGACTCATTCACATCATTACAAGGTGGAGGTCCGGCTTGAAGGCCGGGAGCTCGACCAACACGGGTACCTCGTCGATATCGTGGATATCGAAAGCCGGCTGGACGAGCTCGTTGGCCACTTCAGGGACCAAAGCTTGAACGAGCTGTCCGAATTCAAGGGCCTCAATCCCAGTATCGAGCACCTCTCAAGGATTTTCTGCGAGGAATTTGCAAAGCGCATCAAGGCACCCAACATCCATGCCGTTTCCGTGCATATATGGGAGAACGACATCGCATGGGCCTCGTACCGTCGGGAACGGCATTGAATGTAGGTCTCATCATCTACGGCAGTCTGGATATCGTCACCGGGGGATTCATCTACGATCGCAGGTTGGTAGAGCATCTGCGCCGCAGAGGGAATCGGGTGGAGGTGTTCGCACTCCCGTGGCGAGATTATGCGCGGCACTTGACGGACAACTTCTCATCAGGATTCTTGAGCTCCCTGTGCACTGCCGATCTTGACGTACTCCTTCAGGATGAGCTGAACCATCCGTCTCTCGTCCTGATGAACGGCCGTCTTCGGGACCGGGTTCGTTATCCCGTCGTCTCCATTGTGCACCACCTGCGGTGCAGCGAGTTGCGTCCCGCCTGGCAGAACCGGTTTTACCGCCTTGTGGAGCGGAAGTATCTCTCTACCGTTGACGGATTCGTGTTCAACAGCAAGACGACGCGCTCCGCGGTGGAAGCAGTGAGCATCCAACGACGGCCCGGTGTGGTGGCTTATCCCGGCGGGGACACGGTTCACCCCACGCTGAACGCGGAGGATGTCGAACGGCGGTGCCAAGAGTCGGGCCCTCTCAGAGTCCTCTTTGTCGGGAGTCTCATCCCGAGAAAGAATCTCCATACCCTTATTGAGGCCCTGAGAAGTCTCCCCGCGGAATCCTGGACTCTGGATGTGGTGGGCGGTCTGGACACGGACCCGCAGTATGTGCGACGGGTCAAAGAGGCCATCGAGCGCGTGCGGGTGCTGGACAGGGTGAGGCTTCTCGGCACGGTCACGGGGAACGATCTGGCCGATCTGTACGCTCGAAGCCATCTCTTGGCCGTTCCGTCTTCTTATGAGGGATTCGGGATGGTGTATATCGAAGGGATGGGCTTCGGTCTGCCGGCTCTTGCATCGAAGACGGGAGCGGCCTCCGAGATCGTGGCGGACGGGGAGAACGGCTTTCTCGTCGATGCGCAGGACACTGCCGCCATTGCCCGCAACATTCGCCGGTCGGCGACGGACAGGGCCTTGCTCGTCCGACTGAGCCTGGCAGCGCTCAGGCGTTATGCATCCCACCCGACGTGGGAAGAGTCCGCGGAAGCGGTCCTCCAATTCCTCCAGGAGATCAAGAAGAAGTAATGACGGTTCCATCATCATATCCTTTCACCAGGTATCTTTCGGCTAAGAAGACCGTGGACGACCGGGCGCTCAACAAGAACGTGTGGGAAAGGCTCAAACGTGCCCTTAGTCCTCAGGAGGGCGAACGGCCCATCAAGGTTCTGGAGATCGGGGCCGGAATCGGCACCATGCTGGAGCGTGCCCTGGATTGGGACCTGTTGAAGAGTGCGGAGTACACTGCCGTCGACTCCATGGAAGAAAACGTGGAGGAAGCGCTGCGTCGGATTCCCCGCTGGGCCGTGGAAAGAGGTTACGAGGTGTCGGATCGGGGCGTCGGGAGTTTTCGGCTGAAGAGAAAGGAGCAGGACGTCCTCGTGCGGTTAGAGACCGCGGACGTTTTCGACTTCATGGATAGACCGGGGACCGGGGGACAATGGGACCTGCTGATAGCCAATGCGTTTCTCGATCTCGTCGACGTGCCCGCGTCTCTGCCCAAATTGCTCGCTCTTTTGAGACCGGGGGGACTGTTCTATTTCACGATCACCTTCGACGGAGCCTCCATCTTCCAACCCGAAATCGATCCAGAGATAGATGCCGTCATCGAATCCCTGTACCACGAGACAATGGATCGACGGATCATCGGAGGCAAACGATCGGGAGACAGCAAAACAGGTCGCCACTTGTTCATGCACCTACGTGATGCAGGCGGAGAGCTCCTGGCCGCGGGAGCCTCGGACTGGGTTGTTTTCGCCGGGAGCGATGGATATACTGCTGACGAGGCCTTTTTCCTCCATTTCATTGTCCATACGGTGGGACTGGCATTGAGGGGGAATCCCGGCCTCGACGAAGCCGAGCTCGACCGATGGCTGGGGATTCGGCACGAGCAGGTTGAAAACGGCGCGTTGGTATATATAGCCCATCAGATGGATTTTCTCGGCAGAGCCGGCAAGGGGTGAGGAAAAAATCGAGCGCCGGGGCATGAGCGGAGGTCCTCATGGCGTTGAATCAAGAACGTTTCAGTGGGTGGATCGGTTTAGCCACTGCAACGGTCCTCTTCGGCCTGATGCTCTTCGGCGGGGTCTACGGCATTGTGTCACTCTTCAGGTACATCTGGAGATCGTTTCAATGACGATCCGGGCCTGCGGTCGAAACGGATCCTTGTCCTCGGGAGCGCTCTCCCCAAGCTTTTCCCGGACTCGCTCCTCCCGTCCGGTGAACCCGCTATAGCTCTATCACCAGTTCTCCATTCTCCTCTTTGGACTTGAGCAGACTGAGCGGCTTTGAAGCCGGTCCTCCCAGCTTGTTGCCCTCAAAATCAAATGTCGAATGGTTCACGCTGCAACAGCGAAGGACCTCTTTTCCGGGCACCGGATCGAGCTTCCGCCCCATGTGGGTGCATCGGTTTTCAGCGCAAAGGTACCCGCCGTCCTGCTTCTTGACGATAAGAATGGGGGTGGAAAGGCCCGTCCCCTTGAGGTACACCGCTCCACCTGCGGCCTGGAGCTCCGGCACGTTGCTCACCTGAACACGGGCACTCGATCCTTCAACTCTCCACAATTCGGGACTCAGCGATGCTGTTTGGCAGATTCCCGCTATGGCTCTGAAAAAGTCTACGATCGCGGACATGCTACACCTCCCTATTCTCCACATGGTTGAAGAAGATTGCCTGAAACATTTTCTCCACAATATAACCGCAAAATTATTTTCCATCCACCTTCGCCCACATGATAAATCTCTCTGCCCGATCTTGGCTAACAATATTCGTTGTGTGTCGATGACAAAAAAGTAACCCTCATCGGATGAAACTGCTCCGGGAGCGGCAATCTGAGAATCCATCCCCTTTCGACAAAGGGAGGACGTTGGCGGTCCGTCCCCTTGCCTCCGTCGAGTGCCTCAATCGATAGCAATTCGTCTCTCCGGCCGTTGAGGAAAGAACGCCGTGGGCTCGCGAAGCAGCCCCCCCAGGGAGACCCGGACATTATTCTTGGCGCATTTTTTTGGGTGGACCTCTCCGGTCGGCGACTGCCCTCAATGGGTCTTCCCCGGAGAGGATGAACGCGAATTTTTCTTGACTTGCCTTGGTGTTACGGACTTTTTTTTTCTTGACTTGGTTCGGGATTTTGCTTTAGAGTTTGGCGGATTTTTGTTTGGGTGACATGAACCATTCCGTTCACTTACACGCCAGCAAAATCGGAGCCGTGATCGCCCGGAAAGGTCCCCGGCAGGGACCTACCGTCAGGGTCACTCTTTTTCTTTAGGCTCCTTCAGAGATGAAAGCTCGACCAAGATTCGATGACGAACACCGAAGTAGAGAGAGGAGGAAGCATTAATGGGAAAACATAAAACCCCTATGCTTGATGAGCTCGAAAGCGGCCCCTGGCCAAGCTTTGTTTCCGATATCAAGCAACAGGCGGCAAACGGGAAACACATCCTCAAAGAAGCGCCGGACGATCTGCTCGGCGTGCTCGAAATGTCCTACGTAGACAAGGTGACCCACTGGAAGCACGGCGGTATCGTCGGAGTGTTCGGATACGGCGGAGGCATCATCGGGAGATACTGCGATCAGCCCCAGATGTTCCCGGGCGTTGCTCACTTCCACACCATCCGTGTGAATCAGCCTTCCAGCAAGTACTACACCACTGAATTCCTTCGCTCCCTTTGCGACCTCTGGGAGAGTCACGGCAGTGGGCTCACCAACATGCACGGCTCCACAGGCGACATCGTCTTCCTGGGAACCACCACCGATCATCTGGAACCGTTCTTCTACGATCTGACTCATAATCTGAACCAGGACCTCGGCGGATCGGGCTCCAACCTGCGGACCCCCGCATGCTGCCTCGGCCCGTCACGGTGTGAATTCGGTTGCTACGACACCCAGGAAGCCTGCCACCTGATGACCAACGAATACCAGGACGAGCTCCATCGGCCTGCGTTCCCCTACAAGTTCAAGTTCAAGTTCGACGGCTGCCCCAATGGCTGCGTGGCTTCCATCGCCAGGTCGGACATGTCGGTCATCGGCACCTGGAGAGATGACATCCGCATCGACCAAGCCGCTGTCAAGGCTTATGTGGGTGGAGAGCTCTCCCCCAACGCCGGCGCTCACAGCAGCAGGGACTGGGGCAAGTTCGACATCCAGAAGGAAGTCATCGACCTGTGCCCCACCGGTTGCATGAGCTGGGACGGCAGCAAACTGGATATCAACAACAAAGAGTGCACTCGCTGCATGCATTGCCTCAACGTCATGCCTCGCGCTTTGAGAATCGGTCTCGATCGCGGTGCATCCATCCTCTTCGGCGCCAAGGCTCCTATCCTCGAAGGCGCCCAGATGTCCACTCTCACGGTCCCCTTTATGCCGATGGAGCCGCCCTTTGACGAGCTCAAAGAGCTTATCGAGAAAGTCTGGGATTGGTGGATGGAAGAAGGCAAGAACCGGGAGCGTCTCGGAGAGCTCATTCAGCGCAAGAGCTGGCAAGAGTTCCTGCGGGTTGTGGAGCTCGATCCGGATCCGCGCATGATAGACGAGCCTCGCTCCAACCCGTACATCTTCTGGAAGGAAGAAGAGGTCGAGGGTGGTTGGACGCGTGACATCAACGAATTCCGCAAGAAACACCTGAGATAGCAGGAGGTTAAAAATATGCCTTACGATCCAGCCAATCCCCTGGTAGATAGAATTACCGATCTTGGCCCCCGCTATTACGGGGAATTTCTGCCGCCGGTCATCAAGAACAACAAGGGCAAATGGCTCTACCACGAGATCCTTGAGCCGGGCGTCCTGGTTCACGTCTCCGAGACCGGTGACGAGGTCTACACCGTGCGCGTGGGCGGCTGCCGCCTCATGAGCATCGAGCACATCCGCGAGATCTGCGAGATCGCGGACAAACACTGCGACGGTTACCTGCGATTCACCACCAGGAACAACATTGAGTTCATGGTGGACAAAAAAGACAAAGTCAAACCCCTCGTGGACGACCTCAAAAGCAGGAAGTTCGAAAAGGGCTCCAACAAGTTCCCCATCGGCGGCACCGGCTCCGGTATCACCAATATCGTCCATACCCAGGGTTGGGCCCACTGCCATACCCCGGCCATCGACGCTTCCGGCGTTGTGAAGGCCGTTATGGACGGACTCTACGAGGAGTTCGGCAGCATGCGGATGCCCGCACCCGTGCGTGTCTCCCTGGCCTGCTGCTTGAACATGTGCGGAGCGGTCCATTGCTCGGACATCGCCATCCTCGGTATCCACCGCAAACCGCCCATGATCGACGCTGAGTGGATCGACAAGCTGTGCGAGCTTCCCTTGGCGATCGCAGCCTGCCCTACCGCGGCCATCAAGCCCGCAAAGACCGAGAGCGGACTCAAGAGCCTCGAAGTTAACGGCGAGCGCTGCATGTTCTGCGGGAACTGCTACACCATGTGCGCGGCCATGCCTTTGGCCGACGAAGTGGGAAGCGGTGTGGCCATTCTCGTGGGTGGCAAGCTGTCCAACAGGATCAGCAAGCCTAAGTTCTCCAAGGTCGTTATCCCCTTCATTCCCAACGAGCCGCCTCGGTGGCCGAGCACAGTGGACGCGGTCAAGAACATCGTTGAGGTGTATGCGAAAGACGCCCGCAAGTACGAGCGCCTGGGAGATTGGGCGGAGAGAATCGGTTGGGAGAGATTCTTCGAGAAGACCGAGATCCCCTTCACCCATCATCTGATCGATGATTATCGGTTTGCCTATACAACCTGGCGTCAGTCAACCCAGTTCAAGTTCTAGTCGGGCGGCCGGAAGGAGATTTCCATGACACCGGAAGAAGTGAAACAGATCATTCTGGATACACTGCAAAAGAAGTCCAAGAGCAAGACCAAGTTCTATCTCAAAGACTTCTACGCGATGGTTCCGGACATGAAGAACCGGGACGTGAAGAATCTGGTCAATAAGATGGTCCAGGAAGGACTCCTGGAATATTGGTCCAGCGGAAGCACGACTCTGATCGGTCTCAAGGGAATGGGCAAGCAGCACGGTGAAGAAGAAGAAGAGTAATTCCGCCGTGTGATTTGTCTGAGTCTCGCTGAGAGGGGGGAGGATTATTTCCTCCCCCCTCTTGTGTGAAGTCTGTCGTCAAGTCTGAGAAACAGTCCGTCCGGAAACGCCGGGAGGGAGAAGTGTCGCCTATCTCCCCGGTGGTCGGTCGCTTTCAGTCCTCCGCAACAGTCCCGCGTGCCATCCGTCTTTCTCAATTCTTTTCATAAGCTCCAGCTCACCGCAACCATAGAGGGAAAAGACCTCCTCGGCCAAGGCTTCGGCAATTCCCGAAAGTACGAGCATCCGGCCCACCCGAGGTACGATCTCATCCCGTAGCCGCAGGAGAACCGGCGCGGCGAGGTTGGCCGCCACGAGGTGGAACGATCCCTTCAACGATTCCACTCCCCCGATCAGTGGAAGCACGGGACCTGGCAAACCGTCCGCGGATCCGCAGCCGTTGAGGGTGAAATTGCGGCGAGCAGTGAAGATGGCGGCCGCATCAATGTCGAGGGCCACGCTCTCCGCCGTGCCGAGCGCCATTGCCGCAATTGCGAGCACCCCGGTGCCGGTGCCCACGTCGAGCATGGTGGGCGACGAGCTCTCACCGAGCAATGCCTCCATTGCCGATTCCATGAGCTCCAGAGCCATGATCGTTGTCGGATGATCCCCCGCGCCGAAGGCCGGTCCGGGGTCAATGATCAGCTCTATGCGGTCCGAAGGAACGAGCCCTCTCTCCCAGTACGGAACGAGCCGTAGTCTCTCTCCCACATCGAGAGAGTGGATCTTTCCGGTCCACCAATCTCTTTTCTTTCTATTCTTCCGTTTCAAGTGCCCGGCTCAGCTCAACAAAAAAGTCCCGGTCAAAGCTCGTTTTGAGAGCCAGCGGTACGGAAAAAATGGGGCCTGGGGGTGCCGTCGGAGCCACTCCGATAAGGTCCAGGAGAAACTCGCGAGAATACTCGTACAGCTCCCGGTGAATGGCTTCCACATTCACCGAAGTGTACCGGCCGCCTTCGACGAAACCGGTCCGGGGGCAGGACACCACACGATTCCCGATATTCTGCGGCGTCCCGTAAATGCGGCAGGTTATGGGGCGGTGGTCGTACAAGACACAACAGCCATCTTCTTTGAGAGGACAGGGAATCTTCAGCCTCGCGGCGGAATCCACTACGTCCTCCTCACCGGAAGCTCCGATGTTCGCGAAGATGCTCCTGGCCTCCAGGAAGAGCGGCTCACATTCCTCTGCTCGGGCCAAGGCTCGATCACGGGCAGCCTCCTTCACACACTCTTTGAACATGCCGCTGAGGGTGAAGGCCTCGATGAGGGCCAGCTCGAAGTAAACGGAGCAACAATCGTCACAGCCGGGCCCGCACGGCATCAGATCTCCGTGAGCCTTTTTCACGGATGCAAAAAGCCGGTCCGCCCGTGCGACCAGTTCCAGGTACCGTCGTATATGCTCCTCGATTTTCATCTATGTGTAACCGGAAACCTCCGGCATCGTTCAATAGGTCGTCGAGACGATGCCTATAGGGTACTCGACGGCGCTGAGGCTATCCTCACGCAGTCCGTGGGCTCAGCATAGTGGAGTGCGGCTTCATTTACAATACGGCCAAGATGGCACGGCGGTCAATAAGACTGGAGGCTGGCGATCTCGTACTGCTCCTGGTACAGATTGGGATCGGGATGGAGCTGAATCTTGGTATCGTGGCTTTTCTGGATCATTTCCAGTTTTTCGCTCTCCTGCTCGAACAGGAGCTTCACCACCGACGGATGGGCGGTCACTTGGATACAGGGGGCATTGTCGTCGGAGATATGCCTGGAGATGGCCCTGAGGATCTCGTAGCACAAGGTGGTCTGGGATTTGATGAATCCCTTTCCTTCGCAGTACGGGCATTGTTCGCACAGAGTCCGGGTGAGGCTTTCCCGGGTGCGTTTACGAGTCATTTGAACGAGACCCAGTTCGGAAATTTTCAGAATATTGGTTTTCTGCTTGTCCTTTCGCAGTGCTTCCGCCAAGGCGTTGGTTACTTTCTCTCGATCGACCGGGCGATCCATGTCGATAAAATCGACAATGATGATTCCTCCGATATTTCGCAACCTGAGCTGGTATGCGATCTCCTTGGCAGCCTCCAGGTTGGTTTTGAGTATGGTTTCCTGGAGATTCCGTTTGCCCACGTAGCGGCCGGTATTCACGTCTATGGCTACGAGAGCCTCCGTAAAGTCTATATTGATGTACCCGCCTGATTTAAGCCAGACTTTGCGCCCAAGCGCCTTGTTTAACTCCATCTCGAGGCCGAACTGCTCGAAAATCGGCTCTTCTCCTTCGTACAGCTCGACGCACGGCTTGAGCGAAGGCATGAATGTGTCCATGAATTCGAGCACACGCTCGTACTGCTCTCGGGCATCAACAATGAGGCGGGAGACGTTTTCCGTGAACAGGTCCCTCACTCCCCGGAGAGGCAGGTCAAGATCCTCGTAGATCAGGGAAGGCGCCGGGACTTTCTTTTCCTTTTCCAGGATGCGCTGCCAAGTGCCTTGAAGGAAAGCCAGGTCGGCCTGGAGCTTGTGCGGACTCTCATGCTCGCTGACGGTGCGCACAATGACACCGCAGTCGGGGGGTTTTATGCCGGTGATGACATCTTTGAGTCGCTGACGTTCAACCTCGTTCTCAATCCTTCGGGAGACGCCCACATGATCGACCGTGGGCATGAAGACGAGATGTCTGCCCGGAATGGAAATATGGGAGGTTATGCGGGCCCCCTTACTGCCCAGGGGCTCCTTGGAGATCTGCACGAGGATGTCTTCACCCTCGCGGATAAGATCTTCTATGGGCGTGTAAGGAGGGATCTGTTCGGCCATGCTCTCGCTGAGAGAATCTTCTTCCTGCTCCGTCTCCTCCTCATCCTCTTCATTGACCATGAGGCTGAGATCGTGCACGTGGTGATGTATGTCACCCACGTACAGGAAGGCCGCCCGAGGAAGCCCTATATCGACGAAAGCCGCCTGCATGCCGGGCAAGACCTTGATCACCCGCCCCTTGTAGATATTGCCGACGATGCCACGCTCGCCTTTTCGCTCCAGGTGAATTTCCGCGACCTGACCGTTTTCAATGAGCGCGAGTCGAGTCTCTCGCTCGGTGCTGTTCATCACTATTTCATTGCTCACAAGATGGTCCTTCATCATGATTGCCGGACCTCTCGAACCCGACCGAAGTCTTCAGGATTCTCAAGCTTCGTATCGCCTCTCGGTTCACTCCCAGAATCGCGGCGGCGGCATCCAACGGATGTATGGAGCCATCCTGCCCCGCCTTGAGGGTCATGGTCAGAACCGAGTCGGAAACCGTTAGGCCGGTTATCCATTCCTTCAGGTCACGCGTTCGCGCCTTGCCCTTGCGGGTTTGGGTGACCGGAAAGTCGGAAGAGGCGTCAAAAAGCCTCACCCTAGCGGTTACTTCTTCGACTCGTAAGAAATTCCGGAATGTAATCTCGTATGTAACTCGCCGAATTTTAGCAGAAACCGGCCCTTCGTTCAATGAGGTTTCCACAATTTGGTGAAGATTCATGCCGGCAGGGAGATGTAGAGCAAGCTTTGCACCGATTTCTTCTGCGGAGAAGGGGCAATTGACGAGATCGAAATCCAAATACTCCATGTCACTTTGGATTCCAAGACCGATGGGGGGGGAGAATCGCAGCCGAGGATGAGGATGGAAACCCTTGGAGAAGTCCAGGGTCAATCCTCCGCGACGGAAGGCACGATAAAAGACCCGTATAACATCCTGGTGACCGAGGAAGATCATCCGTCCGTACTTGCCGTATCGGATGCGAAAACGCCGCACCGACACGACGGCATCACCTTTTGGGACGTCGGGAATTTCCGACGGCCGGCCGGCATCGGTCACTGACAATCGCGGAAAGACGGATTCAAAATCACACATCCCGCATCCCGCACAATCGCCGAATCGGCAATCAGCGGTAGTTTCCTCATGTCGAGCCTTTTCCCATTCACTCGCGAGGTACTCACGGCTAACCCCCGTGTCGATGAAATCCCACGGCAACACTTCGTCGACCCGCCCGGCCTGCAGATATTGTTCAGGATCGATACCGGCCTCGGCAAATGCCTCCATCCACACGTCGAATTTCAAGTGCTCGTCCCAACCGTCCAGCCGGGCGCCCTTGCGATACGCCGCCTCGATGACGTCGGCCAGATGATGGTCACCGGCGGCCAGTACGGCTTCAAGGAAGGAGACATGCCCATCGTGGCACTTTACGGTCACGCGTCCCTTCCGGAAGTAACGTTTGATGTACTGTTGCCGACGCGAAATCTCTTCCCGACCGATAGCCTGTGCCCACTGAAACGGCGTATGCGCTTTGGGAACGAAGGTGGAGACGGACGCGGTGATACGCTTGTTCCCTGCCCATTGGGATGCCCTGCGAATGAGACCGATAATCCCGTCCAGGTCTTCATCGGTCTCGAAAGGGAGACCGATCATGAAATAGAGCTTTATCGACTGCCACCCCTGGCGGAAGGCCGTGGTCACCGCCCTCTCCAAATCCTCCTCAGTATTTCCCTTGTTGATAATCCTGCGCAGCCGGTCGGTTCCCGCCTCAGGAGCCAGAGTAAAACCCGTTTTCCGGACCTTGCGAATCTGCTCGGCCATGGCCTCGTCGAACGTATCCGTCCTCAGCGAAGGAAGCGACAGGGCCACCTTTTCCCTCTCGAACTCTCCCGTCATGCGCTTTATGAGCTCTCCGATGCGGGAATAGTCTCCCGAGGAAAGGGAGAGGAGTCCCAGTTCGTCCCAGCCTGTGGCATCCACACTGCGCCGTGCGAGGGAGAGGATCGTCTCGGGACTACGTTCCCTCACGGGGCGGTAGAGCATCCCGGCCTGGCAAAAACGGCAGCCCCTCGTACATCCGCGGGCGATTTCAATACCGATTCGGTCGTGAACGGTCTCACAGAACGGTACCACCGGCCGTGAAGGGAATTCCGCGGTGTCCAGATCGGCAACGACCCTCCTGGTGATCCGTTCCAAGGGGCGGTGGAGAGACGGGACAAAGACTCCGGGAATACTCTTCCACTCCCGGAGCAGATCCTCACGGGAACCCCTTTCCCGCTTCCATCGTATGTGGGCGTCGGCCAGTTCCAGAATCGCCTCCTCGCCGTCCCCCAACACGAAGGCATCGAAAAATGGTGCCGTCGGAACCGGATTGAATGCCACAGGTCCCCCGGCGATCACGAACGGATCGCCCTGCTTGCGGTCTTCCGCGCGAAGAGGGATGCCTCCCAAATCGATCATCTGCAGCACCGTGGAGGCACAGAGCTCGTACTGAAGGGAAAACCCCAGCAGATCCATGGCGGAGAGGGGGGTGCCGGTTTCCATGGTGACCAGAGGCAGCCCCCGGTCTCTCAGGAGAGCCTCCATGTCGGGCCACGGTGCGAATACTCGCTCTGCGTAAAGCTCGGATCTTTCGTTCACGATGGAGTAGAGAATCTTGAGTCCCAAATGGGACATTCCCACCTCGTAGACATCCGGAAACGCCAGGGCAACGCGCAGAAGCACGCGAGCCGGATCTTTAAAGACTGCGTTTACTTCATGCCCGACATACCGGGCGGGCTTTTGGGCCTGGAGCATGAGATCTTCAAAGGTTTGCGAATGATGGCTGCTTTCGTGGATCGATTCTTGCACAATCGATTGTTTTCTCATGAGTTACGAGGGTTCTACTCCTTGGGGGTATCTTCGGGCATGAAAACAATGATAACATACCACACATGACAAGGAATCGAGCGATCGCCATGGCAGTGGGTGCTGCCGTAACTCTAGCCGTCTTCGTTGGAGCCATGGGACTCGTTATTTTCGGGGGCTATTTCGCGGAGAAGAAGGTTCTCGTCTTTGCCTCCCTTGCCCTTTCCCCCGTGGCCCTGATCTCGGTGATGGCCGGGTACGCTGCATGGTGGCTTATCCTGTTCCTGTTGGCATTGTTTCTCCCGGACGGGAGCGGGCCCTCAGCGGTGAGCGACGGTCCCGCGACCGGAGAATGAGCCGGAGCCCGACCCGGAAAGACCCGGGCGGGGACATTGAAGAGAGCGACCCCCCTGTAGGAAGAGGGGCGGCTCGGCGGCTTCTTCCGGGAGGTCCGCTGTTTCAAATGGAACGAGGAATGACGGCAGCTCTTGAGGCGATGCCGACAGCAACCGCCGGAACCTGAGGCGTATTGTGGTCGGGAAGCCAAAGCCCGGCGCATAACACAGCCTTCTGCCGGGAATTCTGCCGATTTTCGCTCATTCGATTTCCAGATAATACGGAGAATCCGATTCATGAATCAATTTGAGAACAGCCCGCTCTATGGGATCATGCATCCGAGAAGCGTGGCCTTTTGGGGAGCTTCCAGCAATCCCATCGGTATGGGTACGGTGCAGTTGTCACAGCTTCTCGCGTTGGGATTTGAGGGGTCCGTGTATCCCGTTCATCCTCATGAGAAGACCATCATGGGCCTCAAAGCGTATGCCTCCATCGACGAGATACCTGAAACGGTGGATCTCGCCATCTTCGTCCTTCCCACCCGTGTGGTGCCCGAAATTCTCGAGCAATGCGGCCGCGCAGGGGTCAAGAGGGCCATCATCGTCTCGGCGGGGTTCGGAGAGGTCGGCGCCGAGGGGAAAGAGCTCCAAAACCTTATCGTCGAGATCGCCCGGAAGAACGAAATTGAATTTATCGGCCCCAATTGCATAGGGGTGGTCAACCCGCACCTTCGGCTGAACACCACATTCTACCCGTACACGGCACAGCCCGGATTTGTGGGAATGGCTTCCCAGAGCGGGAGCTTCATCACCCAGATGTTTACGTACCTGGAACGGGTTGGCTTGGGCTACAGCCAGGGGATCAGTGTGGGGAACGAGGCGGTTCTCGACATCGTGGACTGTCTGGAATATCTCGGGGAATGCCCCGACACAAAAGTGATTGCCCTCTACATAGAAGCGATCCGGAGGGGCCGCGACTTCCTCCGGGTGGCTCGGAAAGTTTCCAGGAAGAAGCCCATCGTCGCATATTACGTCGGAGGGTCCAAGGCAGGGAGTCGCGCGGGGTTGTCCCACACGGGAGCGATGGCCGGACCCGACCCCCTGTATGACGGCATCTTCGGTCAGACGGGGGTTATTCGCGCCTACTCCATAGAAGAGCTCTTCGACTATTGTTTTGTGCTGGGCACTCAGCCGCTTCCCCGAAGTAACCGAATCGCAATCCTCACCCACTCGGGCGGTCCGGGGGCAGCGGCATCGGACAGCGCGGACCGGCAAGGCCTCGAACTGGTCGATTTTTCCCCTTCCACCGTCGAGCGATTGAAGCCTCTCGTTCCGCACACGGCAAGCGTTCGGAATCCTGTGGATCTGACCTTTTCGCGCAACTACGGCGATTACATGGAGAAATTGCCCCGCATCCTCCTTGAAGACGAAAAGGTGGACTCTCTCTTCATCTATTGCCTCATGCCGGACCATCGAGTAATCACCTCGGCTTTGGGGCCGCGTATGGCGCCGGAGCAGGCTTTGGAAGCAGCTCGCATCTACATCAAGACCCAATGCGAAGCAACAGCGGGCCTATCCGCGGAGTACAACAAGCCGGTCGTCGGCGGGACCTTTTGCTCGCGCGCCGATCAGTTCGTTCAAGAGCTTCAGGACAGGGACTTTCCCCTTATTCCCAGTCCCGAGCGTGCCGTAAGGGGTCTCGCCGCTCTGGTGAGATACGCTGCGTGGAGAGAGCGAGAAGACAATTCTGCAGAATGATCCCGGGGTCCGGGACGGTGACCCTTCTCATACGATTTTGCGATCAAATCGATAAACAAGGACGGCATCTCTCTTCCGCTGCCGACGGCAAGACGAGACTTCGTTTCAGAGACAAGCCGTCCTTACGCCGATTAACCTCCTTGATTGCGAAACGGTATCAGGTCGCGGGATGTCGAAGCCGGCCGATGGGACTCACGGATATTCGTCGGCTAACTGCCGCCTCTCTCGGCAGGGTCGTTACCCCCCCCTTCTGGCACGATAATTGCTCCTCTATCGGTGGGCTGCACGCCCAAGCAGTTTCCAAGTCTGCTCCTTCCATCAACTGGCTGCCCCCACGGGGGTAGCCATACTCTCATCACACCCGCCATTCCAAACCTTGTGGTAATCATTCAAGCAGCTTATAATTCCTCTTGTTTTGCTGCGTGAGCATGTAAGATCCTAAGATCATTGGTGTCGCAGATCCCCGGCATGAACCGTAGGCCGACCAATACGTTTCGATTACGTCCCGGTGGCAAACTCCTGACGTTCACGGGTAATCCCATGAGGAGGAAGGGGAGCGCTTAGGTTTTCTTTACACAGTGTAAAGGTTTCCGACACCCGTCATCATAGCCGGCAGACCGAACGAAGACGATCTTCCGATACTTCAGCCCCAGTCGACGGTACACCGGAAAAGAGACATGCAGGATAGAGACAAAAGCAGAGAGCAGCTCCTCAGAGACCTTGCCGTGGTTCGACGTCGAGTTGCGAAACTCGAGAGCGCAGCCGCTCGATGGCAAGTCGCAGAGGACGTGACCCGACGTCAGCGCGACCTGAGCGTCGGCCTGAGCGGCGTGTCGGATCTCGACACTGCGCTTAGCCTCTGTATCGACGCTGCGATGGCAATATCAGGCATGGAAGCCTCTGCGGTTTTTCTTGCACAGGAAGACGCGAGTTATTCTCTTGCGGCATACCGGAGCCTGCCTGAAGAGATAGTCCGCCGAATGTGTCGTCTTGAGGCCGGGTCGCCTCCTGCGGCGTTGGTGTCAAAGGGAAAACCCGCCTACTTCTCACTGCTCAGAGACGAAATACCGGAGGCCCTCGGCTCGGTCGTCGGAGGTGAAGGTTTTCTTTCTACCGCGCTGATTCCGATTGATTGTGAAGGGAAAGTGATCGCCTTCTTCTGCATCTTTTCGCGAACGTTTTCCCTCGTCCAGGAGACGACCCGGAATGTGCTCGAAACCATCGCAGGCCAGATCGGCAGGGCCGTCACCCGCATCCGTGCCGGCGAGAGGCTCAGGGAAAGCGAGGAACGATACCGGACCGTAGCGGACTTCACGTTTGATTGGGAATATTGGATCGACGAGAACGGTATGGTGGAATACATGTCCCCGTCGTGCGAGCGGATCACCGGGTACTCTCGGGAAGAGTTTCTGCGAGACCCGAGCCTCATGGATCGCATCGTCCATTCCGAGGACAGGAGCCTTGTGGCGGCGCATCGATGCAGGGCTACGAAGCGGTCCGAAGATGCGGAGAATACCCTCGAATTTCGCATCATCCACCGAAGCGGAGAAGTCCGGTGGATCGGTCATGCCTGTCAAGAGGTCTATGGTCCTCATGGGCAACATCGCGGACACCGCGGCTCCAACCGGGACATATCCTGGCGGAAGAGATCCGAAGAGCTTCTCGAACGGGCACAGCGTCTCAAATCGGTTGCGGAGCTGGCCGGGGGCGTTGCCCACAATTTCAACAATCTCCTCCAGGTAGTCATCGGCTGTGCGCAGCTCGCGCTGACGGACATTGACGGGGACAAAGTCGATGAAGCGAGGAAGCACCTTCAACAGATTCTCGACAATTCGGTTCACGCGTCGGAAACCGTGAAAAGACTCCAGGAATTCGCCCGCATAAGATCAGATGCAGCGGCCGGGTCGGGGGAAGTCTTCGACCTGAATCGTGTCATAAGGCGCGCCATCGACATGAGCCGGTACTGGTGGCAAACCGGGGCGCGCAAAGGAGAATCGGAGGTGGATCTCCGAGAAAACCTGAGTGACGGGTGCTTTGTTCGGGGCCGCCAAGAGGAGATGTTCGAGGTTCTCGTCCACCTCATCAGAAACGCAACCGAGGCGCTTGTGAAAGGAGGATCCATCGAAATATGCTCCCGTGTCGAGGGAAAAGAGGTCCTGATGACGATTAGAGACACGGGGGTCGGTATTTCGGCGGACCTTCTCGGCAAGGTTTTCGAGCCTTTCTGGACCACGAAGGGATACCAGGCCACCGGGTTGGGTCTGTCGGGCAGTCTCGGCATTGTGCGTCAACACGGAGGAGACGTCGGCGTGGAGAGCCGAGAGGGGCAGGGCACCGTCTTCACCGTCCGGTTGCCGCTGGCTGAACGCGACGAGGGCGGCACACGACCCGTGGGTGGTCCCGGCCCCACGAGAGCGCTCAGAATTCTCGTGATCGATGATAGCGAAGTCGTAGCCTCGACCCTCCGGGAAGGGTTTACCGAGTTGGGCCACGAGGCCGTTGCCGTGTTTTCGGGTGGAGAAGGGTTGGAGTTATTTGAGGCCGGGCCGTTTGACGTCGTCATAAGCGATCTGGGAATGCCGGGGATGAACGGATGGGAGGTTGGAAGAAAGATACAAGAAGTGTGTCGGGCGGAAGGAAGACCCAAGCCGCCTTTCTTGCTGATCACGGGCTGGGGAGGACAACTGGACGAAATGGACAGAAGGAGCGAGAGCGGCGTGGATGCGGTCGTCGAGAAGCCCACAGATATTCAGCGGCTTATGGAGACGGTGCTTAACCTCCTGGACAGACGGCACGATTCTTGAATCACCACATGGTGAAGGATCTCCACCTCTCTGAAGAAGAAGCTCCCGGAATACGGGCCGAAAGGAATAGTAATGAATGACTCCATGTCCGATCGAAATACTCCCAATGTATCAAATATAGGCGGCGAAGGGGAGCGGCAGGCGGCGGGGGAGCTTCCGGAGATAGAACCCACGAGTTTCCTCGACAAGGTCGTAGCATTCGGCATCCTTGTATTTCCTTTCTCATGGGTTCTGGTCTCGATACGTGATCAACTGGAAAGTCACGTGACCAAATCGGTTAACAACATCGTATTCCTTGTCGGGATTGTGGCTTTCCTGTTGGTTGTGGGCAAGGCTGCCGAGCGAATAAGAGACTACCGCAAGGCACGTAGCCGGTCTTAATGCTCTTTTTCATAAATCCGGCGTGCCTGCGGCCGCCATGCATGTGGTGCCGCATCTTTCCGGACTGACTGCCTACGATCAATCGCAAGGAACGATCGGCGATTCCACCTGGGTTGCATTATTGGGGCAGACCGGCAGGAGAGCCGACACCTCCATCACCACTTCGCAGAGCTCGTCAAACCTTTCCTCGGCAAGCCCTACGACCGCTTCAGGGTTGTGCGCTTGCTCCTTCAATTCTCGGCTGAGGATGCGCAGGCCCAAGACCAAGTCGCCAAGAAGGTTGCGAACGTAGTGACTCTTATAGCCCGCACAGGCCGCGACGGGCTTTCGCTTGCCGCCCGTCTCCGGACCTCTGTTCCTGCCCTCGAGGGCCCGGACAACCAGGTTAGCCAACACGGAGGCCTCGTACGGTTTCACGAGCACGGCAAAGATATGATCGCCCAATGATGCGGGCTGCTCCTCCCCGCTGATCAGAATGGCCGACAAGCCCGGACGGCATTCGGTAAGCTCTTTGGTGAGGTCCAGACCGCTGCCGTCCTCCAGTTTCAGGTCTGCCACCAACACGGACGGAGAGAACGTTTCCAACGCCTGTCGCGCCTCGCTGCACGAGTTGACCGTATGGACATGCAATCCCGGAATGTCCCGCTCGAGATTGCGGGCGGTCAATCGCGCAAGAGTCGTGTTGTCGTCAACGATCATGACGGAGCTCATTGCTCGTGTCTCCGAGGAAGAGTGTTGCTCCACACCGGCGTTATTTTCAACCGTCCAACCCGGAAGCCTTCATCTGATGAGCAAAAGCATGACGTGAGATTCCCAACAATTTGGCCGCAGCCTGTTTGCTGCCGTTGGTCCTCCTCAGAGCCTCCAGCACGAGCGACCTCTTCATCTCCTTGGTCACGTCGTGGATTGTCTTGCCGTCAGGGAAAGTCACGGTGAAAGACCAGTCTTTCCGATCTCCGACGGTCTTGAGACCGGAGAGGTCCAGTTTTCCCGACCCCGAGAGCATGACGCCTCTCTCAAGCACGTTGCGGAGTTCTCGAACGTTGCCGGGCCAATGATAGCCGGCCAGCACATCAAGGGATTGGTAATCCGGTTGCAGCGGCTCGGTGAAAGCCATTTCCGTCGCGAGCCGCGACAGTACTTGTCTGACGAGTAAGGGGAGGTCTTCGATTCTCTCTCGCAACGGAGGGATACGAATGGACAGGACGTTCAGCCGGTAGTACAAGTCGCTGCGAAAATGTCCCTCCTTCGTCTCCAGCTCCAATTCGCGGTTTGTTGCCGCGATGAGTCTTGCATTAACCGGGATGTGGGTTTCACCGCCGACGCGCGTGAACGAACGGGTGTCAAGAAACGTCAGGAGCTTTGCCTGCATCGGCAAAGACAGCTCTCCGATTTCGTTGAGCAGGAGAGTCCCGCCCTCGGCCAGCTCCAGAAGCCCGCGCTTACGACCCCGAGCTCCCGTGAAGGCGCCCGGCTCGTGCCCGAAGAGCTCTGATTCGGCCAATTCCGGTGCGACGGCCGCGCAGTTGACGGCAAAGAAAGGTCCGTTTGCGCGACGTGAACAATCGTGGATAAATCGCGCCAGGTAGTCTTTGCCGCTTCCGCTCTCGCCGAGGAGCAGGACGATACTGTCGCTTGCTGCAGCCTGCTCGGCCTGCCTGAGAGTGGCCTGCATGACCGGGGACTTGTACTGCGTCGGGTCTTCCGTTGGAGGTTCCGGCGCAACCCCCGGTCTCTGCGAGACCCGATCCCTTTTCCTGAGAACCGCTATCTCCTCTTCCCGCATCCTGTCGCGCATCACGTTTCGTACGGCAACGAGGAGCTCGTCCGGCTCAAAAGGCTTGGTCAGGTAATCTCTCGCCCCCCTTTTCGTCGCCTCCACTGCCGATCGAATAGACCCATAAGCGGTTATGATGATGAACCCCACCGTGGGATGACGTCTGAGCAGTTCCGTCATCAGGGCGGTTCCGTCGGTGTCGGGCAACTTGAGATCTACCAACACCACGTCAGGAAAAATAGACTCCACGGCTTGACGAGCCGACGCTCCATCATGAACCCCAACCGCCTGATACCCCTCGCTTCTGAGCAGGTATTCCAGATGCCGTACCAGTTGAACCTCGTCGTCGACTATCAGAACCGTCCCGGCCATGTGCCTATCCGTCCTTTCCCTATCGACAGCTAGAATCGAGAAAAGGCGTTAGATTTCGGGACAGAAACGTTGGACATGTCGCGCATGTCTCATTCCATGCTCCCGTCTGCGAACGATGTCGAAGTCCTTTGATGAGCCAGCAGAACTGTGCCGTTCCGACCTCTTTGACATCGCAGTTCTCGCGGGAGAGACCGTTCGCCACTACGCCGCATCCCTCCTCTTCCATTTCATTCTGCCGGTACTGATGGGGCCGCACAAGGGGCAGAAAAGCCTCGACGGTCGTGCCGAGGGGAGTGGCGTTGCTCACCAGGATCACGCCGCCATGGTTCTCGACAATTTCCCGTGCAACCGCCAAGCCCAAGCCCACACCCGAGCGCTTCGTAGTGACGAACGGCTTGAACATCGAAGAGACGGTGAGGTCTTCAGGGAGCCCTTTTCCGGTGTCCGTACAGAAGATGCCCACAACACCGCCCGGAAAACCGGGGAACGTGGCCTTCCTCTCATAATCTCCCATCTCACGCCATCCCACCTGAATCGTGCCCCCCGCTTCGCAGGCCTCCAGGGCGTTGAGCACGATGTTCCCCAATGCCCTGCCCATGGATTTCACGTCCGCAGGCACCCGGAGGTGTACAGGTCCCGGCAAGAGGGTCAAGGAGACGCGCTTTGAAGGGGCCTCGGTCTTGAAACGTCCCACACAGGTCCCGACCAGGTACTCCAGAGATACGTTCTGCGGAGAAGAGACCGTCGTACGGGCCGAGTCGAGAATAGAGTCAATAATCTCGTTCATGGAGCGCACTTCCCCAAGGAGCAGCTCAACCACGTAGAGATCGTCCGGTGTGAGAGACGATCCCTTTTCCAACGCCTGGAGGCCTGCCAGGATGCTTCCCAACGAGTTATTGATCTTGTGGCTGAGGCGAGAAGCCATCTTCCCGGAAAAATCCAATTGCTCCGCCCTGTGGTGCCGTTCTCGTTCCGTCACGTCGTCGGTGGCATCTCGCAACCAGATCAGCCGCCGGAGGCTTCCGGGGAGCGTCTCACCGCAGAATCGCACAAACCGCTGAGAGCCGTCTTTGAGCCTTACCGCTATTTCACCGCGTTTTCCGTGGAGGGCCGGGGCCAGTCGATGGTCGATTGCGGCAATGTCCGACGGCAACCCCTCTACGGCTTTTCCGGCGAGAACACCGAGAAGTGCTTGCGCAGCCTTGTTGAGCTGAAGCACCTCCCCCTTCGGTGTGGTCAGGAGGAGACCCATGCCGGATTGTGCCAAGACTGAAAAAGGAAGACCGGAGGGAGAATCGTGAAAGGCCTCGTAGAGACTCCGAATCATCACCAGCGCCGCCCCGCCGGAGTCGATGTCAACTCGTAATCCGGCCAACTCCACGCGAGGGGTATTTCCGTCCTTTGTAATCACAGAACACTCGTGATTCTTGAACGAACGCCCTGTCACCATAACGTCGGTCAGTTTCGGCTCGAGCTCTCGCCAATCAGGCGCGGAGAGAAATTCAGCGAGAGACTTCCCCAAAAGTTCCGGAGGAGACGAGGAGCCCAAGATCTGGGCCGTACTTCCATCGCAGAAAAGCAACTTTCCCGCTCGGTCGACCAACGCGACACCGTCGGTCCGGCTTCCGATCCATTCTCCGGAGATTCGGTTACTCACCCTAGCGCCCCCTCGAATCTGTCCGTCACTGGTTGAGGTTGTTTCTCTTCGGCCGGTGCCGCGGCTGCGGTCCCCGGTTTATCGCCCCTCCTCAGCGCGTATGTCATAGGGGCACCTCGGCTCGAAAGAAGACTGAAGGAAATTCCTGGCTGAGCCGTCGAACACAGACACCCGAAAGTGGCGTCGGTCGGGTCGCCGGCGGCGGTCCCATCCGTAGGAACGACCGATCCCGCCCAAACGACACAGTACGGCTGTTGACCCTACTGCAATAGGGGCACTTGCCGTTCCGGAATAAAACAACTTCTGTCGCAAGAGGACAAAAGGTCTTTGCAGGGTTCCGGATCGGGCGAAGCAGGCCTCTCAGCACATTAGCCGTTGTTGATCCGTCAAGTCAAGATGTTACGAATACGATTCGATGCTTCCACAAGATTGCCGTAGCCCCGGTGAAGCCGAGGGCGGCCCTTCCAACGATCGGTCGGAGAACGGACCGATGCATGCAGGAAGCCTACGCCGGGCCTCTCCGGAAAGAAGAGGACCGCGCACGTTGCTCGTTAAGGAGCCGCGGTGAGCGCCGCGAAGATGCTCGCCGGGTCGAGGAGATGCGCAAAATTTTCACGGCACGACTGCGGGGAGCGTGAACTGCGAAAATATTGGCCACCTCCGCCGAATCAACCGGACCTCGATATGAGGATAAATCATGTGAAATCAGTTACCCATGTGTTCTGGCACGCCGCTTGCTTAACTAAAAGGCAACAACGACTCCAAACCATATCCTCTTAGCAATCCTCCTCATGGATTGCTTTTTTTTTGCCGATCTCCCGAAGTAAGGGGCCGGAGGTCAAGACGGATTTCCCCGGTCCCACGCTCTGAAGCTGGACCGAGGCTCCAAGCAGGAGCACAATGAAAGTCAGGTGGAGATGAGGAGAGTCAGGGGCGTCTGCCGGTCCCATCGAGAACGATTCTGTTTCTCCCGTGCTCTTTAGCGGTGTACAGAGCACGATCGGCTCGACGGATCAGGTCGTCGGGTGAAATATCTCCATCCACGTACTCTACGATACCGCCGCTGCACCCAATGTTGTAAGAAACCGAACCGGCATGAAACACCGATCCACCCAAAGCTTCACGAATTCGCTCCATGCATTCGCTCGCCCCTCGGATCGGTGTGTTGGGAAACACGATGATGAACTCATCCCCGCCGTATCGGCCCGCGAAGTCGGAGCGCCGAAGCTCCGCCTTCACGATTTCCCCCACACGTATCAGGACCTCGTCTCCCGCGTGATGCCCGAACTTGTCATTGACTTCTTTCAGATTGTCCATGTCCAAGATGCAAAGACTCAGAGGGTGCGAATAGCGCCTGGAGCCTTCGAAAGCCGCGTTGAGCAATTCCCTGGATTGACGGCGATTGAGCAAGCCCGTGAGGTCGTCGTGGTTGGCGAGAGTTTGTAACTCCTTTTCCAGCTTCTTCCGACCGGTCACATCGCGGGCCACGATGACACATCCAATGACCGTTCCGGAATCGTCGTGAATCGGACAGACCGTTTCGCGGAAATAGCACCCCAAATTCTTCTCGTAGTACTCGTACGAATGCTCCTTGCCGTCGGTGAGAATCTTCCTAATACCGCAAAAAGCGGGGGGCTGGTCAGTGCCGTGAATCAGCTTGTAACATGGCTCTCCAACGGCATCCTGAACCCGAACGCCGGCTTTTTCCGCCATGGCCTTATTGAGCCTTACCACTTTATAATCTTCGTCAACCGTGGCAATGAGGTCCGATACGGCGTCAAAGGTACGCTCCCACTCCTTTTTCGCTCTTTCGATCGTTTGCATGAGCTCGAGCTGTCGCTTCTCGAGGGTGAGATCCTCGATGAGCACGAGAATGGCCCTCTCTTTTTCCAACCTTACCGACCGAAAGTATATCCTGGCCCAGATAGTCCGATTGCCCACCTGCATGCGGCCCTGCCTCAAGAGAGGCTTCCTCTCTTTGAAGATCCTCTCTACCGAGGCTCGGGCTCGATCGGTTTCCTCCGCGTCGGGGAAGAGGGAGAAAAAGGCTCTTCCCTCCAATGTCCGGCGATCGTCGGAGAGCTTCATCAATGCTTCGTTGCAGAATGCGATGTCACCTGCCTCATCGACCAGGAACGCGGGGACGGGAAGTGCAAGCAGCAGTTTTCCGAATGTGGTTTTTTTGATTGCCGATACGTCGAAACTGCCCGACAGGGTAAGATCCTGCGTGAACAAGCGACTCAGATCAATGGTATCGGTAGACGGAATTCCGTTCAACAGACTTCCGGCAAGGGCTGTCTCTTCCCTAATATCATCATCTTCCGTGGATTTCTTTTCAAACATTTTTGCAGCCTGTAATTAATAGCTGATATTACCATATTCCCTGTGGAACTGTCAATCTCGGCTGCAAGTGAGCGCAAGGGGGTATGCCCCCGGCCGACGATGGGCCGACCGGGCCGACGGAAAAGACGCAAGGCGTGACTCAGGGTGACGGTGAGGTTAGCGGTGACTTCTCTTCCGCTCCACAAGCTCTTCGATGCCGAATTTCTTCACGCGGTATCCCATCTGACGCAACGTGATGCCAAGCTCCTTGGCAGCGCGGGACTGTATCCATTTGTTGCGTTCCAGGGCAGCCAATATGTTTCTCTGTTCAATTTCCCTGAGGGACGGGATCATCTCGGAAGAAGAATGGTCCTGGTCCCGAGAGGCGTTGGCCATGTTGGGGAAAAGGTCGCGCACCCCGATGACTCCCCCGTTGTGGATGATCGCCAGTCGCTCGATGAGATTCTCAATTTCTCGGACGTTTCCCGGCCAATCGTGGGCCAGCAGAGCGTTCATGGCTTCCGGGTGAAAGTGGAGCTCCCATCCGTATTCCGCGCTCACCTTTTTCGTGAAGAACTTCACGAGGGGATCTACATCTTCCCTCCGTTCCCGAACCGGAGGCACCCTGATCGGAAAGACGTTGAGCCTGTAGTAGAGATCTTCCCGGAACAGACCGTCCCGCACGGCTTCCTCGAGATCCCTATTGGTGGCCGTGATAATCCGTACGTCCACCTCGCGGGTCTTGGTGCTTCCCAGGCGTTCAAACTCCCGGTCCTGGAGAAACCTCAGCAACTTTGCCTGAAGCGTCGTGGAAAGCTCGCCGATTTCATCGAGGAAAATGGTACCTCCCGCCGCCTCTTCCACCCGGCCGCTCTTGGACTCCGTTGCACCGGTGAAGGCGCCCTTCTCATATCCGAACAATTCCGATTCCAATAGGTTATCGGGAAGGGCCGCACAATTGACTTTGATGAACGGGTTGCGGGAGCGGTCGCTCAATTCGTGTATGATCTGGGCCACCAGCGTCTTGCCCGTTCCGGATTCACCGAGCAAAAGGACTGTCGCTCGGGTTGGAGCAACCTTGCGAATCAGTTCCTGAACTTCCAACATTGCAGGACTCTTGGCCATGTCCAGGAAGTGATCGCATTTTCTGGAAATTTCTGCCTTGAGGGATCGGTTACTTCTGATAAGAGTGTCTTCCCTCGCTCGCACCTGGTTGTTCAAACTGACCAATTGCCCCACCAGTGTGGACAGAATGGTGAGGAATCTCACATCCTCTTCGGACGAGATCTCCTCGTCGAAAAGACGGTCCACGCTCAACACGCCAATGGTTTTGCCGTGGAGAATTATGGGCACGCCAATGAACGAAATCCGTCCCTTCTCTATTTTCCGGGAACCGGTCTTGTCAAGAAACAGGGGCTCCTGTCTAATATCCGGCACCAGGAAGGGCCCGCCGGTCTGGAAAATCCGCCCCGTCACTCCCTCGTTCAATCGATAGACGCCTCTTTTCTTCTCTTCATCAGTGAGTCCGTGGGAAGCCCTGATTTCCAGATGGCCCTTGTCGCCGTTCATGAGGGTGATAGTGCCTCTGCTCATGGCGAGGCTCTCGGAAAGAATCCTCAGAATTGACTCAAAAGTGTGATCCAGACTCAGAGCTTGGTCGATTATTCTACTGACGTCATAAAGGACCTTTAACTCCAGTTGATTGACCCTTGCTTTCATGGAACCGATCCTATGGCGACTCGCATGGCCCACAGGGCCACAACAAAGCACGGAAGACTTTACAATCCAACGCCGAAGCATAGCTTCGGACGAGGCGGCGAGATAATTCGGCGTTGTAACCGGCGGCCTCAAACGTGAGATTCAATTCCTCGCCGGCCGGTACCACGGACTCGATGCCCGTGTTACCGGACATCCATGGTAACGCCGTCGAGCAGCTCAGTTGCCTTACCGGCTCACTGCATCGAGTAACGAGCCGCCGTTGGGAGAGGGAAACGAGGTTACACGATTCCCCTTTCCTCAGCGCCGTACCCTTGCCAAGAGCGTGCCAAAGAAGCAAAATGAGTGGAATATCCTATAATATCAGAAGGGTACTCAATGGCCTTTTTTCCCACGGGTCGAGACACCCCCTACAAATCGGTATCCAGTGTCGGGATTAGCTACGCAAATGTATGAATCTTGTCTACTCCAGTACCCCCACGCAGATCATTCGACCCTCCCTTGACACCCCAATTACCTTTTGCTAGCCTGAAATCCCACGGTGGCTGCCATTGTCTTGTGGCCGATCCCTGGTGGAACAAGAGGATTCTATAACGAATTCAGAGGATCATCGGCACCCCTTGTCCAACTGCCGGCAACACGTGGGCCGTTGCGCAGCAGCCGTACTCAGGTCTCCCTCGGAAGTCCCGATCGGCGCCGGAGGCTCATCGCAACCATGAGATACCCCACAGGCGCCATCCTCTTCCTTTCCGCGACCATTGCGGCGGTTATCGCCATAGGCACCTGGAGCTTCAATGAAGACCTGTACGTTGCCCTCTGCGCGGGTCGGGACGTTGTGGCGGGCAAACTGGCGCAGCCGGATCATTGGTCCTTCACCACGGACGGAAAAGTCTGGGTCAATCAGGCGTGGCTGAGCGGGCTGTTTTACTACATCTCCTACCGTTGGCTGCACGATTTTGGTCCGATCCTCCTCAAGGCAATCCTTCTGCTCTCATGCCTGGTGGTGCTTTTCATACGCTGTCGCGGTCTGGGCTGCTCGGCCGAGCTTTCCTTCCTGGCACTGACCATCGGCACACTGGCCGCCGGGCCCATTATGTCCATTCGTCCCGAGAATTTCGGCGTCCTGTATCTGATACTGTTCACGACATTCCTCGTAGCCCCGCGGTCCTGGGGGAAGAGCCGGCAGATCGGTTGTGCGGTCGTCTTCCTGGTGTGGTGCAATTCCCATGGATCGTTCGTGTTCGGATTCGTGCTCCTGGGATTCAAGATCGCCTTGGAGGCCGCCAGAGTCCTCTTGCCCCGAATTGCCCATGACCCCGCGAGAACTGAAACCCGCTCGTTTACACAATCTCTGCTCCGTCTCCTCTCTTTTGGTACTTCGGAACCCTCCCGCGGCCTCGATCGCTCATCCCTGGAGGCATCCGGGCAGGGAGCACCGTCTTCGACCGTGAGAGAGGCCGCCTACTGGGCCCTGTGTTTAGGTTTGTGTTTCTGCATGGCAGCTTTCGCCAATCCGTACGGGTTGTCGAACCTTGTCATGCCGTTTACCCAGACGGAAACCGCAAGTTTCACGGACAAGATGCCGCATTGGGCTCCCCTTATTATCGATTTGAGTAAACTGAGGTTTGCGGGGGGCAGGGGGATGTGGGTCTTCCTGGGCTGCCTGATGCTGACCGCGGTCTTGGGAGTCGCTGCCGCGATAAGATGCATCCGGAAGAGACCCTGTGTATCTGAAAACGATGGAGGTACCGGGATTGAGAACGATCTCCCCATGGAGATCCTCACCGCTCTCCTGCTGACCGCGGTGACCTTTCGATTTGGAAGAACAGCGGTCTTCACAAGCATGATCATCGTACCCCTCATGGGGCTCCTCATGCAGTTCCGGTGCGACAGGGCCCGGAGTCGGGCCATGAAAAGCGATCGAGGCCTTTCCCGTCGCCTCTTCGGTGCCGCAGGGCCCGTCTCGGCCACACTTTTGTTATTGACGGTTACCTATGTGCTTGCGGACAGCACCATCATCCCCTTGCTTCCGGGAAATCCTCTCCTTCGGTCCAATTCGGCGGTGGCTCGTGTGCTGGGACCGCTGACGACGAACACGGCGGATACCGTCACGTTTCTTCGAGAGAACCGTATAGGCGGACGGGTTTTTTCCAACTATATGTTGGCCGATGTCCTGCTCCTTGACGTGCCGGGAGTGCAGGTCTTCATCGATTGCAGGGCCCAGAGCATCTATACGGAAGCGGTCCTCAAAGATTACGAGCGAGTGCTCGAATTGGACCCCCTGGACGATAAGTCGGTTGCCGAGTCGCTCGCCGTCCTGAACCGCCGAGGGGTGCAGGTTGTGGTCATCGGCCATTATGGAATCGAAACCTACGTGCATTTGGCCGAAGCATTGGTTAAGACCAAGGGATGGCTACCGATTTACGTGGATCCGTACGGACACGGGTTCGTCTTCCTCCGGAGCGATTCGCAACAGTTGAGGGAATTCTCCCGGACGGGCAACCTCGACCACATGAAGTATCCCGACAGCCGGTCCCGGGTCTTGAGCACGGCGTTTCTCTATCTGGGAAGAGACGGCGCCATCCCGTCCCGGGTGCAGACCCGGCTCCGGGAAACTGCACGGACGAACCCGACCGCGCTGATTTACTATGCGACGGCAAGGGGGATGGGCCACGTAACCGGCTGTCTCAATCAGGAGATACGATCGTATCTCGAGGCTGAAGAGTCGAGACTCTCGCTCGCGGCACCGGCTGATATCGGAGGAGCTTATTGGACCCTGCGGAGCAGACTGGAGCTGCTCCACATGTTGGACCGGGACAGGAAGACGTGCAAGAGAGATACCGATCCCCAGGCGTATGCGGTGAAACTTTGGATGGTACAACAAACCATCAAGACAATGCGTAGGGAATTCCTGCCGTGGGGGGTCGACTGGAGCCTTCCTTGACTCCGTACGTAATTGAATGCGTGTGAACAAGTGCTGCCCGGCAAATTGAGGGAGGATGACATGAACGACGAGGACCAACCGGGAGAACAACGGGTCGATGCATCGACGGCATCGCAGGGACCTCACCGGGGTACAGGGGCTTCGGAAAACCAGGCTGAGCCCGGTGAAAAGGCCGGGCTGCAACTGGAGGCCCGCTATCGATCCGTTCTGGATTTGTCACGGGACGGGATCGCCACACTCACTTCGGATGGAGCCATAGTCGAGGCCAACCGCGCCTTTGCGGATCTCTTGGGAATCAAGGCTGCCGAGATCGCGGGAATGAATCTCGGCCGTTTTTGCGTGAATCCTCCCGATTGGGATGCCGTCCGGAAGATGGTTGAGTCAGAGGGGGTCCTACGAAACTTCGAATGGAAGGCATTGACCCGTGGAGAAGCGGAAAGGGAATGTCTCCTCACGGCGTCGATAATTCCCGGACCGGATGCGAACGAATTGTGGTACCAGATGATCGTTTCCGACGAAACCGATCGAAGAAAATCGCTGCAGATGCTGCTTCAATCGGATCGCGTGAAGGCGTTGGGAGAGATGGCCGGAGCGGTAGCCCACAACCTTAGAAACTTGCTGCAGATTATCGTGAGCGGCACGAGGTTGGCCCTGGCAAACCTTGAATCGGGCCATCCCGAAGAGGTCAAGGCCCAACTCGAACAGGTGGTGAGCAGCCTCCGTTCCGCCGGCGAAACCGCCCGGCTCCTCAATCATTTTGCCTCCGTCCGCGGGGATAAGCCGCTGCGGCGAGGGCGAATATTTGACCTTAACGACGTGGTCGGGAAGGCGGTCGAGATGAGACAAGCCTGGCTTGAAGCCAATGCCGGAAGGACAAAGGACAAGATAGCCATCAGCACATCGCTGAAGCCGGGCTGCATGGTGAGGGGAGTCGAAAACGATCTCCTGGAGGTGGTCGTCAACCTCTTGTGGAACGCGGTGGACGCCATCCCCCGGGGAGGCGAGATCGCCTTGAGAACGTGGAGCGAAGCGGGACAGGTATTTCTCGAAGTGAGCGATACCGGAGTGGGAATAAGGAAGCAGGATTTGTCCAAGGTCTTTCAACCGTTCTGGACCACCAAAGGCCTCCTGGGTACCGGTCTCGGTCTTGCGAGCAGCTACGGAATCGTCTCCCACCACGGAGGAAAGATTTCCGTGAAAAGTGTAGAGGGTCGGGGCACCACGTTCCGGCTCGAGCTCCCTCTGGCGGAACGAATATTCGAACGCGCTAAGAGACCCAAACAATTAGATGTAGCTGATTTAACATGTAATATTCTCGTGGTTGACGATCTGGAGCCCCTGCTGCGCATGCTGGAAGGGGGCCTGCTCAAACGGGGCCACAGAGTTTTCGCAGCGTCCTCGGGTCAAGAGGCCCTGGAGATATTCCAAACCAAAGAGATCGACATCGTCCTGTGTGACCTGGCCATGCCCGAGATGAACGGCTGGGAGGTCGGCAAGGCTGTCAAGAAGATCTGCGAGGAACGCGGAACCGACAAGACGCCCTTCGTCCTGGTGACGGGCTGGGGCGGTCAAAGAGAAGAACGAGAGGAAATGGACGCCGGCGGAGTGGACGGCGTCCTGGAAAAGCCGGTGGACATTGGGAAGTTGACTGAGGTGATTCAAGAGCTGGTGGGACCGCGTCGGAAAGGTGGAAGATAGATTTATCGCCAAAAAAGAGGTTGACAGGGAGGACGGCCTGTGAAAAACTATACTGACTAGTCAATTGTCGAAAGCTCGTTGGCCTTCAACTCGAAGAATGCAGCATATTGCAACGAGCGGTACTATCAGAGAGCACATGGGAACCCGAGGCGAAGTTACCAGAGAAAAGATTATTCGTGCATCACGGCGGCTTCTGCGCCATCAAGGCTACTCGAAGACCAGCATAGAAGAGATTTGTAAAGAATCGGGAGTGAAGAGAGGCAACCTCTACTTTTACTTTAAGAGTAAAGAGGAGCTCGCCGTCGCGGCCATCGACGATTCCACCAGTCGTCACATCCCTTTCTTCTTCTCACTCATGGAGGACGAGCAAGACCCACTGAGGAGAATCGAGCTCATGTTGGAGGGCATCCTCGGATTCTATCGGGCGAGGGGCGGAAACGCCAGTTGTCTGTTCGGCAACATGGCCCAGGAGATGGGTGATTCCAACGCGGCCCTTGCCGAGGCTGCCGATCGGTTCTTCAGAGCCTGGGCCGAAATGCTCCGCAATCTCTTCGAGGAGGCCAAAGCCGCGGGAAAACTGAAGGAAGAGACCGACAGCGATGCACTGGCCCACTTGGTGATCGGTTGTATCGAGGGAGCGATCCTCATACACAAGGCGTCGAGAGACCCCGAAACATTTCAAAAGACCGGAAGGGCGCTCAAGCAGGTACTTGCGGGACTGTCAACGTGAGAAAAGGAGCCTGCTTTTTTGCGGGGAAAACTAGACTTGTCAGTCAGTCTAGTTCCTGAACGGGGTACGTCATTGACGATCGTTCTCGCGGATGTGTGCTTCCCGGTAGGAGGAAAGGCGGGCCTCGAAACAGCAATCTGGGGCCGGCAGTCCACGCGTCGGTTTCGTCTGAATGGCTGCAGAGGATTGACACCCGCGGAGAAGCCGAATCCTTATCCATTACGGAGCAACCATGAAACAACCGCTGGATGACGAATTCCTCAACGGATGGCTCGGGAGGTACGACCGGTGGATGGAAGAAGGGAAGATTCCGTTCTCGTCCAAGGTCATCCCGGTGGGTGAGTCTTTCACCAAGCAGCAGTGGGTCATGCCTTCTGCACAGGTTTTCGACATATTAAGAAACGCACGGACGTTTGCGGTGGCTCAATGCGTTTGCCGCCGTCACTATCGTCGATGCGACCATCCCCTGGAAGTGTGCTTCTTCGTCAATGATTATGCGGAAACATTCGTTTCCAAGGGATTGGCGAGACACCTGCCCCTCGAGGAGGCCCGTGAGCTTCTCAGGAAGGCCGATGAGTCCGGTCTGGTTCACCTCACGCTCTATCGTCCGGATCAGTACGTGTATGCTGTTTGCAGTTGTTGCTCGTGCTGCTGTCACGACCTTCAATTGCTTCTCAAACACGGCAGGGATTACCTCGTCTCACGATCTGATTATGTGGCTCGAATTGACAGCGAAGCTTGCACTCATTGCGGGGCCTGCGTGGATCGGTGCGTGTTCGGGGCTCGTGTAACAGACGGGGACCGAGTGACCTACGATGAGACCAAATGCTACGGGTGCGGGTTGTGCGTTTCTTCGTGTCCCTCGGAGGCCACAACAATGGTGCTGAACCGGTCCGGTGTTGAGGCCCTTGGAAGCGGAGGCAAGTGAGAAGGGTCGGAAAAGAGGCCGGCCGGCCATTGCCGGCACGCGATTATTACCCCTTTTCGGAACTATGGTGTCGGAAGGCAATCGATTTCAGGATGACCCCGAATGTTCTCAAGTCGTCACCCCGAGCGAAAGCCGGGTTCCAGGGTGTTAGGAAGAGCCTGGATTCCTGCCTCCGCAGGAATGACGAGGAGAGGGTTCGATTATGAACAGATACCTTGGTAGCGCCGCCAGGAGTGAGATCCTCTATCTAACTTATGAAATCGACTACTTAATTTCTGATACGAAAGGAGCCTTCCATGATCGACGAGAATCTGTTGGCCCCCTGTGGCCTCTATTGTGGGGTGTGCGCCGTACTAATGGCTCACAGAGAGGATAACCGGAAGTTCAAGGAACGATTGAGCACGGTTTACGGGTGTACAGCGGACGAGATAGCCTGCGACGGCTGCCTCTCCGATCGTCGATTCAAGTTTTGCCGGCAGTGTAGGGTGAGATCCTGCGCGCAGGAAAAGGGATACGAAGGTTGCCATCAATGCGAGAGCTTCCCCTGCGAATTCATCGAGAACTTCCCCGTAGAGGTCGGCAAGAAGGTCATCCTCAGGGCAACCCCCACGAGGAGAGAACTGGGCACGGAGAAATGGGTCGAATCGGAAGAGCAGCGGTATCTCTGCCCCCATTGCGGGAATAAGCTCTTTCGGGGAGCCAAGCGTTGCCGATCTTGCAGCGAATCGGTGGATTTGGATTGACCTTTCCAAGGAGGGAAGAACCATGGCAGGAGACGACATTCTCAAGAAATACGGCGATCGCGTGGGCTATGACCAATCGGATCTTGAAAAATTCCACGAGAGAGACTTCAGGGCACGTCACATACGGCGACTCGCCGAGGCGGCATCACTCTTCTCCATCGAGGCGAAGGTTGTTGCATCAAAACACTGCAATTCAGGGCACAAGGTCGGGGACAAGTTCGTTTTGGACACGGACGGCAACTTCATTGCCAAACTCTGCCCCAAGAAGATGTGCATCTATCTGATTTCTCAGCTCGTGATACCGGTGGCGCTCATCAACGAGCGTCTCAGCGAAGGGCTCGACCCCGGACAATTTCACTTCATGCATTATGTGAGATGCCCCGATGTGGGGGTGGACTGCTCGGGATACGGTGAAGTGAAGCTCAAAGTGGACGTGGTCCAGCGAATCAAGAAATAGAACCGGCTCCACCGCGAGGGACTCCACGAGAAGAGGTTAGGGATCTGCCGCTGCGTCCAAAGGTACCTTGCGAGCGGAATGAGGAGAGATCTGCAATGACTACTCCGCGGAAACCATATTGCCGCCTTCGGAATTGCGGATTCGTCCGCATAGGATGATGGCAGGTTCCCCTTCTTGAAGACGGTGCCGATCCCTGCCGAGGAGACATGACATGGCTGCAGTAGAGATTCTCGACAACCTCTTTTTCGTCGAACGGGGTTACCTGAACGGCAACCACTTTATCTATCGATCCGAAGAGCCGGTACTAGTCGATACGGCATACAAAGCGGATTTCGCTGAAACCGAGAATCATCTGAGACGGCTCGGGGTAGACCCGGCCTGTGTGAAGCTCATTGTCAACACGCATTGCCATTGCGATCACGTGGGCGGCAACAAGATTATTCAGGACCTGTCCGGTTGTGAGATAGCTCTGCACCGGATCGGCCGCCATTTCATAGAGACCCATGACGGCTGGTCCACCTGGTGGCGATATTTCGTTCAAGAAGCCGACTTCTTCACGTGCACCAGAGTGCTGGACGACGGAGACATTGTCGCTTTCGGCCCTCACGAATTTCAGGTCATCTACACACCCGGCCACGCGATTGACGGAATGGTGCTCTACAACCGGGAAGAAAAGCTCCTCATCTCTTCCGACACTCTTTGGGAAAGTGACATGGCCGTCATGAACGTGCGAGTCGAGGGGAGCGGAGCCCTCTTTGCCATGATGGATTCCCTGGAAAAACTGGCTCAACTGGACGTGAAGATCGTTTACCCCGGTCACGGCGTCCCGTTTACCAACATGCACGCTGCATTGGCCAGGGCAAAGAAGCGGCTCAAAGGGTTTCTCGAAAACAGGCAAAGCGTGGGAAACGATCTCATCAAGAAGATAATCGTCTACACACTGATGATGAAGAGAGGGATGGAGGAAGAGGTTTTCTTTTCATACCTCATGGGCACCCCGTGGTTCGTGGAGGCGACCGATTTCTATTTCGACGGGGAATACCGTCCGAAATACGAAGAGATAATGGGGAGTTTCCTCCGCCGGGGCATCGTCAAACGAGAAAGCGGGAAGCTTCGCACTACGGTGAAGCCGTAGCGGTGCGGCGTCAATCTCCGGCATGGAGCATCCAGGAAATGTGATATTTCAACCAAGGAGGGAATCAACAATGGCCGATCAGAATTTTTTCCCGGACATCGTGACTGCTCTTCCCGAGGCGGACATTCCCCTTGCGGGTTTGACTTCGCACCTCTTTCAAGGAGAGCAGCACCAATTCGTCTTCATGAGCTATGAGGAGGATGCCTCAGTACCGCAACATTCCCATGAAGCACAGTGGGGAGTGGTACTTGACGGCGAGATTCGGCTGACCATAGACGGCGTCGAGCACCTCTTTACCAAGGGTGACACGTATTACATTCCCAGAAATGTAAAGCACAGCGCCAAAGTCACCAAAGGGTACAAGGATCTAACCTTGTTCAATCAGAAGGACCGGTACAAATTGAAATGACGCTTTCACAACCGACGTGGAGGAACAGCCATGGATTTCATTCTGCTCACGAAGGATACGAATGTCGCCACCGTGAGGCTTCAGCGAGGAAAGGTCAACGCCCTCAACGACCAGGTGGTGGCTGAACTGAGGAGCTGTTTCCAGGAATTGAGCGTCGATCCCGCAGTCAAGTCCGTTATCCTCACGGGAACGGGGAAGTTCTTCTCATTCGGGTTCGACATTCCCGAATTCCTCTCATACTCGAAAGAGGAGTTCACCCGATACCTTCTCAATTTTGCCGATCTCTACACGTATCTCTTCCTTTTCCCCAAACCTGTGACGGCGGCGCTCAACGGGCACACCATAGCCGGGGGATGCATGCTGGCCACAGCCTGCGATCATCGGCTCATGGTAACGGGAAAGTCTCGCATATCCCTCAACGAGGTGAGCTTCGGCTCATCGGTCTTTGCCGGCAGCGTGGCCATGCTCAAGGCATGCGCAGGCGAGAGGAACGCGGAGCGCATCCTCTACAGTGGCGGCATGCATTCCGCTGAGGAAGCGCTGGCATTGGGACTCGTGCACCAGGCGGTTGCCGAAGAGCACCTTCCGGAAGTCGCGGCGTCGGTTGCCCGGGAATTCGCTCAACGGGATGCGCGGGCGTTTCAAAGCATCAAATTGCTCTTGAGGAAGAACATTGCCGTGGAGATGAGACGGAAGGAAAAGGACTCCATTATCGAATTTGTCGAGATATGGTATTCTCAAGCAACGATGGGTCAGTTGCGCAGCATCACCATTCGGGGTTGACCGGCCGAAACGCAAAGGGCTGGTTGGTGCGGAATCGTGATGCGGCTCCTCAACCGGTGAAGAACATATTACAGAAGGAGGTTTCCACTCATGTTGCTGACAGGTTACAGGAAAGAGATCTCCAGACCGGAATGCAATCACAACTTCCAGTCGGTCAACTGCGTCGCTCACCTGGATGAGGACGTGAGCGAAGCGCTCCCTTATCTCAACGCGGTCCTCGGCGGAATCCACTATGTGAAGGAGCCGGCTTCAGTCACCTTCAAAATGCACGGGAAGCTCATCGCCGTTCACGGCCGGATGATAGCCGTCAATGCGCTCAAAGACGAGTTAGAGGCCGAGAAGATCGTGCAATGGGTCAAGAAAGAGATCAATGAGGCGTGGGAAAAGAGGGACGAGATCGTTCCGTGCTATGAAAGCGAACAGCAGCCCCAGATGATGCAGATCCTGAAGCTCCTTCCCAGGACCAACTGCAGAATGTGCAACGAGCCCACTTGCATGGTGTTTGCCCTCAGGATGGCCGAAGGGGTGAAAGAGCCGGCCGACTGTCCTCCCTTGACAGCGGAAGCGGCGCGTGCGCTGGAAGACTATCTGGCCGGTTTTCCTTCACGGATGTGATAGAATTCCTCCGACATGGGGGGCCGCCCGCGAGTCTTACAAACTGGGAAGTCCCGATTTCTCTTCAGTCGTCGAACGGGGTGCGGCACTTCTCGTTTTCTTCGCGACAGTGTTTACGCTTGTAAGCGTCTTGAATTTTGTACACCAGCTCGTCGATGTCCGCGGGCTTCAAGAGATAGTCGAACGCACCCATCTCCATGCCGTCCAGTGCGACCTCCACGTCGGCGTGGCCCGTCAACATAATCACTTCGGCCGAAGGCCTGACACGTTTGATCCGTTTCAAGGTCTCCAATCCGTCCATGTCGGGCATCTTGAAATCGAGAACCACCACATCCACCGGTTCGGCTGTAACTATTTCCACTGCTGTGGTACCGTTGCGCGCGGCGAGAACATCCAGATTTCGTTTCTTGAGTCTTTTTACAAGCGTTGAGAGGAAATCCTCCTCGTCATCAACCAAGAGTACCCTAAAATTATTCACCTTTATCGCCTCCTCTCCCCTGACGGGCTTCGAGGATTTTTTCAACCAGATCTTCAAGGTCACAGGGCTTGGTCAAATAGTCGAACGCTCCGAATTGGATGCCTTCTCGTGCGGCCTGCTCCGATCCGTGCCCGGTCAGCATGATCACCGACATGCCGGGGAGCATCTTCTTGAACACCTTGAGCACCTCAATCCCATCCATATCCTCCATCTTCAGGTCGAGAACCGCTACGTCGAAGTCCTGCTTGCGGAGGGCTTGGATACCTTCGGCACCACCGCCGGCCGTCGTGACCTCGAAGTTGCGCCTGGCAAGTCTCTTCGAGAGTATGCTCACATATCCTTCTTCGTCGTCCACGAGAAGAACCTTTACCAGGTCCGTGCTCGCTCTGTCCGCTGTGCTCATAACGTACTTCCTGTCTGCTCGGGGAAATCGCGGGGATCGTCACCTCCCCGGCAATGAATCGTCTCTCCTTTACTCTCTCGCACATCTCATCGCGGCGCTTCTTGGGACTCGCCGCATTGTTCGCTCTCAATGCCGACGAACCTTGCTGCGCGTCCTCGGCAAAAATTACACCTTTGCCCCGAAGAGGTCCCCGTCCCCTTGAGCGATACAATCACCGGTCAACAGCGTACAAGCGGCCGCCCGGCAAGGCTCCCTACGATCTCAAGGCTTCGGTTCTCCCTCTCGCGCGTTTCAAAGCGCTCCACTATAAGATGTGCTACGCTCTCGCTCTCTTATTTGTCAAGTCTTTCCCGGAGGTCGGATCACGCATTTGTTTGCGCTCTCTCCGAACCGGTGGTGCGCAGCCGTCACCGACGAACCGGAAAGCCCATCAGGGTCGGCAGTGCCCCAACCGCTGTCAACTTGCCACGCCGCCTGCCGTCCGAATAGCGCGTGCAAGCATTCACTCTTGCTGGGGGACAAACTGAGCTATCAACTTGTCGTTGCGAGCGGAGCAAAGCAATCTCGCTCATTTGACTGCTCGAAATGAAAGATTGCTTCGTCGCTTCGCTCCTCGCAATGACAGCCTGCCGATCGTCAGTGAATGAGTAATCGCGCGTCGCGCTACACGCTTGCCTCGGCAATGACGGCCGATTCCTCGGAGTCGCCCAGGATCGTGCCGATCTCCCTCTTGAACTTGTTCCAGTATCGTCTGGTTTCGGCTTCGTTGGACATCACCATGTCCAACTGACGGGTATGCATGATCATGTACCCGATGATCTTCAGCCTGCTCTTCATGAGCTCCTCGTCCCTTCCTTCCAGGCGGGCGAATACATTGTCGTCGTTCTGCTCTATCCTGAACCCGTACTCCTCGAGTATGCCTCCAATGAAGCCGGCGCGTCTTGCTCTCCGAACATGGTCCGCGGCTCCGCCTTTGAATCCGAAGCTGATATAGTTTTCCCCGGGACGGTCTCCCACGAGGGCCTCGACCGTCGAGAAATGGAAACCGAATCTCGATGTCAGGCTACAGAAGTTCTTGGATATCATGAAGTAGTTACGCGCTGAATAAGGGGAGCTCATGGTCGGGTTAAGCGCGGGGTTGGTCGTGGCCTGCATCAGGACCGACATGAGGCCTTTGGCATCCACCGCCGGAGGTCCTTCCCACGGGATGGCCGCCCATCCTTCCCAAATGGCCAACATGGGAATCGAGCAGATGTTCTCCAGCAGGACGAACTTGCCCGGTGCGTCCTCTTTGAACCCGTCGTCAAGATTGATGATCCACCATTGCATGGGCACGTTGTAGTAGAGCTGCTTGCTGGATCGCTCCGCGAAATGATGCTCTTTACCGAAGTTGAACATCTCGCCCACGGATTTCTCGTGGGCAAAGCGAGTAATATCGTGCAATGTCACACAGTTTTTCGGCTGAAAATCGGTGGAGTCGGGGTCGAGCAAATTGAGGGGCACGATGTAGGCAGCGACTTTCTCGAGCAGCTCATACACGGGACTGCCGATCATAAGGTTCTTTTTGGCGATGGTGCAGTGCAGAAGCGAGTCCACCCGACCGCCATACAGGGTGCGACCGTCCGCATCCACGGTCACTTCCTGTCCCGAGACCAGGTCCGTAGTGGCTCCGGGAACGCCAAATAACGCGGGCACTCCGAATTCTCTCGCCACATTGGCCAGATGCCCTGCAACTCCGCCCACTTCGGTCACCACCGCAGCCGCCCTCCCCAGCAACGGAGCCCACCTGGGCAAGGATTGAGCGGTCACCAGTACCGCGCCGTCGGGAAATCTCAATTTGTCCACATCGCTCTTGACGACGAAGACCGGACCTGAAGCGACGCCCGGGGCCGCGGTCACCCCGCCGGCAGCCACAACCGGGGCATCGATCGAGCGATCTGCAGTTGCGATCTCCTTGGTGGTACCGTTTCCGAATTGCTGGAGCGGCCTGCATTGAAGGACATAGATCGATCCGTCCGTTCCCACGGCCCATTCTATGTCTTGGGGAGACCCGTAGTACCCTTCCAGTTTGACGGCCATCTCAGCGAGGGCCAAGGCCTGTTCGTCCGTGATCGACTGCGAAGCCCCTTTGTCCGCGGTCAACTCCATGCGGCAGACCCCTTCATCCGCATAACAGATATACTGGAGCGGTTTGTTCTTGATCTGCTTTTCCGCCACCACCATGGGATCGCCGCGGGTCACGACGATGACGTCGGGGTCGACGCTGCCGTCAACCACGGCTTTGGGCAATCCCCAGACGGAGTTGATGAAGATCGAGCAATCTCTTATGTCCAGCGGGTTGGTGGAATACATCACCCCGCCGGCCGTCGCTTCCACCATGGCCATGCACCCCACGCACATTGCTACGTCCTCGTGGGGTATGCCCCGGTTCAACCGATAGGTGATCGCCGGAAGGCAGTACTTGCTTGCTACGACTTCCTTATATGCCTGTATCAGTGTTTCCTGGCTGACGTTCAACTCCGATTTGAATTGCCCGGCGAACGACATGCCCGCGGAATCCTCACCCAGAGCACTGCTCCTCACGGAAACCTTCACGTCCGGACCGGTTTCTTTTTCCACCTGTTTGTACGCCTGGAGGATAGCCTGTTCAAGATCCTCCGGCAGCGGCGATGAAATGATAAGGTGCTGAATATCCGAGCTCAGCCGGAACAGGTCGTCGATATCCCCTTTCTCGGAAGCCTGAATGCGGCGGCTTATCTCCGCCTTGAGGTCGCCGTGCCTGAGGAAACGCTTATAAGCTGCTGCAGTGACCACGAAACCACTCGGCACGGGAAGGTGGATCTTGTTCCCGATCTCGGCTACGTTGGCCATCTTGCTTCCCACCAGATCGACCATGTGGCGATCCACTTCCCGCAGAGAGAGGACGAGGGGTCCTGTCTCCTCCACCTCTTCCTTGATGAGGGAATCGGTGATCTGAGCCTGAATGACTTTGAAACGCTCCGCCAGCTCGGAGTACTTTCCCGGGGCCAGCTCGTCCAGGTGTTTGAGGATACGAAAGATGGTCACGGTCAAAGCCGTGCAGCGGGATTTCACGAAGGAGACCCCGAAAACGTGTGTCCCTTCGAGGGCCCGCTCCAGGTCCGTTCTCAGCTCATGGGCCTTGTTATTGGCCGTGATAAGGAGTTTGAAGTTGTGATAACGCGTGGCGAAAGCCGCACGCAATTCTTCGGGGCTCGACGTGGGCTTCTTTTCCCGGCTCACCCCGGAAACAAGTCTCTTAAGAAATCCGGTAACTCTATTCATTGCCGGCAACTCTCCCTCGGCCTCCCGGCAGACATTGTTGCCTCGTTGTTCGGTGATGCCGCGCACCCATGGCTTCATGAGACGACCGCTGTACGATCGACTGCGCCTGCACGCCGGTGTCCTTCCATTCCATCCGGTATTACAGCTATTAAGTTCTGCGCGCCATCCTCGGATTCCGCCTCTTGTGAAACGAAAGAAGGATGGTTGCCTGCCAAGGAAATATAGCAATTTTCGTGCCGGAGAGGCTACAAACAAAGACGAGGAATGACATGCTCGTCGAGGAATGTGCGAGGAGCTGATTGAAGAAGCAATTACCGGTCGGAACGATAGGGGAAGGAATCTATGCAATTGACTGCACACCGAGGTCACTCTCTCCCGTTCCCTGAATGGGGAGGTACGCCGTACCAGACCGCCCTGGATCTCTGTTCTTCCAACGCGAGCCCCTTCGCGGTTTCCGTGAAGAACCATTTCGCTATTTTCTTTCCCAGCCAAACCGTATGGACGGCCGGGTCTATGCCGAAGCGTTCGGGATTCAATGCAAGAGCCTGTTTGGAGAATCTCCAGAGTTTGTCCGAGTCCTTCACAATGGCGTCGTTAAGCGAGAGAGGCACCTTGCGTGAATCGTGTCCGAGGATGATGTCGACTATCTCCTCACTCCGAGCGGGATCGTACCTCACGTGTTCGAGAATCTCGCCGGCTATGCGCGCTCCCTCCACCTCATGTCTTCTGTTGATCTCCATGTCGTTCTCGCCCGGACCGAAGGCCTTGAGCTGCAAATCCTCGGGGATGGTCATCCAGCCCACGTCGTGGAGCATAACGGCAGGTAGGACCACCTCCGGATCGCCGCCTTCCGCATCGAGAAGCTTCAATGCAAAAGAATAGGCTATCTTCGTGTGCAGCTCGTTATTTCGGGTTCGAAGATAAGGCGCGGCCAGTTTGAAAATCTCCGGATACTGTTCTTCCATAAGTCTTCCTCGCGTTGTTCCGATCAATATAACTCTCGAGCGAGCTCTCAACCGGCAGCAATAGTACGTACCGCGGACACGGCGGTCGCGACGTCTTCGGCAGTATTAAGAGGACCAAGACTAAAACGGACCCCGCCGGCCGGGCTGGTGCCAATGTCCTCGTGCACCAGCGGTGCGCAGTGCAGTCCGCTTCTTGTCGCAATATTGAAATCGCCGTCCAGTATGGCCGCACAATCCTCCGGGTCTATATCCCGGACATTGCAGGTGAGCACTGCAACATGATGCTCCAGTTTGTCCGCGCAGTAAAGGCGGACCCCTTCAATGGAGGAGAGGCCGTCTCGAAGATCTCGTGCAAGAGTCATCTCATGGTCGTAAATGTTCGCCGGACCTCGCCGGGCAATGTATCCCAATCCCGCGGAAAGTCCCATCACGCCGATCACATTGAGGGTCCCTGCCTCCAGACGGTAGGGATACTCCTCGGGCTGCACTGGGCTCCATGACTCGTACCCTGTCCCACCGAATCTGGTCGCTTTCACGTCCAAGCCTTCGCGGAGCACAAGCCCTCCTATCCCTGTCGGCCCCAGGAGAGACTTGTGGCCCGTGAATGCCAAACCTCCCACATGCATGGCCTGCATGTCCACCGGTACGATGCCCGCACTTTGGGACGCATCCAGAATGAGCGGAATCTCACGCTCCGCGCACATTCGCCCCACGTCCGCGATCGGCTGAATCGTTCCGAGGACGTTGGAGACGTGGTTGAGGATGACGAACCTGGTGCGGGGCGTGATGGCCGAGGCTACGTTCCGGGGATCGATGAAGCCGTCACGGTCGAACGGAACGAGATCGAATTCGATCAAACCGAGATCGCGGGCATGGTGGAGGGGTCTGAGAACCGAATTGTGCTCCAGCCGGGTGCTGACCACATGGCATCCCGGTTCGATCAGGCCCATGATGACCGTGTTGAGTGCATCGGTGGAATTGTAGGAGAATATGACCCTGCGGGGGTCTTCGCTTCCGAAAAAGCTGCTGACCTGCTCGCGTACGCCATCGACAAAGTGGGAGCATTGGGTCGCAAGATCGTAACTGCCCCGACCCGGGGAAACGCCGAGGCGAGCATAATTGTCGATCATCTCCCGAAGGACTTCCGGCGGCTTCGGGAAGGTCGTTGCGGCATTATCGAGATAGACGGTCGGCGAGCGGGTATCCATCCTTTCAGCAGCTCTTTGGATTGGGCAATCCGGCGAGACGTCGTGCCCCGTGCCGAATACCACCGGGAAAGAGACGCTCCACCTCAAGGAGATTCATTCCCGTCTCTCTCCTGATGTCCCTATTCAGCGGAGCTTTTCCGTTGGCCAGGTAATACGTACGGAGAAAACGGACGGTCTCCCATTGGAGCTCGTTGAGCTCCGGGAGACCCGATTCCTCTGCCAATTTCTCGGCAATCTCCTCTGTCCAGCTCTTCGGATTCACAAGAAATCCCTCTGCGTCCAGAAGGACTTCCCGGCCTCCAATCACCCTGGTGGTGTGCTCCGCTGCTCCCGTGGAGCGCTCTATTCCCGCGGGACTCAGCTCGGAGATCCTCCTTTGTGCATGCTCTTGAGCACTTTTTCCGGAGTGGCCGGCAAATGACAAATCCGATCTCCCGAGGTGGCGTTCTGTATTGCAGTTATGATAGCGGCTGCGGTGGGCAAGAGTACAAACTCTCCCACGCCGACCGCGCCCAGGGTTCCTCTCCTCCTCGGAGTTTGCAGCAGGATGATCTCCATGTCAAACGCAGTCCTGATCGTGGGAAACCGGGAGCCGACCCAGTCCTTGGTTTCTCCATGGACATACCGTTCCCGAAGAGCCATCCCAGCACCCATATCGAGGCCGCCCTCGATCTGTCCTTCCACGATGGTGGGGTTGATCAGGGTGCCCGCATCGACGACCGCGGTCATTTTGAGCAGTCGCACTTCGCCAGTTTCCGTGTCCACCTCCACTTCGGCCATCTGGACGCCGTGCACTCGCGATTCGAAGGGCGCTCCCTGCCCCGTTTTCGGGTCGAGAAAGGTCGTTTCCGCTTCTCTCGTTCCAAGGTATTTCGTGGGCTTTCCTGCTGCAACGAGGTCCGCGTAGCTCTTGGCTCCCACTTCATCCATGGCCTTCTTGAGGACCTCGATGGCGTTGACAAGGGCCCCGCCGCTCATGTACGTCACCCTGCTCCCCGAAGCCGAGCTCGAATCCGGCGTCCTGTCGGTATCGCGGGTGACGAGCCGGATCTCCTTGAGGGGGATCCCCGTAAGATGGGACGAGATCTGGGTGAGCATAGCGTCGTTTCCTTCCCCGGGGTCGGCGACGGACCCGTACACGGTCAGGCCGCCGTCGGGCATAAGCTCCACGGCCACGTGAGAACGGTCCGGCCCGCCTCTGCCGATGCCGAAGCTCCCGCCAGCCAGTCCGACACCACGCCGTAGCCTACCGTTCCGCGATGCGGCGCATTCTTTGCGGGCCCGCTCATAGTGCTCTCTGATGGTCTCAAGGCAGTGAGGGTAGGGCCATTCGTCCACCACCTGTCCCGTGGAGATCGATTGACCGGGCTGCACGGAGCTCATGAGGCGGAAATCCAGCGGATCCATGCCCAGCTTGGCCGCCAACAGCTCCATAGCGGACTCCAGGGCAAAATTCACCTGGGGCGGCCCCGCTCCGCGGGCGGCCCCTCCCCACGCGTTATTGGTGTAGACGAGCTTACCCAGAGCCTCCACGTGAGGCAGGTTGTACGAACCGCTCAACATGTACAGGGCCCGATTGACGATGGACTGTCCCGCGGAAACGTACGCTCCGTTTTCCACGGTGAAGTCCATGGAATATCCGGTTAGTTTTCCATCCCGGTCGGCTCCGAGACGGACTTTCATGGTGAAGGGATGGCGCTTGGTGGTAATCCACATGGATTCAGTCAGGCTGCACACATAGCGTACGGGGCGCTTCACGTGGAGCGCCGCAGCCGCAGCCAATGCTTCCGCCGTAATGTCCATCTTGATGCCGAACTGCCCGCCGATGAAGACCTGCTGGTAGCGCATGTTCTCCCACCCGAGGGCATCCTGAAGAACCTTGAGGTGATAGTGGATGTAGATGCTCCTGCCGATCACCACCAGTTGGGGCTCCTCTTCGTTTTCCGGGTCTTCTTCGAAATAGGCGAGGGCGGCTTCCGGCTCCAGGGGCGATTGATGGATGAGCTGAGTTGAGAACTCTTCTTCCACAACCATATGGGAGTCCGCGAGGGCCTTTTGGGCGTCTCCTTTGATCTGGGGATGGGTGTAGCAGAGATTCGGGATTGTATCATGGACACGGACACACGAAGGGTCAACGGCTTCCTCCGGCGTGCGCACCACCGGTAACGGCTCGTATTCCACCTTCACCGCCAAGACCCCTTCGCGGGCCTGCTCTTCGGTTTCGGCAACTACGGCAGCCACCGCATCGCCCAGGACATGGACTTTGTCTTCGCACAGGACGGGCTGATCCGGCCGGACTCTGTTGGTTCCCTTGATATCTTTGGCGGTCATTACGGAGACCACTCCGGGAAGCTTCTCTGCCTGGGAGGTGTCGATCGATTTGATGAGGGCATGAGCATGGGGAGAGCGCACTGCAGCGAGATGCAAAGTCCCTTCATGCTTTACGTCCGCGGTGAAAAGCCCTGTTCCCGTTGCCAGGGCAAGTGCGTTGGGACGGGGCAATGAGACCCCGATGGTTCCGGCACGCTCATCCGGCATGAAGTCTCTGGGGACGGCCTCGCCTCGCAAGAATTTGCCGGCGAGCTTCACCGCGTCGACGATCTTCTTGTACCCTGTGCATCGGCAAAGATTGCGGGCCAAAGCCTTCTTGATCTCGTCCGTGTCCGGTCGCGGATTTCGGTCGAGAAGCGCTTTGGCGGACATGATCATTCCGGGAGTGCAAAAGCCGCACTGAATAGCCCCGCTGAGCGCAAAGGCTTCCTGAATGAGATGCGGATTGTCGGGTGTGCCCAGGCCCTCGATGGTTATGACCTCCGCTCCCTCCAGGCTCGACAACTTAGTGAGGCAGGAGCGAACCGCCTTTTTGTTCACGATCACCGTGCAGGCTCCGCATTGTCCTTTGCGGTCGCACGATTGCTTGGCGCCGGTCAGTCCTTTGTCTTTTCGCAAGAAATCCAGCAGCACCACATTATCTTCTCTTGTGCATGACTGCGGGACACCGTTGAGAGTGAACTTCACCTCTTTCATACGCGATCCTCGTACTTATTTTCTCTTGAGGACTCCGTCGGCTCCTCAATCGTTCGGTGCGTCTCATGAAGGTAGGCCCGATCCGGTCGTCACGTCGTTGCTCGGCCTTCGACCCTCACGGACACTCCGAGATCGGGGGCCTGTGCGGTTCTATACCGGATTATTTTCGGAGGCGCTCCCTCTCTCGAAGGTACGCAATCCTCATCGTTCGGCAGTATCCCGAACTGGTGAGAGTCCTCTTTGAAAGAGCTCCAACCAGGGTTTGCGGTGAGACCTCTCGATATCCGTTTCAGTCCGACCTGAGCGACAACTTGCCCGATCAGAATATTCTCAAGAGAATGGGATCGGAACTGGCCGTCACTTCGTAAGACCTGAGGTTGGGAACACCTTTATACATCTCGTTGAAAAGTCCGACAAGTCTCTCGTAGTCTCCGCTCTTTTCGTAAGCGTCCAGATCCGCCTTCGTATCCCAAGCCGTGACCGAGATGCCCTCGTCGGCGTTGTCCAGACATTCCAGGAGGTGAACGAACCGAATCCCTTTGTGGTTCTTGTGGGCCGGGATGACCTCTTTGTTGTAGAGATCACGCAGCTCGCTCATTTTACCTTCTTTGACCCCGAAAAAGGTCATTCTTACGTACATGTTCAGACTCCTTTCGCTCCTCCCGCTCCGGTGGGGGAGGCCGTCAAAATCCCTTCATCATTTGGCTCATCATGGAAGGGATCTCAATTCTGCCGGTCGGAGACAGGATGCGGCTTCCGTAATCGGTGGCGTAGTACTTCTTAAGACGGCGTACAAGCTTCCTGAATTCGGATGTATCGATGCACTTGGCAATGTCCGCGATGTTTCTTGCCGCGCACTCCGCGAGAATGGTGGGGCCGTCGCCTATTACCAATCTCCACGCTCCGGTTATGGGTACCCGAAGCTCTTTCATTCCGGGAATGCATTCTTCCTTAACGAAGCGGTAATGCTCTTCTTCCATGCCCGGAAGGATATTGTAATACTGGTTGAACTTCCATGCCCCGGTCTGGACATTATAGGGCCCTTCGGTGACCCTGCCGCTTGATACCCAGAGCTTGCTGGAATATTTGTAAACCAGGCTTGTAAGCCTTGTAACGAGGGTGCGGTAGTCTTCGGTGGCGAGGATCTTTCTCAGATAGTCCTGTTCCTCCACCGTAGCCACAGCGATGATCCTGGGGCCTTGGCCTACGGCTACATAGTACCCGCCGAGGAGCTTTATTCCCAATTTCTCCATGGCGGAATTGTATTCTTCCATAATGAATGACGAATACTCGTCATATTTGCCGGGAATCACATCCCAGTACTGGGTGAACAGTATAGTCATGACGTTCCTCCTTCAGGACGCCGGTCCTTGATCGAGATTCGGACGACGAAGCCGAGATCGGTCGGTTCTTCTCGGAGGAATACTACATCTTGAAGACACGGCTCATGAGCTCCGCAAGGTACTCGGATTCGTTTTCTTTTTTCTTCGTGAACTTGGCGGGTCGTGCCTGTACCCAGAAGATGTTTTGGGGGAAGGGTAGGTCGCTGTCCACCACCCATTCCATATCCTGGGGCACGTTGAAGTGGGCTTCCACTCTTTTGGCGACTTCCGCGATCTCTTGAAGTTCTTCCTCGTTGACGCAGGGTTTGCTTCTCAACTCTTCAGGAACCTTGCTGAAGCATATCCCCGTTGGGGCGTAACAGACCATCTGGGTCTTGTTGCTGATGACACATTCGAGCTCGCCGCAGGCTTTGTCCACGGTGAACTGGTCCGGAGTAATCGCGCCGCTGACAACGCTTTCCCCCAGCCCCCAGTTGCCTTCGATCAGTATCCTGGATGTGTCCCCCGTGGTCGGCATGACGGTAAGGCAGACACCGGCGCATTTGGCGTTAATCATCTTCAGAACCGCCACACCGATGGGGGCTTTTTCCATTTCCATTCCTTTTTCCAACCTGAAGGCGATGGCTCTGGTGGTATAGGCGCTGCCCCAGACCTTTATCACCTTGCGGCTGACCTCCTTGGGCCCTCGGACATTCAAGTACGTTTCCATTTGTCCGGGCATGCTCACCGCGCCGCTGGATCTGACCGCCACCGGTAATTTCCGGGTTTTTAGCCGCTCCTCCAGCTCGGAATAGTACGAATGAAGCTCTCTGTTCATGTCGGGCGGCATATCTTTTGATTCGATAATGTTCCTAATGTAGCGTCCGGCATTAACCTGTTTTTGGATGTCTTTGAGGAGGGGCGTATTGTCCGCGACGTACCGCCTGATCTCCTCTCCGGCACCGCTCTCTTCCATGAATCTTTCGTACCCTTTCACGGAGATGGCGAAGCCGGGCGGCACCCGTAGTCCCAGGCTGGTAAGCTCTCCCAGATTCGCGCATTTTTTTCCTACCAGATCGTTGTCGGCCGAGGAGAGCTCCTCGAACCAGTAGATCCACTTGTCCGACATCTTCGCCAATCCTTTCCTGGCTGGGAGCAGCGGCGCAATGCGGTCTTAAGACTCACATTCGCGCTACTGCTCCCTCTGGGGCCCGTTATTTGTCTAATATGTAAACGGTGCCAAGGTTGGCATCTACTTTCACTCGTTGGCCTGATTTTATTTTTGTGGTGCCCTCAAAGACGTTCATGACAACAGGAATGCCGTACTCCCGTCCTACGATGGCAGCGTGGGAAAGACTGGCACCGCGATCGACGATCACTCCCTTGATCATGGCGAACACCGGGGTCCAGCTCGGAGAGGTGCTGGCAGCGACAAGGATGTCGCCCTCCTTGATGAGATGCAGCTCGTCTTCGGTCATGATCACCCGGGCGGTTCCTTCGGCCACTCCGGGGGAGCCGCATGTCCCGTACAGATCGGCCTTGAGCTCCGGTCTGACCTGGGGCATGGAGCCTACCACCACCTTCAGAGCTATGGGATCGTTCGACTGCACCAGCACCTTCATGGCCTGATCCATGTCAAAGCCTTCGGCAAGGATGGCCGGCGGATTGGGCTTCTTTTGCCATTCCGCCCAGTCCGCCTTGCGTCGGTCCACAATGTACCGCAGATCGAACTGATCCGGGCTAAGACCGGCACGACGCACCTCGTCGGGCATGAGGAAGAAGACGTCTTCGGCACTGTCCATGGCCCCGGCCTTGGCGAATCTCCTCCCCATTCCCAGGGCGCTTCTCCTCATCATGGCATGGGTGTAGAGGTCAAGATAATGGTCGTGCTCCTCGCTAAAGATGCCGCTCTTCTGGGCCAGCCGCATGAGCTGCTCGAACCATCCTCGCTGCTCCTGAGGAACCTTGGCCATAAGCTCCTTTTCGGCCGCCAGTCTCTTCTCCGTGACCGAGCGCCTTTCGTCGTCGAGATTGAATTTGCCTCCCTTGAGGACGAACTGTTTCATCATTCCCAAGGCAGGAGCCGGATCTTCGACCCATGTGGGGAGGTTGATCTCGGACATGCGCTGCATTCTCCAACCGTCTTCGTTCATGAACTCCATGAAGTCCTTCATGAACGCGCGGCCCTTTGCATCCTCCTCGAGCTTGCCGCGGATCTCGGCAGGCTCCGTTTGAGAGACGAGATCGGCAAGTCCGTCCTTTGCGGCCCTTTGCGAGAACTCCCAGATCCGTTTGTCTACCTGAAAGACCTTGTTGTCGAATCCGGATACCACATGGTGAAAGATGGGTGAGGTGTCGTCTACCCCTGCGAGCTCGCGGCACATGTTCTCAAAAAGAATGTACGCGATATAGGTGCCGTACATCATGTACATGTGGATTTCCCACATGCGCCTGCAGGTGACGATTGTTTGCTCGAAGTTGTCCAACATCTCGATGTTGGACGCCGTGTCGGGATCCGTTGCTTTCAACTTCTCGTACCGTCCGAGCATCTCGTCGACGAACCCGTACCAGATTTTGTCGTAATCCTGGATAAGGGGCAGGATCGCCTTGCGAAACTCAACTTCCCGCCTTTGCTTCTCTTCTTCGCTCTTCACCAGGAGGAGCGTGAGGTAACCCCCACCGTTGTGGAATCGCCAATCCCAGCCTTTCACAGTGGGCAAGCTGAGCTTCTCCGCTCCCCACTGCATGCCGTGGCGACAAAAGTTCACCCAGAACCAGCCGAACATCGGTGTCCAGGGAGGTACCGAGTGAGTGGCATCCAGGAACCACGCCGGAGACTGAGCCAGATCCCTTTCGGGATCGAACTCCAGGCCCGGGACCACATCGTACATCTTCATCTTCTGCTCCTCCTTCCGATCGGTTATGAAGTGGCTGCGTCAACGCCCTGAAAATGCATGGGGGCTCTGTTTGTGGTCTCGGACCGGAACTTCCCGGAGGGAGGATTGGGCCGATGGAGCACGGGAACCGGCAGTATGGAGCTCCTATGCCTCATGCTCCATTGAGCCCTCGCAGGAGGTGGAGAAACAGAATGGAGAAGAAATTACGTTCCGGTCTGTTTTAACCGGCTGAATTAGTGCATGGCTCTGCCTCCGTCCACCAGCACGGTCTGGCCGGTGATGAAATCGCTTTCGTCCGAGGCCAAGAAGGCCACCACGCCGGTCAAGTCTTCAGGAGTCTGGATTCTCCGGAGAGGCGTGCGGCTCGTGTCGTACTTGGAGACATCGGCAATCGTTCTGCTTGCTTCGGTGTCGGTGAATCCCGGTGCCACGGCATTGACACAGATGCCGTGAGGGCCCAGTTCCACGGCCAGAGCCCGGGTGAGTCCGATTACTCCGCCCTTGGATGAAACGTAATGCACGAATCCGTGGGAACCGGTGAAATAAACCTCGGAGGTCAGGTTGACGATCTTGCCCTTGCCCAGTCGCTGCATTTCCGGAAAAACAGCCTTCGCACAGAGCCAGGGTCCCCTGACGTTGACCGCCATCATGCGATCCCATTCCTCGACGGAGATGTCCGTGAACGGCTTCCTGGCAACACCGTAATAGTATGCCGCATTGTTGATGAGGACGTCGATGCGTCCGAAGCGCTCAACGGCCTCCCTTGCCATGCGGAGCGTCGATCCTTCATCGGAGACGTCCACCTGACTGATGGTGACGTCCCGACCGAGATCCCGGACCTCGTTTGCCGTCTGTTCGAGACCTTGGATATCGGCCCTGGTGACTGCAACGATGTCGGCGCCTTCCCGGGCCAGCTTCACACAGAAGGCTCTTCCGAGGCCCTTACCCGCGCCGGTGACGATGGCGACGCGGCCGTCTAGTCGCCCCATTCCGCACCTCCTTAGTAGGGCCGACCCTTTTCTTCCCATATTTTGGGAAGTCCGAAGTCCTCGGCGATGATTTTGAAGCAGTTGTACCCGCTTCCTCTGCCGATTCCCGGCCCGGAGTGCGCAGCCGCGGAGGCCAGGTAGATGTTTTTCACAGGGAGTCGGTAGAAGGCCAGCTCGGGAAACGGTCTCATGCGTCCCATCTGGGAGGCTATCATGTCCTCGGCTGTCCATCCGCCCTGCGTCATGTTGAGGTTGCGCATCTTGGTGTCCATGGGGGTGGTGATATGGGAAGCGATGAGATTGTCCTCGGTCATGTTCGGAGCATACCACGACCACTGCTTCAACATGATCTTCACGATATCTCTTTTCATCTTAAGCCATTCTCGATCGGAGAAGAACCGATAAGGGGCCGTGAACTGCTCGATGAGGATGGTGTGTTTCCCTTCCGGAGCTCTGGTCCTATCCCAGATGCTGTCCGGCGCCACGATCGCGACGAGCTTGTCCGGTATGCCCTTGACGAAGAGCTCGGCCTGATGTCTTGTGGCAAAATGGTCGGAGTCTTTGGGACCCCAATTGAGTCGAGGGCACATGCCGATCTCGGGATTGTCTTTTGCCACGGTGTATTGGGGCAGTTCATGGAGAGCAAAATTGCCCCAGAAAAGCTGCGCCCTGTCTTTGAGCACATTGTTCGCACGATGGGCAATCTTGGGCGGAACATGCTCCGCGCCGATCAAGTCGTGAATGGTTTGACGGGTGTTGAGGTCGCTCACCACCAGGTGCCTCGCGGCAATCTCCCTTCCGTCGAATAACCTCACGCCCACTGCACGACCGTCCTCGATGATTGCACCCTGAACGGGAGTCTCTACGACGAACTCTCCCCCCATGGAGCTGAACGCCCGCTGCAGCGCATGGGTAATGGCATGCGTGCCGCCGATGGCTATGGATGCGGGCTCCCACGAAAGTATAAGCCCAAGGGTGTGAAGGGTCTTGTACACGCCGATCGCATCATTGGGAAAGACACCGCTGGAGGTCATGCAGGACCTCATGAAGAGCGTCCTCAGATAGTCGCTCTCAAAGAGGTCGTACGCCACCTGCTGTGACGTGTAGAACTGGTATTCCCGAGGGATGGGTGCGTCCTTATGGTCGAAGAGGCGCTCGAATGCGTCGGGAACTTCCCACGGGGTGGGCGGATTGTACCGCCACTCATGAAAAGCTCCCCTCCACACGGTTCGATACTTCTCCAGGAGCTCGGAGGCCACATCCGCATCTCGCTTGGAGAAACCGGCGATCTGATCGATGGTGGCTTGAGCGTTCTTTTCGTTAAATTCCGAGCGTCCCGTATCCTGATCGACCACGTTCCACGCAGTGAGACCCATGAAGCTCGTGCCGTCGTCGTAAATCATCCCTTCGCTGTGCTCGGGGAAGACATAGGTGAGTCCCTTTTCTCTCAGCTTGAAATCCGAGTACGCCGGGTGGCCGTAGAATCTCGTCCAGTGAGCGCACGGATTCTGAAGAAACCCAGGCAGGGGAAGTGCTTCGCCGCAAGCTCCGCCACCCAGCTCGTGCTGCCGTTCGTACACTACCGTCTGCATTCCGGCGTTCTGCAAGTAGCACGCGATGATGGTGCCTTGATGTCCGCCGCCCACAACTATCGCGTCGTAGGTTTTATCAGCCATGGAGAGACCTCCTTTATTTCGAGAGAATCGTAGAGAACGATGGGCTACTTCTTCTGGGGAACTGTCAGCTCCTTGCCGAAACAGACCATCATGATCGCTCGCCAGAGAATGGAGGGTCTGAGGAGCATCTTGGCGAACTTTCTGAGGTCGTCCCCGCCCACCGTGGCCTTGATCGACCAGTGCACCGGTTCCGTGGCTTCGATGTTCAGTACCATCGCCTGCGTCCCGTCATCGTCGACCTTGGTGAGCTCTGCAAAGTGTGCCACCATGGTGGTTTTCCCCAGTCCGGTCGAATTGACTTTCATTTGCTAGTCTCCTACAGCGTGCCCTTGGCTTTGGCTTTGGTTACGCATTCGGGCTCGCCCCACCAGCGCTCCACACCGAGGTCCTCGGCAATCCTTCCCGCTGCGTTATAACCGGGACCGAAGGTTATGAGCCCACCGGGAAACGTGCTTGCTCCGCACACATAGAGATTCTTGATCGGCGTCGCATACTGGGAGCACTCTTCGTTGGGGCGGAGGTAGCCCATCTGGAGCGGCAGGTATCCCCCCTGTTTGTACGATCCCTTGACCATGTCGGTGAATTTGTTTCCGATGTCCAATGGGGTGGTTATGTAATGCCACAGGATGTTCTCGTCTGTGAGGTTCGGCACGTATTTTCTCAACAGAGCGATGCAGCGTGCCGCTTCCTGTTCGCGTATGGTGAACCACCGCTGGGGTCCGCCATCTTTCAGATCGTGCGGTGCGTGCAGGGAGATGAGGCACGTATGCTTGCCTTCGGGGGCCTGCTTGCGGTCGTGAATGGACGGGAAGCAGCAGTTGAAGCCTGCATCGGTGAGCTCCCCGGCGTGAATGGCGTCGTAGTGTTTGATAAGGTTGGCCTGGTTTTCATAACCCAGCACGGTGATAAACGCCTCATTGAGATCCGGATTGGATTTTGCCGCGGCAAATTGAGGGGCCTCGTTGAGGGCGAGGTGCACGTGAAAGAGGCTTGAGGATTCCCATTCCCAGTCATTCACCCGGGTGACGAACCGATCCTCGAGATTCTGGGGACCGACGTACTTCAGGAAAGTCTGGTACGGATCGAGACTGCTGGCGACAAACCGTTTGGCCGTATACACGGTGCCGTCCTGGAGCTCGACGCCCCGGGCGGCGCCGTCCTCGACGATGATCCGCTTTATCGTCACCGGGGAGATGATCATCCCCTTGTTCCTGTAGAGGACTTTGGTGAACAGGTGGCCCAGATGATGCGAACCGCCCACGCAAAGGCGATAGTTCACTGCACGATTAATGAGAAGCGGTACGAGGTAGCTGACCCCTTCCAGATCGTGATGAAGGCCCCACATGCAGGAGAGGTACAGAAAGAGGCATCTCACCCTGTCGTTCTCGAAGAGCTCGTTGACGATGGTGAGGGGCGTCTTTTCCGTAAGCTCGGTAATTTCACGGCCCACATCGGTGGCCTGCAGGGTTATCATCTGCTCGAATGCCGGTTTGGGCATCTCGTACGTGGCCGGTCCGAGGAAGTCCTCCGTGAGCTCACGATAGCGGTCGGCAATCCGGCGATACGTTTCTGCGTCCTTTTGCGAGAATTGGGCAATGGACTGACACGTCTTCTCCACATCTCGATAAAGACGCAGCGACGAGCCGTCCTCGAAGGGCATGGCCATTACCAGTGATGGGAAGATGAATTCGAGGTCGTAATCCTTGGTCAGATAGTCGTCGAAGTCGCGCAAGGGGGGCGCGTAATCGACCATGGGCATGTACACGGCATGCGTGTTGTGAAGGAATCCGGGAAGCGTGACCTGTTCTGTTGCAAGTCCGCCTCCCGCCTCGAAATTCTTCTCCAACACCAGTATTTTGAGGCCCGCCTTGGCCAGATAGGCGGCCACGGTCAATCCGTTGGGTCCGGCTCCTATGATGATGCCGTCGTATTCTGTCGCCATGAGGTTCCTCCTTGTATGCCGGTGGAGCTATGGGTAATGCGCAACCGGAAGTCGACCGGATTCAGGTCACCGTAGAAATCGAAAAGCCTGGTGTACTGAACTTCAGTTTGCCGAGCGGTAAGTGCGATCCTATGACCGATGAGGAAAGCGTCCTTGGGGACGGATTGAATGAACCGGTTTGTATGCCTGGTTGTGTGACCGGGGGCTATGTACCGTTGTTCTTTAGGAGGCACTATTTATCTTGACATGTCAAAGCAGTAATTTTTATGATAACATAAGAAAAACTGATCCTTCTTCGCCAGGGTTTTCCTATGGCCGACGATCTCAATCTCAACCAGCTTCGTGCCTTCTACTTTGCCGCGCGATGCCGCAGCATCACCCTCGCATCCGAACAACTTTTCATTACGCAACCTGCCGTAAGCATGCAAATTAAGGGTCTTGAGACTCAGTACGGCGTTCGGCTCTTTGTCAGGACCAAGAAGAAGCTCGAATTGACGGAAGCGGGAAAGCGGTTGTACCAGGTGGCCGCAAGAATCTTCGGACTCGTCGCGGAGGCGGAGCAGGTTCTCGTTCAGGCCAAAGAGCTGGAAGCGGGGCTGCTCAGGATCGGGAGCACCAAGCAGTTGGTCAGGTATCTTCTCGCAAAGCATATCTCACGGTTTCAGCGATCTTTTCCCCGAATTCAGATTCAGATTCACGAGGGAAGCTCTCGGGAGATGGTTCGCAGTGTGTTGGAGAAACAGATCGATTTTGCCATCGTGGGGAGACTCGACTACGACGACAAGCTGCAGGTGATTCCGTTCATACGAGACGAGCTTGTGCTCCTGGTGGCTCCCGGACATCGTCTTTGCCCGAAAAAAGTGGTCAGGGTCGAGGACTTGGCCGCGGAGAACCTCATATTGAGAGAACAGGGCTCGGGGACGCGCAGGCTGGTCGAGCGGGTGTTGAGCAAGACCGAGATCATTTCCACAGTTTACGTTGAATCGGGGAATGTGGATTTTATCAAAGAATTGGTAGCCATGGGCAACGGAGTGACGCTGATTCCGCGTATGGGGGTGGATTACGACGTGGACAAAGGGTCTCTCGTGATGCTCCCCTTGGAGGGTGGAGCCTTCGTGTTGGACATCGATATTGTGATCAACAAGGAGAGGCCGCTCTCCAATGCGGACAATGCCTTCCTGGACGCTCTGCTGCACGTCAAGAGCGAGACCGAAACGAGATACCCCTATCTGGGCACCGACGAAGGCCGTGAATTTGTGCGACACCGGTCTGACGGAAAAGGTGACAAAGGGGCTCCTCCCGCGTAGTCGTCTGTGGCTCCGAAGACCGGGAGTGAAAGCCACGTAACCGGTAGCCCCTTCCGAGTCGAATTTGTCGGGTCCGCGCGCCGATATGGCTGGTGACAGGCAGGGTTGTTTTTCGGTTCATCTCTTTCGTCCCGGAATATTGACATGGAAGAAGGATTGCTCTATCCTCTGCGCCATCCTTCGAGGCCGGGGTAGCTCAGTGGCCAGAGCAGATGATTCGTAATCATCAGGTCGTGGGTTCGACTCCCATCCCCGGCTCCAAGGAAGCCTCAGGAAAACAATTCACTTAGACAGATCTCAACTAGCGTAATTCTTGACCCAAGATCGCCGCTGGGCCCAAATTGTGACCGCACAGGGAACAAACCCGCTCCGAAGCCTCAATAAGTGACAGAATTTCCGGCGCGGAGTAGTGGGTGGTGATCCGGCTCGATTTGTGCCCAAGAAGGTCTTGGCGATCTTCACAATATGTCCCGAGGACTGAATGCGGGTTCGTAGCCCTGAGCCCGGGGCACTGAAGGGAGAAGGGGTCCAGAAGGGGTCAAGAAGGGGTCAAAGAAGGGGTCAAAGAAGGGGTCAAAAGAAGGGGTCAAGTCTTTGCTTGACTCAAGAAGGGGTCAAGTCTTTGCTTGACTCATGGTAATATAGGCAATACATCTTACGGCCACGACGCATCCAATTTTCGGACGCTGGGTACCATGTCATGAACATCGAGGATCTCCATGGAGCGATCTCCCCCGGGGAAAACCATTCCCGGGTGCCGGGTTTGGCCTTATTCAGACTTCCGCAACCGGAGGGGACGGCTTTGGACCGGAGCATTACGTCAGCGCGAGCAGCGTAGCTTGTTCCATGAAACAAAGGATTGCGAACGACGGGACTTGAGGACAAAAGTGGTGGCGATCGAGCCACGCAAGAGCCAAGACGAGACCTGAACCCTGTTGACTTAAGGCGAAACAAGACTTGACAAAGGCCGAAGTGGCCGTTAGGATGTCCTCAATGGACGAAAAAGGTTAAGGAGACTTTCATGGACGTCTACGCTTTTTGGAATAACAAGGGAGGCACGGGAAAGACCAGTTTGGCATTTCAGACAATCTGTCGTTATGCTGAGCAAAACGCAAATGAACGGGTACTTGCGATCGACGTATGCCCCCAAGCAAACATGTCTGAACTCTTTCTTGGCGGGCTGACTAACAAAGGAAGCGCAAAGTTGCTTCAAAGACAGGGCCTTGTTCCGCGATGTACCATCGGAGGGTATTTCCAACTGCGGCTACCATCGCCGTTTGCAGTCCCGGGTTTTTCGGCAGAAGACTTTATCACCAATCCAGAAGAGTTCAACAGGCTCATCCCCTCCAACATCGATCTTCTCTGCGGCGATCCGCTGCTTGAACTCCAGTCCAACGCCATAAACCTAGATTTTGCAAGCTCCGTTTTTGCAAGAGATTCACAGGGTCGGCGTTTCAAACCGAACCCCCTTTTCCAGAAATGGTGCTACGCAGAGCTACGGTGGTGGCACGCAGCGGGTTGACTGTGGTCCCGGATA
>JBGSJS010000036.1:0-29302 GCA_041741735.1 Desulfomonilaceae bacterium | reverse complement strand
GAAAAAGATGAGAGAAGAGCTGGACGACTTTGGCCAAATTGAGCAACCGGTCAGGAGGCTCGTAATCCATTCCCGGCATCCTCCCGGTGATAAAGCGTGGACTCCCATGAAATTCGGCGGTAACAATGATGACGCATCGCGCGGCTCGTCCCGTGCAGTCCCGAGGCATAAGGCCTCTGAGCCTGCGCTGGAAAATTCTCATAGGATTTGGGCTCCTTTTGTCCGCGTCACTGACTCTCGTTGTGGCGGCCGTGACCTTCGGGATACCCTTCACTCAGTACACCGGCTATTACGGGCGCGAACGGGCCCACATCCGGAGTCACCTCAACTCAGTCGCCGATTTGAAGAAAGAACGTTTGCTCCTCTGGTTGAAGGAGCGGAAAGAAGATGCTGCGACAATCTCCGACAACTTGACCGAAGAGGCAACCGCCCTCCGCCAACTCCATGAAGTCCTCCGGAAAGCTATGGCCGACCGAAAATCCGGCGATCAATTACGTTCCGCTCTGCTCGAGGAAGAAAGCTCCTCAGTCGTTACTCGCCAACTCAAGGTCCTCGTTGGTGTTCACAGAGCTTTTAAGAGGATACAGATCGCCGATTCAGAGAGCCGCTTCATCTTGGCCTCCACGGAGCAGAAGGATGTAGGAATTCGCCTCCCCCCAAATCGCCTTCCAGGGGAAGCGTCCGAGTCGGCCGATGGAGCTCGACTCGACTTCGTCAAACTTCGACCGTCCGGAAAAACCCACCTCGTGATGTCTCGCTTCATCGGGAACCGATCCGCTCCGATGGATAGCACCGGCCCGGGGAATTCGGTGCTCCTGCTTTACGTCGATACCGAATTGTTCATCAAACCGCTTCTCTATACAGACGAAGGGTTGGGCGTATCCGGCGAGATCGTGTTGGTCAACGAGCACGCCAAGATCCTCCTTCCGTTGAAGTACCCCTTGCCGGACGTAACTGTTCCCAAGACTTTCGAATATCAAATCAAAGCCGGATCGGCTCTGCTTGCTTCCCAGGGACAAGAGGGGATCGTCTCCGACAAAGACTACCGAGGCGTGCCCGTCCTTGCCGCGTATAGACATATCGTGACCGGCCCTCATATCAGTTGGGGATTGGTCGTCAAATGCGACCGGTCTGAGTGTCTGGCCCCTTTGCGGCGGGCCGTATTCTCTTCCGCGCTCATTGGAGCGATCACACTCGTGGGGGTGGGGTTTCTGGCGGCCTTGCATGCAAAGAGAATATCCCGACCGATTGAGAATTTGACACGAACCGCCCAAGAAGTGAAAGGAGGCAATCTCGATATTCGGGCAAACGCCGGCGGTTCGGATGAATTGGGGATGCTCACCGCCACGTTCAATTCTATGATCGAAGGTATTGAGAATTGGCACGGGGAGCTTGAGGAGCAGGTCAAAGTCCGTACCGCCCGATTGCATGAGCTTAATGCGGAGTTGACCCGTGAGGTTGAACGGAGGACCAGGGTAGAGGAATCTCTTAAGAAAGCCAACCGCAGGCTGCGAACCCTCAGCGATTGTAACCAAGCAATGGTCCGGGCTACCAAAGAATCAACGCTGCTCGACCGGATATGTCGGCTCATAGGGGAAGTCGGTGGACATCCTGCAACCTGGGTCAAGATTGCTCCGCGCGATGAATCCGCAACCGACCGCTCCGTAGCGTGCTGGGGCGTCGAAGAACGGGATGTTGCAAAACTGACCGAGACCCTGGCCAACTACGAGAGGAGCTATGGTCCCACCGGAACGGCCATTCGAACGGGGGAGATTTGCATAATAAGAAACATCTTGAGCGATCCGATCGCCGCACTGTGGCGAGAAGAGCTCGAAAGGAGCAACATAAAATCGCTCGTTTCTTTTCCGTTGAGGATAGAAAAGGATGTGGTCGGTGCGATAACCATAGCGGCCGAAGAGTCGGATGCATTGGATGAGGAAGAGTTGGTAATCCTGGAAGAATTGGCCGGCGATCTGGCATACGGCATCGAGATGCTTCGCACACGAGCCTCTTGGCGAGAGACGGAAAAGGCTTTACGCGAGAGCGAGCAACGCTTCAGAGCCGTCTTCGAGAACGAACATGTCATAATGCTTATCGTAGATCCTGAAACCGGCGGCATAGAGGACGGCAGTCCCGGAGCATGTGCCTTCTACGGTTACGACAGGCCGACACTGAAGAAACTGAAGATTACCGACCTCAGTACGATGACCTCCGAGAAGACTTTCGAGCGTATCAGGCCGGCAATGTCTCTGATGGAGAAATGTCTTGGCGCCCGCCATCGCCTCTCAAGGGGAGAGGAGAGAGACGTTGAAGTGTGCTCCGGCCCGATCGTTGTCGGCGAAACGACGTACTTGCTTTCAGTAGTCAATGACGTTACGGATCGGATAAGGGCTGGTGAGGCTGCATTCAAGGCCGATCAGGAATGGCAGGAAACGTTTGATGCCATTTCGGATCTGGTGATGGTCTTGGACAATCAGTACAGGATACATCGCGCAAACAAGGCTATGGTAAAAGCCCTTGGGTTGAAAGAGGAGGAGGTCATCGGCCGACGCTGCTTTGAGCTTGTTCATGGAACGGAGCTTCCTCCTGATTCCTGTCCTTATTTGTTGCTTATTGCGGACGGGAAAGAGCATGCGGCGGAAATTATGGAACCTCGACTCGGTGGGACCTATGAAGTGCGTATATCGCCTCTTGCCGCAAAAGACGGCACGAGTGACCGTTCGATTCATATCATTCGCGACATAACCGCTCGCAAGAAGGCTGAGGAAGATCTGGAGAGGAGTCGCAAGAGTTTTACCGACATTGTGGAGAAAAATCGTGACGGTATTCTGGTTTTGGACGCCGACAATTCGATTCTGTATGCCAACGCGGCGGCAGAAGCCTTTCTCGGAGAAAAGGTGAGTGAGCTGGTAGGCACGGATTTCAGTCGGTCAGTCGTCCTGGAGGACAAAACCCACCTTTACGTTCCTCGGCCCGACGGAGACCCGTTGGTTGCGGAAATTGCCATCGGGTCGGTGGACTGGCATGGTACACCGGCACAAGTGGTCATGCTCCACTACATTACGGATCGAATTCTTGTCGAGAAGACCCTGAAGACGTCCGAGGAAAGGATGAGGCAGCTCATTGAGGCGTCACCCATGGGCATCAGGATTGTGCGAAACGGAAAGACCCTCTACGTTAATCCGGCTTTCCTGGAAATGTTCGGCTATGAAAGCCGGGAAGAAGTCATAGGACTGTCGGAGGAAGCTCTCTGTAGATCCGGAGACGCCCAATTGGTCAAGAAGTATGAAGAGGAGTTTCGGAAGGGCACGCGGTTAACGCAATACAAGGAGTTCAAGGCCTTGAAGAAGACCGGGGAAACATTCGAGGTCGGCAAATGGATCACGAGCATGGAGTTCCAGGGCAAACCCGCGGCCCTCGTCTTCGTGGCCGACATCAGCCGGGAAAAGACTCTCAAATTCCAACTTCTGCAAGCTCAGAAGATGGAGGCCATCGGAACCCTGGCGGGAGGCATAGCCCACGATTTCAACAATATCCTCACCATCATTTCGGGTTTTACGGAATTACTTCTCGCCGAGAAAGTAGAAACGGATGACGATTATGTCGATCTCCAGAAGATATTCCGGGCATCTCAAAATGGCGCCGAGCTGGTCAGACAATTGCTCACGTTCAGTCGAAAGGTGGAAACCAAGCTTCGTCCGATCGGCTTGAACCTTCAAGTGAAGAATGTGGAGAAGTTGCTCTCGCGGACCATTCCGAAGACAATTCAGGTGGAGCTCCATTTGGCTGAAGACCTGAACATGGTCAATGCGGATCCGTCCCAAATCGAACAGGTGCTGGTGAATCTTGCGGTGAACGCAAAACAGGCGATGGTTGAAGGCGGAAAGCTTGTCTTCGAGACGCGGAATGCTTCCGTGACCGCGGAGCACGCCAAGGAGCATCTCGGCATGGAACCTGGTGAATACGTTATGCTTCTTATATCGGACACGGGGCACGGCATGGCAAAGGACGTTTTGGAGCGGGTATTTGAGCCATTCTTCACCACCAAGAAGCCCGGGGAGGGTACAGGTCTGGGGTTGTCCATGGTGTACGGGATCGTCAAGGGACATGGCGGATATATCACCTGTTACAGTGAGGTAGGTGTCGGGACGATATTCAAAATCTATGTGCCCGTCTTCCGGGATGGGGAGGTATCAGTCGGAGAAAAAGCCCGAAAAGAGCCGGAAGGAGGCACGGAGACCATCCTGCTGGTCGACGATGAAGAGCCGGTGAGGGATCTGGGAGGCAAGCTGCTGTCGCACGTCGGGTACAGAGTACTCACCGCATGCAACGGCGTGGAGGCTTTGCAGGTTTATCGGGAAAATAGAGAAGAGATTGCATTGGTCATCCTCGATCTTATCATGCCGGAAATGGATGGTAAGCATTGTTTCAGGGAACTTCTCAGGATAAACCCGGACGTGAAGGTCCTTATCTCGAGCGGATACTCGTCCCGCGGTCCGGTCGATGAGGTCATCCGGAACGGGGCTCGGGGATTTGTCGAAAAACCGTATAAGGTGAACGATCTTCTCCGGTCCATAAGAACCATATTGGACCAAGAGTGAGCCTGCTTTACCCTTTGTTAGGGCTGGATTCCGATTGACTAAGGGCCTGACCGTGAGGTACGCTCTCCCGAAGTCTAAGGGGATGTTGTCATCAAAGCGACGACGGTTTACTCGCCTCACTTTTCCTTGGGCTCAGGCCTTGAGACAGGATTAAGGAAACATGAATCTCGATGACGCCGTACTCTTAAGGACCTATTCCAACGAAGCGGAAGCCGGCCTCGTAGCTTCCGGACTCGAGTCCGAAGGCATAAAAACTTACATTCGGAAGGACGACTGTGGGGGTGCTTATCCGGCGCTGCAGATGTCCGGAGGGGTGAAACTACTTATTAGGCCTGAGGATATGGAGCGAGCGGAAGAGATTCTCCGTGAAATGGAGACGGAAGACTCGACGGGCGTCGAACAAGACGATGACGAGCAAGAGGGTGACGAACAAGAGGTTGGCAAAGAAGAGAGCGAAGCGGAAGAATCGAGACCCCGCTTCATGCTTCGAGGGGGTCTCTACTTTTTGCTTGGTTTGGCGGCAGGATATTTTCTTTCGTATGCACTGACATATGCGACCACATATTCCGGAGTGGATAAGCGCAATTGGAAAGACGGCAAACCCGGCACAACTGTTCATTACGTTGACGGTACACCTACGCTTGTCGTGGAAGACCGCAATTATGACGGTAAACCCGATGCGTGGCACCACTATAAGGATGACAAACTACGTACCAGTGAATATGACGATACCTTTCGGGGCCGGAAGAATAGATGGACAAAATTCAAAGATCCCTTTAACTGTGTCGAAAAAGTAGACACTGATTCTGACGGGAAATCGGATGTAACGCGCTTTTACGTCAACGGGTTGACGCAGAGGGTGGATTGGCATCCCAAAGATTCATCAACAATCGAGCGAAGAGAGCTGTACAGGAACGGTCTACTCAAAGAAAAACTCGTGGACACGAATGGAGACGGCATTTTCGACCGGAAAATTATCTATGACTCCTATGAGAGGCCGATTGAGGAGTCCACGTGCCGAATTCCCGACTACAGCCGCCGCCGTTGACTCCTCATCGTCGAAGCACTGTGTTGCGGGGACGTCTTCATGGCGCGAGAAACAGAGACTTTTGCGACAAACCGGGATGTGGCTCGCACTCACCGCTGCTCCGTGCCGCCCATTAATCTCCAGGCTCCTTCAAACCGGCGGGCACTTGACCGAACTGCATCTCAGGCGCTACGCATTTCTCTTATCATCCCAGTTCGAAGGTCGTTACTCCGAACCATTTGTCCAGGGGGAGCGCCGGTTCTTCTTTGTTATACATCCTTGTGGTCCGAAACACTTCCGACATTCCATAGTTTTGGGCAAGCGTTACTGCCTCGATATTCTTTTGGGGCGTGTCCAGAAATACCGGGGCGCCCATTGCCGCGTCTTTGGTCAGAGCATGAAACAGGGCCTTTGCAAGCTCGGGGCTGTCGGCAAACAAAGGGCCGATTTTGTATCCTTCGCGACATTCTCTGATAACGCCATAGGCCGACAGCTTGTCACTCGTCATAATGCCCAAGGCTCGGGTTCCGGGTCTAGTTATCCAGCATTGGAGAAAGGCTTCTCGCGAAAACCTGAAAATGTCATTATCGTATGCAGTGACCACGGAGAAGGGTACTTTCGCGAGATCGACGACACTGGGAGGCTCTTGCCACTGTTCGTCTTTGACCCACTTGAAGCGAAAGTTGGTGTATGCCGGTTTGAATTCAGGCTTCTTATGAGAGACGAGATCCGGTCTAACACTGTCAAGCCCTATGCAACGGTCCCCCAAGTATTGAAGGCCTGCATCCCACAACTGAGCTCCATAGCCTTGGTTGCGGATTTCCGGGTTGACGATGTAGAATCCCATGAATCCGTATGAATCACCGTATCGAACCGCTGAAACCATTGCCACGGGGCGATCGTCCAACAATCCGACGAGAAAACCGTTCGGATCCGCGGTATGGAAACACTCCGCATCATGGCTCCCGGGATTCCATCCCTCTGCTTCCGCCCAGTCTACGGCGGTGTCGATTTCTCTCCGATTCATGCGGCGTATGCTGAAAGTACCGGTGCCCATGTTAACGCTCCTCTCCGCTGCTCTGGTGCACGTGCCTTCGCTCGTCTGCTCATGGGCCGGAACGGTCTCCATTCGCCCGATCCGCCTCAGTATGCCTCTTGGTTGTCGGCCCTCGGTCAATGATGAGTCCAAAAAGGTTTCGGCCGTTCCGTGAGCAGTTGCTCTTTATAGTGCCGCTCATTGAAATTCGCGGCATTCATCGCGTTGAAGGCCAATGAGTCCTCGACGATATTGTCGCCGGAGCTTGGCGCCGTTCTTTCAAGAGTAGCGGCGCATGTTTGAGATTTATGGCAGATCCGATGGCAGAGCTCATCCGTAGACTTCCCGGTAATCCCAAGGCTCTTTTCGTTTCCCTCAGTTTTCAAGGCGCGCCACTATAACTCGCCGACACTACTCCACCGGCGCAGGAGACGTCAACCGGTTTTCACCTCATGCTTTGTACACCCACACCCGCATGACAACACGGACCGTATCGGATCAAAGACCACGGACATGGGAAGGTGCGTCCGTAAAAGGGTAGGCCGGCCGCGTGAGGCTTTCCCGATCGATGGCGGCAAATATGACTATACCTGGAATCGTTCTGTTCCGGATTGCATCCTGTAAAGTGAGAATTGGGAAAGAGGAGACACGAACATGACCCGCCAATCAACTAATTGCTTTATCTTGAGTCTCTTTGCGGCAGTCCTGCTGCTGACGGGAATAATGACATCATCAGCTACGGCAGGCGACACCAAGCTGCCCGATATCGATTACCTCATTCAGGTTGCCCGGGCGACCACCGGGTGGTACCAGCCTCCCATGGGAGGCCCGCAAGTGCGATACATCATCGATCATGCAACGGGAAAGTCCTACCTTGTGGAAGTTGACTACTGGGGCAGTGCACAAGTCCTTGGAGAATTCTAGGCATGTCGCTGCATCGTCTCGGGCCCGATGGAGGTTACACTGACAGCAATGAAAGATCCTTACAGCCGATGCCTGGGGCAAGGCCGTTGCTCTCCCCAGGCACAGTCCGGCGTAGCTTTGGGCATCCGCTCGAAACTGCATTCCCTTCCACTCTCATCTTGTCACACGGTCAAGAGTGCGTCGGCGTGATTAGGCCGGTACTCAGAGCTTCATGCCGTCCGCATTGGAAGAGCTTCCTTTGCTCTTTACCCGCTCATCGGCCAGAGAGATGAATTCCACGGACGTACCGGCCGGTATCGACTCCACTCCCTCCGGCACCAGTACCAATCCGTCCGCCTTCGCCATGGAGCGGAGCCGCTTCTTCGAATCAAGCGGTGTCAGGGACGTTGTACGATCCCGCTTCTCCGCTTTGCAATGGATGATTTGGGTCCAATCGCTCTGTCCACCCACGTCCTTGTCCAAAACCCCCGTGGACAGAAGGTACGGAGACCCGTTGTGCCCGGCCATGCGAAGAACCGCAGGAAAGGCTATTAGAAGGAACGCTGCTTCGTTGGATGGCGGGCCGCCGGGAAGACAGAATACCGGTTTTCCTCCGAGGAGCCCCATAGCCACGGCCTTTCCCGGCCCCATCCTCACCCTGTGGAAGAGCATGTCCCAGCCGAGCTGGTCGAGGACTTTGACGATCAGGTCGCGGTCTCCCTTCCATGCGCCTCCGGATGTTATAAGGATGTCACATTGAGAAAGCATGAATTCCACTGCCGAAGTCAGGCTGGGGAAGGAATCGCCGGCTTGACGGACAATGGTGGTCATTGAGCGCGATCGCACCCATGCATCCTGCAGCACGAGGTTGCTCGCGAAAAGCTTCCCTTTTTCCGGCCGTCTGCCCGGCAGCATCACCTCGTCTCCCGTGGCCAGAAGTCCCACGGTGGGTCTGCGAAAGACGGACACCCCTTCGATTCCTCCGGCGACGGCCAAACTTATTTTGGCGGGAGTGAGTACCTCGCCCGCGCTGACAAGGAGCTCTCCCTCGCTGATTTCGGAACCTTTGACAAGAATGTTTCTTCCCCGTTCGGCACAGGCAAAGGCCTTGATCTCTTCGATTTCTTCACGGGCGAATTCTTCAGCCAGGACTGCATCGGCGCCTCCGGGGATGGAAGCTCCGCTGAGCACTCTCACGGTATGTCCGGGAGTCACCGCCAAATGACAAGGATCACCGGCTCCGAGGATACCAGTGACTTTGAGGACGACCGGGTTCTCTTCATCGGCGTGAGCCACCTCCCGAGAAACCACGGCGTACCCGTCTTTGAGGGACGAATCCGTTGACGGATAGTCGATAAGGGCTATCGCATCCTCTGCGCAGACACGGCCTACCAGCTCGGAGGTAGGGACCGTCTCGTGGCCCAACGTCGATATGTTCTTCCGCGCCAAATCCAGTGCCTGTGCGAAGCCAATGTCACGCATGTTGCCGACACCTCGCTGATTATTGAGCCGGATCTCCCCGCTGCCGGACAACCCTCACGTTTCTCGCACCAGATAGTCCATGAGGTCCGGCAGAGCCTCCACGGAAGTGACGGAATGTACTATCTGGAACGCCTCAAGTGCATAACCGGCGCCCTTCCCATCCAGGTTCATGCGACCGATCACCTCGTCAACCCCGTATTCCGCCAAGAGCTCCGCAGCCTTCACTCCTTTCTGACGATCGACTTCACGAAAGGGGTTGTCCAGACACGTCTCCACGCCGACCTGTCCCGTGACCGCGTCTTTGGACAGGACGGCAAAGTACGGGGCCTGTCCGAAATGGTCCGCGAGCTTGGTATTCTCGTCCGGCGGCGAGTAGGCTCGAACCTCCACGGGAACGGCGATACGCCACTTCTCCTTACGGCGGGGCTCGTAATGTATCACTATTTTTTCAATCTCGGGCCACCGGTCGAGTATTTCTTCCTCCAAATGTGAGACGATTTCATGAGCCTCCCGCAGCAAACGTGTGTGCATCTGCAGGGAGATCTCAACGTACTTGTAGCGTCCCGAGCTGCGACCCCCGACACTAACCGTTTCTGCCACATCCGGATGGCTCTCCATGATTTTACTAATCTCGTTGAGGGTTCGGTGGTCGAGTGTAGCGTCCAACAGGACTTTGACCGCGTCGATCATGATCTGAATGCCGGTCCGGGCCACCAGAACCGCTACAAATAGAGCTACGTAACGGTCCAGGGGATATCCGAGCCGAGCTCCTATAATCGAGATGAGTATGACGCCTGTGGACAGGAGATCGGTGTAAACATGTTTTGCATCGGCCACGAGACTGGGAGAGCCGACGTCCAGGCCTACCCGCAATTCGTATCGAGAAAAGACAAAGGCGATACCTATGATGAGCACTATCCCGCCCACAACCCGGGGAAGATGGGTGAGCTCCGAGTAATTTCCGGTCTGAAGAGCGGCCGATCCGATCTCGAACGCGGCATAGAGAATGAAGAGGGCCGAGAGGAGAGCCACGAGGTTCTCCACCTTGTAGAGACCCTCGGGGAACATCTTGGTTTTTCTGTCGGAAATAACTATTCCCACGAACATGGTCAGCGCGGATATCACGTCGGCGAAAGAATGGACGGCGTCGGCCTTGAGAGCCAGGCTTCCCGACATCTCTCCCAGAACGTACTTCAACGCCACGAGGACGAGGTTCACAAAGACCGAACAAAGTGCAACCTTTGCGTAAGATCTCGCCTTACTCATCCGTATGCTCGCACCGCCCCCAGGCTTTGCCTCTCCTACAACGACGGCAAGGGGGGAGAACGCCCGGATTAGTCCGCCGAATGTTCATGGAGCCGCATTTGGGACAGACTATCTGACGGCCCCGGCCAAAGGGGACCTCCCATTCATGGTCGCATTTCATGCAGCGGAATTTTCTCGTGACAGTATCGGCCATGCCGTCGTGAACCTTTCGCTCTCGTGAGGAGAGGAAGACTCCGAGACCGGTATCGGAATTCCGAGAGTCTTCCCTTTGAATCACATAGTGCAGCCCCATACGGTAATACCATTTTGCGATCGAACAGCGGCACCGAGGGCATGTCTCATCCGCTACGAACGTCAAGACCACACTTCGCTTCAGAGACACACCGTCCGTGTCGCAAAGTCATTTCCCTGATTGCGAATATACGCCACAATCTTACCACAGAGCGAGCTTCTTTTGCACAGTTGCCCTTAACTCTGCAGCGGGATTGCTATTGTTTCGGTTTCCACTCCTTCCAGACCTTGCCCACGAGGTCGAGTCCGGGTTTCAATGTCGGGTCTCCCGGCTGCCATCCTGCCGGAGTAGCCTCCGCGCCTTCGCTCTTTCTGACATGCTGGAATGCGATGATTTGCCGGATCAACTCTTCAATGTTTCTCCCCACGGGCGGGGACATGACTTCCATGGCCTGAATTACACCGTCGGGATCGATCAGAAATCGGCCGCGTATGTCAACACCCGATTCTTCATCAAAAACTCCGTAGACCTTGCCGATCTCTCCTCCGGGGTCCGAAAGCATGGCAAAGGGCACACCGCCCGGAACCATCTTGGAGAGCTCTTCTTCTTGCCAAATTTTGTGGGTGAAACGACTGTCAGTGCTTATTGAGAGGATCTGAACACCGAGTTTCTTCAACTCGTCGTGCTTCGCGGCAACTGTCGCGAGCTCGGTGGGTCAAACAAAGGTGAAATCACCGGGGTAGAAACAGAGCACAACCCATTTCTCTTTGTAATCAGATAATCTGATGTTCTTGAAGCCTCCATCGGCGTACGCCGATGCTTCAAAGTCCGGGGCAGGCTTGCCCACGCGTGCGATCATTTTCAATGCCTCCCTTCGCTCTAGGGTTCCAGTCGAGACGGCCTCAATCGCTTCCGGAGGAAGGATCGGCCCTTTGGACGGTTTCACACAGGATTCCTTGGCTTCCGCCATCGTGTAGCCTCCTTTCGGGGTTTGGTTGTTACCCCTGAGATATGATTATAATAGGAGGGTAGGCCGGATGACAACTATTCCTCGACATCTTTCATCGGTGCTCCCTATGGGAGCCTCGCACGATCCTTCAACTGATTGCCCCGCGAGGATCCGTCGCGTCCGGTGTACATTACCGGAGCGACGCGGCAAAACCGTAGGATAGGGCCGGCGTTGAGTAAGGATCATTGAAGTCGGTTGTTCCGGAAATCTACCCCCGACACCGTTTCGCGATCATATCGACAATTATGACGGCATGTCTCATCCGCTACGAACGGCACGACCTCATTTCGCTTCAGAGACAAGCCGTCATTCCCGGAATGTCACCTCTTTGGTTGCAAAAGGGCATGCGTCAGTCATCTTACGCCCAGGTGACGACGTAGGTGCAGGAGTCCGCCCCATTTCTTCTGCATGGTTGCGAATCGTCATGGCGAACCACCACGTCGGTGATGCCGTCAGGTCTGAACCGCTTGGCAAAACCTTCCAAGACTCCTCGGTCAAAAGCACAACAATAATGGTTTGTGCTTATCATGGTCCCACGAGTCAGTCCTCCGACGCCTCCTTGATGGACGTATTGCCAATGGCCGATCTCTCCGCCCCTGTATTTTGAGTGGTAGCCTCGGTCCAATCCTTCCAGAGCCGCCTCCAGACGATTCCATTCCGGAGGAAGGTTGACGCGGAGGGCTATGCGCTCCCCTATGCGCGTCATCATGTTCCGTCCCATCCGTTCTGCGATGCTCCTCATTGCGTCAAGAAAAGGCTGCGCCTGGTAAAATCCTGCAGGATCGGCATCCTGAATTCCAAAGGTTTTCAGAGCGGCAATCCCGAAATTTTGCAAATCGTCCGGGATTGCGAGAGCAAACGATTCAATCACTTCTCCCAGCACCTCGACCCGTTTGGAATCGTACGAAGTGAACTCGGCCATAAGATCCCTCCTCTTCCCGTTACGATTCAGAGTCGGATTTCCGACAGAGCGAAATCGGTCGAGCGTTGCCGGGAATCGCAGGCAGATCTCCCCCGGCCCGGGTACCGACATCTTCTCTTTGCCGGAAGACCCGATCGCTCGACCGACTCTTAACCGATCTCGGTCATGCCCTTCGCGCGTTGCCGTTGAGGCTCGCGGCGATGATGCCCGGGACGATGTCCGACCAGCCCAGCGGCATGAAATGAACTCCCTGGCACATGGGAGCCAGTTTACCGAGCAGTTCCGCAGTCATTTCGACGCACAATTCTTTCGCTCCGCCTTTCGGGGCTCCCTGGAGCCTCTTAACCCATCCGTCCGGAACGGTGATACCCGCGACGTTCTCGTTCATGAACCGGGCCATCCGCTCAGACTTGACGAGAACAACTCCAAGCTGGATCGGGACACCGAACCCCTCCGTTTTCCGGATGAACTTCTCGAAAAGCGCAGGGTCATATACGGTTTGCGTCTGGAAGAACTGTGCCCCTGCATCGATTTTCTTCTGCATTTTGATGATTTGCAGATCGAGGGGCTCGAAATTCGGATTGACGACCGCGCCTAAAGCAAAGTCAGTAGCCTGGCTAAGGTCGTGTCCCACCAAGTCGTGACCCTTTTTCATCCCATCGGCTATCTTCAGGAGCTGAACCGAATCGAGATCGAAAACGGGCTTGGCCGAGCGATGGTCGCCGAGGGTGGTGTGATCGCCGGTGAGGACCAGGACATTGTCAATGCCAAGGGAGCACGCGTTGAGGAGCTCCGATTGCAAGGCGATACGGTTGCGGTCGCGGCATGTTATCTGGTAGATGGGCTCGATGCCCCGCTCCTTGAGCTTGACCGACGCGGCCAGCGACCCCAAACGCATCACTGCGCTTTGGTTGTCGGTAACGTTGATTGCGTGAACGTGGTTGCGCAGAAGCTCGGCTTCTTGAAGGCACTGAGGTGTGGCTCCGTCCCCGAGGTCCCTCACACATCCTTTCACCGGACCGACTTCACTGGTGAGCACGTACGCTCCTTGAGAAAACAAGTCAGTTATCTTCATGGCAATTCCCTCTCTCAAGACAGTCTCAGAGACCGAGGTTTGTTGGATTTTTCATAGTCTTTGGGCTCGTGGTAGGCTGACAGGGAATCGAGCTCCCCGAGGGCCTTCAAGCGGTCGTAGATCAATATCCATGCGCAGTCTCGATCGCGATCCACCTCGCATTTTCCGTTCTCTGCCCCGCCGCAAGGCCCGTTCATGAGGCTCTTCGCGCATTTAGTGACCGGGCAGATGCCCCCCGTCTCGTTCAGCACGCATTCCCCGCACTCCTGACACTGCTCGATGGCAAGGGCTCCCGCGACGACGGTATCCATGTGCCCCACCGAGTCCAGGCCTATCTTAATCGGGATGGTCAAGCCCTTTTCTTCCGTGGCCTGCCGCATCACCTGTACGGCTCCCCCGCACCCGAGTACCAGGATCGCATCACTCGCCTTGAGCTCCTCATCCTTTCCTTCAAGCCCGGCCATGGTGTGATTGATGTAACAGGTGCGCTCCGGGGTGACTTCAAGTACAACTTCTTTGCCATGTTTTCGTAAATGGTCGGCCATTTCGGCCACTTGGGCATCACCGCCGGTTTTACAAGCCTTGGCGCATCCATTGCAGCCGGCAACGATAATCTTCTGGTACTTGCCCACTGCTTCAAGAATCTCCGCTTCAGGTTTCTTCGCAGTACCGATCATCTCTTCCTCCTACGGTTTGCCCCGACCCAGGCCGGGGCGAAGTGTGCTGCTCTCTTCTCACCGACTCTTCTTTCTGACGAAGATTCGGTCGTATCCCGCCGAATCCAAAAAACCGAGGAATTCATGTCCCGCCTTTCCTGCCCATGCCGAGATGTCCCCCGGAGCTCCCGGGTCATGAGACCGGATTTCCAATACCTCACCCGTTCTTACCTGGCCGATGCCTTCCTTGGCCTGGAGGAGCGGGAGAGGGCATGGAGCCCATCGGGCATCCATCACTTTGGCCGCCTTCAAACGTGCCAGGTCTCTGCTGTCCATGATATGTCCCCGCAGCATAGTTTCCCGTGCCGCTCCGGGATTGAGCAACACCTATGCCAAGTGTGTCCGATTCAGAAGCGGTAATTAAGTCTGCCTGTAATCTCAACTACATACGGTTTACCACGGGTTTGAGGGGCCTATCCGTCGTGCCGGCGCCACCCGTAAACTGTCAACTTTTCGGTTTACCTGTTGTTGACAAACGTCAATTGAGGGGTTAACTATGGGTTTACGTTCCCGTTATGGAGGCCCCGACAATGCAGCGTGAAGAAATGGTGAGCTTCTGGAGAACCATCGTGGAGACCATGATGGACGGTCTGATGGTGGTGGACGGAGACGGGATGATCGTTTCCGTGAATCGGGCGACAGAGGCGATAACCGGTTATTCCAGGGAAGAGCTCATCGGAAGTCCCTGCACGATCCTCAATTGCGACAACTGCTCCGCTCGATGCGGAACCGGCGGCAACGGCTTTTCCTGCGATCTTTTCGACACGAAACAGGTGGAGCGACGAAAATGCAATATGAAGAGGAAAGATGGAGCCATCATTCCCATCATGAAGAACGCTTCCGCTGTGGTGACTAAGGAAGGGAGGGTTACGGGAGCGGTAGAGACCCTCATGGATTTGAGCGAGATCGTGGAACGGGACCAGCGCATAGCGAGGCTAAGCTCCATTCTGAAGGGCAAGGACAGTTTCCAGGGGATCATCGGAAAATGCCGTGCGATGCAAGGCGTCTTTGACCTCATAACCGATGCCGCGCAGTCCAACGCCCCTATCATCATCTATGGGGAAAGCGGAACGGGCAAAGAGCTGGTGGCCGCAGCAATCCACAATTTGGGTAAGCGCAAGCACGGTCCTTTCGTGAAAGTCAACTGCGCCGCTCTCAGCGAATCCCTGCTGGAAAGCGAGCTTTTCGGACACGTGAAGGGAGCCTATACCGGCGCGGACAGGGCAAGAAAGGGACGGTTCGAGCTGGCACATAAAGGGGACATTTTTCTCGATGAAATCGGGGACGTTCCCTTATCCATGCAGGTAAAGATTCTCCGGGTTCTCCAGGAGAAGGAGTTCGAGCGGGTGGGAGAGAGTCTGCCGATCAAAGTGGATGTGAGGATAATTTCAGCCACCCATAGGGATCTGCCTGCCATGATTGCCGCAAATCAATTCCGGGAAGACCTCTTCTATCGTCTCAACGTCATTCCCATCCGTCTCCCTCCGCTCAGGGAACGGCTTGAGGATCTACCCCTGTTGATCGCTCACCTGCTTGAAGAGAACCGGTTGAAGACGGGCAAAACCATCCACGACATCAGCCGTGAGGCAATGGACGCACTATTGCGTTATCATTGGCCGGGAAACGTCCGGGAGCTCATCAACACCTTTGAATATGCGTTCGTGGTAAGTCGCACCAAATGCATCGAAGTAATCAATTTACCGGATACCATAACCTCGGGCGGGGGTGCTGCGGCGCACATCCCTGAGACAGCGACCGGCGGGGAGCTACAATCTGTCATGAATGCATTGAAGCAAACAAAGGGCAAGAAGATCGATGCGGCAAAGCTGTTGGGGATCAGTCGGCAAGCACTGTGGAAGAAGATGGTCAAGTTGGGTATTCAGCAGGATTTCAGCGCAGGCCGTTAAGACAAATAGAGTAGGCGTCTGAGCCACTAGGTGAATCGGCTTCTCTTACCGACACTTCCCAAGATCCCTTGCATGCAATCTCCATGGAATGCGGGCTCCACATTGCCGGGAGTGAATTCTATGGAGAGGCACGTGAGTTTCATATCCCATCCGATGAGCGGCTCGCTCCGCTCGGACCGCACGAAGGGCTTAAGTCGGCATTTCGGTTCCTAACGTATTCCTAACCGATGCGCCGTTGATTACGATGCTGCAACGCAGTATACTCCGTCGCGAGTGTTTGCGTCAAAGTAAAAGCCCCGTGGACGGTTCCCGCGTTTCCGACCGATACTGATGCATTTGTGGGAGGAGGGCCCGAATGGAAGGGCACAACACGATCGACAGTGAGCCCGGAATCTGCAGAGTCACGAGGCGGATTCTCAAAGGCTTGTTCCTGTTTGCGCTTGTGCTGCAGGCTCTCTGTCTGCTGAGCTGCAACTCGGAACAGGCCGCGGATAAGACCGACAAGGCCGTGAGTAAGGGCCGGCGTGCCGCGCAACCTGCCGGTACGGAATTGCTCTTTGTATACGGCTCGGAAAAGGAAGAATGGATAAAGGATGTAACTGCCGGTTTCAACAAGGCCGGACACAAGACGAGCACCGGAAAGACCGTGCATGTCAAGGCAGTCCCCATGGGTTCCGGCGAAACGGTGGATGGAGTCCTGTCCGGTACTCTGAAAGCACATCTGATCAGCCCGGCTTCCGAAGCGTTCGTCAAACTGGGAAATTCGCAATCTCTCCAGAAGACGGGGGGAAAGCTGGTCGGCTCCACCCGGAATCTGGTGCTTTCGCCTGTGGTTATAGCAATGTGGAAGCCGATGGCAGAGGCGCTCGGTTGGGGCCGACGGCCGCTTGGATGGGTCGATATTCTCGCCATGGCTTCCAAGGACGAAGGTTGGGCTGCCTACGGTAAGCCCCAATGGGGGAAATTCAAGTTCGGCCATACTCACCCCCAGTTCAGCAACAGCGGGCTCATATCACTCCTGGCGGAGGTCTACGCCGGAGCCGGTAAGAGATCGAACCTGACCGTCGAAGACGTTCTGAACCCGAAAGTGGGTGAGTATCTGGAGGCCATCGAGAAGTCCGTGGTTCATTACGGGAGCTCTACCGGTTTCTTCGGAAAGAGGCTTTTCTCTGAAGGTCCTGCCTACCTGAGCGCCGCAGTCCTTTACGAAAACATGGTGATAGAATCGTATGATCCCAAATACAATCTTCCGTTCCCGATCGTAGCCATATATCCCGTCGAGGGCACGTTCTGGAGCGATCACCCTGCCGGAATCGTTGAGCGAGAGTGGGTCACACCGGAACATCGAGAAGCCGCTGAAATGTATCTCGGCTACCTCTTGGCGCGGCCTCGGCAGGAAAGAGCACTCCTCTACGGATTCCGGCCGTCGCTTGTCGAGGTTCCCCTGACGGCCCCCTTCGATGCCGAGCACGGTGTCGATCCCAAGGAGCCCAAGACGACGCTCGAAGTGCCCTCCGTCCCGGTTATGGACGCTATTGTCAACCTGTGGAAGCGGCACAAGAAGCACACCGACGTGGTGCTGGTGCTCGACACCTCGGGAAGTATGCAGGACGACAACAAGATCCGGTATGCAAAGGCAGGGGCCAAAGAGCTCGTCAAGATGCTGGGAGACGAGGACAGCCTTTCCCTGATCGCATTCAACACCCGTGTGGCCTGGACCGACAAGGACGTTCTCATGAAGGACGGCCGTGAGCGGATCGACCGACGGATCGATTCCCTGTTTGCCGACGGCGGGACGGCTTTCTACGACGCTGTAAGCAAGGCTTACGAGCACCTCGCCAAGAAACGGACTTCCGATCGGATATTGGCAATCGTTGCGCTGACCGACGGGTTGGACAGGGACAGCTCCTTATCCCTGGAGAACCTGATCGGCCAAATTCGGTACGAGGGCGAAGCCAAGAACGTCCGAGTCTTCACCATTGCATATGGGTCCGATGCCGATTTCCGTGTCCTCAAACGAATCGCCGAAGCCACAAAAGTGAAGAGCTACAAGGGTACCCCTCAGAACATACGAAAGGTTTTCGAGACTATCTCAACGTTTTTCTGAGGCAAGCATCTGCCGTGCGTCAACCTTGGGAAACGCTTTTTATCGTATCATATGGAGACCCTGATGAGCGAATCGTCGAAACTTACGGTGGCAGGTAAGATCACAATTCTGCTGTTCATTGTCGGGTGTCTTGCCGGCGCCTATTACCTGTTCACCCAGCGCAACACGGACATTGCCGCCCCGAGCGGGGTGGCCTCGCCGCCGATTCCTGTCCCCAAGGCTGAAAAGAAAGCCGTGCAGATAGGCATCGCGTATGGCACGGAAAAGGAGCGGTGGCTTCAGTGGGCTGTGGAAGAGTTTGCCAAGGCGCCTCAGGGGAAGAACATCAAAGTGAAGCTCATTCCCATGGGATCGCTGGAAGGAGCCAGAGCCGTTCTCTCCGGGGACGAGCGCATCCACGTCTGGTCTCCGGCAAGCGCCATGTACAAGGATGCGTTCGTGCAGGATTGGCAGGTGAAGCACGGGTCCGACCCGATAGTCAGAGGCGAAAACCTTGCGCTGACTCCGATGGTCTTTGTCATCTGGGAAGAGCGATATCAGGCGTTCCTGGGCAAGTTCAAAGAGCTCTCTTTCAAGACCGTCGGCGAAGCCCTCAAAGAGAAGGGCGGCTGGGACGCCATCGCGGACAAGCCGGAATGGGGGTTTTTCAAGTTCGGCCATACCGATCCCAACCGATCGAACAGCGGTCTGATGACGCTCGTTCTCATGGCGTACGACTATCACGGCCTCTGTCGGGACCTGACACTCAAAGAGATCCTCAGCGTTCCTTTTCAGGATTGGTTGCAGGGCTTTGAACGAGCAGTGGGCGGACTGGTCCACAGCACGGGAACCATGATGAAAGACATGGTGCTCAAGGGCCCTTCAACATATGACGCGCTGATGGTTTACGAGAACGTAGCCATCGACTACCTTAAGAATGCCGAAGGAAGATGGGGGACCCTCCGGGTGGTTTATCCGCACAGGAATGCGTGGAACGACAACCCGTACTATATCCTCAATGTTCCCTGGAGCTCTGGTAAGCAGCGAGAGGCCGCCAACACGTTTCTCGAGTTTCTGCTCAGCGAGCCGATACAGAAGCGGTCGCTCGTACACGGTTTCAGGCCAGGCAATCCCGCGGTCGCAATCAAGTTTGCATCCAGCCCCTTTGTGGTGTACCAACAATACGGGCTGAAGATAGACATTCCTTCAGTGTGCGATACGCCGAAGGCTGAAGTGATTAACAACCTGCTCGCATCGTGGCTACGAAACCAGCGCGTCAGGTGAGCTGCGGTTGCCGCCGGAATGATCCACGATGACGACTGCATCACGGAAGCCTTCTCTCATTACGATTGCGGACCGTGTCCGCGGGAGGTCCGACCGATTTGTGGGACTACCTGAAAGCCGCTTTTTGGTACAGACCGGACATCCGGAGCTTGGGCCCCATACCGGTGAATCTGCTCGCATTGATAGGATTTGCCGTGCTTGGACTGGGTCATCCGGGCTTCTGGCTGCTCGGACTGGGACTGGAGGCGGCCTATCTTTTCGGATTGGCATCAAACAGCGGGTTTCAAAAATGGGTACAGCTTCGGGAGGGAATTGTCGAGCATGGTGACGAGGAGGCCGAACGGGCGACGCTCATCCGCTACTTGTCTCGCGACTCCCGCGAAAAATTGCAGCGCATCGAGGACAAATGTAGGCGCATTATCGAAATGCAAATCGTGGCCAAAGCCGAAGAGTCGGTTCTCGAGGCCAACAGACTCGCATTGTGGGATCTGATCTGGGTGTACTTGAAGCTTCTCGTTGCCGAGCAGAGTCTCCACAAACCTGAAACCGTGCGAGTGGAGCATGCGATTCGTCAGGAAACCGAAGCGCTGGAATCCGATCTCGGCAAAGGCGATTTGTCGGATTCGCTGCGGGAGTCAAAAGAAGCCACGCTGGGTATTTTGAAGAAACGCTTGAGAAACATTGAGCGTCGCGATCGGTATCTTGCAGAAACACAGAGTAACCTAACGAGGATCGAGGCTCAAATCGACCTCGCACTGGACGAGGCGGAGATGCAAGGACGCCCCCAATTCATTTCCGCGGACATCGAAGCCGCCGGGGTGCTCTTATCGGACCTGTTTTACGGAGATGCCGAGATCACTATTGCCGAGATAGAACGAGGAGCCCGGGCTAAAGAGTCGGCACTCGCCGCTTCTCAGGTAAAGCAGTGATGCCGCGTAATCGTCAGAGCGCCGCACCGGCGGAGGTGCTTCTGCAGCACTCTCCGTCGAGCCCGCCAACCGGCTCTAGGGTTTCGGAGTCGGTACAGAGCCGATTGATGAAAACCGGTAAATCAAACGATCATTTCCGCAGAAGCGGATTCCAACAGAAAGAGGTTTTTCCATGCCTGAATTTGCGCATCCTTTTGCAGGATTGGCACACGACAGAAAGCTCACCCACTCCGAGCTCGTGCGGGCCATTCGGTACATGGTAGCTGCCGAATACGAGGCCATACAACTCTATATGCAGTTGGCCGAATCGACCGACAACAAACTGGCTCAAACAGTACTCATAGACATCGCCGACGAAGAGCGTGAACATGCAGGCGAGTTTCTCCGGCTGCTCCGGGAATTGGAGCCCGATGAAATGAAGTTCTATGAGAAGGGATACGGAGAAGTCGAAGAAATGATTGATGAACTGAAGAAGTCAAAGAAGTGATTGAAGAGCTGAAGAAATCGTAAATGGTCGATATGCAAAGCGGGGAGAAGAACCCACCGGCGCTCCGTTGTGAATACGTAATCCAGCGCCGCTGAATCGTATGCAACGAACGGCACCGAACACCTGCGGGAGTGTCGGGTTCATCGGTAAGGCTCGGTTCATGCCATAAGGTATCTGCAATCGGCCTTACCCTTTCCCTGTCATCCCGTCCGAATTACTTGTTGAATTGCGAAACGGCCTCAGCCTTCGTCCAGGGTCGCGCGGACCAGCTTCAGAATCTCCTTGAATCTGAACGGTTTGGCCACGAATCCCTTGGCTCCGAGCGCGATACAATCCTTTGCGGAGGCATCCGCCGCAAAACCGCTCGATATGATAATCTTTGCCTGGGGATCGATGCCGAGAATCTCCTTTAGACAGTCCTTGCCGCCCATGATGGGCATGATAAGGTCGAGCACAACAAGGTCTATTTCGTCCCGTTTAGAGGCGTAGGAGTCCAGAGCCGCTCGACCGTTGGGTGCCGTCAAGACCGCATACCCTGCTTTTTCAAGTATCCGTTTTCCCAGGTCACGGACAGCGTCCTCGTCATCGACCAGCAGTACCGTCTCGGTGCCCAGAAGCGGCTCCTCCTCTAAAGGCTCTGCAAACACTTCGGGCCCCGTAACTATAGCCGGTAAATAGACCTTGAACGTGCTTCCCCGTCCCGGCTCGCTGTAACAGGACACATGTCCGCCGTGCTGCTTGACCGTCCCGTACACCATGGCAAGTCCCAGTCCCGTGCCTCTCCCTATTCCCTTGGTTGTGTAAAACGGTTCAAAGATGTGCTGCAACGTATCCTGGTTCATTCCCTGTCCCGTGTCGGAAATGGACAAGAGCACGTAGTCGCCGGGTTGAGCTTCAACATGGAGTCGGCAGTACTCTTGGTCGAGGGCCACATTCTCGGTTCGAATGGTCAGCGTGCCCTCTTCGCCCATAGCATCTCTCCCATTCACGGCGAGGTTCATGAGCACCTGCTCGATCTGAGCCGGATCCGCGTTGGTCCGCTCGAGGTCCTCTTCCAGCTCCAGTCGGATATCGATCATCCTGGGAATGGTTCGGCGCAGGAGTTTCTCCACGTGCTTGATCTGGTTGTTCAGACTCATGGGGATAGGGTTGGGCTCGACCTTTCTGCTGAACGCGAGCAGGCTCCTTACAAGATCGGCTCCGCTGCGAGCGGCGTGGACAATTTTTTGAAGATCGCCGTACTCGTCGTCTTCGTCTGATTTGTCCGACAGGAGCAGTTCCGAATATCCCAGCGTCACTTGTAGAAGGTTATTGAAGTCATGGGCGATGCCTCCGGCCAGAGTCCCAATGGCTTCCATTTTTTGAGCCTGGAGAAGCTGCTTCTGGAGGGATACCTCGTTGGTGACGTCTCTCTTGACGGCCACGTAGTTAACTATTTGTCCCGATTCATTTGTTACCGGGGAAATGGATACATCCTCTTCGAACAAAGTGCCGTTCTTCTTCTTATTGATGAAATGGCCCTTCCAGATGTTCCCTCCGGCAATCGTCTTCCACATGTCTTGGTAGAATTCACCGTCATGGCGACCGCTATTCAGAATGCGCGGGTTGACTCCCGCGGCCTCTTCACGAGAGTATCCCGTTATGCGCTCGAACGCGGGGTTCACATACACAATGATCCCGTTGGGATCGGTTATTACAATAGCCTCCGAGGCCTGCTCCACGGCCGTTGCCAGCCGCAGCAACGCTTCCTCGGATTTTTTTCGCTGAGAGATGTCGGCAATAACCCGCACTGTAGCTCTATATTCTCCATCAGTTCCACGGATCGCGGATACGGAGGTGTCTGCCCAAACGACGGCCCCATCCTTTCTCACATATCGCTTCTCAAATCTGTAGCCCGGTCTCTCCCCCTTCACGAGGGCATCAAGCATCTCCCTCGATCGATCGAGATCGTCAGGGTAGGTGACGTCCAAGGCTGTGAGATTCTTGAGTTCTCCTTGGGTGTATCCCAAGAAGCGCTCCAGGGCGCCGTTTACTTCAAGAAATTTTCCATCCCCGTCCACGAGGTCGATGCCGACGGCTGCGTTGTTGAAGGTCGCCCGATATCGCTCCTCACTTTCCCTCAGCGCCTCCTCCGCTTTCTTCCGCCATGTTATGTCCTGGAAGACGCAATGCGTCTGCCGAAAGTCCCCGTCTTCGCCGCTGGTGATTCTTCCGTCAATGGAGACGTCTACGATCGACTGATCCTTCCGAACCATTTCGTGTTCGGCCCCATGCACTTGGCCGTTTCGCCAGAACTCTTTGAAAGTATGCTCGAAACGCCCCTTGGATTTAGGAGTCATGAATCCTCCAAACTCCTTGCCGATAACCTCTTCCCGGGTGTACCCCAGCAATTCGAGCCATGTTTTGTTGACATCCAACAGATGCCCTTCCTGGTCCAAAGATTGGTAGGCAATGGGCGCTTCCTCGTACATGAGCCGGAATTTCTTCTCACTCTCCTGGAGTGCAGCCTCCACCTGCTTGCGATCGCTGATGTCGCGATTTGAGACGCGACGTCCGAGGAATGTGCCGTCCTGCGCGTACACCGGACTGCAGCAGTGAGCTACCCAAACGACGGTTCCGGATCGGGTCGTGATGCGATAGTCATATCTGCTATCCTGCGCCGACTGCGAGACGTCCCGTTCGTGCAGATCCCAGAGGGACGAATCCTCGGGATGAACGATCCTGGCCAGCAGTCCGGGATCGTCAATGAATTCGTCCGCCCGATAGCCCGTGATCCGCTCGCATGACGGGGAGCAGTATTCCAGCTTCCCTTCCGGAGTTATCCAGTATTCCCAGTCGTACGTGTGGTCGGCTACGGTCCGATAACGCTCCCGACTCTCCTCCAGCTCCCTTTGCGCCCTCCGCTCGTCCGTCCGGTCGCGGAAGACCAGCACAACACCGAGGATGTTGCCCTCCTCGTCGCGAATGGGCGCGCCGCTGTCGGCGATGGGAGACTCCGCGCCGTCCCGTGAAATGAGAAGGGTGTGGTTGGCAAGCCCGATCACCGTACGTTCGCGGAGCACTCGCTGCACCGGATCTTCCACCACGACACGTGAATCTTCGTTAACGATGCTGAAAATCCCGGTCAAGGGCTTTCCCTTGGCTTCGGCTTCCGGCCACCCTGTAAGTTGTTCGGCCACCGGGTTCATCTGTTTCACCAGGCCCGCCGTGTCCGTGGTGATCACCGCATCTCCGATGCTGTAGAGGATGGTCCGGGATTCCTCCTGCATCTCCCGTTGCTCGCGTTCCCATCTGTACAGCTTTTCATAAAGGCCTGCCTGTCGATGCCTATACGCATAAGCCGTCACCGCCGCGGCGAGCAGGACAAACAGCACGACAAAGAGAACGATCGCCCCGCCCCGGTACCGAGCCTCTTCCAGAATCTCGTCGGCATCGACCTTGGCCACCATGAACCACGGTGAGTCGGGAACCGGGCGCAGGTCGGCCAGCACGTCCACACGCCGATAATCTTTGCCCTCAAATTGCCCCCGTTCTCCCTTGACCGCCTGAACTGCCGGAAGGTCGGTGAGGGTCAGGGGTTGGCTGAAGGTGAGCGCCGTGTTGGGGCGGTGACGCAGGTTGTTCAAGAAGAGGAGTCGGTCGCCTTCCCGGCGAACAAGGAGAGTCTCTGCCGTGCGACTGGTAGTCGGCCACAGCTCGATCAACGGATAGAGGAGGGATTTGACGTCGCTCCTCAGGACCAGCACGGCAATGGGCTTGCCGTCGTTTCCCAGGATAGGCCCCACGGCATCCAAGAGAATATTGTCTCCTGAGCCTCGGTGCAGGTTGCACAACCTCGGGGTGCCTTCGGCGAGAGTTTTTTGAACGGCCCACGGGTCAACAGGTCCCAAGATCTCCGGCTTCGGCTCGGAAGAAAGTAGAATACGCCCTTCGGTATCGAGTAGGAGTGCGTCGGCATAGCCATACTCGTGCTCGACGACATCCAGGCTCTTCTTCAAATCTGCCAGGAGGGATGCGTTGATCGGCTCTCTGAGCCACTCTTGTACTGCTTTCCTGAAGAGAGGGTCCTTTGAGAACCTTGCCACATCGCCCAGCCGCTCCTTGCGCCACTGCCGGATCTGTCCCACCTTCAGCTTCGCTATGGCTCTAAGATCGGAGTATTTTTCCTGTCGGATTCGGGCCGTCTCGTGACGGTAGTACGCGTATCCGGCAATCGAAAGCACCATGGCAACCACTATGAATATGCCACCCCACAGCCATCGAGAGCCGCCGGAATCGGTTTTCCGTTTCATCCCCCTGCTCCTGCCGTCCTGCCGGGAATGGCTCAATTGCTTTTTGCCGGTTCTCGTATCTTCGGAAAAGGACGGTTGCTCAAATGCTGAGTCGGCCTTTCACGGCCGCCGTATCAGTCCGCGTGTGTATTTCCCCCCCCCAGGCAGGATTGACTGCCGAGCGGTCAAGTACACAACCGTCAATATCATATTATCATACTCGAAGGATCGATATCCGTCAAACAAGCTCTTTCATTGCCGGCCGAGTCTGTGCATCCGGGAGGCTCATTTCCCTTTTTCTTCCATCCCTGATACACATGAGGGGAGTGCGGAGAGCCGGCCAAGCCGAACGGCTGTGGCAATCCCGCTCGGAGAAGTTGTGTGTGGCAAGCCCGGCGGGGAATCGCACGGAAACGGAATCCCAAACTCAAAGATCGGAATCTGCTTTACCATGAAAAAGCGTTACACCCTTGAAAGAAAAATGCTGTCATATTTCGGTCTTATCGCCGCAGCCTCCCTCCTCATCACCATTGAGTTCATCTGGGCCATACGGGCTGCGACGCCGGTTGCGGCAACCGCGGCATCGTACCCCGGCGAAGCTGCTGAGGTCATAAAGTCAACGGTCGAGGCCCTCGATTCCCTGCGGGACAAGGCGCTCCTCATGTGCGCGGTCCAGGCGGTGGTCACCCTCATTGTCCTCATCATGTTCATGAGAAGAATAACGGGCCCTCTCCAACAAATGGTGGAGCATTCTCACGTCATTTCAGAAGGAGACCTGAGCCGGACCATTCCCGTGCGTGGAAGAGACGAGCTGGGGATGCTGGGTGAGACCATCAACGGGCTTACCAGCAACATTCAGGAGATCGTTGCTCTGGGATTGTCCACGGAATCGTCGTTGCGGGATTCGGTGCAAAAGCTGCGTGAAAGACTGGGCGCCGACGAGGAGGCGCAGAAATACGTTGACGAGATGGAGGCCGAGCTTGACGGCTTCCGGATGATCGTGGCCGATTTCAAGCTTTTTCCCGCCCCCCTCACCGACAAGGAATCGTCGTCCGCGGCATGATGTGCACGGGTCGGGGCCTATTCCGCTCCGTACAGCCTGAGAAGATTCACGACTTTGAAATGGCCACGGATAGAGGCCTCGGTCAATGCGGAGAGCCCGGTCTCCTCTTTGACGTGAACGTGAGCCCCCGCGGCGAGAAGCATCCTCACCACTTCCTCGTGACCTGCGCGGCTCGCCTCTATGAGGCATGTCGTTCCGAAGATATTCTCCTTGACGTTCACATCCGCTCCGCTGTCGATGAGAAGCTGGACAACCCCTGCGTGGCCGTACACGCACGCAAGTCTCAGAGCCGTCGTTCCGTCCAGTGTTGTTGAATTGGGGTCGGCTCCTGCATCGAGGAGCAAATTCACCACCTGAGCATGACCTTTTGCAGCGGCCTCCATCAGGGCGGTCGTCTCGAAGACCCCGTCCTTGCGGTTCACGTCCGCACCGGCTTCGAGGAGCAATTTGACCATGTGAGGGTGGCCTCTCCTGCTCGCGGCCATCAACGGGGTCACTCCGGTAAAGGCGCTTGCGTCAACGGAGACACCCATATCGAGCAACAACCGGACCACATCGGCTCGACCCGCACCCGCGGATTTGACGAAAGCCGTGGCGACCAACGGGTCGTCGATTTCCACCCCTGCCTGAGTATCAAACAGGCTCATCACCTTTTCTTTATCGCCCCCTTCCAGAACTCGTATGAGCATGGAGAGGAGGTCTCTCTCACCCGATTCCGTGGGGCATGAGACGGAGGAGATCAGGTCGGCAAGCTCCGGAGGGGCACTACCGAGCACCACGTCGAGCGCGTTCTTTCCCGGTTGATCCTCGGGGCAACACGCACCCGCTGCAATCAGGGTTCGCACCACTTCCAGGCGATCCGTGTACGCTGCTATGGACAATGCCGTTTGGCTGTTCTGGTTCTTGGCGTTGACGTCTGCTCCCGATTCGAGGAGGGCTTCCACCACGTCGGTATGTCCTTTGTACGCGGCTTTCATCAATGCCGTATTGCCGAACGCGTTGGCCTGGTGCACGTCGGCTTCGTGATCGAGCAGTGTCTTGACCACGGCAGCCTGTCCTGCGCCGGCCGCCTCGATCAACGCAGTGTTGCCGTCGTGGTCGGCTGCGTTGACATTAGCCCCTTTCTGGAGGAGGAGCTGCACCACATCCAGATGTCCCGCCCTCGAAGCCTCGATGAGTGCCGTAAGGCCCTTTCCGTAGCTTGCGTTGACATCGAAGCCCGCGTCGAGGAACACTTCAAGCGAAATGCGGCGTCCTTTTCGAGCCGCTTTGATAAGCCCCACATTCCCCTTGGTCAAAATCGCCTGCGCGGGAATGGATTCGGCCAGAAGGCGCCGCCCCATCAATTTGACCATCTCTTCGTCGCCGCGACCGGAGGCTTCCATCAGGGCGGTGTAATATCCGAATGTTTCCTCAAGGGGATTGACCTGGGCCCCTGCGGCAAAGAGCCGCCTCACCACGGACAGATGTCCGGCCCTGCACGCCTCCATCAAGGCCGTCTCGCCTCTGTCGTTCCTGGCGTTGACGTCGGCCCCGTTGACCAGGAGCACCCCCACGATGTTCACGTGGCCCCAGAAGCAGGCCTCGATCAACGGCGTGGAGCCTTCACTCCCCCGGCAATTGACGTCGGTTCCGGCGGCGAGGAGATTCTTTACGATCTCCTCTTGTCCCATTCCGCAGGCCTCTATCAGAGCCGGCTCCGGCGAATCCGTCTTGGCTGTGGTCATGACCGTCTCCAGTCTCGGGCGGGTTGTCCCGACATTTCGCCAGGAGCTCCCCTGCGGTACTCAGGTAATCCTCGTCGATCTCGAAGCCTACCATATTTACCCGCAGTCTTGCACAGGCAACCGCCGTGTTTCCGATCCCCAGGAAAGGATCGAGCACCAGAGCGACTCGTTCGCGTCCGTGAATCTTGATGCACATCTCGGCAAGCTCGGGCGGGAAGCTCGCCGGGTGGGGGCGGTCGGTGGAGCGCCGCTGGATGGTGGAATAGGGGATGTACCAGTTGTTGCCACGACACCTGACGCCCGACCCGCCGCTCTTCCATCGCTCCACATTGGTGTGGTCCTTGTACGGTGCGCCGATAGCCAGGCGGTCCAGCTCCACCATACCCGAGCGGGTGAAGTGGAAGACGTATTCGTGGGCATCGTTGACGAATCGTTTGCTGTTGATGGGCTTGAAATGACCGACGTTAAGCGAGGTTACCTCGCCGTAGCTTGAATTCTCCACGTAGATGGATTTGATCCAATGGAACACGTTCTGCAGCACCAAAGTCTCGCGCAGCGTGCCGGCCACATCAAAGGGAACCCACGGATCGGAGGGTTTGGACCCGATGTTGAGGAACAGCGAGCCGTGGGGCTTGAGAATCCTTCCGATCAGTTTGCCCCAGCGGTTCATCCAATCGAGATAAGCATCCCGGGGAACCCTGTCATCGTACGTACCGTATTTCACCCCGATGTTGTACGGCGGCGAGGTTACCACCACATCGACGCTCTCGGGCTCCATCAGCTCTTCCATGCCGGTGAAGCAATCGCCTTGGTACAAGGTTATCGTGCTCTCATCCCCGAAGGGATGGGTGAGATACTCTACCGGAAGGGTGACCGTGCCTGTCGGTTCTTTCTCCGCAGCTTTAACGGCACGGCGTTTCCGGCCGCGAGGCTTTTGTTCGGGGCTGTCGAAGAGGTGGGGTTGTCTCGACATCAGGGATGAGAACCTCCATGAATCTTAGGCGCAAATTCGTTCGTTTTGGACGCCAGTGCTCTCCAAGAAAAGGACTGTCGTGGTGTAATCGCCACCGAAGCCTCCGGCGAAGCCGAGAATCAATAAACTATCCGTGTCAGCGATCATCAAGTTTCCTTCGTATCAGAATGAATCTGCTGACTAGTGTCACGTTCTGCAAGTTAGAGTGGCAATATCGCCCGGTGATGTCCAGTAATTAAACGCCTATTTTGGCACCCAATACTACTCTTAATTCGAGAACGTTACACTAGGCTGGATCCGGGTTCA